>NZ_KI914752.1:63198-64705 GCF_000520515.1 Arthrobacter sp. H20
GGCTGACCGGGTGGCGGAGGAACTGAGCACAAGCCGCGAGGATTTCGCGTATGCCAACCTCGCCGTCCGCGGCCGATTGCTCCATCAGATAGTTGACCAGCAGGTGGCGCCGGCGCTGGCCTTGAAGCCTGACCTGATCACCATCTCGGCTGGCGGCAATGACCTGATTCGCCCGGGCGGAGATCCAGACCAGTTGGCTCAACGTCTGGACGCCGCGGTCGAGGCGCTAAGCGCCGATCATGCAACGGTAGTCCTGTTCACCGGTCCTGATGCGCGGGAGTCGGTTCTCGGCAACTTCCGGTCAAAAACAGCCATCTACAACGAGAACCTGAGGATTATCGCCGCCCGGCATGATGCGTTGATCGCCGACATGTGGGCGCTGCGACAGCTGGTGAACCCCCAGATGTGGGATGGAGACCGTTTGCACTTCTCGCCGCTGGGGCACCACACCATCGCGATGATGGTGCTGGAAACCCTCGCGGTGCCTCACTCCCTGACACCCCTTGAGCCGCAGGCACTCCCCCACAAGTCCTGGCGCACTGCGCGCACTGAAGACCTGGTGTGGGCCAAAGTGTATTTTGTTCCGTGGGTGCTCCGCCGGCTGCGGCGTCAGTCCTCGGGTGACGGGGTGCTCGCGAAGCGCCCTGATGCTGCCCCCATCTTTGGCCCCGGCATGCCTCCGGGCGCAGGCAGCTAGGGTGAGAAGGTCACCGACCGGAGTAGAAAGCTTCCCGCAGCCGGCCGTCTAGTTGATGAATCTCCGTCAGGAAGGCGTCGTGCCCGATCGGGGAACTGATCATATTCACGCTCACCTCGCCCGGCAGAGCCTGCGCCAGGGTGTCGGACTGGACCGGGTAGTACAACCGATCCGAGTCCACTGCCGCGATGAAGAACGTGGCACTGGCCCGTCGTAATGCCTCCTCCAGGGTGCCGCGGTCCCGGCCTGCGTCGTGGCCCATAAGTGCCTCGGTCAGCAGGACGTAGCTGTTTGCGTCGAAGCGCGCCACCAGTTTTTCTGCCTGATGATCCAGATAGCTCTCCACCTGGTATCGGCCGCGCTCCGCTGGAGCCGAGCAGCCAAATGGCGTCTCAGCGCCCTGCGCGGACCGCCCGAAGCGATCCTGGAGCTCCGGTTCGGATCGATAGGTAATGTGGGCGATTCGGCGCGCCAGTCCGAGACCGTCCACCGGCCCGGGCCCGGAATAGTAGTCGCCACCGGCGAACCCCGGGTCCAGGCGGATCGAACGCAGTTGGGCCTGTGCGAACGCAATCTGCTCCGCCGAGCTGGCCGCTGTACAGGCGATGACCGCACATCGCTGAACCCGGTCCGGGTACATCAGCGCCCATTCCAGGGCCCGGGCGCCACCGAGTGACCCGCCGATCACCGAGTGCCACTGCCCGATCCCCAGTGCATCCATCAGGCGGGCCTCGGCACGGACCGAGTCCCTGATTGTGATGTAGGGGAACCGGGATCCCCAGGGGACGCCGCCGGGATCAGCAGTGGCTG
>NZ_KI914752.1:64805-97739 GCF_000520515.1 Arthrobacter sp. H20
GTGGCTGGCCCGGTGGAGCCGTAGCACCCGCCCAACATGTTGATCGACACGGCAAAGTACCGGGTGGTATCGATGGTTTTGCCCGGGCCTACCAGCTGGTCCCACCAGCCTTCCTCAGTCGAGTCCCCGCGGGCAACGTGGGTACTGCCGGTCAGCGCGTGCTGGATGAGGACGGCGTTCGACCCGTCGTCGTTGAGCGTTCCCCAGGTTTCGTAGGCGAGGCAAAGATCGGGGAGATGCCCCCCTGTTTCACAGGTAAAGGGACCCAGGTTGTGGGTGCTAACCACCCCATCAGGGTGCTTGGCTGGCGGTGGCACTCGTCGGGGTTCGCCCGGCTGTCCGGGGCCAGCGCCCTGATGTGTCGTCGGAATGGTTGTCACCGGTATCGCCCGCCTTGAAGTCCGCGCTTGCGCCGGGCACCATGCCCGCCGCCTGGTCGTCACCCGGGGCACCCCGCCGCGAAGGAGGGTTGCCGTCCAGCAAGCCGGGGCTCGGTAGAGCGGATAATCCGCTCCGTGCTGGCACTCGTGACCTGTTCCTAGATAACCCGATGGAGACACTCCCGCGCAAATATGTGAACGCCAGGTGACGGCTCTGATAGTCGTTCTCATGCTCGCGCAGGGCGGAACACGGCGAGCCTTCTCGAGTTAGGGTCCCCTAAGTCGAGACCCAGATCACAAAGTGCCAAGATGGGGCCATGCGCTTGGATCATGTCTCATATGCTTGTGAACCCGACGGCCTCGTAGCAACCGCCGGGAGGATTTCCGATGCCCTGGGTGTCGACCCGGTGAAGGGTGGTGTGCACCCCCGATTCGGCACGCGGAATATGATCTTTCCGATGCTGAATGGCCAGTACCTTGAGGTGGTCGAGGTCCTGAATCACCCCGCCTCGGACAAGGCCCCATTTGGACAAGCGGTCCGTGCCCGGTCTGAAGCTGGCGGGGGTTGGATGGGTTGGTGCGTCGCGGTCGATGATCTGGAACCCTTTGAAGCCAGGCTCGGGCGCAGCGCCGTGCCGGGCAACCGCAAATTCCCTGACGGACAGGAACTCACCTGGCAGCAGATCGGCATCAAGGGGCTGATCGCCGACCCGCAGGTTCCCTACATGCTGAGGTGGGATGACGGCACTGAGGCGCTGCACCCCTCACAGGCCAAGCCGGCGTCGGTGCGGCTCGATTCGCTGACCATCGCTGGCTCACCCGCCCGGATCGCTGAATGGCTGGGGACCCCGGCGACCGAACCGCTGGACGGCGTGGTTGTGCAGTGGGTAGCCCCAAACGGCACGCCCGGTATCATGTCGGTGACCTTCGAAACAGCCAACGGGCTGGTCGAAATCTAGCCAGCTACCTGGGGCGACCGGGAGCCTCGGCTAATCACCGATCCCGATCGCCGAACCGAAGAGGGCGAACCCCACAAAACCGGCAATGTCCAACAGCGCATGGGCAATGACCAGCGGCATCACCCGCTTGGTCCTGGTGTACGCATACCCGAAGATCAGGCCCATGATGAAGTTACCGATGAACGGCCCGAAGCCCTGGTACAGGTGGTAGCTGCCGCGAAGCAGGGCGCTGGTAACAATGACGACCGGCGTTGACCAGCGGAGCTGGCCCAGCCGGTGAAACAGGTAGCCCACCACAATGACCTCCTCGACCACAGCATGGCGCAGTGCTGACAGGATCAGCACCGGCACCGTCCACCAGTAGGCGTCAAGCGCCGCCGGTTCGATAGCGGTCGTGATGCCCAGCGCCCGCCCGGCCGCGTAGATCCCGAGCGTGCCGACGCCGATCACCGCGGCCAGGCCGAAGCCCAGGCCGAAGTCGACCTTCGGTCGGCTGAACGTGAAGCCGAGGGTGCGGAATGCCGATTTGCCGGGCTCGGTCAGCAGGAACAGGACGAGTAAGACAGGGATCAGCGCGAAGAAGATCCCGAGCAACTGGTAGGTGAGGTCAAAATACTGGCGGTCGTTGAGCACCGGATTCAGCCGGGTGGTTTGAGCCGCCAGCGGCGCCTGGCTCATCTTGTCGAGCAGGTTCACTATCGCGTAGACAGCTGATTGTCCGAGGGACAGCCCCAGGACAATGGCAATTTCGGCGGTGATTCGGCGGCGCTGGGCGGGCGCCAGGCTCGCCACCGTGGTCGGGGCCGGCGAAGCGGACGGCGAGGGCGCATCGGTAGACATGCCAGCCATCCTAATAGGCGTTCCTGAGGTTAGTCAGTCACCACCATTTGAGCGACAATCACTGCTGTGCCGTGGTCCTCGAATGATTGCTGCTGCTCGGGAGTGATCCCGGAATCGGTAATCAGGTTACTGAAGGTGTAGCCGGTCATGGTGGCAAAACACCTGGTGCCGATCTTCGAGGAGTCAGCGACAACATAGGCTCTCGACGCCCGCTTGGCAACCATCGCGTTGACAGCTGCTTCACCCTCGTCGCTGATGGTGGGGCCGACAATCGGGTCCAGTCCGTTGACTCCCACGAACGCGAAGTCAAGGGCCACCCGTTGCAGGACGGCGTCGGCGTAGGACCCCACCAGTTCGTAGGACCGGGGGTTGACGATGCCGCCGGTGACCATGATTTTGAAGTTCGGCCGGACGGCCAGTTGGGCGGCGATGTTGATCGCGTTGGTGACCACAGTGAGGGTTGGCTTTTTTGAGGGTTCCATCAGGTCACTACGCTTGCTCAGCGCCGACGCGATCGCTGTGCTGGTGGTGCCCCCGCACAGGCCGATCACCGCGCCCTTCGGGATCAGCTCACTTGCGGCTTGAGCGATTGCCCGCTTCTGCCCGGCGTGCGGGTCACGGTTGTACCTCCCCGGCAGGTCGTAGGCGACTGTTTCGATTGTCGCCCCGCCATGGGTGCGGGTGAGCAGCCGCTGCTCCGCGAGACTGTCCAGGTCCCGCCTGGCTGTCGCCGGCGACACCTTGAGCTTGTTGACAATCTCCTCAACGTCCACCTGACTCGCCTCGGACAGCAGGTCGAGGATGGCGCTGAGCCGTTCGGCGCGCTTCATTCAGCATTTCCTTTCCTGGCGGAATGGCCTGCCGCCGCCGCGAACAGGGTTAGCAGACGCGCCGTTTCTGGCTCGATGGCCGCACGCCCTGCGCCAATGTATTTGCGCGGGTCCACCGCGCTCGGATTGTGTTCGAGATACAGACGCACCGCGCGGGTGGAGAGGTGGTTCAAATGAGTGGAAACGTTGATCTTGGTCATTCCGGACCGGATTGCCGCGGCGAGTGTGTGATCGGAGACCCCTGAGGACCCGTGCAGCACCAGCGGCACGTCCAGTGCCGACTTAAGCACGGCAATGAGGTTCAGGTCCAACTCGGCACTCCGCTGGGTCATCGCGTGTGAGGAGCCGACCGCAACGGCGAGGGCGTCAACGCCGGTGGCCGCCACGAATGCGGCGGCCTCCGCCGGGTTCGTTCTGACGCCCGGGGCGTGCGCGCCGTCCTTACCCCCGATCCTGCCCAACTCCGCCTCGACATACACACCGCGCTCCCGTGCGTAGGCGGCGACACAGGTGGTGGTGGCAACATTGGCGTCGAAGTCGAGGGCCGCGCCGTCGAACATCACCGATCCGAACCCGAGGTCCACTGCCGCGAACGCCAACTCGGGATCCTCCGCATGGTCCAGATGCACGGCGACTGGAACCTGCGCAGACCGGGCGATGGCCAGGGTGGCGAGCGCGATCGGTTCCAGCCGCCGGTGGTACTTCACGCAGTTTTCGGAAATCTGGAGGATCACCGGCAGCCCCGCTGCTTCGGCTCCAGCCACAAGGGCCTCGGCGGTTTCTAACTGGATGACGTTGAAGGCTCCAATGCCGGCCTGGGTTGCTGCAGCGGCGGTCATTAGATCACGGGTCGGGATGAGGGTCATGCGCCGGCCTCCTGGTGTGGTTGGTGATGGTTTGATGGCTGCTGATCTGCCTGGCCGATGCTGACCGTGCGTTCGAGCACCCGATAGCCGGCGTCGAGTTCGCCGGCCGCTGGCATCAGGACTGCAGCGGCCGACCAGGCGGTCGCCAGCCGCAGCAGGGTCTCCCCGCTGGTGATGCCTGCGGCAAGCACGACGGCGATCGCGGCTACCGCTGCGTCCCCGGCGCCCGTCGGGTTCCCTTCGAACCGGGGCAGGGTCGCCTGCAGGGGTGGTTCATTCAGCCGGTAGAGGTACATTCCGTGCTCTCCGCAGCTGACCATCACAGTTCCCGCACCCCTGTCGAGCAGTATCCGGGCACCGCCCGAGATGGTAGTTGACCCTGTCGCTTCCAGGAGTTCCTGATGATTGGGTTTGAGGAAGTCGGCGCCGGCGTCGGCTGCCGCGAGGAGGGCTCCGCCGGAGGTGTCGATGATACTTCGAAGTCCGTGGGCCCGGGCGCGGCGGACCAGGGACGAGTAGAAATCCGGCGATGTGCCCTCAGGAAGGCTGCCGGAGCCCACCAGCACACCGGCACCGGTCAGATTTCTCTCCACCACCTGGTGCAGTGCATCCCAATCCGCATCGGTCAGGGGCCAGCCGGCCTCATTAAAAATACTCGTCTGCCCTGCCTCACCGTCGACGAAAGCCATGCTTCGTCGAGTGTCAGCTGCTACCTCGGTCAGCTCATGCGGGACGCCGCTGCCCACCAGTTCCGCCCTGAACTCGGCGCCCGTTGCACCCCCGACCGGCGCGACAGCGAACGCCTGATGACCGGCCTGATGCACCACTCTCGCTACGTTCAGGCCTTTCCCGCCCGCCCTCAACAGCGGAGCAGAGACCCGGTGCGAGGCGCCGGGGACGAGCTTTGGCACTTGGTAGGTGAGGTCGAGAGCCGGGTTGGCGGTAACGGTGACGATCGGTCCGCGGGGTCGAAGTGGTACTGGAGTGGCGGACTGCTCTGGGTGGCACGCCGTCATGGCGTGTCCAGCAGACTGCGGGCGCGCAGCGCAGCACCGATCAGCCCGGCGTCTTGACCCATTTGTGCCGACAGGAGGACCGGGCGGCGATGGAAGGAGAGGTTTTTCTCGACCTGTTGGCGTAGCGGGCCGAACAGCGCTTCACCGGCCTGGGCCAGGCCGCCGCCGATCACTACCGCCTCGGTGCCGAGGATCGCCACCAGTTGGGCGACGCTGAAGGCTAGGGCGGCGACGGCGTCGTCGATCACCCGCCGGGCGATGGTGTCCCCGTTCGCTGCCGCAGCAAACACGCCGCGCGCCCCGCTGACTGTCAGGCCGCTGAGCCCGGAGTAGCGGCAGGCGATTGCGCCGGCGGAGCCGACGGTTTCCAGGCATCCGTGAAGGCCACAGCTGCAGTCGAGGCCGCCGGGCACGAGGGCGTGCCCCAGTTCGCCGGCGTATCCGCTGGCCCGCACCCGCTCTCCGCCGGCGAACACGGCGCCGGCGATGCCGGTGCCGATAATCATTACCACCACATCGTCAAGCCCGCGGGCCGCGCCGAAGCGCATTTCGGCGTCGCCGGCGGCGCCGACGTCATGTCCGTAGGTGACCGGCAGCCCGGTTGCCTGCTGCAGCCGCTCGGCGAAGGGAAAGTCACGCCAGCCCAGGTTTGCCGAGTAGATGCCGACGCCGGTGACCTCGTCGACGAGGCCTGGTGCGATCAGACCGATGGCCCCGATGCTGTGGTCAGGCCAGGCTGCACGATACTCGGCGAGGAGCTCAGCGGATCGTTGGACAATGCTCTCCCCCGCCACCGCGGTCCTGGCGGGCGTCGCGGTGCGGCGGACGCCGAGCAGGGCTCCGCTCGGGTCCGCCAGCGCCGACTTCATGTCGGTGCCGCCCACGTCAATGGCGAGCACCAGCTCCGGGGGAAGCTCCGGGGTCGGGTGCGGCGTCGTCGGTGACCTCATGGTGGGGTTAGGAGCCAAGGACGACTGAGCGGGTCAGGTTGCGCGGCAGGTCGGGGTCCAGCCCGCGAGCCCGGGCCCTGGCCAGGGTGATCCTATGGATCTGAGCGAGGTCGGCCAGTGGGTGCCGCCCGGTGTGGATGTAGTCGGCGCCGGTGGGGGCGACGTCGTCGGCCAGCCCCGGAACGTCCTTGCCGAAGAGCCACACCACCCGGCCCGGGGCGGCGATCGAGATAGGTCCGTGCCGGTATTCCATGGCGGGATAGGACTCGGTCCAGCCCTGCACTCCTTCGCGCATCTTCAGGCCAGCCTCATGGGCGAGCCCCACGGTCCAGCCGGTGCCGAGGAAGGTGAACTGCTCAGCGTCGAGCATCTCCGGGCTGACCTCTTCCGCCAGTGCAACCTCGGCGTCCGTCACCGCCTGCTCCAGATCGATGCCTACGGAAGTCAGGAGATAGGCGAGGGCTGCTGTGGCAAAACGGGTCTGCACCACCGACTGCTCGTCCGCGTAGGGCAGGGCGACGACGTCGTCAGCCAACCCGATCGCCGGCGATTCGACGTCGCCGATCACGGCGATCACCCGGAGGCTTCCCTTGAGGACGGTCATGAGTTCAAGCACCTCGGTGGTGGTACCCGAGCGGGAGATGGCCACCACTGCGTCGTAGCCGCGGCCGGCGATGGCCGATGCCTCGGAGGCAGCGAACGCGTCGGTGATTCCCTTGCCGGCGCTCTCGCGGGCGGCGGCGTAGCTTTGCGCCATGAACCAGGAGGTGCCACAGCCAATCACCGCGACCCGCTCACCGTGATTGGGAAGCACATCCTCGGCTATCGCCTGGTTGATCGCCTGGCGCCAGACGACTGGCTGGGAGCGGAGCTCGCGGTCCATGTGCGCTCCGGCAAACACCGAGGATCCAGGTGCCTGGGTGGTGGGTTGGGACATCGGGCGCTCCTTTGTGATAACCGCGGCGTGGTCCGCGACTGATTAGTGATGACGTTTACGGGGGTAAAGCAATCAACACCAATCTAACCATCATCGACGCGATTTCGGCAGATGGGGCGCTGTAACGCTCAGGTATCGATCAGCGCGTCAGCTTGACGTGAGACATGGATCACGCAATTATCATTCCACTACGGATGAACAATAATGCTCATTCCAAGCGCAATACCGTCAACTTGTTGCAAGTATTCCTGTGCCAGCTGGAGCAGCTGCACCACCTTTGGGAAAACGAGGAAACCATGAAGAAATCCATCCGGACCGGATTTGTCGTAAGTGTTGCGGCGGCCGGTCTTTTGCTCACCTCCTGCGGCTTTGGCGGCGGAGAATCCGGCGGAGACGCAGAGGGCGGCACCACTCTCGACCTCCTGGTCCCCAGCTATTCCGACGGCAGCAAGGCGCTCTGGGAAGGCGTCATCGAAGAGTTCGAGGCGGCCAACGAGGGCATTACCGTCAACCTTCAGGTCGAGTCATGGGAAAACCTTGAGTCGGTGCTGAACACCCAGATCCAGGCCGGCGAGGCACCCGACATCTACAACGGCGGCGCGTTCTCCGCCTTCGCTACCGAGGGCCTGCTGTACTCGGCCGAGGAAATCGCCTCCCCGGAGACTCTCAGCGACTTCCAGGAATCCTTCGCAGCCAACGAACAGGTGGCCGGCACCCAGTATGCCCTGCCGCTGCTTGCCTCGGCGCGCGCCCTGTTCTACAACGAGGACCTGTTTCAGGAAGCCGGCGTTGACGGCGCTCCCACCACCTGGGACGAGCTGTACGACGCAGCCGAAGCGATCACCGAGACCGGTACTCCCGGCTACGGTATGCCGCTCGGATCGGAGGAGGCCCAGGGCGAGGCCCTCATCTGGATGGCCGGCAACGGCGGCGGGTTTGGTGACGCTGAGGAGATCACCGTCAACACCCCCGAGAACCTTGAGGCAGCCGAGTTCATGAAGCGCATGATCGACGATGGGCTGACCCAGGCCGACCCCGGTGCCACCCAGCGCACTCCGATGATCAACGTGTTCATCCAGGGGCAGATCGGCATGGTCTATGGCTTGCCGCAGACCGTCGGCCAGATCGAAGCTGAGAACCCTGACCTGAACTACGGTCTGGCGAACATCCCAACGGCGTCGGGCGAACCCGCCACCCTGGGTGTTGCCGACCGCCTGATGTCGTTCAAGAACGACGGCGATAAGGCCGAGGCTGTCACAGCGTTCATGGACCACTTCTTCGCCCCGGAGAACTACGTCGAATGGGTCAGCACCGAGGGTTTCCTGCCCACCACCATCAGCGGTGCAGAGCAGATGTCGGGCGACGAGACCTTGGCGCCGTTCCTGGAGATGCTGCCAAGCGCCCAGTTCTATCCCACCTCCAACCCGGCCTGGAACGCCACCGATGGTGCGTTCAAGAGCCTGTTTGGCCAGCTTGGGCAAGGAATGGAACCAGCCGAGGTGCTCGCCCAGATCCAAGCCGAAGCTGACGCAGCGGCCGAGTAGCCTACAGCCAGTACCGGCGTGGTCCGCGCCGGTACTGGCCCCTAACCATTGGCGGTAGAGAATGAGCTATTTACGATGAGCGCACAGCCTGTACTGGCCGGCCCGCCCGCGTCCCACGGACGAAAGCGCCGCAGACAAAACTCCGACGGTCTCCCTGCCGCCCTCCCCTGGATCGGCCCGGTCCTCCTCCTGATCTTTGCGATCGTGATCTTCCCCGCCGGGTTCATGATCTTCAACTCCACCCGGGACATCAGCCAGAGCGGCATCGACCAGGGCACCGCGGGGTTCGTTAACTTCGCCGAGGTGTTCTCCGACCCCAACCTCCCGCGGGTGCTACTGAACACAGTGGTCTGGGTCGTCGTCGTCGTGTCGCTGACAGTGCTCATTTCCCTGGTATTGGCCCAGTTCCTCAACAAACCCTTTCCCGGCCGCACCCTGGTCAGGATGGCGGTGGTGGTCCCCTGGGCTGCGAGCGTGGTCATGACCACCACGGTGTTCTACTACGGTCTCGATAGCAACTACGGGATCATGAACACGTTCCTCGTCGATATTGGCATCCTCGACTCGCCGTATGGCTTCACTAAGAACGTGTTTCCAGCGCTCGGGGTGGCCATCATCGTCGCGGTGTTTGTGTCCATCCCGTTCACCGCCTACACCCTCTTGGCTGGGTTGCAGTCAGTCCCTGAGGACGCGCTCGAAGCCGCCAAGATGGACGGTGCGGGCCCGTTCCGCACCTACTTCAGCATCGTGCTACCCCAGCTTCGTGGAGCCCTCGCCGTCGCGGTGCTGATCAATATCATCAACGTGTTCAATAACTTGCCGATTCTCAGAATTATCACTGGATCGATCCCCGGCTATCAGGCCGACACCCTCATGACCTACATCTTCAAGGTGCTGCAGTTTGACCGACGGGTGGACCTTGCCAGTGCCCTCAGCGTGGTCAACTTCGCCATCGTCATTGTGATCGTTGCGGCGTACGTGAAAATCGTCAAGCCGATGAAGGAGGCCTAGGCATGTCCACCACCACCCTCAATGATTCGGAACGCTCAGCACTGCCCCCGGTAAAAACACGTCAAAAACGGTACGGCGCCGATCAGGTTTCCGGGCGCAGGATGGGCCTGCGGATGGCTATCGGCGCCGTCGTAGCCCTGGTGTTCCTGCTGCCCTACGCCATCATGCTGGTGGGCTCGCTGAAGACTCGGTCAGAAATCCTCGCTGTGCCGCCCGCGTACTTCCCCACAGAGGGCCTGCAGTGGAGCAACTATGCGACCATGTGGGAGACCCCTGAGACGCCGCTGCCCTACAACCTGATCTCGACGATCATCATCGCGGTTTTCGCAACCCTTCTGGTGCTTTTGGTAGCGACCCCGGCGGCTTACTACACGGCCAGGTTCCGGTTCCCTGGAAAGACTGTGTTCCTGTTCCTTGTCATTGTGACGCAGATGCTGCAACCGGCGGTCCTGACCGCCGGCCTGTTCAGGGAGATGCTGCTGCTGGGCATCAACGACACCTGGCTGGCGATGATCCTGATCAATGCAGCGTTCAACCTGTCCTTCGCCCTGTGGATCATGCATAGTTTCTTCGCCGCGATCCCGAAGGAGATTGACGAGGCCGCCCAGCTCGATGGCGCCGGCAAGCTCACGGTGATGTTCCGGGTGAACCTGCCGCTGGTCTGGCCCGGCATCGTGACAGCAGTCATCTTCACGTTCGTGTCGTCGTGGAACGAGTTTGCGGCGTCGCTGGTGATCATGTCGACGGCGGAGAACCAGCCCCTGTCCGTGGCCCTGACCAAGTTCATCGGACAGTATGCAACCTCGTGGCAGTACGTGTTTGGCATCTCAATTGTCGCGATCATTCCGGTCATTATTCTGTTCGCGCTGATCGAGAAGCGCCTGATCGGTGGCCTCACAGCCGGCGCCGTGAAGTAGCACCTCAACCGCCAACCTAGCTCGGGTGTTCAGGAATAGTTGGGGAGCTCCTGCAGCGACCACTCATTGCCGTCCGGATCGGCGAAGTAGACGAACCGGCCCCATTCCATTTCTTCGACGCCCCGTGCCGTCACTCCATGATCGGTCAGGTGTTTGAGCGCGTCGTCGGCGTTGGGCACCACGATCATGACACCCTGCTGCGACCCGGGCGGCATCTCGGTGAGGCCAGTTCCCAGCACGATGGAGCACGCAGACCCCGGCGGTGTCAGCTGAACGAAGCGGAGGTTCTCGTCAACCTGCTGGTCATGATCGGCGACGAAACCGACCTGGTCGACGTAAAACGCTTTCGCCCGGTCAACATCGGTGACGGGTATCGGGACAACTTCGATCTTCCAGTCCAGCATTTCCAGTCCTCTCGGTAGGTGTCGCGAGTCCACCCGGTGGCGGATACTGGTCACAGCCTAGAACCCAAAGCGGTCAGATTCCGTCCGCATTGTTTATCACTTCTCCCCCAGCCCGGTGCTGACGCCCTGTTTCCAGACCGCGTAGGTCAGCGGGATACCGGGCCGGTACGCCAGATGGGTCGCGGACGGGGCGTTCAGCAACTGCAGGTCAGCCCGATGCCCGACGGCGAGGGAGCCGACCGCACGGGCGCCGTCGTCGTCGGTCCCTGCCTCCCGGTGCAGGGCGAGTGCACCACCGAAGGTGGCGGCGCGGATGGCCTCCTGCACGCTGAGCCCCATCTGCAGGACTGCTGTCGTCACGCAGTAGGCCATCGATGTGGTGTAGGACGTGCCGGGGTTGCAGTTGGAGGCCAGGGCAATCTTGACGCCGGCGTCGAGCAGTTTGCGGCCGGGCGCCAGCGGCTGGCGGGTGGACAGGTCGCAGGCGGGCAGACAGGTCGCCACCGTTCCGCGGGTGCCTGAAGTCCCGCGGTCGCCCGCGCCGTCATCCCACCCGGACCAGGTTCCGGCGAGGGCATCAATGTCAGCTGCATCAAGATAGTTCACATGGTCCACGCTGGCCGCGCCGAACTCGACGGCGAGCTGCACTCCCTCACCGTGGCCCAGTTGGTTTCCATGGACCCGGAGCCCCAGCCCGGCGTCCCGGCACGCGCCCAGGATCTCGCGGGACTGCTCAGCGGTGAAAGCGCCACGCTCGCAGAACACGTCAGCGAAGCTGACGTAGGGTCTGACGGCATCGAGCATTGGCCCGCAGACCAGGCGCACATAGTCGTCCGGGGCCATCCCGGCAGGGATGAGATGGGCGCCGAGATACGTCACTTCGTCGACGGCGCCGGCCGCGATGCGCGCGCTGCGGCCCTCGTGCTCGACGTCGAGCCCATACCCGGTCTTGGTCTCAAGATAGGTAGTGCCGCCCGCATTGGCCTCGGCGACCCGGCCCAGGAGCAGCCGGGTGAGATCGTAGTCGGAGGCGGCGCGGGTAGCCTCAGTGGTGACAGCGATCCCGCCCGCTGCATAGTCCTCGCCCGCCATCCGTGCCTCGAACTCGGCGGTGCGGTCCCCGGCGAAAACGAGATGGGTGTGACTGTCCACCCAGCCCGGAAGACCGGCCCGCCCCTGAGCATCGATCATTTCATCAGCAGCGGGGGCGTCCGACGCTGAACCGATCCAGCTGATCCGCTCCCCCTCGAAGACCACCGCTGCATTCTTCAGGACGGCGTGGTCGCTGTCCTGGGTTGATAATTCACCGATGTTCGTAATCAACTTGCTCATGAGTCCCCCTCCATTGTGCTGGCCAGCAGGGCGGCCGGATCACCGAGGATGAGGTGGTATCCGTCGCGCGCCACCAGACGACCGGCGATGACGACGGCGGTCACGTCCGCCGCAGTGGCGGTGAGGGGTAGCTGGGCGGCGGTGGATCCAGCGGTGCGGACCGATGTTGGGTTCACGCTGACCAGGTCGCAGGGGCTGCCCACGCTGAGGGCAGCCACCGGGGTGGCCATGGAGCGGGCGGCACCGGTGGTCGCAGCGTCGAGCAGGTCTGCCGGGGTAAAGCGTCCGCGCTGGCCTGAGCCCAACCGTTCCCCGTGTTCGAGAGCCCGCATTTCCAGCCACGGGTCAATCACCGCGTGCTGATCGGTACCCAGCGCAATCCGGGTGCCAGCGTCGCGCAGTGCCCGGGCAGGTCCGATCCCGTCGGCGAGATCGGCCTCGGTGGTGGGGCACAGGACTGCTGTAGTGCCGGCCCGGCCCAGCAGGGCAATGTCCTCAGGGGTGAGGTGGGTGGCGTGCACTACGCTCAGCCGGTCGGTGAGGAGCCCGTATCGATGGAGCAGACCTGTCGGCGTGGTGCCGTAGTGCTCCAGACAGTCGGCGTTTTCGGCTGGTTGTTCCGACAGGTGGACGTGGAGGGGAACATCGGTGGGGAGGCCTGCGGCGAGGGTCCGGAGCGCGTCTTCGGGGACGGCGCGGACCGAATGCAGGGCCGCGCCGACAGTGACGAATGCGGGGTCAAACTGTGTGGCGACAGTCCCCCGGAGGGAAGTGAACCGCTCAAGCCAGGCGCCGGCGTCGGGGTCCCCGAACCGTTCCTGGTCCGGGACCAGCCGCTGGCCGATGCCGCCGGCGAGGTAACAGGTGTCCAGCAGGGTGAGACGGATTCCGGCAGTGACCGCCGCACGGCACAGGGCGAGCTCCATTGCGTGCTGCCCGTCGTCGTCGGGCCCGTACGGTGTACCACCGACCTGGTGGTGGACGTAGTGGAACTCGGCGACGCTGGACCATCCGGTGACCACCATCTCGGCGAATACCGCAGTGGCGAGGCGTTCGTAACCGGCCGGGGTCAGTTGCCCGGCGGCCCGGTACATTTCCCTGCGCCACACCCAGAAGTCGCCGCCGCCGTCGTGGGTCCGGCCCCGGAGCATCCGGTGGAAGGCGTGCGAATGGGCGTTGGCAGCGGCCGGGAACACCACTCCGGTCAGGTCCCTGCTGTCGCCCTGTGCTGCATCAACGTCGGCTGTGAGGGCGGTTATCGTACCGGCGTCACCGATCTCGATGCGCACCCGGGACCGGATGCCCTGTCCCGCGACCCAGGCCTGCTCACACCAAAACGTGCTCACAGCAAGTCTTCCAACACGTCGGCGAGCGCCGTTGACGCCAGATCCGCGTCGGAGCGTTCAACGAACTCCTCCGGCGAGTGGCTGATGCCGGTCGGATTGCGGATGTAGACCATGCCCGAGGGAACGTAGCCGGCCAGCACCCCGGCGTCGTGCCCAGCACCGGTGGGAAGGGTGGGCACCGGGAGGTTGCCGTTCGACTGGCTGAGGGAGTTTTGCAGCTGGCGTTGCAGGGTCGAGTCGAACTGGACAGTACTGCTGAAGGATTCCTCGGTCAGGGTCACTGAACACCCTTCGAACGCTGCGGCTTTCTGCGCCTGGCCGTGGATTGACTCAACGAGTGCCGCGGTTACCGAGTTGTCGGGGTGGCGGACGTCCAGCCACAGGTCGACGCGCGATGCGATGACGTTGGTGCCGCCTGGCACGGGCTGCAGGCGTCCTACAGTGGCACGGGCATCATCCTGACCTTCCGCAACTCTGCGGATGGCCAGCACAATCTGCGCGGCGACGATCATCGGGTCGGCGCGGTGGGCCATCAGGGTGGTACCGGCATGGTTGCCCTGGCCCTCTACGCTCAACCGCCAGCGTCCGTGCCCGAGGATTGATGAGCCGACGCCGACTGGCGCATCCAGGTCGATTAGCGCCCTCCCCTGTTCGACGTGGAGTTCGACGAAGTCGCCGATGGTCCGCAGTGCTTCCTCGTCCCGCCCGAGATGTGCTGGGTCCAGTCCGTTCGCTCGGCTGACGTCGGCGAAGGTGTTACCGGCCGGGTCTTTGAGGTTCCGCACCCGGTCGGCGTCGATAGCGCCGGTGAGCAGCCGTGACCCGAGGCAGGCGATCCCGAACCGGGAACCTTCCTCCTCGGGGAACACAGCTACGGCAAGACCGCGGCGAGGTTCAACCCCGCGTTCCTTCAGCTCGTCGACGGCGGCCAGCGCCGCTGCAACGCCGAGTGGACCATCGAACGCCCCACCACCTGGTACCGAGTCGAGGTGGCTTCCCGTGACGAGAGCTCCGGTCCGGTTCCCCGACGCGGTATCCCACCAGCCCCACATGATGCCGTTGCGGTCGGTGCTGACCTCAAGCCCGCGTTTCGAGGCTTCGGCAGTGAACCATTCGCGGAGCTCCAGCTCCGGGGTAGAGAACACTTGCCGTGAATAACCTCCCCGGGCAGAATCCCGTCCGACGTCGGAAATCGATTCCAGCAGATGACTTACGGTGTTCATTAAAACTCTCCAGGTACGACGCTTCGCGGACGACGACGAACGGGTGGCCCAGCCGGGTAGGCGGCTCGCGACTGACTATAGCTACTCCTCCATGGGGATGCGCACGCCGCGTTCCGCAGCGACGTCGGCTGCACGCTCGTAGCCGGCGTCAACGTGACGGATGACGCCCATCCCCGGGTCGTTGGTGAGCGCTCGCTCCAGCTTCTCGGCTGCGAGCACCGTGCCGTCAGCAACCGAGACTTGCCCGGCGTGGATGGACCGGCCAATACCGACGCCGCCACCATGGTGGATGGACACCCAGGTGGCACCCGAGGAGGTATTGAGGAGGGCGTTGAGCAACGGCCAGTCGGCCACGGCGTCGGACCCATCGGCCATCGCCTCGGTCTCCCGGTACGGCGACGCGACCGATCCGGAGTCCAGATGGTCGCGCCCGATCACTATCGGGGCTGACACCTTGCCCTCGGCTACCAACTGGTTGAACATGAGACCAGCCTTGGCACGATCCCCATACCCGAGCCAGCAGATTCGTGCGGGAAGACCCTCGAACTCCACCAGGTCGCCTGCCGCGTCAAGCCAGCGGTGCAGGTGCTCATTCTCGGGGAATAGCTCCTTCAGCGCTGCATCGGTGACGGCAATGTCGGCCGGATCACCCGAGAGGGCCACCCAGCGGAACGGGCCCATGCCCTCGCAGAACAGCGGCCGGATATAGGCGGGGACAAAGCCGGGAAATTCGAAGGCCCGGGCATATCCGCCCTGACGGGCTTCGTCACGGATTGAGTTGCCGTAGTCGAAAACCTCGGCACCGGCGTCCTGGAAGCCCACCATGGCCTCCACGTGATGAGCCATCGAGGTCTGTGCCTTTTTGGTAAACCCGTCAGGATCGCCCTTCGCCTCCCGATCCCATTCCTCGACCGAGACGCCCTCGGGCAGGTAGCTCAGCGGATCGTGCGCCGACGTCTGGTCGGTCACGATATCGATGGTGAGTTGCCCAGCGAGATGGCGGCGCAGCAGTTCGGGGAAGATCTCCGCTGCGTTCCCGACGACGCCGACAGACAGTGCCCGCTTGTCTTCCTTGGCGGCCAGCACCTGGCGCAGGCCATCCTCAAGATCGGTGGCGACGACGTCGAGGTAACGTTTGGCTGCGCGGCGCTCCAGCCGGGAACGGTCGACGTCGACAATCAGCACTGCACCACCATTCAGCGTGACGGCGAGCGGTTGGGCACCTCCCATGCCACCGCACCCGGCGGTCAGGGTCAGCGTTCCGGCCAAGGATGCAGTGGCTGAGTTGTTGAGTTTGCGGGCGATCGCGGCGAACGTCTCGTAGGTGCCCTGCAGGATCCCCTGCGTGCCGATGTAAATCCACGACCCGGCAGTCATCTGCCCGTACATCATCAGGCCCTCGGCTTCGAGCTTCCGGAATTCTGGCCACGTGGCCCAATCACCCACCAGATTGGAGTTGGCTAGGAGCACCCGGGGCGCCCACGTGTGGGTGCGGAAGATGCCTACGGGCTTCCCCGACTGCACGAGCAGCGTCTCGTCGTCCTCGAGGTCCTCGAGCGAGCGGACGATGGCGTCGTAGGCTTCCCAGCTGCGCGCGGCACGGCCGGTGCCGCCGTACACCACCAGGTCTTCGGGGCGTTCAGCGACCTCGGGGTCGAGGTTGTTCATGAGCATCCGCAGCGGCGCCTCCGTCTGCCAACTCTTGGCGGTGAGGGTGGTGCCGCGAGCGGCACGGATGGATCGGGTGGGGTCGTGCTGGGTGAATGAAGTGCTCATGCTGATTCTCCAATGGTCGTGATGTTCCCCTGGGTGGTGTGTGTCTGATCGGTGGTGGTGTTGAGGATGCCGAGGGCTTCGGTGGAGACCAGTTGGCCCAGGGTTTCAGCCTGGCTCTCACTGATGCGATAGCTTGGCACCACAACGCTCAGCGAGGCAGCAATGCGGTCCCCAATCATGACCGGAGCTGCAACAGCCGTGACATCGGGTTCAATGCCGTTGCGGACCACCACGTAACCGCAGGCGGGTGCCTCACCCACGAGCACCCTGCCGGCGGCTGTGCCGCTCAGGGGAATACGGCGACCCACCCAGCTGGTGTGCCTGACTGAGTGAGTGCCCTCGCGGACAGCTAGGTAGATGCCGTAGCCGTCGTCGGCGGGAACGTTGAGGTAGGCGGACTCCCCTGTCTCGCCCACCAGACGGTCCAAAGCGGCGCCTGCCAGCGAAACCAGCGACTCATGGCTGAGTGCCTGGGCACCGAGTTGGACGATCCGCATCCCGGGTCGGTAGCCGTCGTCGTCCTTGCGGACGAAACCGGTGGCTTCGAGGGTACGCAGCAGGCGCAGGGCGGTGGAGGCCGACAGGGATGCGTCGCGGGCGGCGTCGGCCAGACTGACGGATCCCCTGTCACACACGGCACCGAGCAGGAGCAAAGCGCGTTCAACGGTGCGGGTCGATGCGTCAGCCATTCGAGCGTCTCCTTCAGCTGTGAGTCTTGCATTGAAGGACATAATGCATTTCACTTATTGAAACGCTCTTTTCATTCATTGGCAAGACTCTTGTGAAAGCAGGTCCTCAGGTGGGCAGCACTCGAACCGTCACCGTGGGCGTCGGCGCCCTCACACCCGACGACGTTGTTGCAGTGGCACGGTGCGGCGCCACGGTGACCATCCGCCAGGAATCAGTCGTCGCGATGAAGGCCTCCCGGCAGGTGATCGAGGACCTGGTGAACGATCCGATGCCCCACTACGGCGTCTCCACAGGCTTTGGTGCGCTGGCAACGACTCATATCCCGGTGGCGCAACGCACCCAGCTGCAACGGAGCCTGATCCGCAGCCACGCTGCCTCGTCGGGTGCCGAAGTGGACCGTGAGGTGGTTCGAGGGTTGATGCTCGGCCGGCTGTCGACAATGGCCACCGGCCGCACAGGCGTCCGCCCCCTGGTAGCCCAGACCTACGCCGACCTCCTCAACGCGGGCGTTACGCCCATCATCGGCGAGTACGGTTCGCTGGGCTGCTCGGGCGATCTGGCGCCACTGTCACACATCGCGCTCGCGTTGATGGGTGAGGGTGACGTGCGCGACGGCGACGGCGTCCTCATGCCCGCCGGTGAGGCGCTGGCCGCCGCTGGCATCACCCCGGTGGAGCTCCGTGAGAAGGAGGGGCTCGCACTGATCAACGGCACCGACGGCATCCTCGGCATGCTGATCCTGGCCTCGGCGGATCTGCACCGTCTACTGCTGACCGCTGACCTCTCCGCCGCCATGAGCGTTGAGGGACTGCTCGGCACTGACAGTGTTTTCGCCGCAGACATCCACGCACTCCGCCCGCATCCGGGCCAAATCTCCTCGGCGGCGAACATCCGCCGTCTGCTCGACGGATCACCGCTGATCCAGCAGCACTCAGCCAGCGAACTCAGTGAACACCGCAGCACTCGGGTACAGGACGCCTATTCCCTGAGGTGTGCCCCCCAGGTCCATGGGGCAGCGCGGTCCACGCTCACCTACGTGGAGTCTGTCGCAGCAATCGAGCTGGGGTCAGCCATCGACAACCCCGTGGTGACCATCGACGGCCGGGTGGAGTCCAACGGCAATTTCCACGGCGCCCCGGTGGGCTACGCGCTGGACTTCCTGGCCATCGCCGTCGCCGACGTAGCGTCAATGAGTGAGCGCCGCACCGACCGTTTCCTTGACAAGGCCCGCAGCCACGGCCTCAACCCCTTCCTGGCCCACGACCCGGGAGTCGATTCGGGTCACATGATCGCCCAGTACACGCAGGCGGGGATCGTGTCCGAGCTTAAGCGGCTTGCGAATCCCGCATCGGTGGATTCCATCCCGTCCTCGGCGATGCAGGAGGACCACGTCTCCATGGGCTGGTCGGCAGGTCTTAAGCTTCGGCGCGCGCTGGACGGGCTGACCCGCGTGCTGGCCATCGAAGTCCTGACCGCCGCCCGGGCACTTGACATGCGCGACGGCGGTCTGGCCACCTCACGCAGCGCGGCCCCCCTCCGCGCGGTGCGGGAGGTAGTCCGGACGGTAGTGGACGGCCCGGGCGCCGACCGCTACCTGGCGCCAGAAATTGAGGCCGTGCGGGTGCTCGTTGACAACGGATCGCTCCTGACCGCGGCGCAGGACGCGCTGGGCGACGAACTGGACTAGGGATCGGCTATCGTGTGGTCCGGCGGCTGCCGCCGTGCCAATCTTCCTGCACCCCTGCCTCCTCGGCCGGGACTCCCAGTGCGGGAAGCTGGGGACGTTCTCTGAGGCTGCGCTTCAGCTCGGCGAACCCCGCGAAGCCGGCCAACCCGACTACGTGGTCCCATAACTGCACTGCCTCCCCGTCGCTGGGGAGCCTGCTGATAACCGGACCGAAGAACGCCACCCCGGTTGGCGGTTCGAAATGGATGATCGGGGTGCCAACATCCCTGCCGGTGAGGGCCAATGCCTCATCGCTTTCCGACTGGATGACCTCATCGAGTGCCGGGTCATCCAGGGCAGCGGTCAGTTCGGCGGGCAGTCCCGCGCTGGCGAGAATCAGTTCAGCAAAGTCACGGGTGCCGCGGCGGTCCAGCGCAGGATCACCGTCGTCCGCAACCGGTGCCGATTCGAAGATGTGCTCACCGCACGCTGCATAAAACGCTCCCACAGCCGCTGGCCCGTGCTCGGCGCGGATGCGGGCGGCAACCCTCAGCAACCGCAATCCCGCGGTATGCCCGGCCTCGTATTCCGGCGGGAAGTGCGAGGCATAGTCAATGTGCGAGTTGATCAGCCGGAGCGAGATGAATCTCCACTCCACCGCGTAGTTCCGCTGTCCCATCACCTGGCGGACCCACTTACTGGTCATCCAGGCGAAGGGGCAGACGGGGTCAAAATAGAAGTTGATGTCGGCGTCGCTCACATCCCAACGCTAAATCGCCTCAGCACCCGGGTCAACCGTCAGGTCTTCCAGCGCACCGTGTGCCGATGCTCCGGGGTCAGCTCCGTGCTGCACTTACCAGCGGTGGGCTACATCGATAACCAGCCTGGAGGCAGTGCCTGGACCGTCAAGGGTGAACACCCTGAAGGGCAGGCGTGCCCGGACGCCAACCCCAAAGGTTGACTGGCCCTCGAAGCTGCCGGCAGAAGCCAGTTGACGGAAGGTGGTGTACCCGGCGAGGTTGACCAGTTCCTTGGGGTTGGCAGGATTGTAGGTGGCGTTGCCGAACCTGTCGTAGCTCGGAGCCTTCACAATCACCAGGAGGAAGGCGCCGCCGCGGAGCGGAATTATCTGGCCTGATTCGTCGGCCCTGACCGCGCTGACGTACTCCACCCGGTAGCCGGCCCCCTTCCCGCGAATGTCGACGACCATCCGGTCGAAGCAGGGATGTTCCCCTGCCCGCACGTTTGTCACCGGAGCGCTCGTCATGGACGAGTTGACCTTAACCAGAGATCCCCACGTTATCCCGCAATACGGCGCCGCTGCGGCGGAGCCTGGGACTACCAGTCCCAGGCCAAGCACCAGCAAGAATGCTGCCAGCAGCGCCCCTATCTTTTTCATCATGCACCCCTCAAGGGTTGTGGAATTGATAGGTACATGATGTTGCGGCTCGAGGTCTAAGAATCTGGTCAAACCAACTCTGGAGCCGAACCGTTACTGGCCTTAACGCGATACTCCGGTGAAGGGAGATGATGACTCACCGCGCACGTTGCTAGCCTTGGATATTCCAGCCAAAGGAGAACAACTCATGAGTGTTACCCCCGTCCGGAAGCCCAAGCCGCAGACCATTTTGACCGTTCAGAGCACCAAGTGGATCACCCCGGCCATGGTGCGGGTGGTGGCTGGCGGTGACGGCTTCAATGCGTTCGGCAGCAATAACTTTACTGACCGGTACGTGAAGATCCACTTCGCTAAACCAGAACTGGGGCTGGTGCCGCCCTACAACCATGAGGCGCTCCGCGAGACCCTCGACCCCGCCGACCTCCCAGTGACCAGGACCTACACCCTGCGCTGGGTCGACTACCCCGCGCAGCGTCTGGCCATTGACTTCGTCGTGCATGGCGACGAAGGCCTCGCCGGACCGTGGGCTGCCTCCGCGCAACCGGGCGACACCCTGGTGGTGACGGGTCCCGGCGGCGGGTACACACCTGACGAGAGCGCCGACTGGCACCTGTTCGCCGCGGACGAATCGGCACTGCCTGCGGTGGCTTCGGCTCTTGAAGCGCTCGACGACGACGCCGTTGGGCTGGCTGTCCTGGAGGTGGAAACCGAATCGGACCGCCACGATCTGGTCGCTCCGCCTGGTGTTGAACTCGTGTGGTTGTACCGTCGCGGGGGCTCCGCGGGGACCCTGCTCGCCACCGCCGTTCAGCAGGCTCAATGGCGCAACGGCCGGGTGCAGGTCTTTGCCCACGGTGAACGGGAGGCGATGAAGCGGCTCCGCGACGTCTTCTTCACGGAGCGCGGTCTGGAGCGCGCTCAGGTGTCACTCTCCGGCTATTGGGCCCAGGGTCGCACCGAGGACCGCTTTCAGGCCGAAAAGAAGGAGCCCGTCGGGAAAATCCTCGACTAGATCCGTTGATATGTACCGAACCGCCCAGGTAGTGGGGGCCGTGGTCGCCATTAACCGGCGTGTCGCGGCAGGACACGCGGTTGTGGGCCGAGAACCTGGGCAAACCCTGCACGCCGGCGGGCTAGCGGCTGGCCAATTAGCCGGCGGGAAGTCGCTGGGGACGGGGTGTGCGCTGCAGCCAGCCCATGACCGGCTCGACGACGCGGGCTGCGACCGGCCCGAACACTGCCGTCAGCAGAACATAGGCGGTCGCCAGCGCGGCGAGCTCCCCGGTCACCGCCCCCGATGCCACCGCCAGCCCAGCGATAACTATTGAAAACTCGCCGCGGGCAATCAACGCAACCCCGGCCCGCGCTCGGCCCAGCCGCCCAACTCCGTGCCGTCGCGCGGCCCACCAGCCTGTCGCGATCTTGGTGATAGCCGTGATGAGGGCGAGGAGGACGGCGAAACCCAGCACTGGTGGAATGGTTGCCGGATCAGTGTTTAGGCCAAACACGACGAAGAAGATTGCCGCAAAAAGGTCACGCAGGGGTTCGAGGATGCGGGTGGCGGTGGTGGCTGTCGCACCGGAAATCGCTATGCCAAGCAGGAACGCGCCGACAGCCGCCGACACCTGCATCGCGGCGGCGACGCCGGCCACCAGCAGGGCAGCGCCGAGCACAGTCAGCAGGAAGACCTCGCGGTCCTTGCTGTCCACCACCGCCGAAACCACAGTGCCGAACCGCAGGGCAATGATCAGCACCACTGTGACGACGACGAGCGAGATTCCCACCGCCTGCAGCCCGCCGACAAAGCTGGCCCCTGCCAGAACCGTGGTCAGGATCGGCAGGTACACGGCCATCGCCAGGTCTTCGAACACCAGCAGGGACAGGACAACTGGCGTTTCCCGGTTACCCAGCCGCCCCAGGTCAGTCAGGACCTTTGCCACAATTCCCGACGACGAAATGTAGGTCACTCCGCCCATCACCATGGCCCCCACGGGACCCCACCCCAGCAGAAGGGCGACGACGGCGCCCGGCGTGAAGTTCAGGACAATGTCCAGGACGCCAGCGAGCCAGGATTGCCGCAGGCCAGTGACCAGCTCCTTCGCTGTGTATTCGAGCCCCAGCATGAGCAGCAGTAGGATCACACCTATCTCGCTGGCAATCTCGCTGAACTGGTCAAGTCCGTCGAGCTCGATCAGTCCGCCGTGCCCAAAAAAAAGGCCCCCGAGAAGGTAGAGCGGGATTGGCGAGAGGCCGATTCGGCCGGCAAGACGCCCAAGGATACCGAGGCAGAAGAACACGGCCCCGAGTTCAATCAGTGTCAGTGCGCTGTCTGGCTCCAAGCCGGTCTCAGCCGCCGCTAAGGATGTCGGCGGCGGCGTCCAGGCCCTCCGCCGTTCCCACGACAATTAGGAGGTCTCCTGCGAGCAGGATGAAATCCGGCGATGGTGACGGTTCCACCTTGCCTTCACGCATCGCTGCCACTACCGAGGTCCCGGTGCGGGTCCTCATCAGGGTGTCGCCCAGCCGGTAGCCATCGAAGGGTGAACCACCCGCCACCAGGAACTGGCGGGTGTTGACTCCCGGCAGGTCACGGTGTTCCTCGGTCAGCTGTGCCACCAGTTGGTGGGCGCCGAGGAGATTGCCCAGGGTGGCTGCCTCATCGGCAGTCAGGGGGATGGACACCAGGCAGGCATCCGGATCATCCTGTCGGGAAATAATGAGCGCGGTCTCGCCATCGCGCTGGGTGACAGTCCCGATGCGGCGCCCTGAGGATGTCACAATGTCTTTGCGCATGCCGATGCCAGGCAACGGCGTCTTATCGACCTTCATGGCCCAATCCTAGACCCGCAGCGGCGCAGTGGCGGTCCGGAGCGACGGCGCCGTCGGCCAGGTTCGCTGACAGCCGACGACGGCACCTACCGGGCTCCACGGTGGTCTTGGTGGGGCGCGTCGTTGCGACGGTGTCAGCGCCGGGGCCCCTGAGGTCTGGCTCAGGATAAATGACCCTCGCGATCGGCACGGCGGCGCGGATGCGGCCCTCGGCGTCGTTAAGCTCCTGGGCGATCTGGGCTCCCGACTGAGAATTTCGCGGCTACCAGCAGTTCCTCTGGTCCGAGGTGGAGTGTCTTGAGGTGGATGATCCGGGTATCGCCATCCGAGTACCGCCACTGGCAGCCATGGTGTGTTTCCGTTCATCGTGGTGGGCTCCGAGGCGCCATCCATACGAAAGTGCCCAAAGGTAAGTTACCCGCTCCGGGCCCTAAACGTGTACTGCACTCTGGTTAATCTGCCGGCGTCCTAACGGGTGGGACGCAGCGCTTCGGCCAGCAATGGGGTGCCCGTCACCTGGTTCAGCAGCAGTGCAGCCGCCAGCTCGGCAATCCCGGATGAGGTCTGGAAACCGTACCCGCCCTGACCCGCCAGCCAGAAAAAGCCGGCTGCCTCCGGGTCGAAGCCGACCACCGGAAGCCCGGCTTTGGTGGAAGTGCGCAGCCCGGTCCAGGCCCGGTCCACGGCGGTGATCCCCAGCGTGGTGGCCTCGTTTAGCCGTCGCACCAAAGCGTCCAGGTCGGCGGTGAGCGGTTGGGCGTCTTCGGGAGCGCTCGGTACTGACTCACACGGCGAGATCAGCAGGCCGGCTCCTTCGCTGCGGAAGTAGAAACTGTCGTCGGCTGCGGCGACCATCGGTGTTCCCGGTGCCAGCTCCCCAGTCATTTGCACCACTGCCGCAGTCCGTCGGTAGGGCCGCAAACCCTGAATTTCCACTCCAGAGATCACCGCAAGTTCATCGGCCCACGCCCCGGCAGCGTTCACCACGACTCCGGCGTGAATAGCGTGGGCCCCAGCCCCGACGTTCCATCCGTTTCGCAGCTGTTGAGCAGAGTGAACTTTGGCCCCGGTAAGGATGGTGACGCCGGCGTCGAGCGCTGCACGCCGATGGTAAGCAATCAGTGCATCGGTGTTCAGTGCGACGGAGGTGTGGTCGATGCCCGCGGCGGCGAACGTTTCGGGCCGGAGGTAGCGGCAGAGGGACAGTGCCTCCGCCGGACTGATTGCGGTCATCGCGCCGCTGGAGCGTTCAGCCAAGTCCTGCTGCGATCCGATCAGCATGAAGCTGCGCTGGGTGAGGAGCTGGAGGCCATGTTCCCGTTCGGCGGCGCGCAGCAGATCGAGGGTCCGCACTGTCAACTGCCGTACTTCGGGTGGCCCGTAACTGGGGATGAGTTGCCGGGCCGATCGGGACGATGCGTGGTAGGCGAGATCCTGCTCGGCTTCGGCAAGTACCACCGTGCAGCGTCCAGCCAACCGCGAGGCGAGGGACAACCCGGCGATGCCGCCACCCACTATGAGTACGTCAGCGTTCAGTGCCATGCCAGCAGCCTACCCGGTGAGCAATCAGGATTGAGCTGGCCCGCGCACCAGGATTGGAGTGCTGGCTAGGCAGCGGCGTCGTCGCGGGCACCGATGAAGGCTCTCACGCAGGCTTCAATGTCCTCGGCGCTGTGGGCTGCTGAAAGCTGAACCCGGATCCTGGCGGCACCGCGGGGCACAACAGGGAAGCTGAAGGCTGTCACAAACACGCCGCGCGCCAGCATGGCGTCCGCGGCCCTGGCTGCCTCCGCCGCGTCGCCGAACATCACAGGGATGATCGCGTGCTCCCCATCAAGCAGCTCGAAGCCTTCCTCGGTCATGCGGCGACGAAAGAGTCCCGAATTCTGCTCGAGTTTCGCCCGCAGGTCGGCGCTGTCCTGCACCAGATCCAGGGCTGTGAGGGTCGCGGCAACGATCGACGGCGCCAGGGAGTTGGAGAACAGGTAAGGGCGGGCGCGCTGGCGCAGCAGAGCCACAATTTCGGCGTGCGCGGCGACGTAACCGCCCGATGCCCCACCGAGCGCCTTACCGAACGTACCGGTGTAGATGTCGATCCGGCTGGATACACCGGCGTGCTCTGGTGTGCCAGCACCGCTCTCCCCCATGAAGCCGACGGCGTGCGAGTCGTCCACCATGACCATCGCTCCGTACTGTTCGGCGAGATCGCAGATCGCTTCCAGGGGAGCGAGGTACCCGTCCATCGAGAACACCCCGTCGGTGACGATCAGGGTGCGGCGGGCTCCCGCAGCTTCCTTGAGCTTCGCTTCCAGATCGGCCATGTCACGGTTGGCGTACCGGTACCGCTGGGCCTTGGACAGCCGGATGCCGTCGATGATTGACGCGTGATTCAAGGCGTCAGAAATCACTGCGTCTTCGGCGGTGAGGAGGGATTCGAACACCCCACCGTTCGCGTCGAAACAGGATGAAAACAGGATTGTGTCCTCGGTGCCGAGGAACTGGGACACTCGCGCTTCAAGCTCCAGATGGAGGTCCTGGGTGCCACAGATGAACCTGACCGAGGCCATGCCGAACCCACGGTCGTCGAGCGCCTGCTTGGCTGCTGCGATGATGTCGGGGTGGTCGGCCAGCCCAAGATAGTTGTTGGCGCAAAAGTTCAACACCCGTTGAGGGGCGCCGTCGAGGGTAGCCGCCTGGATATGGTTGGACTGCGGGGAGGAGATCCGCCGTTCGTTCTTGAACAGGCCTGCGCTGCGGATTCCCTCCAGTTCTTCGGTCAGCTGATCCTGAATGCTCGTGTACATGATGCCCCTTAGAATCCGGTCCAGTCGAGGACCACTTTACCGCTGGCCCCGTTGCGTGCTGTGTGAAAACCCTTTTCCCACTGCGCTGCGGGCAGCGCATCGGTCACGACGCTTGAGATCGCCTGCTGCAGAACGGGGTTGGACTGCAGCATGGCGCTCATGGCGTACCAGGTTTCGAACATTTCGCGGCCGTAGATGCCCTTGAGGGTGAGCATGTGGGTGACCACTTTGGCCCAGTCGATGGTGATGTCGGCCGACGGCAGACCGAGCATCGCAATCCTGCCGCCGTGGTTCATGTTGTCAATCATTTCCGGCAAGGCTGTTGGATGACCTGACATCTCCATGCCGACGTCGAACCCTTCCCGCATCCCCAGCTGCCGCTGGGCGTCCGCAATCCGGGTGGTGCCGACGTTCACCGCCAGGTCAGCACCGACGGTAAGTGCCAGGTCCAGGCGCGGCTGGGAGACGTCGCTAACGGCGATGTAGCGGGCCCCAGCGTGGCGGGCGACGGCGGCTGCCATCAGTCCGATCGGGCCGGCACCGGTGATCAGCACGTCCTCGCCGACGAGGGGGAAACTGAGCGCTGTGTGCACTGCGTTGCCGAACGGGTCAAAGACGGCGCCCAGCTTGGGGGTGATGCCGGCCGGATGGACCCAGACGTTGGGTTCGGGGATCACCACAAACTCGGCGAAAGCGCCGTCGCGCTGCACTCCGACGCTGGCGGTCCTGATGCACATCTGACGGCGGCCAGCACGGCAGTTGCGGCAGGTGCCGCAGACAATGTGCCCCTCGCCGGAGACCCGGTCACCCACCTTCACGTCCCGGACCCCTGCACCGAGTTCCACCACTTCGCCGTAGAACTCGTGACCGGGAATGAGGGGGGCGCTAATAGTGCTGGCTGCCCACTGGTCCCAGGACTCGATATGAAGGTCAGTGCCGCAGATCCCGGTGGTCATCACGCGGATCTTGACGTCGCCGAGGCCTGGCGTGGGTTCGGGCCGGTCGACCAGTTCGAAACCGGGGTGCGGCCCGGACTTGTAAAGCGCCTTCACTGCTGGAGTTTCCTTCCACCCGCACGCGGTAGGTCAGCGTGGTACGCCCCTGCGCGTGCAGTTCATCCTGAGGAGTGCTGTAGCACCATCGCCAGCGTATCAGCAGTGTTGCCTCACGCCTGGGGGCTAGGCCTCGTCCTGAAGCGCCACGCACATCACTGACGCATCATCTGCCGATTCACCGATTTCTCGCTGGGTGATCCGCAGGGTGAGCAGCAACTCCTGTGCACCTTCAGGGGTGCTGACTGCATCGA
This sequence comes from Arthrobacter sp. H20, assembly GCF_000520515.1. Classification (GTDB taxonomy): domain Bacteria; phylum Actinomycetota; class Actinomycetes; order Actinomycetales; family Micrococcaceae; genus Arthrobacter_D. Next base: position 91,831 of record NZ_KI914752.1, read on the forward strand.
GGAACGCCTCAGGCCCCGCAACGAGACCGAGGTCGATCGCCCGCCACGCCCCGTCCGAGGCCAGCGCCACCGAATGCGCGTGGCCCAACCGCACCAGCCGAGCCCGTTCCGCCGCTTCGGGCTCCCGCCGGGCCACCCAGACGCCATGGTCGGTATTGCGGTCCCGCCGAGCCTGCTCATGGTCTGCCCTAGTACCGGTGGGCTCGCTGATCGGAACTCCGACGTGCAGTGAGCTCCCGTCGAGCAGTCTCGCGACGACATGGCAATCGGCGAGGCTGAGCACCTGGACGCCGTCGTCGGCGGCGGTCACGAGGGAAACCGCAGCGCTGGGGAACCTGTGCGACCGCCCGCCGACCAGCCGTTGCCCTAACTCGTCAACCGTGGCCAACGCCGCAGCGAGGACAGCACGCGGGTCTGCGGATCCGGCGCTCTCGGCCAGGGCAAGGTTCAGGACCTGCGCGTACCAGGAAGGGTTGGAGGCGCCCGGGAGATCGATCTCCTCGAGGAGGGAAGTGGCGCCGTCGATCATCCAGGCGGCGTTGCCCCGATACCCGCAGGCATCTTCCATGATGTGGTTGTCGCCCTCGGACTGGACGCGGGACAGGTGGGTCCACTGCGTCATATTAGCGCGCACCCTTGTGATCGAGAGTCACGCCGTCAACCCGGGTTCCTTGATCAACCAGCACCGAGTCCAGCACCTGGTGACCCATTGACCGGAACGTGGGGTCATCGTCGGAGTTGGCCGCCAGCGCTGCGCCGATGCACAGCGCCCAGCCCCGGGCCCGCTGCCAGGTGGCGTCGGAGGTGGCGCGCTGGGCGTTGATCCGGTTCTGGAACGCCCTGCGGCCCTGCGTCTCGAAGATCAGCCAGGCCGCCGCCAAATCGGTGGCAGGGTCGCCGCTGGTCAGGTCGCCGAAGTCCAGCACTGCCCGGAGCTCGCCACCGGACCCGAGTAGGAGATTTGCCGCGTGAAGGTCCCCATGCAGCCAGAGGGCGGGCCCATCCCAGGCCGGTAGGTCGCTGAGCTTCGCCCAGAGGGCCATGAGCTCAGTTGTGGGCAGGGCCAGTGCGGCGAGACGCTGCTGGACGGCACCGCCCCGACCGCTCAGGGCGCCGCCGCGGACCGGGTTGTAGGGAGCGTCCTCCGGTGCCGGCCGTTGGAAGGCCACCACGAAGTCCGCCAGGCCCTCGGCCGCGGGGGCACGGCCTGCGACTGACGTGCTGGTTGCGACTACGCCATCCGCCCACGGGGAAATGCTCCAGTGCCAAGGGTACGACGACGCCGGCACTCCCGCCCGGACCGGCGCCGACGCCAAACGCAGGGGTGACTCGTGCCACTGGACCTTCGGACCGGCGTCAGACAACAGCCGCGGGAGCCAGACCTGCTCGTTCCTTATCAACTGCGCGGCAGCCTCACGGCGCGGCAGTCGCACCGCAAGGTAGTTGCCCAGCCTGAAAATGACGTTGTCCCAGCCCTCGGCGGCAGCCTCAAGCGGCAGCCCGGCGAGGTCCGGGTGCTGTTCTTGCAGCAAGCCGCGGACCAGGTCAGGAGTGATCCGCACCTCGGCGGCCGGCCTGTTCGCCACGAGGGTCCTTTCAGAGAGAAGCGGTGAGCAACCTGGACATCTGGTAGGGAAGTGGTGCTCCATCCTGTCCAGATTGCTCACCCTAGTAGGGGGCGGGGTGTCAGCCCTCGACGCCCAGGCGCTGCAGGATCAGTTCCCGCACCCGGCCGGCGTCGGCCTGGCCGCGGGTTGCCTTCATGACACCGCCAACGATCGCACCGACCGCCTGCACCTTGCCGCCGCGGATCTTGTCAGCCACGTCCGGCTGGGCGGCCAGTGCTGCGTCGATGGCTTCCAGCAGTGGGCCGTCGTCGGACACGACTGCCAACCCGCGTGCCTCGACCACCTCGGTGGGTGTTCCTTCGCCGGCGAGGACGCCGTCGAGCACCTCGCGGGAGAGCTTGTCGTTGATCTTGCCGGATTCAATCAGCGAGTTCAGCTCCACAATCAGCTCTGGGGTGACGCCCAGCTCCGACGGCTCGACGTCGGCCACCTTTGCCCGCCGGGAGATCTCGCCCATCCACCACTTGCGGGCGACAGCTGGTTTCACCCCGGCTGCAATGGTGTCCTCGATGGAGGACATCACGCCGGCGTTGACGACGTCGCGGAACTCGGCGTCAGAATACCCCCAGTCCTGCTGCAGGCGTTTGCGGCGTTCGGCCGGTGGCTCGGGCAGTTCGGAGCGGAGCCTCTCGATCCATTCCTCGGTGGTGACGATGGGTACCAGATCGGGTTCCGGGAAGTAGCGGTAATCGTCGGCGTCGGATTTGGGGCGGCCCGAGGTCGTCGACCGGGTGTCCTCGTGCCAGTGGCGTGTTTCCTGGACAATTGCTGTTCCGGAGTCGAGCACCGCCGCATGGCGCTGGATTTCGTACCGGACCGCGTGCTCTACGGCTCGCAACGAGTTGACGTTCTTGGTCTCGGTACGGGTGCCGAACTTCTCCTGCCCCTTGGGCTTGAGGGAGACGTTCGCGTCGCAGCGGACGTTACCGCGCTCCATCCGGGCGTCGGACACGCCGAGGTTCTTCACGACTTCGCGGATCGCCGCCACGTAGGCCTTGGCGAGCTCAGGTGCGCGGGCACCTGCCCCGACAATCGGCTTGGTGACGATTTCCACCAGGGGAACCCCTGAGCGGTTGTAGTCGACCAGGGAATATTCGGCACCCTGGATCCGGCCGGTGGAGCCACCCATGTGGGTGAGCTTGCCGGCGTCCTCCTCCATGTGGGCGCGCTCGATTTCCACTCTGAACACTGTGCCGTCTGCCAGTTCAATGTCGATCGACCCGTCGTATGCGATCGGATCCTCGAACTGGGAGGTCTGGAAGTTCTTCGGGGTGTCCGGGTAGAAGTAGTTCTTCCGGGCGAAGTAGCACTTTTCGGCGATCTTGCAGCCCAGAGCCAGCCCAATCTTGATTGATGATTCGACAGCCACCCGGTTCACCACCGGCAGCACTCCGGGCAAACCGAGGTCTACGGGTGTGACGTTGGTGTTAGGGGTGTCTCCGAACGCGTTGGGAGCTGATGAGAACATCTTGGTCCGGGTGTTCAGCTCCACGTGGACCTCGAAGCCCAGCACCGGATCGTACTTCTCGAGGGCTTCCTCGAAGGTCAGAATTTCTTCGGTTGCCATGCTCATCAGTTGGTTCCTCCTGCAGTGCTAGTCTCCACGCGGTCGGCAGCTTCGGGGTTTGGCGCGGCAACTCGCAGCGCCGGGGCGCGGTCCAGCAGCGGGCCGCCCCAGCTGGCTTCAAGGAGCGATTCCAGCACCGCACCCACCCGGTACAACCGGGCATCCTCGCGGGCCGGAGCCAGCAATTGAATACCAACGGGCAGACCGTCTTCGTCAGCAAGACCACCGGGCAAGGACAGCCCCGGCACGCCTGCCATGTTGGCGGGAATGGTGGCGACGTCGTTCAGGTACATGGCCAGCGGATCGTCGAGCTTCTCCCCCAGCTTGAACGCCGTCGTCGGAGCCGTCGGGGAAATCAGGACATCTGCCTGTTTGAAGGCTGCGTCGAAGTCCCGCTGAATGAGGGTGCGAACCTTCTGCGCCGACCCATAGTAGGCGTCGTAGTAGCCGGCGCTCAGCGCATAGGTGCCGAGGATGATGCGGCGTTTGACCTCGTCGCCGAACCCTGCGGCACGCGTGGCGCCCATGACGCGTTCGATGGTGGGAGCGCCCTCTGGCACCACCCGCAGCCCGAACCGGACGCCGTCGTACTTGGCCAGGTTCGAGGATGCCTCGGAGGGCATGATCAGGTAGTAGGCGCCCAGCGCGTAGTCAAAGTTGGGGCAGGACACTTCGACGATTTGGGCACCGGCGCCGCGCAGCAGCTCCAGCGACTCACCGAAACGGGTCAGCACGCCGGCCTGGTAACCCTCGCCCTGAAGTTCCTTGATGACGCCGATGCGCATGCCCTCGACGTTGCCCAGCCGGGCGGCTTCGACCAACGCGCCGAGGGAGTCGGTGAGGGAGGTGGAATCGTTGGGGTCGTGGCCGCCGATCACCTCGTGCAACAGTGCCGAGTCAAGAACGGTCCGTGAGACGGGTCCAATCTGGTCCAGCGACGAGGCCATCGCAATGGCACCGTACCGGGAGACTCCCCCGTACGTTGGCTTCACACCGACGGTGCCGGTGACAGCTCCGGGCTGGCGGATGGAGCCTCCGGTGTCGGTGCCAAGGGCCAGCGGCGCTTCAAAGGCGGCGACGGCGGCAGCCGAGCCGCCGCCCGAACCACCCGGAATGCGATCCAGGTCCCACGGGTTGCGGGTGGGACCATATGCCGAATGCTCGGTGGAGGAGCCCATGGCGAATTCGTCCAGGTTGGTCTTGCCGAGGATGGGCATACCCGCGGCGCGGAGTCTACGAATCACCGTGGCGTCGTAGGGGCTGTGCCAGCCTTCAAGGATCTTCGACCCGGCGGTAGTCGGCTGGCCCTTGGTGACGATCAGGTCCTTGACCGCGATCGGGACGCCGGCGAGCGGGTGGAGCTTCTCGGAATTGGCGCGCGCCTTGTCGACTCCCGCGGCGACGGCGAGGGCCTCATCGGTGTTGACGTGCAGGAAGGCGTGGACGCCGTCGTCGCCGCCGTCGACAGCAGCGATCCGGTCGAGGTGGGCCTGGGTGGCTTCGACTGCCGAAACTTCTTTGGAGCCAAGTTTCTGCGCGAGCGCTGCAGCGCTGAGCCGGATGAGTTCAGTCATGGATTATTCCCCGTCCAGGATTGCTGGGACCTTGAAGCGTCCGTCGGCGTTGTCGGGGGCGCCGGAGAGGGCTTCCTCGTTGGTGAGGGTCTCGCCGACCACATCCTCACGGTAGACGTTGCTCAGCGGGATGGGGTGGCTGGTGGCGGGGATTTCGTCACCAGCCACCTCGCTTACCCGCTTGATCGAATCGACAATTACCGCAAGCTCACCGGCCATCCGGTCCAGCTCCTCGGCATTCATATCTATGTGGGCCAGCCGCGCCAGGTGCGCAACTTCCTCACGGTTGATCTCAGCCATAAATCTCCCATGGTCAATGAATTGGTGTTTGGTTCCAGTCTACGTGCGGTGCACGCCCCGGCCGATTCGAGCAGCACATGGAGAACAGGCCCGTTCAGGATCGTCGATGACCGATTCGACTGCGTCGCACACTCAGCCGTCGTGGGCCTTCCCCCTCGTCAAGCTCAGTTCCGGACCGGGGTCCAGGCAGCGTTCCAGGTAACGGTGGTGAGGTGGAGTCGTGGGTGTGCCCGGTAGGAGTGGACACCCGTAGGGTATGTCTGCTTCCTGGCCGCGAATAGGGTCCCGGGCGTGGCTGTGCTGTCCAGCCAGGGTGTTCTTTGGTGTGGTTACAGGCTTCGCAGAGTCCTGCCCCGTTGGCGATGGAGGTGGGCCCGCCCCGGTGCCAAGGAATGATGTGGTCGATGTGCCGAATCGGTGCGTCACAGTAGGGCGTGCGACAGGTGTCGTCCCGGGCAATGATGAACCGGCGTTGGGCCGGGGTGAAAAGCCTGGCCTTGGAGTCCACCGCCACTAGTGTAGCGTGTCGTTGATTCCTTTGGGGCTGATTGTTTGTCAGACTTGATTCATGGTTTATTTGGCGAGGGCATTGGAGTTGCGTGACGGGGACAAAGGTGCCCTGGAGGCGCTGACTCGTGGGAAAGCATCGACCGCGACAGTGGCTCTGCGGGCGCGGACGGTTTTGTTGGCTGCCGACGGGGTGCCGAATTTCCAGATCGAGAAGATGACAGGGTTTTCGGCGCCAACCGTTTTGAAGTGGCGCAATCGTTATGCCGAGGGCGGCATCGAGGCCTTGTCTGATGTCCAGCGCCCGGGCCGGGAGCGGGAGATCGACGAGCT
>NZ_AZRY01000213.1 GCF_000520515.1 Arthrobacter sp. H20
ACTGATCCGCCTTCAATCCCAGGGAAACGTGTTTGTGTGAGATGCGCGAGAGGAGATGGTCCGGCAACTGGTCCGGGGTGTTTACAAGGCAACCCGCGAAAGCGGCCACGGATCCTGCCAGCGCCTGCTGCTGTTGTCCGTCAGCCTGGTTTCCCCTGTTGAAAAGTCCATCCAACAGATCCGGGCGGGCCTCAAACATGTGGGCGTAGAAACGTCGGGCGATCTCTTGGATGTTTTCACCCACCACGGGCAAGGTTGCTTTGACGACGGGAAGCGCGGTATCTGAAAGCATGGGCGGACTCCTTCTAGGTGGTCCGAACGGACACGTCCGGGCCTTGGTTTCCTCACTTCACGTTAGCACCGCCCGCACAGTGCGCTTCACTAAGGGCGTCAGTGCTGTTTCGCCACCGGCAATAGCGCGACGGAACCCGCCGCCCGAGAATCATTCAGCAACGTGAGCGATTCATCAAGACCCCGACCAAGATCCGCCGTCACCCGCCCCAGCCGCGCCCACAATCTTGAAAATACTGTTCGGTGCCTGGTATCGGCTCCCCGTTGCCGTCCAGTACTTCCCAGCAAGGGGCAACCGGTATCGCTCTCACCTGGATCAACGCCGCCCATCACTGAACAGTCAGGATGTCATCACCCGGGCCAAGGCGGCGAACCTCTCGTTGCCCGCCAGATCCTCAATGAGCACTGACCGTCCGTCAGGCCCAGCGAGAGGGATCCGCCAGTTAGGGTACTCGTCCTTGGTCCCCGGCTGGTTCTGGGTGCGCCGCTCGCCCACCGCATCGGTCAGCGCGACGCCGAGCAGCACCGAGGGAGTCCGCACGATGAACTCATGGAGGGCCTCGATCGTCGCCTCTGCCGTGTCTGAGGCCCCTTCGCCTGACGGCTCGGTCTCTGAGCGGACCAGAGCCAACACGGATTCCTGCGCCGCCTCGTCGGCAGCCCGTTCGTCATCGACCGGACGGTTCAGCAGGCCCAGTGACTCCCTCAGGTCGACGTGCTCACCGGCCAGGTATCCGGCGGTGGGCGGCAGGTCATGGGTGGTCACGCTGGTCAGGCACGCCTGACGGTAGCTTTCAGGCCGGCGTGGGCCGCCGTCGTCGTGCTCGAACCACAGGATGGAGGTGCCCAGGATCCCTCGCTCGGCAAGGTAGTCCTGCACCCCCGGCTCAAACACGCCGAGATCCTCGCCGATGACGACGGCATTCGCCCGTTGTGCTTCAAGAGCCAGAATGCCGATGAGCGCCTCGTGATCGTAGTAGACGTAGGTCCCGTCCCCTGAGCCACCGCCCGCAGGGATCCACCAGAGACGGAAAAGCCCCAGGATGTGGTCCACTCTGATCCCTCCGGCGTGTTTGAGGACGGTGCGCAGCATGTCGCGGTAGGCGGCGTACCCGGACTCGGCGAGACGGCCCGGGTGCCACGGTGGCTGGCTCCAGTCCTGACCCTGCTGGTTGAACATGTCAGGTGGTGCTCCAACACTGATCCCGTCGGCCAGGACGCTGCGCAGCGACCAGGCATCGGATCCATGGGAGTGCACCCCGACGGCCAGGTCGTGGATGATCCCGATGGACATTCCGGCGTCCAGCGCGCCCTGCTGCGCGGCGGCCAGCTGCTCATCACAGAGCCACTGCAGCCAGAGGTGGAATTCAACCCGGTCTGCCAGCACAACCCGCTGCGCGTCAATATAGGAGGAGTCATCCCATTCGGGCGCGCCGGCAGGTAAGAACTCGGCGAGCGCACACCACAGGGCGAAGTCCTCTAGCCCGGCGCCTTCCTGAGCACTGAATTCGTCGAACTCGAGCTGACGGTCGGCGCCCAGCGGCACCCGGTGAATAGTCTCCAGCGCGTTGAGCTTCGCCGAGTAGCTGCTGTCGCGGTCGAGGATTTCCGCGTCCTGGTTGGCGTGCTGCAGGGTGGCAGCTGCCTTCTCGATGTCAGCCCGCTCAGCGTCGCTCAGCGCCCCATACTCGGGGACGTCCTCCACCCGGAGGTAGAGCGGGTTGAAAAAGCGCCGGGTCGATGGCAGGTACGGCGATGGTTCAACTGGTGGGGCCGGCTCAGCGGCGTGCAATGGGTTGATAAGGACAAAACCGGCACCCCTGCTCGCCGAAAACGCAGCCAGCTGCCGCAGATCAGCGATGTCCCCGATACCCCAGGACGCCTCTGACCGCACCGAGTACAGCTGCGCCATCAGACCCCAGGTACGGGTGAGGCGCGCGGTGGTGGTCAACCGTTGTGGAGTGATGACGATCGTGCACTGGACGTCGTTGCCGTCGGGCAGTCTCGCGTACAGGGTGTGCCAGCCGAGCGGCAGGTCACCCGGGAGGGTGACGTGCGTGCGCTGCAGCACAACGCCGTCGATCTCTGAGCGCTCCACTGACCTACCGGACAGTTCCAGTTCCCGGTGCCCGCCATCCTCCAGTACCAGGCGGATCGAAGGCCAGCTCCCGGCCGGACTCGTGATGGGGATGTCCTGGGCGATCGCTTCCCGGCCGACGACGACGGGAGGGAGCGTCCGGCGCCACGGCGCGGTTTCGGCGTCGCGTAGCGACCGGGCGGCGTGGTCACCGGTCTTGCAGGGCACGCCGAGGGCCGTGAGTACCTTCGTCAACGTCTGCGAGCTGACGCTTCTCTCCTCGCCGTCCCAGCCGCGGAACGCGGTACCCACGTGATGGGCTTCGGCGAGGCGGAGCAGGAGATCGGCCTCCGGTGGTCCGGATGAACTGGGTGTAGTCGTTTCAGGCATACCCACAAATCTAGGGGGTTGGAGAGTGCTTCGCTACGCTTGACCGATGGAAGAACAGCAGCGGATCCGACTGACAGCGACTGTCCGCGGGACAGTCCAAGGCGTGGGCTTTCGCTACTACACCCACAAACAGGCGGTTCGGTTGGGCTTGACCGGAATCGCCTCTAACCAGGCGGACGGGTCGGTGCTGGTCATCGCCGAGGGTGAGGACTGTGCTGTGCGTGAGCTGGCCAGTTGGCTCAGCTCCCGCGCCACACCTGGTCGGGTGGACGACGTCGACACGTCCTACGGGGAGCCGACCGGAGAGCTTCAGGACTTCAGCACCGGATAAGTCCGCCGGGGAGTAGCATGAGGGCACAGTTTCATCAGGGTCACCGACCCGCGGCGGACCCGTGTTGCAAGGGGACAGCCATGAGCGCCGAATCACAGCCCCAGTCCGAGGAAACCCGCGCTGCGTCAACCGCTTCGGGGGACGGACAACCAGTAACCCAGCGACGAGCCCGCGAGGTCGCCGAGGCCGCGCGCGAGACCGAGTGGACGCGCCCCAGCTTCGCAAAAGGCCTGTACCTGGGCAGCTTCGACCTGGGGCTGGTCCATCCACACCCGCGCCTCCTCGCGGCGGAGCAGGAGGACGGTGACGCGTTCATCAAGGACCTCACTGCCTACGCCGCCACCCTTGATAGCAGCAGGATTGAACGCGACGCGCAGATCCCCGACGAGTACCTCAGCGGGTTCGCTACCCTCGGCGTGTTCGGCATGAAGATCCCCAAGGAATACGGCGGCCTCGGCCTGTCCCTGACCTACTATGGCCGGGCGCTGATGCTCCTGAGTTCAGTTCATCCCAGCATCGGTGCCCTCGTCTCTGCGCACCAGTCCATCGGCGTACCCGAGCCAGTCCGAGCCTTCGGCACCCCGGAACAGAAACAGCGGTACCTCCCCCGGTGTGCCGCGGGGGCGGTCACAGCGTTCCTCCTCACCGAGGCCGACGTCGGCTCGGATCCGGCGCGCATGGGGGTGACTGCGACGCTCGACAACAACGGCGCCACCTACACCATCAACGGCAGCAAACTCTGGACCACCAACGGGGTGATCGCCGAACTCGTGGTGGTGATGGCCAGGGTACCGGCGCACGCGGGCGGCAAGGGCGGCATTTCGGCTTTCGTGGTGGAAGCCGATACCCAGGGCATCACCGTGGAGAACCGGAATACGTTCATGGGGCTGCGAGGTATCGAGAATGGCGTGACACGGTTCGACAACGTCAGGGTGCCGGCGGCCAACCGGCTGGGCCGCGAGGGACAGGGCCTGAAGATTGCCCTGACCACCCTGAACACCGGCCGGTTGTCCATCCCCGCCATCTGCGCTGCGGCTGGCAAATGGTCGCTGAAGATCTCCCGAGAATGGTCCAATGCACGGATCCAGTGGGGCCACCCGGTCGGTCACCACGAGGCCGTGGGACAAAAGATAGCGTTTATCGGGGCCACTGCCTTTGCCCTCGAGGCCGTGTTTGAGCTGTCCGCCGGGCTGGCCGACAGTGGCCAGAAGGACTTCCGCATTGAGGCAGCCCTGGCGAAGCTCTGGTCCAGTGAAATGGCGTGGAGGGTGGCGGACGAGCTGGTGCAGGTCCGTGGCGGCCGCGGCTATGAGACCGCAGCGTCACTCGCCGCCCGGGGTGAGCGTGCAGTTGCCGCGGAGCAGCTGCTGCGTGACCTGCGGATCAATCGGATCTTTGAAGGGTCCACCGAGATCATGCACCTCCTCATTGCCCGGGAGGCAGTTGACGCGCACCTTTCGGCGGCGGGCGACCTGGCGTCGTCGGACGCTGACCTCACTGCCAAGGCGAAGGCCGCACTCGGCGCGAGCGGGTTCTACGCCCGTTGGCTGCCGAAGCTGGTGGCTGGCCAGGGCATGAACCCTGGGGCGTACAGCGAGTTCGGGCGGCTAGCGCGGCACTTGCGGTTCATTGAGCGGTCCTCCCGGCGGCTGGCCCGCAACACGTTCCTGGGGATGGGGCGGTGGCAGGCGAACCTTGAGTACAAGCAGGTGTTTCTCGGCAGAATTGTGGACATCGGAGCTGAACTTTTTGCGATGGCGGCGGTCTGCAGTCGCGCCGAGCTCCTGAGGACCACGGATCCCGACGCCAGCCCCGCCGCCCTCGAGCTGGCTGAGGCCTTCTGTCTGCAGTCGCGGGGGCGGATTGGTCGGCTCTTCGCCGAACTGTGGACCAACACTGACTCGTCCGATCGTGGTCTCTCGAAACGCCTCCTCGACGGGCGCTACACCTGGCTGGAGAAGGGAATCCTCGATCCGTCAGAAGGAACCGGTCCATGGATCGTGCCGCCGCCGCACGGACCCTCCCCCCGGGAGAACCTGCACCGAAACTACCGCTGACCCTCGCTCCTGCCGGGGCTGGGCCACTTTCCTGGAGCGGCTCTGACGCTGCAGGCCCGTGGGCGTGCACGTTTCCCCAGGTACTGGCCTCTCCAACGGCGTGTCCCCCAGCGGAACAGGGTCCCGGCGTCCAGAACCGGGGGAATCCCGCACAGCGAGGGCTCGCGCAATCGCAGGTTTAGCGGACCCAAATATGCGGAGCGGGCCATCTGGTGCTGGGCAATGAGTTGTTGAGGCGCCACTCGTGGACCCATTCCGGCAGAACCAGATCGACAGGCGGCTGTCCCAGCGCAGCGAAGATGTCCTTATTGCTGACCGGGCCGCTCTTGGACACCAGCCGGGTGGCGATGACTGCCTTGGCATAGATTTCGCGGCCGCTGACCATGCGCTGCTCAAAGTAGATGGCCCGCTCGTCGAACCCGATGATCCGGGACTCGATCGAGTACAGCTGTCCAAGGGTCAAGGATTTGCGGAAGCTGATCGTCTCACCGTTGCGACCGGGCTCCAGCCTTTGCGGCGCATCATTGACCAGGTGCCGCTGCGGATCATCAGGTCGAATCGGCCCAGATCCATGAGCGAGAAATACATGCCGTTGTTGACATGCATCGCGATGTCGATATCGGTGGGCAGCACGCGGAGCGGCAGCGAGGACTCACCCCAAATGCTCAACCTGGGGCGACGCCGGGAGATAAACAGGGTCAGCAGGGTCAGGAACAGTAAGTGCATGGGCCCATATTACCGGCGAGTAACATTGCTGAACCACCAGGGTCGGCAGTCGCCAGGTCACAGTGATACCCCGCGCCGTCAACGGTTGTGCCTAGACTCGGATGATGAAAGCACCGTACCCGTACGCCCTGCCCTTCGACCGGTACCGCGCATTGCTGGCCCGCGATCACTCACTCATGGCTGACCTCGCCCCGTCCGCGCTGACCTCAGCTGTGCCAGCCTGCCCGGACTGGACCGGCGAGGACCTGGTCAGGCACACGGCGATGGTGTACCTGCACAAGGCCGAGTCCATCAGAACCGGGGCCAAGCCGACCGGCACCTGGCCACCAGCTGAACTTGCTCAGATGGATCCGGTTCACGCCCTCCAACAGTGCTACGCGCGCCTGGCGGACCAGTTCGATTCCCACCAGCCGGGGGATCCAGCGTTCACCTAGGTCAAGGACGATCAGAGTGTGGGCTTCTGGATCCGCAGGCTGGCCCACGAGACATCAATCCACCGCTACGATCTTCAGTCGGCGGTGGGCAGTCCCGAACCGATCGACCCTGACTTGGCTGTTGACGGCATCGACGAGGTCCTCACAGTGATGCTCGTCCGTAGCAAGCCCGACGACGACGCTAGCGGTTCCACGATCACCGTGCGGAGCGCTGGACTCGCCTGGACCCTTGCCATCGCCAGGGATGTTGTCACCCTGGAGCGGCAGGTCAGCGACCGCGCCGACGCGCAGGTCAGCGGCCCGCCGTCCGAAGTGCTGCTCTGGCTGTGGGGTCGCGGACCTATGCCTGCCGGAGCCCGGGAAAGTGCCGCAGCAGATGAACTCCGACGGCGTCTGGCCTCCGCCACCTAGCACCCGGCGCGATCAGACCCGGATGTCCTCCGACTGGAAGAGTGCACTCACCGATTCGCCCGTGTGAATGCGCCGGATCGCCTCGGCGAAGGCATTGGCCACTGAGATGACCTTCAGTTTTGGGTGGACCTTGTCAGCCCCGATCGGAACGGTGTTGGTACACAGCACTTCAATGACGTCGTCGCGCTCGGCGATGCGCTCCACGGCGCCGTTGGAGAAGATGCCGTGCGTGCAGACCACCCGAGCCTTCCGGGCACCCATTTTCGCCAGGTGATCCAAGAGTTCAAGGACGGTGCTGCCATTGGCGATCTCGTCGTCGAGCACCACAATGTCCTTATCCCTGACATCGCCGATGATCGAGGTGATCTGCACGCGGTCGTTCTCGAACCGCTCCTTCGCACCGGCCGCCACCGGGGTACCCAGGAGGCGGGAGAACGCTGTCGCGGCCTTCGCATTGCCCAAATCGGGGGACACCACAATGGTGTTGCTCTTATCGAGATCCTTGAAGTGTGCTGCGAGTTCACGCAGGGCGTGCAGCTGATCCACTGGCACACCGAAGAACGCCTGCACCTGCGGCGAGTGCAGGGTCATCGTGAGGACCCGGGAGGCCCCCGCGGTGGTCAGGAGATCGGCGACCAGCTTGCCGCCGATGGAGATACGGGGGGCATCCTTCTTGTCGGATCGCGCATAGGAATAGTGGGGAATGACGGCGGTGATCCGGCCTGCTGAAGCCCCGCGGGCGGCATCGATCATCATGAGCAGCTCCATCAGATTCTCCTGCACCGGCTTGACCAGCGGCTGTACTATGAACACGTCCCGCTCCCGGCAGTTCTCCAGCAACTGCACTTCAAGGCAATCGTTGGCGAAGCGCTGCAGCCGGGACGGAAGCAGCGGCACACTCAGGTGCCCACAGATCTCCTCGGCGAAACCCCCACTTGCTTGTCCACTGAAAACGGCGATCTCTTTGATCAACGGCTTACCTTTCCACGGCAGTTGGTGGGGATGGTGCTGTGCACACCATTGTCGTACAGATTGGAGCGCCGCGGTTCCCGGTGACGTAACGTAGATGCCGGATCGGGCTCTACCGAACCGACAATGAAGTCCATTCACAGGAGAAACATGCCCATGCCAGCCTCAGGTCCCCCAGCCAAACAAAAAACATCGGTTGTGTCGGCGGCCATGCGGCCGATCAACTCTGTTGTCGAACGGTTCCTCCCCAGCGCCCTGGTCTTCGCCGTCGTCCTGAGCCTGGTCGTCGCAGCCGCCGCGTTGATCTTTACCGACGCGGCACCGGTTGATGTCCTCAACGGATGGGGTGATGGGCTGGCGGGGCTGCTCGCCTTCATGACCCAGATGGCGCTCATCCTCCTGCTCGGCCACGCTTTGGCCCACACCAGGCCGGTCCGGAAGCTCCTGTCCCGTCTCGGCGGCATCCCCCGGACTCCGATCCAGGCGTATGTATTTGTCTTCGTCGTGGCCGCTACCGCGTCCCTGATCACGTGGGGTCTGGGGCTCGTTGTCGGTGGCCTGCTCGCCAAGGAAGTTGCTGCGCAAGCCCGTGAACGTGGCATGGCCCTGCACTTCCCCATGCTCGTTGCCGCAGGATTCTCCGGCTTCGTGGTGTGGCACATGGGCTACTCGGGATCCGGCCCGCTGACGGCAGCCACCGAGGGGTCCTTCATCGCTGAGCAGCTCGGCGGCACCATCCCTATCACCGAAACCACCTTCTCCTGGTGGAACATCACCGCTGCCATCGCCACCATCGTCCTGGTGAGCGCCGCGCTAGCCCTCGTGTCACCGCGCGGCGGCGACACGATCTCCGAGCTGCAGATCGACGCACGGCACACCGATGATGTATCGCTCGACGACGACGTCGTCACCCCCGCCGACCGCATCGACGCCAGCCGCATCCTCACCACGATCGTTGGCCTGGCGCTGGCGGCCTACCTGGTGGTCCACTATGTGCAGGGCGGCACTGCCACACTGGACATCGTCAACTGGACGTTCCTGGCTCTCCTCTTCCTGCTCGTCCGCAGCCCCTTCGAGCTGATTGCTTTGACCAAAAACGCCGCCTCGAACGTCGGGGAAATCCTTCTCCAGTTCCCCCTCTATGCGGGAATCATGGGGATGATGACGACAACGGGACTCATTAACGTGGTCTCCGACGCGTTTGTGAGCATCGCCAACCCGACCACCTTCGGACTGTTCGCGCTCCTCTCCGCCGGACTGGTGAACTTCTTTGTCCCATCCGGTGGCGGGCAGTTCGCTGTCCAGGCGCCGATCATGCTTGACGCCGCAGAACGGCTGGGTGTTGACCCAGCAGTAGCGATCATGGCCGTGTCCTATGGCGACCAGTGGACCAACATGATCCAGCCCTTCTGGGCGCTTCCCCTGTTGGCTATCGCTGGCCTGAAGATGCGGGACATCCTCGGCTACACCATGGTCACCCTGATCGTCTCGGGCCTGGTGTTCGCGGGGATCCTGCTGGTTGTCGGTGCAAGCTAGCGGTGGGGTGACTCGCTTGCCGCTGGTGGCAGCCCCTGTTCCTTCACTAACCGGCGAAGCCCGCCCTTCGGTGGCACCATCACGGGGGTAGGCCACCGTGGTGGGAGATTGTCTCCCAGGGTGACCCGCCGAATCTTTCGGCCTGCCAAGGGCAGCACCCAGTCGTGGACCCACCGGCGCTGTGCACGTTCCCATTCTCTTAGCGTTAGCGGCACCGCCGGCTCCCAGTCCTTGAGCTTCACCGAATGGTGAACCTCGAGGAGGTCAAGCACCCGGGACGCCATATATTTGTGCCCCGCCTTGGACATGTGCAGCCGGTCCGGGCCCCACATCCGCCGATCCTCATAGGCGTCGAACGCCCAGTAATCCACCAGATCCGCTCCGTAGCGGCCGGCGAGGCACCGGACGCCGTCGTTATAAAGTTGGTGACGCTTCCGCAGCAGCCGTAGGGCGGGAGTGACATTGACGTCGTACCCCGTGAACAGGAGCAGCCGGGCGCCGGTAGCAGCCAGTGGTGCCAGCAGGTCCTCGTAGGCGGCCAGAAGCTGCGGTACTGAAGTACCGGCGTCGAGGATGTCATTACCTCCGGCGTAGAGGGTGATCAATGTGGGGCGAAGCGCCAGCGCTGGCTCCAGCTGCTCGGCGGCAATGTGGCGCAGCCGTTTGCTGCGCACGGCAAGGTTTGCGTACTCCCACCCCGGCTGGTCCTTCGCCAGTTTCTCGGCCACCCGATCGGCCCAGCCGCGAACCTCGTTGGGCAGGTGAATATTCTGATCCCCCACCCCCTCGGTAAAGGAATCGCCCAACGCTACGTATCGCGGCATGTGCTTACTAGTGCCGCCCTGGCGGCCACTCCGCGCTGACCGTCACAGACGAAGGAGCTCATGTTCAACCACTACCTCCTCATAGTGCTGCACCAGCAACTCGCACAGCACCGGCCAGGTCCGGCCCTGGACGCTCGCGAAAGCGGCTTCAGCGAAGGCCTGCCGTTTGGCGTCATCGCCCATCAGATCCGCCACGTGGGCCCGCAGCTGATTGAGGTCTCCCGGCGGGTAGAGCCAACCGGTGCGGGACACGTCGACGAGGTCAACGGGTCCGCCCCGTCCGGTGGCGACGACTGGGACGCCGGCGGCCATGGCTTCCTGGATGGTTTGGCAGAAGGTCTCGAGCTCGCCAGGGTGAACGAAGAGGTCGAGGCTTGCCACGGCTGTTGCCAGCTCCTCGCCACCGAGGAACCCGGTGAAGACGGCGCTGGGGAGTGCCTCCTGCAGTGCTCCGCGCAGTGGCCCGTCGCCGATGATCACCAGCCGGGTGTTCGCAATATCAGCCAGCACCCGTAGGTCCTCCACCTGCTTTTCCGCTGCGAGCCGACCAACATACCCGATCAGCCGTTCTCCACCCGGGGCGAGAGCTAACCGCAGCGCCGGGTCCCGGCGTCCGGGGTGAAACCGCCTGGTATCAACTCCCCTGCGCCAGAGGTGCACCCGGGGAATGCCGTGACCTCGCAACTGGTCCACGGCGGAGCTGGACGGAGCAAGCGTGCGGACGGCTCCCGCATGGATGTTCTCGACCCGCTGCCATGCCCAGTTAGCGAGGAAAGGCACCCCATACCTGGCGGCATACCCGGGGACGTCGGTCTGATAGACCGCAACTACCGGTATCCCCAGTTGTTCAGCGGCCCGCATTGCCCGCCATCCCAGCTCGAACGGGGAGGCCAGATGAACGATGTCAGGGGCGAAGTCCGCGAGGATGTTGCGCACCCGGGTCACCCCACCGAGTGCCACCCTGACGCTGCCATACCCGGCCAGCGGGACAGCAGGCAACCGGTGGACGCGCACCGTCCGTCCACCGACCGGCTCAGTTCCGCCAGCACCGGAGGGGGCGATCACCAGCACCTCATCCCCTCGCGAGGCAAAATGCTCAAGCATCTTTAGGACGGAATGGGTTACCCCGTTCACGGCGGGCAGGAATGTTTCGGCAACAATCACGATCCTCACACCAACACCGTTGCACCCCCGGGTTGGGCTGCGGTGACCGGCAGGTGTCCACCATCCAACGGATCGGTGAACACCTGGAGACGCCCCCAGACTCCGGGTGGCGATGCCCCCCTATGGCCAGAGCAGGGTCTGGGACCAGCCGTCGCCATGCCTGGCGTAGCGCACCCGCAGATGCCGGCGTTCGGGGTCGGCCTGCCAGAACTCCACGGTGTCTGGGGCGACTGTGTAGACGGTCCACGTAACTGATCCCGGCGTCGGGCCGTCACCTTCGAGGCGGCCAACCTGGACGGCGACGGCGTCGTTCAGGTCTTCACGACTGCCCAGGACGCTGCTCTGCTCACCGGCGAGCACCAGCGCCCGGGCCACTGGGTGGCGCCTGCGGAAGTCGGCGTCGTTCTCCTCGGTCCCGGCGGGACGAACCGTGCCCCGGACGCGGATCTGACGACCCACCGACGGCCAGAAAAAATTTAGCGCGGCTGTCGGGGATTCCTGGAGTTGGCGCCCTTTGGGGCTCTCGCTGCTGGTAGCGAAGGAAAAACCGCCAGTATCAACGTCTTTCAGGATCACCACTCTGGCATCAGGGAAGCCGTGCCGATCAACAGTTGCCAGCGTGACTGCATGAGGTGCTGCCACCTCAGCATCGATGGCAGCCGCCATCCATTCGAGGAACAGGTCTACCGGCGAGCTGGGCGCACTATCGGGGTCGAAGTCAGGCAGCGCGTCGGGGAATGCGGGCACGCCGCGGACGAGGTCCCGCAGTGATCGATGATCAGTCATTCCATCAGCCTAGGCCCCCGCCGTCGCGTTAGAGTCGATCAATGACACCCGAGAAGGACCATTTTGCCGGCGGTAAGGATTACACCCGCTGGACCACCCCGTTGGGAAAGCTCCTGGTGCGATGGGTCCGCCTGCTGGCGGGGTGGATCGGCCCGCACTGGGCCGTCCTGCTGATCCTGGTACTGGGGGGAGGGATTGCCGTCTCCCTCGCCGTCGCATCTGCTGAGGTGTATGAGGCAGTGGCCGAGACAGACGGGATCGCCATCCTGGACCAGCCAGCACTCGATGCCTCGGTGCATTTGCGCAACCCGGCCCTGGTTGCCCTGGCAAGCGGATTCACGTTTCTGGGCGGCCCCATTGTGATGCCCCTCCTCACCGCCGCGGCCATAGCCGCCCTCTGCTTCCGACGCCGGTCAGTCACGCCACTGATCCTCGTGGCGGTGGCAGCGGCCGGCTCGCTGCTGATGACTGTGCTTGGGAAGAACGCGATCGGCA
>NZ_KI914753.1:0-4000 GCF_000520515.1 Arthrobacter sp. H20
ATTTGCCGTACGGCGCCCACCGGGCTGCTACCGCCGCCCGCGCACGGTGCAAGGACAGTAAGCTGGCAACGGACGGCCCGCTACGCGAGCAGGTATATCCGGCTCTTCAGAATTGAGAGTGTAATCAGCGGCGCCGTGTGAGGAGTCCGTGGCCGGGAGGTTGTTTCGGCTGAGGTGAGGGCCTTGGGAGAGAATCAGGGTATCGACTCCGCTGTTTTCTCTACCGCAAGGCCCTCGTGTTCCACGCTACCTTTCATAGTCCTGACCTGACCACATTCTGCCGCCTCGATGAACTCGGGCTCGAGGCCACGGGGCAGTTTCTGAGCCGTGATCGCGCCGTTCTTGCTTGCCGTGTTGTGGACCCGGATGAGTGGTGCCGTAGCTGTGGGTGTCAAGGCGTTCCTCGGGACACGGTGACCCGCCAGCTCGGTCACGAACCCTTCGGCTGGCGCCCGACCACGCTGCTGGTCAGGGTACGCAGATACAAATGCTCCGGGTGCGGGCAGGTGTGGCGGCAGGACACGTCCAAAGCCGCCGAACCGCGGGCGAAACTCTCCCGACGGGGGCTGCGGTGGGCGTTGGAGGGGATCGTACGCCAACACCTCACGGTCGCCCGCGTCGCCGAAGGGCTCGGCGTGACGTGGAATACTGCCAACAAAGCTGTCCTGGCCGAAGGTAAGCGTGTACTCATTGACGATCCGCACCGGTTCGACGGGGTCAAAGTCATCGGTGTTGACGAGCATGTTTGGCGGCACACCCGCCGCGGGGACAAGTACGTCACCGTGATCATCGACCTGACCCCGATCAGGGGCGGCACGGGCCCGTCCCGCCTGCTGGATATGGTCGAAGGCCGCTCAAAACAAGTCTTCGCCTCCTGGCTAAAAGCACGCCCGCAACAATGGCGGGACAGGATCGAGGTCGTGGCCATGGACGGGTTCTCCGGGTTCAAGAGCGCCGCGACCGAAGAACTTCCCGGAGCTGTTCCGGTGATGGATCCCTTCCACGTCATCCGCCTGGCCGGAGAGGGTCTGGATAGTTGCCGACGACGAGTCCAGCAACAATCCTGCGGGCATCGTGGGCGTGCCGGCGACCCTCTGTATTCGGCAAGGCTAACCCTTCATACCGGGGCGGATCTGCTCACCGAGAAGCAACGTGCACGTCTTGAAGCCCTGTTCGAAACGGACACCCACGTCGAGGTAGAAGCGAGTTGGGGGATTTACCAGCGCATGGTTGCCGCCTACCGGGAGGCGGACCGGGCCAAGGGACGAAAGTTGATGCAAGCAGTGATCACATCCCTGGGCACAGGCGTTCCCGCCGCGCTCATTGAGCTTAAAACACTCGGGCGAACCCTCAATCGCCGGGCCCAAGATGTCCTTGCCTACTTCGACCGCCCAGGGACATCCAACGGCCCCACCGAAGCCATCAATGGACGCCTCGAACACCTCCGCGGATCCGCCCTCGGCTTCACAAACATCACCAACTATGTCGCCAGATCACTACTCGAATCCGGCGGATTCAGACCGAAACTACACTCTCAATTCTGAAGAGCCGGTAAACCTCTCCCTCTTGCAGTGCCATCGCTGGTCTCCTTTCCATCCCGGACAGCTTGTCCCGTCCGACATTGACCACGTTAGAACCTTCCCCCCAAGGGAAGTCAAGGGGTCCGGCCTGCGGCACCGCCACCTAATCGAAAAGCACCAAGCTCGGAACCATGAGGCGGGTGCTCTCCGTACCGTCCAGGGCTGTGATGGCCCTTGGGCAACGCCGAACCGGAAACCATCGGCAGCGGCCCCTGAGCACGCCCTCAATGGTCGCCCGAGGACACGGATAGGAATGCTGGACCGTGGTAGCCCTGCGGCTTTGGATTGCGGGAAAGGGAATTTTGGCGGTGGTGGCGGCGGTTGAGAGTTTCGTGGGGACCGGCATTCCTGCAGTTCCCGGCCGCGCTTAACCACGTTGTTGTTGCTTTATGAAGGGATTTTTTATGGATCTGCAAGAGCGTTCAATTCTTCTGACCGGTGCCGGTAGCGGTATCGGTGCGGCGATGGCGTTGGAGCTGGCCGCACGTGCGGCCAGGCTTACCCTGGTGGGACGCCGGCGTGAGCCTTTGGAGGAAGTCGCTGCGATGGTGCGGGAGCGGGGCGGCCAGGCGCACGTGGTGGCCTTGGACCTGACAGTGCCGGGCGCCCCGGACATCGTGGTCGCCGTCGCACAGGACCACTTCGGGGGCGTTGATGTCCTGATCAATAACGCCGGCAACGTCCGCGCCGGCCGGTTGGAGACCTTGGATGAGTCCGAGGTGCTGGCCCAGATCGCGTTGAATTTGACCGCGCCGATCCTTCTGACCCGCGCGGCCATCCCGGCGCTCCGCGCTCCCGGTGACGGGCTGGTCGTGAACGTTTCATCGGGCATCGGACTGATCGGTATGCCGTTTTATTCCACCTATGCTGCGACGAAGGCAGGGATCGCGCATTTCGGGGAGGCCCTGCGCCGGGAACTCTACGGTGAGGGCGTCCACGTCCTCACCGTCTATCCCGGCGCGACCAGTACACCGATGATGGACAGCTCCCAGGCGGGGGCGGAGCACGGCTTCGAATACGAGAGCCCGGAGGACGTCGCAGCCGCCGCGGTGGCCGGGATGGAAGAGGGCGCCCTGACGGTGGTGCGGGGAGGAGCGACCCGCAGCGCGATGATCACCTTGAACCGTGAAGACCCCGCCGCGGTGGACAGAACCCTCTTCGCGCGCAAGGCCGCCCTGGAGGAAGCCGTTGCGGAGCACTCCAGCATTTAGGCCGGCTAGACCGGCAGGCTGGTCCGAAAGACCGGGGCGCGACCGAAACGCTTGCCTGAAAGGAACCCGTCGATGAGGGGGCAGTGGCGGTGGCCGGCGCTGGCGATGTTCGCCGCCGGGTACGGGGCGAACCAGTTCGTTCCCCTGCTCGCGCTCTACCGCCGCGCACTCGCCCTCTCGGACGCCGAAGCGACGGCCGTGTTCGGTGTCTACGCCCTAGGTTTGATCCCGGGGCTGGTCCTGGGCGGAAGAGTCAGCGATGCCAGGGGACGCCGCCCGGTCATGCTGGCCTTCACCGCATTATCGCTGCTGGCGACCGCTGTGCTGATCACCGGCCAGTGGGGCGTGAGCGGGCTGTACGCGGGCAGGCTCCTCACCGGGGTCGTCTCCGGGGCCGTGTTTACGGCCGGTACGGCCTGGGTGAAGGAGCTCTCCGGCGAAGGCGCTTCAGGGACAGGTGCGCGGCGGGCCGCGCTGGCACTGACGGCAGGGTTCGGGGTCGGGCCACTCGTCGCCGGCCCGCTGGCCCAATGGGGTCCGGCGCCGCAGGTACTGCCCTACGTAGTGCATCTGGCCCTGGCCGGTACCGCCCTGGTAATGCTCCCGCGCGCACGCGAAACACTTACCGTGGGCAGGACCGTCCACGCCCGGGCGCCGCTGTTGCCCGCATCGGCGTTCTCGGCCCGGTTCCTGCGCGTGGTCGTGCCCATGGCGCCCTGGGTGTTCGGCAGCGTCACCCTGGCCTTCACCACCCTCCCGGCGCATGCGACCGGCCCGACCGGTGTCCTCGGTGTGGCCTTCCCCGGTCTTCTCGCCGCCGGCACCCTCGCGGCGGGGGTGATCTCGCAGCCTTTGGGACGGCGCCTGCACCAGGCCGGAGCATCCCGCGGCGGAACGACCGCCGCGATGACGGGCCTTGGCATTGTTGCCGCAGGCTGCGCCGCAGCTGCATACGCCACCGCCCGTCCCGGGATGGGAGCCGCCGCTGCGGCGGCCCTGCTGCTCGGTGCCGGATATGGAATCTGTCTCATCGTGGGGTTGCGGGAGACCGAGGACATCGCCGCGGCCGGGGAACTCGGGGCTGTGATCGCCCTGTTCTACAGCCTGGCGTACTCCGGTCTGGCCGTACCGTACGTGCTGGCCCTCCTGGCCCCGCACACCGGCTACCCCGCAGCGCTGCTCTTCACCGCAGCGGCGGCCGCCTTGACG
>NZ_KI914753.1:4100-10649 GCF_000520515.1 Arthrobacter sp. H20
TTTCTGGCAGGACGGGCCGGCTACCGGGCCGGACCCGAAACGAACACTACCTGACCCGCCACACCTGACCCGACCGGTGCTGCCCCGTTCACGCTGCCGGTGCATCCTGACCGGACGGGCACGGTCACGGCTTGCGCCGCCAACACCTGCCCATAGCGGCGGTAAAAGTTGCCCGGTTTACCTGCCTGACACGGCCGGGTCCGGGTCAGGGCGGCGGCGGAGGAGATTCATCATCGTCAGGGTCGCCACCGTTTCCTGGTGCTGGTCGAGGATTTCGATGGCAGTGTGCACGAGGCCACGGTCCGGTTTGCTCCGGGAAGCCCGGGCCTGCACCACAGTGCAGCGGAGGGAGAGGACATCCCCGGGGCGGACAGGTTTAAGCCAGCGCAGTTCGTCAACTCCGGGCGATGCCAGGCTGGCCGCCTCGTTAAGGTAATACCGGACCAGGATCCGCATCATGAGAGCCATCGTGTCCTCCCCCGCTGGCAATCAGGCCGTTGAACGGGCCACCGGCGGCAGCTGAGGCGTCGGTGTGAATGCCTTTGCGGGTCGAAGCGGGCCGCGGAATCCAGAATCTCCGCCTCGCTGACCGGTTCGGCACCAAACACCCCCACGGCGCCCGGCACGTAAACATCGAAGAAACGATCCGGCAGCGGAACCAGCCCCGGCGTCACCGCATCACCTGTCATGTCCTGCCCTGCCTTTCACCATGAAGACCTCCCCGCCAAACCCACTACACGCGATTCAGCGGCCCGCAGCCGCAAAAAAGCAGGCTGTGGGCGTTCAGGATTCGGACGTTGCCGGCGGCACCCTCTGCCCGGCGGGCTGGCGAACCCCCAGGGTCACGCACTCTGCAGAGCATGGAAAGGGATGCCACTGCACGCCTGGAAGAGTACAGCGATGGTGTCGTGGCCATTGCTCACAACCCGAATGCGCTGCTAGACGCTGGCAATTTCTGTTGATATTCAACGAAGTTTTTTTGGGCTGCGACTTGGGTTCAGTAGGACGCGCCGAGTGAGCCGGTCATGACCGGGCCTCCTCACTTGCAGCGATGGACTCGGCGATCCGCTTAATCGCGGCGAGCGTTTTCGGGATGCCGTCGAGCGCCTGCTGGGTGCGGTCGGTGATCTGAACGGACGCCCCGTCACCGTACTTCTCCTCGAACATGGCGATCCCGGCCGGCAGGAATTCCCAAGACTCGCTCAGGATCGTCCCGGTATCTGCTGGGGCCAGGGTGAAGCCCCAGCGGACCACACTGCCACCCACCACCCAAGCGAACTCGCGACCACGCTCGGCAACCACCACCTGCGACCGGGTCTCCCAAGATCGGTGCGGGAGCTCATTACGCCCGGTGAACCAGGCGCCGACCTGACCCGCGTTGACCTCGTCGTCCCACCAACACGACGTACAGACAGGACTCCACTCGCCGGTGCGGGTGATGTCGGAGACCAGGTCGTAGAGCGTCTCGGCTGATGCCTGCACCGCGACGGACTCCTGGTGATGGCGGATGCTTGTCTGACTCATGGGTCCATCTTTACAGACCGGTCACTTCTTCTGCCGCCGGCTGCCGCCGTGCCAGTCCTCCTGCTGACCGACCGTATCGGCGTTGACACCGAGGGCAGCAAGCTGTGGCTGCTCGCGCAGGCTTCGCTTGAGCTCCGCGAAACCAGGGAAACGTGCCAGCCCGACCACATGGTCCCACAGCTCGGCGGCCGAATCTTCGTCTGGCAGCCGGCTGATCACCGGTCCGAAGAAGGCCACACCGGCGGGTGGCTCAAAGTGGATGATGGGCGTGCCCACATCCTTACCCGTCAGCGCCAGCGCCTCATCCGTCTCCTGCCGGATCTCACGGTCCCAGGACTCGTCGTCGAGAGCCTCCGCCAGTGCCAGAGGCAAGCCAGCCTCGGCGAGGATCGGCTCCACGAACTCACGCGTCCCGCGCCGCTCACGCACCTCACCCTCTGTGAGCTGGTTGACCGGGTCCGGGGCAGCATCGAAGATGTGCGCCCCGAACGCTGCATACAACCGGGCCATCGACTCGCGGCCATGCTCCGCACGGGCCCGGGCCGCCACCCGCAGAAGCCGGAGCCCGGCCGTGTGTCCGGCCTCGTACTCAGGCGGGAAATGAGCGTCATAGTCAACCTCGGCGTTGATCAGACGCAACGAGATGAACCGCCAGTCCACGGTGTAGTCGCGCTGCGCCTGCACCTGCCGCACCCACTTGCTCGTCATCCAGGCGAAAGGGCAGACCGGGTCGAAATAGAAGTTAATGTCGGCATCCATACGCCCACCTTTACACCGGTTGATAACCCACGTCTAATCGAATCCATGCCCCAGCCCAAAAAGGTGGACACTCATATCTCCCGCCCACGGCAACGGCCATTTCACCTTTGATCAGTTCTGGGGCGGCCTGAAGATCAGGGTTGACGGCACACCGGTTGTCGACCAGGACCAAACGTGGCATTTACTCGTTCGCCACAGGTACCGCTTATGGCTTGGGCCAAAGTTACGAAGGCGAGCTCGGTAGGCTCTGGTCCTAGGCGGACATCACGGAAAATAATAGAAGTACCGCGCGTCTTCCGACACCTCGTGCCGGAGGACGCGCGGGCCACAACACCACCTATTCACCCGTTTTCATCTTGAACGCATGAGCCTCCTCGCTGGAGGGTCATGCGAAAGACGTGGTGCACAGCGCAGAGGACCATTCGTCACAACGTCCTCAAGTAGCACTTATAAGGGGCATCAGCGCACGTGGCATGCCCGGCGTGGTTCGATGGGGTTCATGATGCTGATCGTGACGACGCCACCGGCTGTTGTGGCCGAGGATCTGCTCCGCCTGCGAACAGCCCTGGATGGCACTGTTCCGGGCAAGGAAGATTCGAACCTTCTGGTAGCGACCTGGAATGTGCGGGCGTTCGGAGATCTCACCAAAGAATGGAAAGCCGGGCCTAAGGATTCACCCAAACGGGACTTCCACGCCATGGCCTGCATCGCCGAAATCGTGTCCCGCTTCGATATTCTCGCCCTGCAGGAAGTCCGCCGGAACACCACAGCATTGCAATACCTGCTAGGTCTGCTAGGTCTGCTAGGCCCATCGTGGCGGTGGCCCAGGCCGCACCTCTTGAGAGTGTCGGCGTGGTCGGCGGACAGAACGCAGGAGCGATCGGCGGGCTGGTAGCAGCCGCCGTGAACCTCGACCGCACCCTCGACGTGGACCAGATTCAGTTGGTCAACGTCGAAGGCTATGTCCTCAGCGGCATCGACGTGGACGTGAAAAACAACAACGTGCTCAACGGTCTCACCGTTCAGGCATTGAACGAGAACGACATCGATGTACAGGACGTCGTCGACGTGAACATCGTCGACAACGTTCTGGTTGTTGTAGTGGACGCTCTCTAAACGGAGTGCTTCAGCGGGGCCGCCCCTATCCGGGCCCGGCCCCGCTATCTTTAACTTTTGAACGACTACTGAAGGTCCCGTTAGCCAGGTGCTGCGGGGGCCCTCAGCCGTAAACCACCCGGATTTATCTACCAGGGATTCGGATGGGTCAACGGATGTGTATCTTCCGATCTGGACTACCAGCTCCCACTTTAAAGACCGGTGGCTATCAGATTCAGGCTTCCGGGTTTCTGCCCGGATGAATCCGAACCATTAATAAATCACAGCGATTTTCTCAGATGCTGCCGTGACCAGGATCAGGACGCTCAGGGGAACAAACCTCTCGATTGCCGCCTTCGCGAACGCCAGACCATCCCGGTCCCTACCGGATGCAGAGGCCAGCGCCAGCGCCACCCAGTACGGGCCGGGCTGTGCCATTTTGCCCCAGTGCGGACTGCAGACCCGGAACGGCATATGATCCGGCCCCGGTCTGCAGCCTGATTCAGGATTCGGCAAGCTTCCCTGCGAGAGCCACCAGTTCTTCGGCTTCAATGTCGGGTGCGGTGAAATAGGAGGGGTAGAAGGCCCCAGTACGGTTGATCCACGCTGTTTTCAGGCCGGCCGCGTTGGCACCGTGGATGTCCCAGGGGTGCACGGCGACGAGCAGCAGCCGGTCGACAGTTTGACCGGTTTCCCGGGCGGCGTAGTCATAGGCTTCGCGGGCGGGTTTCCACCGGGGAGCGTCCTGAACACTGTGGAGCCGCGAAAATTCGTCCGGGATGCCGCCCCGGCCAAGGAGGGATTCCGCCACCGAGATGGCACCGTTAGTCAGTGCCACCAGTTAAGCGACGCGGGTGAGTGCCTTGATCCCGGGCGCGGTGTCCGCGTGCATGGCGAGGTTCGTGAACACACCCATAATGTTATCGACCTGCTCCTGATGCTCCCCCTGCCCTAACGTCTGGGCGAGCAGACGGAGAAGGCTGTCAGTTGCGAGGTCAGTGAAGTCAGGGTTGTCCCCGGCCGATGTAAGGGCGAACCCGTCACGAAGGAGTTCCGCGAACCATGGCCGGTCAGAGAGGCAGGCATCGCGGACTGTTCAAACGCCTTCCCGAGAGGGCCCATGTCGGACAGGGTTTCATTGACGTCGAAAACGATGACGGACGGCGTGGTGAACATGGGGTTAGTCCTTTCCGGCTCCGGTGAGGAGCGAGTTGATGGCGTCGGCGATGTCCCGTGGATGATCTTCGGGAGTGAAGTGCTTGCCCCCTGGTATCCGGATCAGGTCGGCTCCGAGGTCAGCGGCGAGCCGTTCCCCGTACCCGATCTTCTGGAACGTGTCGGCTTCACCCCAGACCACCCGTGCTGGCAGCTTCAAGCCCGCCAACCGGTCCGAAATGTCCAGGGTGTCCTGAACATCAAGAGCGGCGACCTGGCGCATCATGCTCCGCGCCGCACCGTGGGACACATACGGCCCCCAATGCTCCGCGAGGGATTCCAGAGCAACATCCCGATCATCGTGACCGCGGTGGATCAACTGGACGAACGTCGGGTACATCAGCACCTGAGGCAGAAATGCCAACGCCGGCGCCACACGCTGCATCGCCTTCACACTGGGGATAGGCCACGAGTCGTAACATACCGAGTTGGTTAGGACCAGTCCCGAGAAACGCTCAGCTGCCCGCACCACCGCGATCTGCGCGACTCCCCCGCCAAGATCATGCCCAACCAGGACTGGCGGTTGCTTCAGATCGAGGGATTCAATCCACTCCAGGAAGTATCCGGCCTGGGCCGAGAGGCCGAGGTCACGGTCTTTCCCGTCGGGAATGCTTGATCCGTAGCCGGGCATTTCCCATGCCAGCGTCCTGCCGTGGACCAGCGGCATCACGTGGCGCCAGAGCCGTGGCGAGGTGGGTATCCCGTGCACCAGAACAACGGGACTGCCCGTACCGTGCTCCACCCAGCGCGCGTTCATACCGCTTAATGTCGTCGATTGTGTTTCCACGGGTTTCTCCATTCACCTTGCAGGG
Source organism: Arthrobacter sp. H20 (assembly GCF_000520515.1). Taxonomy (GTDB): domain Bacteria; phylum Actinomycetota; class Actinomycetes; order Actinomycetales; family Micrococcaceae; genus Arthrobacter_D. Next base: position 9,506 of record NZ_KI914753.1, read on the forward strand.
CGTCGCTCTTTCAATACGACGGCGGTGGGACGTGCCCACACTGCCAGCCTAACCAAGCCGACAGGCTCTGATAAGGGCCCCAGCGTGTGCGCGTCACCTCACGCCCTTCTTGGTCTCACCCGGACGTTCCCCCTAGATCAATACACCTAGGGCCTTGAATCAAGAGTGACCCGTCACCAGTTTCCTGCCCCCTGTAGTGGGTGGGCCGGAACCAGCGCGCTACCATCCGGGCACCAAGCAACACCTGGACTGCCGCTGCGGGTCGGAACCACCAAGCGCGCGGGACATCGATCATCTGGCCCCGTGCGAAACTCACAGAAGCGACCGGGACCACGGGCAAGGCCCAAACCGCGAACGTCGCGGTACATATGGTCCGGCTCGTTTCGTAACGCCCGCTGAACCAGATCCAGAAGGCAGCGTCGGCGAAGAAATCAGCATATTGACCGAAGGAAGTTTCGGTACCCGTCGCCCGGGCGAGTTTACCGTCGACGAAGTCGCTGATAAGGGCAAAAACCGGCGCCCACCTACCGCGACTTCTTGAGAGCCGGAAGATTGGCCCGCAACAGCGTGATGATATTGTCACCCCAGACGACCCGTGCGGGAAGTTCGTCTGGCCTTTTTGCGATGCCAAATTCTCGTCGTTCACGGTGCTCCGCCCTTTCAGCGCATTCCGGGTCCTTCGTATCCGCTTTAAGACCATGTTTCGTGGCATCAACCTATCCGACCGCCCGGATTATATGGTCGGTTTTCTAGAGCCGGAACCGCTTGTGCCCCTTAAGTCACCGATAAGCGCCGTTGACGCGCAGTCCCTGATCCCGTTGATCCCCGCGATAGTTGTTTCCTTATCGTTGTAGGTTTCACTCGTCACTAGGGTCGCCCCGTTGTCCCTTGTCAACCGGAACCTGAACCGGCCGGATGGTTAGAGATTAGTTGCTGCTATTCCGGCGGTAGACAACGTAGGTTCCGCTGGCTGCGGCGAGGAGGAGCAACCCTCCACCGACAGCGATAATGGTTGACCCCTCGCTCGTACCCTCGGTCGATACTCCGGTGTCGGCGCCACCCTTGGGCACCGCACCCATCTGGTCCATCCCATTGCCTTCCGCACTACCGGACTCCGCGCCCAGCATCATCTGGTCATGCATGC
>NZ_KI914753.1:10748-13582 GCF_000520515.1 Arthrobacter sp. H20
GGTCCGCCATCATCTGCTCGTGCATCTGCGCCATGCCTCCGGTTCCTACAGTGAGAGAGCTTTTCATGTTGCCGTGGAATTTGCAGAAGAACCCATAGCTTCCTGCTTCACTGGGAGCCGTGAAAGTGGCGCTAGCCCCACCCGGGATGGTGACATCGAAGGAACCGTTATCGGCGGTCACCGAATGGGCTTCGGTGTCATTGTTGGTCACCGTGATCTCACCGCCCGGGTTGACCGTGCCCGGCCCCGTAAACACGAAGTTATCGATGGTGATAGCCACCTGCTCGGTGGTCATTGCCGGTCCGGACTGGGACACCGGGCCGGAAGAGGCCACGGCGGCCCCCGTAGACCCGAGGCCTGCCCCTCCAACTAAGGCTGCGGTGAAAGCGACGCTGAGAACTTTTCTACTGCTGATCATGATGAGTTCCTCCGGCGGGGTAGATGGGAAGACAATATCCTGGCAGTCAATTGATTCGACGAACTTTTGCCCTGAACCCTCCGCCACCTGACATTTGTCACCTGCGGCGCATTGGGCTGCCTCTTCACTAAACCCTATCGCGCATAGTAGACTAGGTCCCGGGCCCACTTTTTTCACGAGCCGCCGCGGGAGTCTTTTCTCGGACAGTCGACCGAAACTGAGCAGCTTCCCATCGAGCAGAATACCTAGCGGGAAAACCACGTCGTGGCGTACTGCGAGTTCGCGGCCCTGGGCGCTGGCGAGCTCGACTTCTTCGGTTACTAAGGAAATTGTGCCACTGATGACAACCTGTCCACACGTGACGCCATTGCTGCCCCACGAGAGAATCGCGGCTCCCCACAGGTGGACGGCTCTGAGCTGACCCAGATCAGTGCGCGGATCTGGCTCGTGCTGGTGTTCAGTTCCTGGGCGACGTCGGGGATGGTCATAAACCGGGCGGGTTCGGCTGTACTCACTGGACCATGCTCCGTAGGTGTTGAACCCAGGCGGGGTCGCTTACTGGTGGTGGGGCCGGTTCCTGCACCACACAGTTACCGGCCCCGATGTTTCTTCTTGTTTTCCCTGCGAGAGGAAATCCTGGTTTCAGCCTAGTGGTTTCTCTTCGCCAGGCATCTACCTCACCGTTTTACTTTTTGTTCCCTGTCTCGTCGGCTTGTGGTGTGATGCGTTGGATGAGTGCGTCGTGGCTTTGTTGCAGCGTGTCGGCGCGGGCACGCGCGGCTGCCAAATCATTAGCAAGAGTGCCCGCGTCGGAGCGGGCACTCACAGCAGCGGCTTCCGCCTGGTGTACACGTCCTTCCGCGTCCTCAGCCCGCGTCACAGCAGCTGCGAGTTCCGCGTTCAACGCCGCGGCCTGAGCATTCTTTTCGCTGGTGATCCGATCGAGGTCCGCCACGAGCTCGCCCAGCTCAGTATCTTTGTCCTGACCTTCTTTCGCCCAGCGTGCTTCGAGGGCTGCATGCTGCTCGGCGGCCAACGCCACAGCATCAGCCCACACCGATCCGGTCAACCGTGCCGCCTGCTCAAGCAGCGGCTGCGGTGTAGCAACGATCCGTGAGCCGGCAACAGCGTTCTCTTCCCTCCACGCCTTCAAATACCTGGTCGCGTCGGCGTTGGAGACGCCTGCGGCTTCCCGGACACTGGACACCGTGGGGTTACGCTCAGCACTGATTTTCTCGGCGGCGGCATACACCCTGTCCCTGGCAGACCCTGTCGGGCTAACGTTCTCACTCATCACAGCGGATCACTCCAAAAGTAGTAGGAATAGTAGTCATACTATTACTATTCTTGACTCCTTGTTCGTCCCCATTGGTTTGATCGTGACATAAAGGACCGGGTCGGCCCCCCGGTAACAGCTCCCCCGGCCGTCGGTGGTTACCGGCGTCTTCTTGTGGTCACTGGTGTTGTCCCCCCGAGCCCTGGACCGGTCCCGGGCTCCCCGGACCCGACTTCACCCGTTCCACCAAACCCGGTCCCGGATCCTGCCCCGGCCCCCGGTCCTTTGCCGGTCCCGGATCCGGATCCGGGGGCCCTTTGATCCCACCCGCAGGTCATGACACTCCATCCAGCGGGACGGAACCCAGGCCGCTTCGAGGCCGAGGTCATCGAGACGGCAGAACATGGTCAGGTCAGGGGCATCAAAGGTAGCGTGGGACACGTCGAGGCCTTCCAGATGGGCGGTGTGAGAACTTCCATCATCGGGAGGGCCTCGCCCCGTTAGGCGTCCGGGGCGTCGATGCGCCTACTCACTTCTGCCACCATCACCGATCGACTGTTATGAAAGCCCTACTTCATAACAAATAGTTCGAGGTGATTGATGCAGCCGAGTCCATACACCCCAGGCGAGGTCGCTCGTGTTGTGCCCGGGAGAGCGAAACAGCTTGCTGAGGTCGATGAACGCTTATCGACGCTGGTTGACCTCGGTCGGCTCGTCAGCCGGCTCCGGGTCGATCATGCACCCCGCGGATATGGCAAAACATCGTTGCTGCGCGAGTATCAGCGGCGAGCTACGGCACGCGACGTACTCACGGTCTGGGTTACCGCAGGCGAGGAACAGGGCCACCAAACCCGGTCCCGGATCCTGCCCCGGCCCCCGGTCCTTTGCCGGTCCCGGATCCGGATCCGGGGGCCCTTTGATCCCACCCGCAGGTCATGACACTCCATCCAGCGGGACGGAACCCAGGCCGCTTCGAGGCCGAGGTCATCGAGACGGCAGAACATGGTCAGGTCAGGGGCATCAAAGGTAGCGTGGGACACGTCGAGGCCTTCCAGATGGGCGGTGTGAGAACTTCCATCATCGGGAGGGCCTCGCCCCGTTAGGCGTCCGGGGCGTCGATGCGCCTACTCACTTCTGCCA
>NZ_AZRY01000217.1 GCF_000520515.1 Arthrobacter sp. H20
GAGCGGATCGTGGAGACGCTACGGGAGCTCGGCCCCGGTTTCGCGTTCGTGGGCCGGCAGGTGCACTTCGACGTCGGCGGAGACGACTTCTACATCGATTATTCCGATTCCCAGGTTATTCCGATCGCCGCGTGAACGGCGCTTCGGGCGGCGGAATCACGCTTCAGGCTCGCAATAACTCGAGGTGCCTTGGAACCCGACCGAAGGGGTAGTGATCGGGGCCAGTCCCGGGCGACCATGGTGGTGTCGCGGCCGTATTTGGAACGGCTGCACACCAATCCGATAGGAGATCGGGATCGTGATCGTGAATGACGAGCTATCTGAATGTGCCGGTGGCGTGTTGGGAGAGGCCGAGCGGATCAGCTTGGCGCCGGGGTCGATCAAGTACTACGCGAGCTGCTGTCGAACAGTGGTTCGGTTCTGCTGCGGCCGAGGAATCGAGCGGCTGACGGAGCGTGCCGTCGACCAGTTCCTGGCGGCTACGGATGACCGGCTACGCCGAGGGGAGATCGGCGCTACGTTCCGGTCGACCTTGGAGAAGTCGGCCAGGATGATGCTGGAGTTCCAGCAAACCGGATCTGTGGCCTGGAGGCGTCGGCGGCCGCCGTCGGGCCTGAGCGCGTCAGCGGCGGTCGTGCTGGATGGCTTCGCTGAGTTCGCACAGCCGGAACTGACTCCTCAGTCGGTGCGCGTTGTGCTCGGTGAAGTGCGCCAGTTCCTGGGTTATCTGGACCGCGCCGACCGACATGTCGGATCGGTCACGATCGACGATATTCGAGGGTTCCTCGTTGAAGCGAGACTCCGTCACGCATCGGGCATGGGCGACACGGTGTGGGCCATCAAATTGCTCTTTCGGTTCTTGAACAGGCAAGGGCTGGCGGCGCTGGAGGTCACCGGGCTGTTGGCGCAGGTCGGGCCGAGACGGACGCGGGCGTTGCCGCCCTTCACCCCTGAGGAAACCGGGCGGATCGTCGCTGCAATCGACACGGCATCGCCGCGCGGGAAGCGGGACTACGCGATGATCCGGTTGGCGCTGTCGACAGGGCTTCGCTGCGGCGACATCGTGGTTCTGCGCCTGAATCAGATCGACTGGCGCCGCCATATCCTGGGCGAACAGCTCACCCAACGCCAGGGCTTTGCGGTAGTGCGTGGTCCCGGCCAGGGCGTCGCACCGGGCCAGCAGAACGTCGTTGAGCCCAGCCAACGTGGCGGCAACTGGTTCGGGGACCATGAGGTTGCGGCGCAGGAATCCGACCGCGTTTTCCACGTTGCCTTTCTCGTGTCCCGAATACGGGTTGCAGTAGCGCGACTCGGCGCGGTAGTGCAGCTTGAACGCGCCGAACAGTTTCGATTCCACGACTTTGGTGCCGACCCGGCGTCCGATGCCGGTGGCATTGTCAAAGACCATGTGCCGGGGTGCGGCCCCGATGTGTTCGAACACCCTGCGCAACCCGTGGCAGACGCATTCAGCAGTTTCGCCCCGGTACGCCTGCACGAAGCGCATGTTCGAGAACGGGAAGGTCACCACCAGGATATGCAGGACCTGCCGGATCCCGGCGATGATCGCTTCGGCCTGACCGAAGTCGACCTGCACCGTGCCAGCAGGCCACACCAGTTCTGTGAAGCCCTCACCAGCCTGCCGGTTCCGGGCAGCCCACTTCTTCACATGGCGCTGCACCGGTGAATACGTGCCGGTGAATACGTGCCGGTGAAACCATGCTCAGCCACCAGCCGGTCGAAGATCCGCTTGGCCGTATGGCGCTGCTTGCGCGGCCGGCGCTGGTCCTCGCCCAGCCACTGCTCAATGATGTGATCGAACCCGGTCAACACTGAGCCTCCGGGCCGGGCCGCCGGTGCTGGCGGTACCGGGGAGAAGTCCTGCTGATCGGCGTACCTGGCCACCGAATCACGGCTGATCCCCAGCGTGCGGGCGATCTCACGCCCCGGGACTCCCTGAGCGTCGAGTCTTCCGATATTTTCTTGAACGGACATGGGTACCGTCATCTCACTTTCCAGCCCTTCCGGCGCACACGCTTCGCAATGGCAGCGCCGTAAGGAACCTATCTGGGGGTGGCGGGCCCATGTCCCCAACACACTGGAAACGGCCCTGGCCACCGGATGATCTCTATCTCTGCGCACTCCCCAAATCCATGACGTGGACGGGAATTGCCTGGCCTGATTCTTACCGCTCTTTTGGAGGGTGTCAGATGGAGTGTGTAAGTAGGCTAGTCACTTTCTGAAGGGAGCATGATTGTGACCGTGACTGAACACGAGAATCCGGCAGTGAAAGCAGTGAAAGTGAATGCGTCCAGGACCGCCGAGCAGATGGCGGCGGTGGGGAGCATGGAGGCGTTGAAGGCCTCGGGTGCCTTTGATGAGTTGATGGACCAGATCGACCGCGGGGAGATCGAGCTCGAGGGTAAGGACGGGTTCATTCAGCAGATCATCAAGGCCGGTCTGGAGCGGGGCTTGAAGGCGGAGTTGACCGAGCATCTGGGGTACGGGAAAAACGCATACGCTGGCCGCGCCGTGACTAATTCACGCAACGGCAGTGGGAAAGGAGAGGGTGTCAGACCCAATGCTGACAGACAGGGGTTACATCACTACGGCATGAATACATCAAACCGGTGTCAGAGATTCTTTCGCCGCGTTACTGCAGGGCAGACCGATCCTCGTGCGGTGGCCCCCGGGGGGAGTGATTTGGACAACTTTCTCACCGCCGTGTTTCCTGCGGGTGGGAGACTTGAAGCAAGCCATCGTCCACGGTGGTTTGTCTGGTGCCGATACCGGTACCACGAAATGGAGGTAACCATGACTGATCCGAAGACACTTCCGGAAAGTGACCCGTATAGGCACACCATGCAGGTTCGTTCACGGTTGACGGAACTTGCCGAACATCTGCGCGAAGATGTACAGAAGGTGGACGATCCTGGTTTCAAAATTCTGTTCGAGACGGTAGCCGACGTTCTCACTGGTTTGGAAAAAGCAGTTGGAAGCTACGAGGAAAAAATTGATAAGGTCTGAGTCTGACGAGCAATGAGTTCAGATTCGGCTAAGGCATGGATCCGCCGGGTCTGTACATTCCGCTAGGTGAATATGTAAGCACGGACCATAATGAGGAGTTTGAATTCCGCATTATGGTCCGTACTTTTTGGCGTGCTGTGTTAGGCACGAATCCGCGGTGATGCTCGTGCTGTTATTGGAAATCGGCGAGCCATAGGTCGGGTCCAAATACTTCATACTGGATGTCTTTGGCGGGTATGCCGCGAGCGATGAGAGCACTGCGGACTGCCTGCATGAAGACCAGCGGGCCGCACAGGTAATACTCGGCACCGGCCGGGAGGTCGATGGTGCTGACATCCATGAAACCCACCAGCTCATCCTCAACCACCAGGCTCGGTTCTGAGGGTTCAACGAACCAGGTGACCATGGATGCATCGGGTAGCTTCGCCAGGTCTGACTGGACCTGGCTGCGTAGAGCGAAGGTGCTGGCCGAGTTATCGGCGTGAAGCAGCATCACTTTCCGCTGCGAGCCGGACTGTACAAGGTGGGAGAGCATGCCGGCCATGGGCGTAATGCCGATACCAGCACTGGCGAAGACGATGGGGCGGTCGGTGTACGCCACGACGACGTCGCCGGAGGGCACTGAGAGGACCACTTCGTCTCCGACGTTGACGCTCAAGTGGAGCAGGTTGGACACTTCGCCGTCGGGTGTGGGCAGGCCGTGGACTCGTTTGACCGAGAACTGGCGGTGGTGGCCGTCGTCGGCGCGGGTCAGGCTGTACTGGCGCGGTTGGTGTACGCCGTCGGGCATGAGTACTTTCAGGGTGACGTACTGTCCGGGTAGTGATGGTTTGACGTCGCGTTCATCGGTGCGTTCGACCACGAATGTCACGACGTCGTCCGTTTCTCGGATTTTTTCGACGACGCGCCAGGTCCGCCAGATCGTGTCGGGGGCAAGGTTGAGCGCTCCGTACATTGCACGTTCCTGGTTGATCAGGACGTTGGCCATCAGCCAGTAGACCTCGTCCCACGCCGCAGCGACGTCTTCTGTGACAGCGTCACCGAGCACGTCAACGATCGCCCACATCAGGTGATCATGAACGATCTGGTACTGATCCGGCCGCAGACCCAACGACACGTGTTTGTGGGAGATGCGGGCGAGCAGATGATCGGGCATCTCATCTGGTTTGTTGACCAGATACCCGGCGAAGGCCGCTACGGAACCGGCCAGGGCCTGCTGCTGACGCCCATCGGCCTGGTTGCCCCGGTTGAAGAGACCGTCCATGAGTTCGGGGCGTTCAGCAAACATGTGCGCATAGAAGCGTTGAGCGATTTCCTTGATGTTCTCACCCACGACGGGCAGGGTGGCCTGGATGACTGGGCGGGATGTATCGGAGAGCATGACTGGGCTCCTTCATAGGTGGGGTTTCGGCCAGTAGCGCGCAACAAGTTTGAACGCAGGCAACCTTCCTTTTGGGGAAAAGGGGACCGTGGAAGCCGGAACCGTACAGGTTCTATAGTAGACCATCTTCTACAAGCCGTAGAAGATGGTCTACTATAGAGACAGGATGTTGATTTGTTGGGGGAGTGGTGGGGGCCGATTGATTCCAGAGGAAGACACTTAACCGTGGAGGGGTGTCGCTAGATACAAGCCAGCGCCGTACGGTCCAGGATCTCGATTCGTCCTTTGCTGCTTTGGGAGATCCAGCCGTTTTCTTGGAAAACGGCTGGACGTCGGCTTACTGTTTCCGGGGTGGTCCCCAGGTAGGAGGCCAGATCCTTTTGGAGATCGGTAGTTCCAGGGAGTTGGACCCGGCCAGATCCGCGAGTTCCAGAAGGTAGGACGCGATGCGGTGTTCGACGTCCTCGCCCGTCAGTGAGCTGACCATCCGTTCGGTCCGTTCCAGCCGGTCACTGATGGTTTCGAGCATTTTGTAGGCGATGGTGGGGTACCGCAACAGAAACCCACGGATGTCGTCCCGGTGCAGGACACAGATCTGTGCATTCTCCAGGGTTACTGCAAAGTGGTCAGTCTCGGCTGCGCTGATAAAGGACGTCTCGCCGATGAAGTCACCGGGCGCCAGGACCCGGATGAGTTGCTCGCGGCCGGATTCGGCCAGCCGGTAAATTTTTACACGGCCCTGGTGGACAATCATCAGTGTTGGGTTTTCTTCTCCTGCGCCGTACAGCTGTTCGTTACGGCCGTACGTCTTTTGGCGTGCCTGCTGAGCAATTTCATGGCGTTCGGCCGGGCTCAGCTGCGCAAAAATTGGAACCAGTGCCACGCACTGATCCCGATGATCTGCACCGGCCACTTGCCCGTGGTGCGGAGAAGCCATTAATCAACCACCTTTTGATTTTTCGCGGAAAGAACCCGCCTGCTCCGTACCGGATTCAGTGGTCCGCCTACCACCCGGTCCGAATCGGTCATTTGTTGCCGTCAGTGATGCTGATAACAACTTTTCCACGGGCGTGTCCAGACTCTACCGCGGCCAGGGCCTGTCCGGTTTGATCCAGGGAGTAGACCTCGCTGACCTTGGGATCGACGAGGCCGACGTCGACTACGCCGATGAGGTTGTCCAATGATTCCTTGGTTCGGTCACGTTGGACGGTTCCGCCGCCCAGTTCGGTCGCCGTGGCCGGGTCCGCCGTCGTTTTGATCCTGGACCGGTCATTGACGAGGCCGACGACGTCGCGCAATTCCTGCCCGCCGATGAGATCCAGGCTGGCATCCACCCCATTTGGGGCGACAGCGCGGATCCTGTCGGCCACACCCTCGCCATAGGGAACCAGTTTGGCCTCCAGAGACTCTATGAGCTCACGTTTGTCTTCGCTGCCGGTGCCGATAACGGTGATGCCGTGTACGCGGGCGATCTGGGTGGACACGAGGCCTACGCCGCCGTCGACGCCGAGGATGAGCACTTTCTAGCCCTTCTTCAGGCCCAGCTGGTGCATGGCGTCGTAGACCGTTGCTCCGGCCGTGGGCAGGGCGGCAGCGTCGGTGAAGGGGAGGGATCTAGGCTTCTTGACGACGGCGTCCGCACGGACGAGGGTGTGTTCGGCGAAGCTGCCGTGGCCGGGGGCTACCGGGCCGAGGATCTCGTCGCCGTCGGCGAAGTCACCGGCATCGGGCCCGACGCGGGTAACGACGCCGGCGACGTCGATGCCCATGGGTGCGGGCAGTTCACGGTCGGCGCCCAGATCACCGGCGCGGATCTTCCAGTCGACCGGGTTCACACCCGCGGCCCGCACCTCGATCAGCAGCTCGCCCGGGCCGGGTTCGGGAACGGGGCGGTCGATGAAGTCCTGCCCTTCCGGTCCGCCGAATGCTTTGAATACGTACGCCTTGCTCATGGAGTTTTCCTGTCTTTGCTTAATGTTCGGGATCTCTTGCCTCTGCCGTACCGTCGGCCCGTGGCGGACGGTACGGCAGTTTTGTTCAGGCTGCATTACTTTGCCGGTTGCGGGGTGGCGCGTTCTTCCTTCTTGTCCCGCGCCCGTCCTACAGGGTTTCGGGTGGGGCTAGGGTGCAGCCGGTCGATACTCTTGTCGCGGTAGCGGACGAGCCGGATCGCGTTGAGGATGACGACCAGGACAGATACTTCGTGGACGAGCATGCCGGTGGACATGAACACCTGCTGCAGCAGTACGCCGGTCAGGAGCAGGACCACCGTGCCGATGGCGATGAAGGTGTTTTGCAACATGTTCCGTACCGTTGCTTTCGCCAGTGAGTAGGCGTGGACGAGTTGGTCGAAGCGGTTGCCCATGAGGATAACATCGGCGGTCTGGATGGAAACGTCCGTGCCAGCTCCCATGGCGATGCCGACGTCGGCGGTGGCGATCGCGGGGGCATCGTTGATACCGTCGCCGATCATGCCGACCCGGTGCCCGGCTTCCTTAAGTTCACTGACGATCCGCACCTTGTCCTGCGGCAGTAGCTCAGGCTCGACATGGTCAATACCAAGCTGATCTGCTACCAGTTGGGCGGTGTGCCGGTTGTCTCCGGTGAGCATGTAGAACTGCTTCACACCCTTCCTGCGCAGCGTGGTGATGGCTGCTGCAGCTTCGGGCCGGATCTGGTCGGCTATGGAAAGGATGCCAGCCAGCCGGTCATCAACGGTGGCGAAGACAACGGTGTTGCCGACCCGTTCGCGCTGTTCCGCATAAGTGCCCAGTTCTTCGGGCAGGGCGACGCCGATGCCGGACAGGAGCCGGCGGGAGCCAACGGCTACCCGGTGCCCGTCGACGTCGCCGCGGATACCGCCACCCTTGATGACTTCGACGTTCTGAGGGGATTTTGACACGGGCAGCCCGCGGTTCTGCGCCTCCTCGACGACGGTCCGGCCAGCGGGTGCTCGGATGCCAGCTCCAGGCGTGCTGCGAGAGTCAGTAGGTCGCTCTCCGCCATGGCGACCGGTTTGATCTCGGTGATTTGCAGCCGGCCCATCGTGAGGGTTCCGGTCTTGTCAAAGACGAGGGTGTCGGTTTTGGAGAGCCGTTCGAGTGCGTCGCCGCCTTTGACGAGTACGCCGTGGCGGGCACCATTGCCGAGACCGGCAACCATGGACACGGGGGTGGAGATCACCAGCGCGCCAGGGCAGGCGATGACCAGGAAGGTCAGGGCGAATTCCACGTCGCGGGTGACGACGAAGACCAGCACCGAGAGCACGATGATCGCCGGGGTATAGATGTTGGCGAACTTGTCCAGGAACCTTTGGGCCTTGGTCTTGGTTTCCTGGGCTTCTTCTACCAGTTCAATGATCTGCGCGAAGGTGGTGTCCTCGCCAATTTTCTCGACCACAACATCGATATAGCCGTTGTCCACAATCGTGCCGCTATAGACGGTATCGCCGATTGTTTTGGAGGCCGGCACCGGTTCGCCGGTGATGGTGGCCTCGTTGACCAGTGCCTGGCCGGAGACGATGGTGCCGTCCACAGCAATCTTGCCGCCGGAGGCGATGAGGACGTGGTCGTTTTGGACGATGTCCTCGACCGGCAGGGTCAGGGTCTGGCCGTTGCGGAGCACCTGGGCTTCCTGCGGAGCCATGTCCACCAGGTCCCGCAGCGAGCGACGGGTCTTCTCCAGGGTGCGGGCTTCCAGATAGGCGCCGAAAATAAAAAGGAAGGACACCACCGCCGCTTCGACGTATTCACCGATAATCAGGGCACCGATCACGGCAATTGTCACCAGCAGGTCAATACTGAAGGTTTTGGTCCGGGCGGCCTGGAATGCCTTGAAGGCGATTGGGGTTCCGGAGATGATGCTCGCAACGAAAAGGACCGTGTCGCTGAGCTGGTCCAGCTCGGTGAGATGGAAGGCCAGCGCAACCAGCAGTAAAACTCCGGTGAGACCGGCGATCCGGGCCTGCAATTTTCCAGACATGGTGCTTCCTCTGATTCCCTCCCCGGCTTTCGTACCGGATTGTGTGATTTGTTTCTGCTCTTCCATTACATGCCGTCCGAGCATCCGGCGCCTTGACGCCGATCAAGTGCGTATTAAAAGGAAATCCCTGCCCGACCGCGGCGGTCGGGCAGGGATTTCAAAGGCTGCTATTGGGCAGGGGGTGCGTCCTGGCCGGAGGCCTCGGCAGCATCGGCTGCTTCCTTGTTTGCGTAGGCAGCACCGGCGGCATGTTCGGGCGGACTGTAGATCGTGTAAAGGGCCAGCGGTTCCTCACCAGTATTGACGAAGTTGTGCATCGTACCTGCGGGCACGGCGCACACATCACCGGGGTCAAGATGGTGCGTCTCATCGCCGACCGTGCCTTCACCGGTGCCGCGGACGAAGCTGAGCAGTTGGTCGGTGTGCTTGTGGGTTTCCGTGCCGATTTCACCGCCGGGCGGGATGGTCATCATCACCAACTGGCTATGCTCTCCGGTCCAGATAACGCCCCGGAAGTCGGCATGGTCGGCGGCAATATCTGGAATCGTATAGCGCAGCATATCTGCCATGATGTAACTCCTCTTGGTGTGAGCGGATGGGATTGACCCGGATTATTGTTGGGATACGACGGGGTAGCCCAACTCCGTGATGGTTTTGGCGATTTCTTCGGCAGTGATCCGGTCCGGGTCAAAGCCGACTTTGACCTTGTTGGAATTGAACATCACCTGGGTCGACTCCACTCCGTCCTTCTTACTGACGACCTTCTCGATCTTCTTCACGCACGACGGGCAGGTGAACGGCTCAGTCTGGAACTTGACGGTGGTCATTTCCTCATCTTCTTATTCGTTCTGGAACTTCGTACTTCCATTACATGTCAGGCGCGGAGTACATGCCTTGAACCGGATCAAGGCATAGCGAAAATTTTGGACTGGCTTGCTTCTCAAATGCCTGCACACCTGACAGCCGGTTTTCAGAGGTCGGTGCTTTGATTTTGCGGAGGCAACGCGGAGATCAGTGGATGGTCCTTGCCGGTGTTGCCAAGCTTCGCAGCACCACCCGGTGAACCCAGATCGTCAAAGAACTCGACGTTGGCCTTGTAGTAGTCGGCCCATTGCTCCGGCGTGTCATCCTCGTAGTAGATGGCCTCAACTGGACAAACTGGTTCGCAGGCGCCGCAGTCTACGCATTCATCCGGATGAATATAGAGTGACCGTTCACCTTCGTAGATGCAGTCCACCGGGCATTCTTCAATGCAGGCCTTATCTTTGACATCCACACAGGGCTGGGCGATCACGTACGTCATGATCCGGTCTCCACAAATTTGTTGGTTGGGTTATTTGGTTGATGAATGCTGGCCGAACCCAGCGGGGCCTGGCATGCGCTGACGGAAAGTCCTTCCAGATCCGCTTCCGGCTTCTCGGTCATCGCTGCTTCCACGCCGGAATGCTTTGTATTCCCGGTCGGTCCGTGAGCTCATCGATGAGCAGGCCAAGCCCGCTGCCGAGCATAAAGACGTCCCGAGCGATGGCCATTCCTGCTGGAGCCGGCCGGATTCCGTCGTCCCGCGTCAGGCCCGGGGTCATGAAATACATGCGCATCAGTGCCCCCGAGAAACCGGTGAGGCCAGCAGCTGCCAGCCAGGTGGGCACCACCGGGACGAGCAGGGCCGCGCCCAGGATAAGGATGATCTCGGAGGTAGAGAGAATCTTGCCGAAACGCACAGGGTCGATCTTCTTTAGCGGGGCAAATGCGACGGCGGCCTGATCCCGCAGACCGGTTGCCGCCTCGACGTCCAGGGACCGTTTCGTGATCCCGGTGTTGAGGATGAAGGCTCCGCAGGCTATGCGGGGCGGAAGATGGTGAAGGTGCAAAGCCACAAGGGTCCTCCGGGTCGTGGAACGCTACTCTGACAGGCGATTGTCTACCTAGTGTTGGCCATTTCCGCTGACTTTACGCGCGTCCCCGGGCCGGAAACATGATTCACATTATCCTCTGCGGTAAATATGCTCGGAAAGAAAGTGGTCCGAGCCTTCGGCCAGTTTCGGAGGCATCGATTCCTCCGAAACGAAAGAGGCCCGTGTCCGTCCGGTCATCCCGGGGGCCGGGATACCATGGCGCCATGAGTGAGCGTGTGAATATCAGTCAACAAGACCTTGCCGTCTACCAGGCCCTGCTGGAGATGA
>NZ_KI914754.1:0-8425 GCF_000520515.1 Arthrobacter sp. H20
GCGCCATGGAAGCGGCCAATAAGGGAGCCTGTGAAGCCGGTGGAATGTCAGTGGGCCTGGGCATCGAATTGCCCTTCGAACAGGGGATGAACGAGTGGGTGGACCTGGGGATCAACTTCAGGTATTTCTTTGCGCGCAAGACCATGTTCGTGAAGTACGCGCAGGGTTTTATCGTATTGCCGGGAGGCTTCGGGACCCTTGATGAGCTGTTCGAAGCGATGACGCTGGTCCAGACCCAGAAGGTCACCTCCTTCCCCATCGTTCTGATTGGCACCGAATTCTGGGCGCCGCTGTGGGAGTGGGTGCGGGGTAGTCTGCTGGCAAACGGGATGATTGCCGGCAAGGACCTTGATCTAGTGCACCTGGTGGATGACCCAGCCGAGGCGGTCCGGCTGGTCCAGGCCGATACTGCATCACACAGGTCGCCGCGATAGTTCTCTGGCACCATTGACGGGTGAGTATCTTTCTGGTGTTCGTCGCAATCGGTGTGGCTGGTGCTGTCGCGTTCGCCGTCGTGGGACGACGGCCAACGGACAGCGACTGGCGCCGGTTCAGTGGGCACATCGGAGGGCTGGTCGAGCCAACGCCCTCGTTGCCGGCGGTGCTGCTTCCCGACACACCCGACGCGTCCGATATCGGCAGGATCCGGTTTGCTCCAGCGCTGAGAGGGTACCGGATGGACCAGGTGGACGAGGTACTGGATAGGCTGGCAGCAGCGCTCGCCGACCGGGATACGACGATCGCTGAGCTTCGCCGGACGCATCAGGTTCCCCAGTGACTGACCCGGCAGCGGCGCGCGGGGACGACGGGCACATCCGCTGCGACTGGGCCAATTCGACAGCTGACTATCGCAGGTATCACGACGAGGAATGGGGCCGCCCCGTGTTCGGTGAAGTGGCACTGTTTGAACGGCTCAGCCTCGAAGCGTTCCAGTCAGGTCTAAGTTGGATCACTATCCTGCGGAAGCGGGATGCCTTCCGGGCAGCTTTCAGGCAGTTCGATCCGACTGCCGTGTCTGGATTCACTGACGACGACGTCGAGCGGTTGCTGCAGGACGCTGGAATTGTTCGCAACCGAGCGAAAATCCTTGCCACCATTGCCAATGCCTGCGCGCTTCTTAACCTCCCGGCGGGAAAAAGTCTGGGCGGAATTCTCGAATCCCACCGACCGGCGACCCGGGGCGCACCAGTGGTGCTGGCGGATGTCCCGGCAGTCGTCCCCGAGTCCGTGGCGCTGGCAAAGGCCCTGCGGGGATACGGGTTTCGGTTCGTCGGGCCCACCACCGGCTATGCCATGCTGCAGGCGACCGGATTCGTTAACGACCATTTGCGGGATTGCTGGGTACGCGACTCGATGTGACCCACAACGCATCGCGATTCGCCCACGCCGCCCAAGTGCGGGATAATGGGAATGGATCAATGCGCGGGGGCCAGCATGCCGCCGTGTCACTGACGTTAATTTTCGTTGACGGGCGGCCGGGGATCCCGGGCGCGCACATTTGAAGGGATACTCCTTATGGCTGCCATGAAACCGCGGACCGGCGATGGGCCGATGGAAGTCACCAAAGAGGGCCGCTCTTTGATCATGCGGGTCCCGATCGATGGTGGCGGGCGGCTGGTTGTTGAACTTAACGCTCAGGAAGCCGGAAAACTCAAGGATTGTCTTCTGACCGTCACCGAGTAGTGACCCGACGGCGAACGCCGGACCGCCAAAGCTCAGCGGGCGGCCGGCATCTTGACGGCAAGCAGCAGCCCCTGGCCGGTAGGAAGCAGTGCTGACACCAGCTGGTCGTGATCGCGGATGATCCGGCCCACCTGGCGAAGGATGTTGGTTGATTCCTCACGGATCGCAGGATCCGCTACCCGGTCCTGATCCAGGGCGTCGTTGAGCATCAGCATTCCACCCGGCTTGAGGAGCAGGATGGCCTGATTCACGTACAGGGGGAGTCCAGCCCTGTCCGCATCGATAAAGACCAGATCATAGGCAGCGTCTGTCAGCCGCGGCAGGACGTCAGCCGCACGGCCGGAAATGGTGCGGGTTCGATTACCGGGCACTCCTGCTTCGGCGTAGGCTTCTCGCGCTGCCCGCAGGTGGTCGACATCTGAATCGATTGTCGTCAGCACTGACTGTGGTCCCAGCCCGCGCAGGATACACACGCCGGAAACGCCCACTCCGGCACCGATCTCCACCACAGTCTGGGCCTTCGAGGATGCAGCCAGAACGGTGAGTGCGGCAGCCACGCCGGTGCTCACCGGGGTGACCCCCAGCTCGTAGGACCGGTCCCGGGCGCGGAGGAGAACTTCATCCTCGTCGGGGAGTCCCTCAGTGTATGACCAGCTGCTCTGCTTATCCGCGCTCATGTATCTACCGCTCAGTCTTCTCGCTCAGGTCAGGGTTCACTCGGAAACGTAGTCGTCGCCGTGGACGCACCGGCGCAGGTCGAAAGTTTCAATACACAGCCTACTGGCTGGGAGCCCTTAGCCCTATTGGGCAGGGAAGAGGCAAACCCTGTGCTGCACTGCCAGCCATCGACGGCTCCGCGCCCCCAGTTTTCCAGCGATCTCCCAGCTTGATAAGGCAGTGTTTTCCCTTGAGGCATCCGCTCAGCCATTGGCCGCGAATACCTTGGGAGATGGCAAAAGCCGTTTCACTTTGGGAGGAGAAGTTGATGTCCACTTCGCAGACAACCGTGGCCAATTCGGCAGTGGCTGATGAAGCGGCCGCCCCCGGTTCAACCTGGGTTGCACCCTCCTGGGAAGAAGTTGTGGTCGTCCATTCGCCGAAGGTTTACCGGTTGGCCTACCGCTTGACTGGAAACAAGTTCGACGCCGAGGATCTTACCCAGGAAGTCTTTGTCCGGGTCTTCCGGTCACTGGCAAATTTCAAGCCTGGAACCCTCGATGGCTGGCTCCACCGCATCACTACCAACCTGTTCCTGGATCAGGCCCGCCGCAAGACCCGGATCAGGTTTGACGGTCTGACAGAGGACGGGGAAAGCCGCCTACCCAGCACCCATCCTGGCCCGGAACGCAGCTTCGAATTCAACAACCTCGACATCGACGTCCAAGCTGCTCTTGAGGAACTTCCGCCCGATTTTCGCGCAGCAGTGGTGCTCTGCGATCTGGAAGGTCTCGCGTACAACGAGGTCGCTGAAGCGCTCGGGGTCAAGCTGGGAACGGTCCGTTCCCGGATCCACCGTGGGCGCACCATGCTGCGGGAAAAACTCGCTCACAGGGACCCCGCCCTGACCGCGCCGAAGAGTTCGCTGATGAAACTTCCCCGGATTGCGGGTGCCCGTTAGCGCCCATGCGACATCCGAAGCGGCATCTAGCTGATTTCGTCGACGGGGAGTTGCCCTCAAACCGCCGCAGGGCGATAGAGAATCACCTCACCCGTTGTTCTTCCTGCCGGGATACCGTCCAGGCTTATCGTGGTGTCCGCAACCGGCTGCAGAGTTCCGAAATCCCACGACCCGACGCCGACCTTTTCGACAAGATCATGGCCACGGCACGTCAGCCCGCCGTCGGCGCGGGGCACCCACCCGAGGTCGTTGGTAGCCGCGACGCTCCGTGGGCGCGCCGCGTGTCCAGCTTCGCCTCGCGCCGTCGAGCCCCTTTGGTCGTTGCCGGCGGCCTAGCCGTTGTTACACTCGCGACCCTTACCGGCGCTTATGCGCTGGGCATCGAATCCGAGGAGACTGTCCTGGCCGATAGTGGGCAAAATGGTGCAATCATGGCCGGCTGGCAATCTGTAGCGCCTGACACTCCGTCCCTGCTGGACCACGATGAACTTGAGGAGCTCAGGGCTGACGGTTGGTACTGTCCCGATCTGGAAATGATGGGCTTCACGGTGGCAAGCGCCGAGGCCATGACTGTGGCCGGCCGACCGGCGCTAATGATGGTGCTCAACGACGGGACCGATTCCGTAGTGATTTACGAACAGCGCAAACTCGGCACTGGACGGGAACCTGTCGCCTCGCCCCCAATCAACGCTGTCACGGGAAATTCGGTAGTCGTTGACGGCTTCGAACAGATCGGTGGGATGCAGCGCCAAATCTGGGTCCACCCCGGCCATTCGTGGCAGGTGATACTCGATTCCCAGTCGGTGACCTACACGGTCATCTCCAGTCTTCCGGCAGCTCAGATGCCCCAGGCGGTGAGTCAGCTGGTCCTGGCCGAACATTCACGATTGGCACCGACCGAACCGACCGCGCGCGACCCCCTCAGCAGAATCCTTCGAGGGCTCAATAAGTTGGCGCAGCCAGCCTCGGCACAGTGAGCCAAATAGCTCCTGTCGCTGCTGACAGGTAGTCTTCTGACGTGTTAGGAATCAACGGGCTCGAGTTCTTGTTGCTGGCTGTGATTGCCGTCATGGTCCTCGGCCCTGAACGGCTGCCGGAGTATGCTTCGCAGCTTGCCCGCCTCGTCAAGGATCTTCGCCGGATGGCCACCGGCGCCCGGGCGCAGCTCCGTGAGGAAGTCGGGCCGGAAATTGACGAAGTGGACTGGCGCAAGCTGGACCCACGCCAGTACGATCCACGCAGAATCATCAAGGAAGCCCTGATTGACGACTTTCAGGATTCCGTCAAGCCGGTAAGCGGAGGGGCGCCGGGCTCCGCAGCACCGAGCCCGGCTGGCGCTGGCCCGGCTACCCCTGCCCGCTCACGGCCCATGCCATCGGTGGCTACTTCACCCCGCCTCGGCGCGGGAGAGCTGGCGCCATTCGATGCGGAAGCCACCTAGGACTGCCCGCGAGCCTAGGTAGGCGTAACCTTCAGCCGGAGGTTGTTCAGACCCCGCGGACGGCGGGCAAGGGTTCCGGCGATGTCCCGGAGCACCCGTGCGGCAGCCGATTCACCTGTCCCGTCCACGATGGGCGAGCCGCTGTCCCCACCTTCGCGGAGGGCTATTTCAAGCGGCACACTCCCGAGAAGCGGGACCGGGTAGCCCATGGCCGCCGTGAGGCGGCCAGCGAGTGCAAGCCCACCACCCTTCCCGAAGAGCTCCATTCGTTCCCCACCGGGAAGCTCAAGCCATGACATGTTCTCGATCACTCCCGACACTTTCTGACCCGTTTGGTTAGCGATGGTGCCCGCGCGTTCGGCGACGTCGGCCGCCGCTGTCTGAGGTGTCGTGACGATCAGCAATTCCGATGAGGGCAGCAGTTGAGCCACTGAGATGGCGATGTCACCGGTTCCCGGCGGCAGATCGAGGAACAGGACGTCCAGGTCCCCGAAATGGACGTCGCTCAGGAACTGCTCAAGCGCCCGGTGAAGCATCGGGCCGCGCCAGGCCACCGGCTGGTTTCCGCTGACGAACATTCCGATGGAGATGACCTTGACGTCGTAGGCGACTGGCGGGAGGATCATCTCGTCGACGCGGGTTGGAGGCTGGGTGATGCCCATCAGGGAGGGCACAGAAAAGCCGTACACATCGGCGTCGACGATTCCAACCCGGAGTCCCTCCGCGGCCATGGCGGCGGCTAGATTCACCGTGACGCTCGACTTGCCGACACCGCCTTTCCCGCTGGCCACGGCATAGATTCGGGTCAGGGAACCCTCGGCGTTGAAGGGGATGCCCTTCTGGCCGCCGGGCCCCCTCAGCTGCTCCTTGAGCCGATCGCGTTGCTCCTGGGTCATCACTCCGAGCCGCACTTCCACGTTGGTCACCCCGGGGAGAGCCCCTACCGCGGCGTCGACATCGCGGGTAATGGTCTCACGGAGGGGGCACCCTGAGATGGTGAGCAGGACGTCAATGGTGACCACGCCGCCGTCGATCATCGTGTTGGAGACCATCCCCAGCTCGGTGATCGGCTTACGGAGTTCTGGGTCGATGACTGTCGCCAGTGCAGCGTCGACGTCCTCCCGCGCTACCACTATCTGTCAGACCGATTGGGTTGAAGCTTCGGGAGGGAAGCGGTGGGCTCCCCACCTTTCCGCCGTGCCTTCTTCGGGAGTGCTGTGTCCTTGTCCTCAGCGGTCTCGAGAATTTCTTCAAGGACTGAGCGCAGCTCCGAACGGACATAGTCGCGGGTGGCGACCTCCCGAATGGCGATGCGCAGTTCAGCAATCTCACGGGTCAGGTACTCGGTGTCGGAAAGATTACGCTCGGCCCGCTGCCTGTCCTGCCGCAGGGACACCCGGTCACGGTCGTCCTGCCGATTCTGGGCCAGGAGGAGTAGCGGAGCAGCGTAGGACGCCTGAAGGGAAAGCATGAGGGTCAGGAGGGTGAAACCGATGGCGGCGCTGTCGAAGCGCAGCCCGCCGGGCGCCCAGGAGTTCCAGGCGAGCCAGACGGCAACGAAGACGGTCATGTAGAACAGGAATTGAGGCGTGCCCATGAACCGTGCAAAGTTTTCGGTGGCACTGCCAAATCGGTCGGGGTTGGGTCGCAGCCGCGGCAGCCAACGTTTCCGGCTCTCGCGGGGGGTATCGAGCCCCGTCGCAGTCGTTCTGATTCGCTCAACCATTGGTTGCTCCCTTCGTCAGCCCCGGGTAGTCGTTAGCAGCCCGCCAGTCATCGGGTAGCAGATGGTCCAGGACGTCATCGACTGTCACAGCACCGACCAACCGTCCCTCAGCGTTAACCACCGGGATGGAGTTCAGGTTGTAGGTCGCCAGGATCCGGGCTACTTCGCTGATGTTGGCCTGGTCCCCGATGGGCTCCAGATCGGTATCGACAATATTGCCGAGCTGCTCCGGCGGTGGGAACCGGAGCAATTGCTGGATGTGGACGACGCCGAGGTATCGACCAGTGGGCGTCTCGAGCGGCGGCCGGCAGACAAAGATTGATGAGGCCAGGGCAGGGGTCAGTTCCTCCCGCCGGACGTGCGCGAGCGCCTCGGCAACCGTCGCCTCCGGCGGGAGGATGACCGGCACAGTGGTCATCATCGACCCGGCGGTATCCTCCTCATATTGGAGGAGCCGACGCACATCTTCAGCGTCCTCGGGCTCCATCAGCGCCAGGAGGTCTTCCTTCTGCGCTTCGGGGAGTTCGTTGAGCAGGTCAGCGGCGTCGTCAGGGTCCATTTCCTCGAGCACGTCGGCAGCACGCTCACGATGCAGGGAAGAGAGGATCTGTACCTGGTCGTCGTCCGGGAGTTCCTGCAGGATGTCGGCGAGCCGGTCATCCTGCAGCGCTCCAGCGATCTCGGTTCGCCGTTTGTCACTCATCTCGTGCAGGGCGTCAGCAAAGTCGGCCGGTTTCAGATCCTCATGCTGGGCGACGAACTGCGAGGCTCCCTGCGGTTCGGCCGCGTCCCCATGGTAGGCGTCCAGCCAGTCGACGATCAGTCGCTCGCCGCGGCGGAGGCCCCGCAGGGCTGACGACGACGAACCGCGCCTGATAAAAACCTGGGACACGTGCCAGTCGCCGGCGCGATCCGTCTCGATGGCAATGTCCTCGATCACTGCTTCGCCGCTCCCATCGCGGAGGGTTACCCGGCGGTCAAACAGTTCACCGACCACCAGCATCTCGGCGCCGCGCTGTTCAAACCGGCGAAGATTGACCAGGCCGGTGCAGATGATCTGGGTGGCGTCGATTGAGGTGACCCGGGTCATCGGCACGAAGACGCGCCGTTTACCCGGCACCTCCACCACCAGACCAACCGCCTGGGGCGCCGTGTTGGGGCCGAGGTCAAGAACCACTGCATCGCGAAGCCGGCCTAGACGGTCACCCAGTGGGTCAAACACGTCGAGGCCAAGCAGGCGCGCCACGAAGACGCGAGTGGGATTAGTGCTCACCTGCCAAGGCTACTTCGGAACGGCCGCTTCTGCCCTATCCGGGCAGGAGAGGAGCAGCACTAGTTCACTGCGAGCGATACGACCCCACAGGTTCGCTAATCTGGGCGACAATGGGGGCATGTCAAACGTGCTTGGTCGAACGGCGTCACGGGATGAAGGCCGCATCCTGCCCAAAGGTGAAACGGTTGGACGGTACAGCGCCTACCTGGAAGCCCAAAAAGCGGTTGATTACCTTGCCGACGGCAAGTTCCCGGTGCAAAAGGTCTCAATTATCGGCAGCGATCTCAAAACCGTTGAGAGAGTCACAGGGCGGTTGAGCTACCCGCGGGTGGCACTGGCCAGCGCGGCGACGGGAGCCTGGTTCGGGTTCTTCGTGGGCCTGATCCTGACCCTGTTCGGCGACGGCGGAGCCTACCTGCCGATTATTACAGCGATGGCACTTGGCGCTGTTTTTTGGATGCTCTTCGGCGTCATCACCTACGCCTTCCAGCGCGGGAAACGGGACTTCACGTCAACCAGCCAGGTGATCGCCACCAGCTACGACGTCATAGTTGAACCGGAATCAGTTGGCGAGGCCCGCCGCCTCCTGCAGCAGTTGCCAATGAATGGCCAGGCCCAGCATCCCGGCGGTCCGGCGCAGGAGTTCCAGCCGCCGGCAGGGCCCCCCGCCGCGGAACCGGCTGG
>NZ_KI914754.1:8525-9827 GCF_000520515.1 Arthrobacter sp. H20
TGCTGAGCCTGTAGCTCCTCACGCGGCGACGCCCGAAGAGGGGGCGAATCCCGGCCCCCGTCGCGGACAGTTCGCTGACCTGCCGGACGGTCGGCCCCAGTACGGGGTCCGGGTGGCGCAGACCGAGAACGCGCCAACCCCCGAGGCAACTCCCGAACAAGGCCCTGAGAATTCCGGGCCGTCGTCCGACTCGCGCGTCTAGCCAAACGCCGCGGAACCGGCTGGCCCCACCCAGCCCTCTGCCACTGCTGAGCCTGTAGCTCCTCACGCGGCGACGCCCGAAGAGGGGGCGAATCCCGGCCCCCGTCGCGGACAGTTCGCTGACCTGCCGGACGGTCGGCCCCAGTACGGGGTCCGGGTGGCGCAGACCGAGAACGCGCCAACCCCCGAGGCAACTCCCGAACAAGGCCCTGAGAATTCCGGGCCGTCGTCCGACTCGCGCGTCTAGCCAAAGTGTCCCTTGCGGGACGCCCGTTCCGGGCTGAAAATGGTGTTGTGGTCGCCTGTCGATGCCGTTGTTCCTATGGTTCGTTGAGGCCGTCGTCTAGCCGGGCATTGGGGATCGCGCCGTGGGCCCTTCATTGTTGCGCGTTGTTTGAGCACGAGGACTAGATTCAGTTTTCCCCGTTGTGATTCCCGCAGGCGGCCACCTGTCCATATCAGGTACGAGGTTAGGGAAAGGTCGGGCGAGGGCCATGTTGGCTGAGTCCCAAGATGAAGAACAGATTATCGAAAGGGTTGCGGCCCTGGATATCGGCAAGGCCGAAGTAGCGTGTTGTGTCCGGGTCCCCGGCCCGGAAGGGTTCACGGAAGCGGTTGCAGGAAGTCTCGACGCACTCGACGATGACCAGGTCATTGACCGAGCTGGCTCATCACCTCCTGGATCTGGGAGTCGATCGGGTGGTGATGGAGGCGACCAGTGACTACTGGAAACCGGTGTTTTACTTGTTGGAGGCCCACGGATTGGATCCATGGTTAGTCAACGCCCGGGACGTGAAGCACCTGCCCGGCCGACCCAAAACGGATGTGATCGACGCGGTCTGGCTGTGCAAGGTCGCCGAACGCCAGATACTGCGGCCGAGTTTCGTCCCGCCGGCACCGATCCGCCGGCTGCGGGATCTGACCCGGTACCGGATCGATCTCGTCGGGGTCCGGGGCGCGGAGAGGAACCGGGTGGAGAAACTCCTTGAGGATGCCTGCATCAAGCTCTCCGTTGTGGCCTCGGACATTTTCGGCGTCTCCGGCCGGGCGATGATGGCCGCGCTGATCAATGGGGAACGGAACCCAAAGGTCCTGGCACAA
>NZ_AZRY01000220.1 GCF_000520515.1 Arthrobacter sp. H20
CTTCGCCACGACAACCTCGCTGAGGAGGGCGGTGACCAGCCCGCACCTAGTCTCGATGACGCATTGCGTATCATCAATCTCGCGCAGGTAGCCGAGCGCATCGATGACGCCGCTCTCGATGCGCGAACGAACGACGAGCCGGGTGCCGAGCGGAAAGTCGACGAGCAAGTTCATCAGGCCACCGGTTTGTGATCTTGACGGAAGATGCCGTACAGGTATTCCCCCGCCGCTCCACGCAGGATCGGGTCGTAGACGCGGCTCGCGCTGGCGGGTGGAAACCCTCCTCGGCCAGGCACGCCTTGGTCGGTTGCGGTCGTTCATTGTGGCAGCGACCGGGATTTCCCGGGCGACCTCTACCGAAACCCCGAACTGCGGACGTTGATCCAGGAACACCGACTCCGTGGTGCTCAAGGACAGACACCCTCCGCCCTGACCACCGAGATCGCCCAGGCACGCGCCAGCCTCGAAGCGGTCGCCGACCGCGCCCGGCAACATGAGGAACGACTCCGCCGGCTCGAACGAGTCAACACCACGACTAAGACCAAAAAATGAAAGATCAAAAACGGACGACAGCGGACAATTCCAGCCCAGCAGACCCCCACCGCTTCGGTGAGTCAGATCTCCTGCGGATAATCGTCCGGCACGGTCAGTACCTGCTCGACACTCACCCCGTCCACACACCCTGGGCAAGGATGGGGACGAAGCCTCGTGTGCTGGGTGGGGTGCTTGCCTGGATGCCGTCGCATCGAGGTACGTCGCATCGAGGTACACGACGTTGTCATCGTCCATCTCGACGAAGATGAACACGTCGCCCTAGCATTCCTCTACCCGCTCGAACAGATCCGGGTGGTTCTCCTAGTGCCCGGGCAACTCCGGCAGTTCGTTGGAGAACCCGAGCAGGAACAGGAAGGCGATCACGCTGTTCGAGCGCGAGGAAGTCCTCCTTGATCCGGGCGGGGGCTTCTGGAGGGGCTGGCGGTCACGGCGTGTTTGTTATTTCCCTCCCGGACGCCGGGAAACACCCCTGAACTCGAAGTTGGGGTGGCCGTTCTCAAGATGGTGGCCTAGGTTGGTGGTTACTGCGGAACTCTTCGCCGGATGGCCGCGGTTCGAGACTTTCCCGGCGGCATTCGAGCAAGGAGGCTCACCGTGGCATATAACGTCGCTCAGAAGCTCATCGCCTCTCACCTGCTAAGCGGGGTGATGACACCGGGGACCGAAATCGGCTTGCGCATCGATCAGACCCTCACCCAGGATGCAACAGGAACTCTCGTCATGCTTGAGTTGGAGGCGCTGGGACTTGATCGTGCGCGCACGGAAGTGTCCGTGCAGTACGTCGACCATAACCTGTTGCAAACCGACAGCAAGAACGCGGAGGACCACGACTTCCTCCGCTCAGCGTGTCAACGGTTCGGCCTGTGGTTCTCGAAGGCTGGAAACGGGGTTTCGCACCCGACGCATATGCAGCGGTTCGGTATCCCGGGCAAGACGATGGTCGGCTCGGACAGCCACACCCCGGCTGCGGGCTCCCTCGGGATGCTGGCCATCGGCGTTGGGGGTATCGAGGTGGCTCTCGCGATCGCCGGCGAACCGCTGTACATCAGGATGCCTGAGATCTGGGGGGTGCGGCTCACCGGCCAGTTGCCGCCGTGGACGAGCGCTAAGGATGTCGTTCTCGAGATGCTGCGCCGTCACGGCGTCAAGGGCGGCATCAATCGAATCGTTGAGTACTACGGACCGGGCCTTTCGACCCTCACCGCGATGGACCGGCATGTGATCGCCAATATGGGCGCCGAATTGGGGGCGACGACCACGGTATTCCCGGCGGACGACCAGGTGCGCGCGTTCCTGCGCTCAGAGCAGCGTGAGGGCGACTTCACCGAACTGCTCGCTGATCCGGATGCCGGATACGACGTGGCCGAGGAGATTGACCTTTCCACCATCGTGCCGCTCATCGCGCTGCCCAGTTCGCCGGGCAACGTCGTGCCGGTACGGGAGGTCGCCGGCCGGCCCGTTGAGCAGGTCGTGATCGGGTCATCCGCGAATCCCGGGCTGCGCGACTTCGCGATCGTCGCCGCAATAGTGAAGGGACGCCAGTCACACCCGGGCGTGTCCTTCGACGTCAACCCGAGCTCCCGACAGATTCTGCAGGATCTGACCAAAATGGGTGCCACCTTGGATTTGATCAGCGCCGGTGCACGGCTGCACCAGTCCGGCTGCATGGGCTGCATCGGCATGGGCCAGGCCCCGGCGAACGGGCGCAACAGCCTGCGCACGATGCCGCGCAACTTTCCAGGCCGCTCAGGAACCAAGGAGGACTCGGTCTACCTGTGCTCGCCGGAGACGGCGGCGGCGGCGGTGCTCACCGGGACGATCACCGACCCGCGGGACCTGGAAAAGCTGTTCGATCTGGCGTATCCCACACCCCAGCTGCCTGCGATGTCGAGTGTGAACCTGGCCATGCTCGAGGAGCCGTTGCCTCACAAGGAGGCCTCCCAAGTGGCGCTGGTTAAAGGCGAAAACATCTCCTCGTTGCCGGACTTCGAGCCGCTCGCCGATCGTATCGAGGCACCGGTCATCCTGGTCATGGGCGACGATGTTTCGACGGATGAGATTCTGCCGGCCGGCGCGCGGGTTCTGCCCTACCGCAGCAACATCTTGAAGCTTGCCGAATTCACCTTCGACCAGATCGACGAAACCTACCCCGCCCGCGCCGCAGAAACCCGCGACACGTCCGGGCACATTGTGGTCGCCGGCGCCAACTACGGGCAGGGTTCCTCGCGGGAACACGCCGCGATCACCCCGCGCTTCCTCGGATTGCGCGCGGTGCTGGCCATCTCATTCGCACGCATCCACTGGCAGAACCTCACAAATTTCGGTGTCCTCGCCATCGAGTTCACGGATTCCGCCGATCACGGCCGTGTCCAGCAGGGCGATGTACTGGTGCTGGCCGGCATCCGCGAAGCCCTCGCCGCCGGAACCGGGATCACCGTGCACAATAAGACCCGCGATGAGGACTATGCAGCGCGACATCGCCTCTCGACACGCCAGGTCGATATGCTCCTCGCCGGTGGCCTCATCCCCTGGCTGCGCGAGCGGAGAGCCGGTGGGACCGCCGATCGGGACTGAGCCGTGCCGTCAAGGTTTTCAGGCCCTCCCGCCCTGTTCGAGCCGCCGTCACATGAACTGAACTACCCCCGCACCGAGCCCAGCCGCGGCATGCGCGGAACAGTGGCTGAGGCGCCAGCGTCCGGGGATACGATCACTTTTTGCGTGGCCGGCACCTCGAGGCTCCCGGTGCGCACGAGGAGTCCGGCAGTTGAATCGGTGCGCCGTTTGATAACCGCGAGTACCACCAGCCCCAGTTCGTAGTGGAGGGCAACCGAGGTCACCTGGCCAACAGTCTTCTCCCCGAGAACGACATCGTCCCCGCGCGAGGGCAACACGGCATCCGGACCGTCGAGGTGAAGCATGACAAGTCTGCGCGGCGGATGGCCGAGGTTGTGAACCTTGGCCACCGTCTCCTGGCCGCGGTAGCAGCCCTTGCTGAGGTGCACGGCCGTGCGCAGCCAATCGAGTTCGTGCGGGATCGATTTCTCATCGACCTCGGTGGCGAAGCACGGGCGCCAGGCTGCGATGCGCAGTGCTTCGAGAGCGAGCAGCCCGGCGACAGGAATAGCGGATGCGGCAAGCCCGGCGAGTTCGGTGCGGGGCAGCAGCAGCTCGCTGTAGGTCCAGCCCGCCGCCGGGTGCCTTTCCGCTGCCGCGTACTGGTGACCACCCTGGGTCACGCTCATCCACGGGTCGCGCCAGACGAGTGGGACGCCATGAGGGGCAGCTACCGGGAGCGCAGGCTGGCCGAGGGTGCCGACCGTCGCGAATTCGGCGGTTCGATCCGCGAGTTCCACCCGCAACATGAACCGCATGCTGCTGAGCCACGCAAGCAGCCCACCCGCTTCCTCTCGTTCGAGCAGCAGCCACAGTTCGACACCGTCATCGATCAGACGAACCGCATATTTGAGCCGCCCGGTCACATCGAGCACCAACGTCTCGCTGGACTCCCCTGCCCATCATGTCGTCGTCGTACTCTTCAAAACATTCACCGAGTAGCCGGTACTGGTGCAGCAGCTTCGGAACGTTCCGATTCTCCTGCGGAACGCTGCGCCATTGCTGCGGACCTGACGTCCCTGAACAATCTGCATGCCCCTTCCCCGAACGACATCAAGAAACTCGCACGCAGGCAAACGCTACGGGCGAATTCCCCGCAGAACGAGCGGAGCACTGACCCACCACCCGAGCACAGCAAGCCTGGCGGGAGAACCACCTCAGAGACACATGCGAACCTTGTTTCGCGAGTTTGTTTGCTTTAGTCTGGCTGTATCAGTCTAGCCCCGCCAATGGCAATGGTACGAGGAGTTCCTGTGTCGAACCTGATCCCGTGGCTTTCTCTGGCCTTGTGGTCCGCCGCCATCGCCCTACGGTTGCATCCGCGAACTCGCTGCTGGGCCCCGCGCGGGATCGTGGGCAGCGCGAGAACGAGGACCTGGGGGCCTGTCCATATCATCCGTCCCCCTGACGGGCCGGTACCTCGATGACCGGCCACGAGTGGCCGCAAGTTCGGATGAGTACCACGCCGGCTGATTGTCCACCGCTTCGTCTACCTCAAGGTTGGCCTTGCCCTGGTCTAATCCGGAAGGCAAACAAGACGATGCTCAAGATGGACATGAGTACACCCCCATCACCCTCTCCGACCGGATACCCCACCAGACACCACGAGGAATGATCAGTAATGGCGATCAAGGACGACCAGGCATCCAACTTCCTTCCGGCGATTGGCGCGAAGGACGCGCCTCTGCGGGATCCGCACCTGCAGATCGCGACCGTCGTGGCGGAGTCGCTGGGCGTCGATTCCGCGCAAGGACTAGGTGAGACAGAGGTCTCCCGACGCCGGGAGCTGATCGGTGAGAACCGTTTGGCCGAGCGGCCGCGGCGGCCAGGTTGGCTGCGATTCCTCGACCAGTTCCGTAGCCTACTGATCCTCATCCTGCTCGGTGCCGCGGTTCTCGCTGGCGTCGTCGGGGACCTCAAGGACACGATCGTCATCCTGATCGTGCTCCTGATCAACGCCGTGATCGGCTTCGTTCAGGAGAACAGGGCGGAGCGCAGCCTCGAGGCGCTGCGCGACATGCTGGTGCCCACCGCACGGGTCCGCCGGGACGGGTCGGTGCGCGTGGTCGGAGCGGTCGAGCTTGTGCCGGGTGACCTGGTCCTGCTCGAGGCCGGAGACTGGGTGCCGGCCGACGGACGGTTCCTGGTGGCGGAGTCGGTGGAGATCGACGAGTCCGCACTGACGGGGGAGTCTCAGCCGGTGGCCAAGGACACCTTGCCGGTGGGCGCCGCTCCCGGTGAGAAAGTGCCGCTGGCCGACCGCACCGGCATGGGCTACATGAACACCGCGCTCACCCGCGGCCGGGCCGAACTCGTGGTCACCGCCACTGGCGCGCAGACCGAGGTCGGCGCGATCGCGGAACTGCTTGCGAGCGGCGAGGAGCCCAAGAGCCCGCTGCAGGTGCAGTTGGATTCACTGGGCAAGCGGATCGCCCTGATCGGCGGCGTCGCCATCGCCATCTACGTGACCATCGCCCTCATGCGCGGCGAGCCTTTCGGCGAGCTGGCGCTCACGGCGGTGGCCCTCGCCGTGGCCACGGTGCCCGAAGGTTTGCCGGCCGTCCTAGCCCTCACCCTCGCCCTCGGCGTCGGTCGAATGGCCCGGCGGGGAGCTATCGTCAAGCGGCTCGCGTCGGTGGAGACCCTGGGCTCGGCTACGGTCGTCTGCAGCGACAAGACCGGAACGCTGACGCTGAACCAGATGACGGCCCGTGCGCTGGTGTTCGCAGGCCAGCGGATGCGCATCGACGGCGAGGGGTATTCCCCGACAGGCTCGATCATTGCCGAGACCGCTGGGCAGCGGACCGGGGATGCCGGGCGTCTGCTGGAACCGTTCGTTCTGTGCAGCGACGCTGTGCTGGCTGCCCCGGGGGCGGGTGGCCGGGCTGGCATCGTCGGCGACCCCACCGAGGGCGCGCTGGTCGTTGCGGCCGTGAAGGCCGGGATCGACGCCCCGACGCTGCGTGCGGCGCACCCGCGGGTGGCCGAGCTGCCCTTCGATAGCGCCCGCAAGTTCATGGTGACCGCACACAAGGAGGAGGGCCGCATCCGCGTCTACCTCAAGGGCGCTCCCGACGTACTCCTCGCGCGCAGCACGGCGTTACTCACCGCCGAGGGAGTTCGTGACCTCGACGCCGCCGGCCGGGACCAGCTGGCAAGCGAGGTCACAGCCCTCGCGTCGAGGGGTCTGCGGGTGCTGGCCGCCGCGACGACGCTGATGGACGACTTGCCCGTCGCCGGTGATCCGGCGAACGCCGACGCGCTTGAGCACCGGCTGACCGGCCTGACGCTGCTCGGCCTGGTCGGCATCGCTGACCCGCCCCGTCCGCAGGCCAAGGACGCCATCGCACTCGCCCACCGGGCCGGGGTCTCGGTCAAGATGATCACCGGCGACCACCGGGACACCGCCGCCGCCATCGCCCGGGAGCTCGGCATCCGTGGCGAAGTTGTCACCGGCACCGAGCTGGACCGGATGACCCCGGAGGAGCTGTCGGAACGCGTGGAGAGCATCGGGGTATTCGCCCGGGTCGCCCCGGAGCACAAAGTCGCCATCGTCGGGGCGTTGACAGCCTTGGGGCACGTAACGGCAATGACCGGCGACGGCGTCAACGATGCGGCAGCCCTGCGCGCGGCGCATATGGGTGTGGCGATGGGGATAACCGGCACCGAGGTGACCAAGGAAGCCGGCGACATGATTCTCACCGACGACGACTTCGCCACCATCGTCGCCTCGGTCCACGAGGGCCGATCGATCTATGACAACGTGGTGAAGTTCGTCCGCTTCCAACTGTCGACCAACATCGGCGCCATCCTGTCCTTCCTCGGCGCGACCGTGGCCGGTCTCCCGGCACCGCTAACCGCCATCCAGGTGCTGTGGGTCAACATCATCATGGACGGCCCCCCGGCGATGGCCCTGGGCGTTGACCCCGCCCGACCAGGGCTGATGGACGAACCGCCGCGCAGGGCAACTGACCGGATCCTGGACCGGACCCGGCTGCTACGGATGTTGCGGGCCGGCGCCGTCATGGCGGCCGGCACCCTGTCGGTGCTCACCCTAGCCGAGGGGGCCTACGGCGCCGCCGTGGCGTCCACCATGGCATTCACCACGTTCGTCCTCTTCCAGTTCTTCAACGCGCTCAACGCTCGGACCGAGCGGCAGACGGTGTTCACGCGGCACCTGTTCACCAACCGCTGGTTGTGGATCTCCTTCGCCGCGGTCCTTGTCCTGCAGGTCCTCGCCGTGCAACTGGCCCCGCTCCAGGGCATCTTCGACACCACGTCGCTCTCCGCCACCCAGTGGCTGATCTGCCTTGCGGTGGCGTCCTGCGTCCTCGTAGTCGAGGAAACGATCAAGCTCGCACATCGGGCGGGGAGGAGGCGCTGAGACGACTGCTGACCGGGGATGCTGCTGCGGCAAGGGCTAGGAAATCCCCCACCCGCACGTGCTCCTCCAGCGGATGCCGAAAGCGGTTCTTCTGCACCACGGTGTACCGGTTCCGACGACCCACCCGCTCGCGGACGACATACCCGGCTTCCTCCAGGTCGCGAACGATCATTTGGACGGCACGTTCGGTGATGCCGACTTTGGCGGCCACATCCCGCATCCGCGACTGAGAATCACCCGCCAACGCGACGAGCACGTGCCCGTGGTTGGATAGGAAAGTCCAGGAGGAAGAAGTCTGCATGCGAAACATGATACGTGTTTTGAGTTACGTAGATCTATGGGCGTTGCCGCCCATGGACACATCGGACTGGAGCGGTCCCGCTCGCTGCCCTGCTCCGCAACGTCGTTCCCATGGCCGACCCCGCAACGCCCGGCAGTTTCCTGATCCGAAGTTCCGGCCGGCTTCCGGTCAACCCGCTGATGCCGATGCGGGTCGGGACAGCCGGGGCCTGTC
This sequence comes from Arthrobacter sp. H20, assembly GCF_000520515.1. Lineage (GTDB taxonomy): Bacteria > Actinomycetota > Actinomycetes > Actinomycetales > Micrococcaceae > Arthrobacter_D. Next base: position 8,067 of record NZ_AZRY01000220.1, read on the forward strand.
TCCCCCACCCTGGAGTTCGATATCCTCGCGGGTCCTCGGTGGGACGGGTGGCGGTTGCACCGGATCGCTGGCGGCAGCTAATCGTCAGTGCCAGCCCCTAACGTAGGTGGTGCCGGCACCTGAGGAGTTGGGGGAACTCTGAGGCTGCCGGCACCGAGGGCCGCGGTCTCGGACGACCAGCATACAAAGCATACTGATCTTTTATCAGAACACCATGGGTGGCGGGCAAGTGCGGTGGGTGCGTCAAAAAAATACGGGAAGTATTACGACAAGCTGCTGGATCGGTGGATTGAAGAGCTGCCAGAGCGGGAGTCTGAGAAGCGGAGCTGACAGGCACTGTGAACGGCGGCAATCCTGCACATGGCCCGGCGACGGCTCAAACGGTGCGTGGAGGCTTGAGGTCCATCGTCTACGGGGCGCGCTGGGCGGCCCACCCATAGCGAACCGGCATCGTGGGACAAATTGGGTTAATTGCCTAGGAGTCCCTAGAGCTAGCGGAGATCCATCTGGGGTGGCGATAAGAGGCAAAGCCACGTACCGCTCAGCTGATGCCACGGAACAAGTATGAATGGGTATGGCACTCTGAAATGGCCCCACTTGGAGGGCTTTTAGTCGCTTGAAATGGCCCCACCCTCGACCCGCCCGTAGCGTTCACTTTGTCTACCAGGACTTAGAGAACGGGAACGGGTTTGAAAGAGAGATCGAGAGTGGAACAATTCGAGCGTATCCGTCGTGATGCGAGAGTAAAAGAGATGTCTGTTAGGGAGCTGGCCCGGGTTTATGGGGTCCACCGGCGCACGGTGCGGGCGGCGTTGGCTGACTCGACGCCGCCGATGCGCAGGGTCCCGGTCAGGACGGCGCCGGCGATGGACCCGTGGCTGGGAATTATCAGGGCGTGGCTGACCGCGGACCTTGCGGCCCCGCGGAATGAGCTGCTGCGGTGATTTCGGACAGCGGATTTGATGGTTTTCTCTACGCTGCCATGGCTGGCTGTTGGTAACTGTAGTGGACATCGTTGGGCCGGCGGTAATTGAGGGCTGAGTGCCGACGGCGGCTGTTGTAGAACCCCTCGATGTAGCGGATGACATCTCGTTTTGCTTGTGATTTGGTGGCGTAAACGGTGCGGTGAACCCGTTCGTTCTTCAGTGCTGAAAAGAACGATTCCGCGGCGGCATTGTCCCAGCACACCCCGGTACGCCCCATCGAGGAACGCATACCCAACCCGGTCACTAGGGCCCGGAATCCGGCTGAGGTGTAAACGCTTCCGCGATCGGAGTGG
>NZ_AZRY01000221.1 GCF_000520515.1 Arthrobacter sp. H20
CTGGGGTGAAGGAGCGGCGGAGGGGCCTTTCTGCCCTGGGTTTTTCGAGATCGGACATGGCTCCACCATCGGTGTTGGTGGTGGGGGAAGCAAGTGCGGTGCTCACAGGGAATCGGTTTCCAAATCTCGCCCTTAAGGAGTCAGTGGGAAAAGTGGCGGTGTCTCACCCAATGCTGACAGACAGGGACCCGCCGACGTGGCCGGCGGTGCGCCTCTACCCCGGAATACCAGCACCGACACAACGACCAGGAAAAACATAATCGAGGTCGCTCCCCACATTGTGGGGCTAACGCCTAACCAAGTCGAGAGGGCCCCACCGATGAGGTTTCCTACCGGAATGGAACCCCACGTAACGAGCCTGAAGACCGAACCCACACGACCGAGCAGTCCACTGCGTGTCGTGAGCTGACGCAACGCGAAACTGGCAACACCCATCGCGGTCCCCATTGTCGAACCGAGAGCCATGAGCCCCGCAACGACCCAAAAATTAGTGGATACGAGTACAGCGATCATGAACAGTGCCCACCCCACAGCGCCCAGCGCCAGGACGATGTACTCCCCCACCCATCGGACGAGGGAGCTAGTAATCTGGCTGCCGACGACCCCACCGATCGCCGAGACCCCCATCAGCAGGCCAACACCAGCAGTGGACAGCCCCATCTCGCTCTCGTTCAACAGGTAGAAGACGAACAATCCCATCCACGCCCCGAACACAATGTAGATGGCGCCGAGGTAGACGGTGAGTCTACGCAGGAACGGGTTGCTGAAGACGAAGCGGATCCCGTTCTGAAACGCTCGCTGCTCCCTAGGCCTCGTCGGGGCATCCTGATGAATGGTCCGTGCCAGATAAACCATCACTAAAGCGACGCAGATGTAGGCTGCGCTGCCAGCAGCGAACGGCGCCCATAACGCTAACGCAACCAACAATCCGCCCAGGGGCGGGCCGATGAACTCATTGGAAACGGATTGCGCCGACCAGATATAGCTGTTGGCCCTGACCAGATCATCGCGGTGGACGACAGCGGGTGTGAGTGTCTGTGTAGCGGTGTCATAGAAAACTTCGCACGCACCCAAGACGAGGGCGCCGACTACCAGTGTCCAAAGGTTCGGCCCTACGATCATGATCACCGTGAGGGCGGCAAGGATGAACAGCCGTGTGAACGCCGCCGCTGTCGCGATCGTGAGACGGTTGCACCGGTCAGTGAAGACCCCAACGAACAAGCCCAAGAACAACCACGGCAACTTCATGCACGCTGTAATCACAGCGACCTGCCAGGCACTGGCGCCAAGGCTGACGGCAGTCAAAGGGAAGGCCAGCAACACCACCCCATCGGCCAGATTAGCTGCCGTGACACCGCCAAGAAGCCCAGCGAACCGGCGATTGAACAGACGGTTCATCGGCCATCAGAGAATCTAGTGCCGAATGTAAACCCCATAGGCCAAAGGGTATGCGCTCAAGTGCACTTGAGCGCAAGGCAAACCTCAACATAGGTTTACTCCATGCCCGCAGCAGCTCACTCCCACCTGGGGATCGGTAAAGTCGCCGCCCGGTCAGGCTTCGCCGTCTCAGCCATCCGCCACTACGAAGAACTCGGCCTCGTCCACAGCGTAGGGAGGAAGGGAACCCAACGCGTCTTCGACCGCAGCGTGCTACGGCGCTTAGCTTTCATCGCTGCTGCCCGGAACGTCGGACTGACTCTCGCCGAAATCGGCCAAACCCTCGAAGGGCTACCCACTGACAAAGCGCCAACACCGGTGGACTGGAGCAGGATCAGCGAACCATGGAAAGCACGGGTAGACGCCCGGATCGAGGAACTAAACACACTCCGGAAATCCCTTGATGACTGCATCGGCTGCGGATGCCTCTCCATGACAACCTGCGCCATGCTCAACCCCCAAGACGTCGCCGCGCAGCAAGGCCCCGGAGCCCCATGGGTGCTCTAACAACCCCCATGGCTGGCTCCTAGCCGTCATCCGAACATCTTTCGGGTTGCGGTATCGACGAGCGAATTTCGCAAATCATCATTATCGGCCGTGTACCCAGTTGAGCAAGGTGCAACCAATTGGGCCCCTCATCCGAACATTCAGTACGCGTAAACTTTCCGAATGTCGACGTGCGCATTCTTCCTCTACACCCGCAGCAATGACGTCGCGGCCTCCCGCCGGTTCTACTCCGATTTGTTGGGACTCGACCAGATCTGGGACGAAGAAGGCGACATCGCCTACGTAATCGGAGACTCTGTCCAGCTCTCTATCGGCCACGACGCCGCGGCGACCGCCGACGAGGAGTGGGCTTTCCAACCCGGGTGGGTGCTCGGGTTAGAAATCGATCCCAAGCCCAGGCGTCGCCGCGGGTCCTGGAGCATCCCGGGATGCGGTTCATCGGAGGGTTCGGTCATGATGATTTCCGCGGCGACACCCGCGAGCACTGGCGCGGCCACAAGTACAACGCCCGGATCAAGCCCAAGGACGTCTCCTTCCCTTCCTCCGATGTGATCCATCAGGTCGAGCGCCGCGAAGGTGACCGGTTCATTTTCAAATACGTGCGCAAGGATAACGTTTGGTCCGGCCACGAATACGGGCCCGCTAAAACGCGCGCCTCGGCCTACATTTACGCGCACGACCGGTTCCTCATCCCCATCGACCTGGTCGACATTCCCACCATGCGCGGCTATCTGGAGGCCCGGACCGAACGCCACGCCTACTCGGACGCTTTCCCGCTGCTGAAGCAGGCTATCCGCATCAAGGAGCGCGAACAGGCCGCCGAGGCCCCGTTCATCGTCTATTTGGCAGCCCAGGTGGCTGGTGACCTGCAGATCGCTGCTGCTGACGCGGAGACGGGGATCCGTGAGGTCGTCGACTGGTGGAAGCTCGGCAACAAATGGCACCGCCCACTGGTCAAGGGTGAAGACCCTGCCGCCGAAGCCAAGGCTGCTGCCGCGATCATCAAAGAGTTCACGATCCGTCACGCTGGCAAAGCCAACGTCAACACTGACCGGGATGCGGCCGCTGTCTCGGCGATGAAAGCCCTTGTCGGCGATGACCTGTTGTTCGTCGGCCGGCGGCCCAGCGGCACCTATCTGGCGTTCAGCCGCCAGCAACTCAAGTACGGCAAGATTCAGGGTTTCCGCGAGGACGTCTGGACGGTCGAATACTCGATCTCCAAGACCGGAAAGGTCAGCGCCGGAACCGATTGGACCCTGCCGGGCACCCGGGCGGTCAAGACCACGCCCCTCTACACAGCCGATGCCTGGGCGAAGTGGGAGACGTCGACGAATCCGCGCGAGTTCCTCACCGACGACGAGGTGGACACCCTGGTCGAAGCCCTGGAGTCCCGGGTGCTGGATCTCTGCCACACGACCGGGTACCGGCGCTACCTGAACGAGCCGCGCACCCTCCTCCCCGAAGCGTCCATCATTGGTGTCACCTTCGATACGGAAGCCAAGCGCATCGTCGTCGTCTGGGTCCACTCCCCCGAACTGGCCGAAGAACAGCTCGCCAAGGCCACGGACGAGGACATGGAACGGTGCTACCTCAAGTTCACGTCAGGCTGGGCCAAGGACTCCCCCGGCGCCGTCAGAACCCGCTCCCGCAACGAGGACGGCGTGACAGTCACAGTAGAGAGCCGGTGGTACACCGAATCCTTCAAGGACCGGGACGCGACCAGCCGACCCTGGGGACGCATCTGGGACGGGCAAGCCCATGACCCGCGGGTGGTGCGCGAGTACCCGGCCGAGCTGGCCAAGCTCCTGGCATTCTGCGACCTCGTCGACATCCACAACGGTGCGCTGAAGAAGAAGCGCGAAATGGTCAGGACCTACCTGGACCGGATCCAGCGGGACTCCAAGGCCATCGAAATGGAGGCGCTGCGGGTCCGCTACATGGAGGACTACCGCGACGCCGACGGCTGGGAAGAACACAAGAAGGGCCTGCGCCTGAACGGTGCCAGGGTTTTCGTCACTGTCCTCAACGGCACACGTCAGCTCCATCCCCTGAACGAGGCGATCAGCAAGCTGGTCCTCGGTGGTGCTGTACTTGACGGGCAGACCGTCAGTCAGGTGATGACCACCGCGAGAATGTCAGCCGAAGAGCTGGCTCTCGTCGAAGATGAGGGCATCGGCGGGCTCGTCCTGAAAAGCACCTGGGATTAGCGCGGTGACTGCTTAGAGCCGAGTGCCGCTGAGGGCTGCCCCGCGAGGTGCTGGCTCTCGGAGCGGCTTTGTGAAGAAGACAGCTGCAAGGGAAGCGGTGGGTAGTAACAGAGCCCAGTAGATCACCGACACGGGGGCCTCAGCTGGGGACGCCCCCAAGAATATGCTGACCGCTGCCACGGGACCGGCGGCACCACCGAAGGCCGCCGCGACAATTCGAAACCGGGGAGCTTTGGCAGCTGCCAACGCATGCAATCCGATCGCCGGTGCTGCCGCCGAAGCTGCCACAACCAGGCCCATGAAGAATCCAAACACTGGTGCCCAGCTGAGAACCGTGACCCCCAGTGGAGACGGATTGAACCAACCAGCTACGGCGAACACGAGCAGAATCGCAGTGCCCATGAGTCCACCGGCGAGCACCATTTTGAAGAATACGGATGCCAGTGGTGTCGTGTTTTCCCTCATCGTCTGACCCTACGTGCCTGACCCCGGTGGCGATAGACCCGTGAGTCCCTGGCCTGGTCTGCTCACTGAGCCCTACTGCCGCACACCAGAAAGCATGACCGAGAACCCAGCACGCCAGCCCAAAGGCATCCCCGTCGGTGGTCAGTTTTCCGCCACCTCTCACGGGGAGCCTGACCTCCAGCTCGAGGCCCCCGCGATCGACTATTCGCCGCTCGAACCTGCCGCCGACGCCCCACTCCCCCGCCCAGCCAAGACCCAGCGGCGCCGCCGCGGCCACAACTCCTACCCAGGCATCCACGAGATGGGCAAGCGGCCTGCCATTGGTACCAACGAAGAGACACCCCTGTAGGAGATCAAAATGCAGTCTCACTACCTCCAGGGCTGCTTTGACTGGTACGTCGCTTAGTATGACCCCGAAAATCAGAACTCATGGGGTTATGCCGATATTGGTTATGGCGGCGAATGGGGATGCCTCCATCTGCCGGAGATCGAGGCGGTCCAGGGCAACTACGTCATGCCGATCGAACGTGAACTGCATTTCAAGCGCGGAACCCTGTCACACGAATGCATCAAGGACATCGACGCGCCGTCCGGGGCTGAAGCAGGCTAGCCTCAGCACAAAATATCCCCTGACGAAGACTCTCGTCGGGGGATATTTTCGTTTCCGGAGAATGTGGGAACCGCTACCCGGTCTTGCGGCTTTGCAGCAGCATCGCTAGCGCGGCACCTTCGTCCATTTCGACCGCGGGTTGCGGAGTCAAAGATCCTGAGCGATAGGCCATGGAGATAATCTCATCGAGGTTCTCTTGGGAGAAGCGCACCGTCCTCTTATCGAAACGCAGATGTGGCCAGACGCCCTGGTAGACCTTTTCACGGACTGAACGCTCAGAGATACCGAGTCGCACAGCGACCTCTTTGGGGCTCATAAATTCAGTTTGTAGCTGCGACTCTGCCATCGCGTCATCCTTCTGTCACCGCGGACACTTAGTTATCCGTCAGGTACTTCTATGCACGTAATCCCACCACGGCTGTCCGACATTCCTTTTCGACCCGTTTTCGCGTGGTCGGCGTGGTCGAACGACGTGGTTTTAGACGTTATAAGGGGGTTCTATGGGTAGCAAATTCCGCGAGTTTCCGGGGTTCTTGGCTAGAACGACACGCCGCGAAGGGGGTTCAAGTCCCCCTCCGCGCACTAGAAAAACCCCGGATTTCCGGGGTTTTTTTATGCCCTCGACCACGCGGGCCCTGTTTTCGACCATGCGGCGCCAATATTTCCCACGGCCGTCGGCGATGTGGACGCATAGTAAACACTATGGCCAACATCGAAAGACGATCGCGTAAAGACGGCACCACTGCACACCTACTGCGCTGGGTCGACAAAAAGACCGGCAAGCGCAAGACCCAACGCTTTGACGAGGCTAAAGATGCAGAGTTCATGCTGACCGTTTTGGAGGCTCACGACCTCGATGCCTCGTTGGCTCTATCAAGTGCGCAGAAGCACTTCATGGGTGCGTATACGGTCACCAAGATGGTGGAAGATCATATCGAGCTGAGAACAAATGCTAATGGGTACACGATCCAGCGACACAAGGGCCCGCGATGTCGTTCCTCACAAGCGACGAATGGTCCCTGTTGCAGTCGCACATTCCCCGGGAGCACCGTCCGCTCTTTGATTTCCTTTTAGCCACTGGGGTCCGGTTCTCGGAGGCGACAGCCCTCCACGCAAGAGACTTCTCCACCGACCGAAACGGACAGTTCAGTGTGCGGATTGTGTGTGCTTGGAGTCGGACGGAGTCGAACCAGCCTGTAATTGGCCCCCCGAAGACAAAGAAGTCTCGCCGGACCATCCACGTGGCGACCCGAGCTGGAGAGTCCGTGGTTGAGTTGATTAGGGCATCTCAGACGACAGGTGAGCACGTGTTCCTGAGCCAGTCAGGTAAGCCTTTTGAGCATAATCGTGCCTGGAAAATCTGGGACAAAGCAGTGAAGTCAGCGCAGATGTCTACACATGGCCTCAGGCTGAGATTTCGGTCTACCAAAAGGTGACCATTGTGGCCTCCAGCACTGAGCGCGTCAGCGTAAGCTCCCCCTTCGTGGTTCCGCAGATCGATGATAATTTCCGTTGCTGCACCACTGAACGCCCGGCGGACGCCGTAGGCCAGACCGGTTCCGATCCGTTCAACGAGCTGCTGCGCCTTGGCGTAAGTCGCTTCCAGCTCGGCTTCGGCTGCTTCGATGGCGGCAATCGTGTCCGGTGCGTCGACGAGTTTCAGGTCGATTTCTTTCATGGGTTCTCCTCAGTAGATGGATTACTGAGGACCATGTGTGCGGCAGGTAGATTGCCCTGCCCCGGCCGTTCATCCGTGCGGGTGTCGGGACTTGAACCCGACCCCCAGGAAATGCGGCAGCAAATACCAGGCAGCACCTTCCGATGCCGGGCGTCAACCGGACGCCTTACCCGCAGCCATTCCTTTTACGTGAGGAGTTTGAGCCCACTCCCCTGCCGGGGCGGGCCACCGCACGTCATCTGTCTTGAGCTGTACTGGCGCCATTTATTTAGGAGAGCTACTCCCTTTGCCAGCGAGCCGGGACAGTGAATCCGGCTCAGCGTGGACCGGCAAGCTCCGATGCTTGCATCTCGGGTTTACTCCCCGCTCTTCCATTGAGCTACGGTCCTCGGTTCTGGTCAGCCGAAGCTGGAATTCCCTAGCCCTATCGCACGTCTTTCCTAGGATCCGTGCGCTTACTCTTCAGGTTCAACGGCGCAAACAGCCGGGTGGTGTTGAGTGGTGCCGACTCGCGCTGGTCGGTCCTACACATCCTGCCCGGCATACGCCGTTCCAGAGTGGGCTGTCCGGAGTCGAACACAGAATCCTGGCAAAGCCAGGACTCTGTCCAGACACTCGGATGCCGTCTCGAATCGAAGATCCGAGCGGCAGCCCGAGGGGTCTAGCGGCCTGCGTTCCGCAGCACCCTCAGTCCTGCCGGTCCTCACCGGCGGTTGGTTTATCGCTTAACCCTCATGTGTACGGGGCACCAAATAAGTCTCACCGCTCAGATACCGGAACAGATAGGCAGCGCAGAGTGAAGTATCCGGCTGATACGACCAAAGCCAGTCCAGCCCCGACCGTGCCCATAAGAGCAACCGTTCCACCAGCGAGGCCGGTAAAAGCGGCGGCCGACGCTAGGCCGGTCGCGGAGGTAACCAGGCAGCATTCAATCGTTGAGCGAGCGAGGTAGCCAAACTTGGTGATAAGGAGGTGATCGAGCTTCCAAAGGGCGAGACCTACGAGCAAACCAGCTATGGCCCCAATAGCCGCCCCGAACACCCCAGCGAAGACTGCCAGCCCATACATTCCCTCGGCATCGACCACTACGTCACGGGGCTCCCCGATGCCGATGATTATGCTTAGGCCCCCGACCATGGCTCCGACAGATGCGCCCAGGAGCACCGCGAACCCAACAGAGGATCCTTGCAGCGGTCGAGATGGGAAACTGACAGCCATAGCAGTCCTTCCAGCGCTCATGAAGCCTGACCTGAATTGTCGCATTGCTTTCGGCGGGGGTTCTGTAGCTTCCCGTGGACGTGCATGGCGGGTTCAACACCGTCGACAACTCGCATGACTTCCTCGTTCTCCCGCCACAGTCGCGCGTTCTCAGTCTGGCTCTGCCTGATGGCGCCGGATACCTCGTCACCGAACTGCTGGGACTCCCTTGCCGGGGCTGACGGGTCGCTCACTGGACGAGTTCTCCTTGATTGCCTGACTCTGGATCGGCTACCCGCTCGAGGTTGAACTTGGCGCCAACTCCCACGGCGTAGGCGGTCAGGAGGATGAGGTCCGTTGAGGCCTTGTGCGCCTCAAGAAGTTCGATCTCGGAGGAGTCCACCCCGATGCGCTTCGCTAGCCCGCTTTCGGTGAGGTCGAGGCTTTCACGACGGGCTTTCAGTTCATCGACGATCTTTCGGCTGGACCGGACCATGTAGCTGGCATTGATGAGGCCAGCTACATGGTCACCGGGTTGAACGGGTTGAGGCTGCGCCCTTGCTCGGAGCGCCTTTGGGTCTGGTCCAGGTCAATGAAGTAGCGGCGGATGTCTTCGATCTGGATGATCTCGGTACACAGTTCACGGGCACCGAGCTGGTTCAGCTGCCGGACCTTCACCCAGGGCCTCTGGTTCTGGGTGAGCCAGGACAGGGAGATCCCCGTATGGCCAGCATAATGGACAGAGTCGATGAAGGCTTCCTGCGCTGC
>NZ_AZRY01000222.1 GCF_000520515.1 Arthrobacter sp. H20
GTGGCCGCTGACGACCTCTCGACTCTGGATCAGGCCACCCGGTCCCGCGTGCGCCTGGTGTGGGTGAACTCGCCAGCCAACCCCACTGGCCGTGTGCTCCCCGCAGCCGAGCTTGCACCCCTCGTGGCCGATGCACGGGCGATCGGGGCTGTCGTCGCCTCGGATGAGTGTTACGCGGAACTGGGGTGGGGCGGCTGGGACAGCGCCCGCGGGGGCGAGCCGGTCCCGAGTGTCCTTGACCCACGCGTCTGCGGCGGCAGCCACTCCGGGCTGCTGGCGGTCTATTCGCTGAGCAAGCAATCGAACATGGCGGGCTACCGTGCAGCGTTCACTGCTGGCGACCCGGAGTTGATCGCCAACATGGTGAACTCCCGCAAACACGCCGGAATGATCGTGCCGTTCCCCGTCCAGGAGGCCATGCGCGCTGCCTTGACCGACGATGATCATGTGCAGGCCCAGAAGGATCTGTATCGACTCCGCAGGGACCGGCTGATCCCGGCACTGCAGGGCTTTGGACTGCGGCTTCAGGACTCGGCAGCGGGCCTATACCTCTGGGCGAGTGCAGGTGAAGACACCTGGAAAACTGTTGAACGGTTTGCCGCACTCGGCATCATCGTGGGACCCGGGACCTTCTACGGCGATGCCGGCCAGGGTTTCGTCAGAGTCGCGTTGACCGGCACCGACCAGGGCATTGATGCTGCAGCCACGAGGCTCACCGCGGCCGGGCGGTCAGCCCGCCTACACTGAGTGAGTCGATTAGTACTCGGAGTATCCCTACCGGTAGCGTTTTGGTTGAATGTGCGACGGTGCCGTAAGCCAATGCATGCCACCACTGTTGGAGGAGAGTTCAATGACCGAGCAAAACGGTGCGTCGTTGCACTATGACGGAGGCAAACTCAGCCTTCCGATGGTCAACGCCGCTGAAGGCAACAATGGCTACGACGTGTCGAAGCTGCTCAAGCAGACTGGTGCCGTAACTTTTGACCCGGGTTTCATGAACACCGCCGCCACCACCTCGGCAATCACCTATATCGACGGCGACCAGGGCATCCTGCGGTACCGCGGATACCCGATCGACCAGTTGGCGCAACACTCCAGCTTCCTCGAGGTCTCCTACCTGCTGATTTACGGGAACCTGCCCACCCCCACCGAGCTGGCCTCGTTCGACGACCGGATTCGCCGTCACACCCTGCTCCATGAGGAACTCAAGGGCTTCTTCGGCGGCTTCCCCCGCGACGCGCACCCCATGCCGGTGCTCTCGTCTGCTGTGTCGGCGCTGTCAACGTTCTACCAGGATTCACTCGACCCGTTCGACGACGAGCAGGTAGAGCTCTCCACTTTCCGGCTGATGGCCAAGCTTCCCGTCATTGCCGCCTACGCTCACAAGAAGTCCATCGGGCAGCCAATGCTCTACCCGGACAACTCAATGAACCTGGTCGAGAACTTTCTCAGGCTCTCCTTTGGCCTCCCCGCCGAGCCGTACGACCTCGATCCGATGATGGTCAAGGCCCTCGACCTGCTGCTGATCCTGCACGCCGACCATGAGCAGAACTGCTCCACCTCGACCGTGCGCCTGGTGGGCAGCTCCCATGCCAACATGTTCGCTTCGGTCTCCGCGGGCATCAACGCTCTCTTCGGCCCACTCCACGGCGGCGCCAACGAGGCTGTCCTCAACATGCTCCGCGACATCAAGGGCAAGGGCATGAAGCCCGAAGACTTCATGGAGAAGGTCAAGAACAAGGAAGACGGCGTGAAGCTCATGGGCTTCGGGCACCGCGTCTACAAGAACTACGACCCCCGCGCCACCATCGTCAAGGCAACCGCTCACGACATCCTCAGCAAGCTCGGCGGCAACGACGAACTGCTGGACATCGCCATGCGCCTCGAAGAGAAGGCCCTGGCGGATGACTACTTCATCGAACGCAAGCTGTACCCGAATGTGGACTTCTACACTGGCCTGATCTACAAGGCTATGGGCTTCCCCGAAAAGATGTTCACTGTGCTGTTCGCTATTGGGCGACTGCCGGGCTGGATCGCCCAGTGGCGTGAAATGATGCAGGACCCGCAGACCAAGATTGGTCGCCCACGGCAGCTCTACACGGGTGAAGCGGCGCGTAACTACCCAGCGCGCTAGCTCCGCTCGTTACCACCAGCTTACGGCGACGGCCGGTCACCTCCCCAGGTGGCCGGCCGTCGTCGTCTAGCAAAAAATCAGCTCGCGTAGCCCTGGGGATTGTGCTTCTGCCAGCGCCAGTGGTCCTCACACATCTGCTGCAGCGACCGGCGCGCTGACCAGCCCAGATCTGCCAGTGCGGCCGAGGGGTCGGCGTAGCTCACTGCCGCGTCGCCGGGGCGGCGGTCAGCGAACTCGTAGGGAATCTTATGCCCGGCTGCCGCCGAGAATGCGGCGAGTACCTCCAGCACCGAGGATCCGTTGCCAGTGCCGAGGTTCCAGCGGTGCACTCCGGCGTGGGTAGTCAGGTAATCGAGGGCAGCCAGATGCCCCGCCGCCAGGTCGACCACATGGATGTAGTCACGCACTCCAGTGCCATCAGGGGTGGGGTAGTCGTTACCGAAGATCATTACCTTCTCCCGGCGGCCCACTGCCACCTGGGCGACAAACGGCAACAGGTTGTTCGGTATCCCGGTGGGGTCTTCCCCAATTCGTCCCGACTCGTGAGCCCCGACGGGATTGAAATACCTGAGCAGGGCGATGTTCCAGCGGCCGTCGGCGGCACCGAGATCAGTGAGGATATCCTCGATCTGCTCCTTGGTGCGGCCATAGGGGTTGACGGCGTCCAGCGGCATCTTCTCGATCAGGGGCACCTCTTCGGAAGCCCCGTAGACGGTCGCCGAGGAGCTGAAGACCAGTGTCCTCACCTGGGCCGCGTCCATCACCCGCAGCAGGGTCAGGGTGCCGCCCACATTGTTGTGGTAATAGTGCAGCGGCTGTGCCACCGACTCGCCCACTGCCTTCAGCCCGGCGAAATGGACTACGGCGTCTATCTGCTCGGCGTCGAACACTGCGGTGAGTGCTGCCTCATCCAGGAGATCCATCTTGCTAAATTTCAGATCCTTCCCGCTCAGTTCCCTGACGCGGTCCAGGGCAGTCTCGGAGGAGTTCATCAGATTGTCGACGACCACCACCTGGTGGCCGGCTTCAAGGAGGGCGAGCGTCGTATGCGAGCCGATGTAGCCGCTGCCGCCAGTAACCAGTATTTTCATTCCACCAGCCTAGTTTGTTGGAGGACTATCGGCCGTCTCCCCGGGGTAGAGGGTAGCGGGAGTTCGGTCTAGGCTTGGAAACATTAGGCCGAACCGGTGCCGGGGCGTCCGGGCGGAAACGACTCAGAGAGGTTGATCGAATGATGCCCACTGATGGTCCTGAGTGGCGGATTGTCGTGGACACCTCGCCGGTGATGTTGTTTTCGCTGTACCTGCGGGATTGCGCCGGGTTGGACGGCGCGGGAGTGCCCATGGTGTCTGAGGTGGTTCCGCCGGTCCATCGCGCCGATCCGAGCCAGCTGGTGCATGACGCCGGTGGGATGACTGTGCTGCGGATCGAATGGGAGACGTGGTGGCGTCAGCTGGTGGGGGACTGCTTCGATGCTGAGGTGACGGCCCCGAACTTCCCTGAGCTGGACTCCCTGCCCGCGCTCCAGCTCCTGGCCCAGGCCCACTACGGCGCAGCGATGGATTGGTCACGTGACCGGAGGGCCGAATACGCTGTCCTGACCCGGAAGCGGGGGCGATTCCAGTCGCCGGATCCCTTCGCGCAGCTGGTTGAGGAGCGGGAACTCGAGTTGGGCCGGTCTGCCCGGGCGTTCACGCTGCAGGTGGTGGAGCTGCCCCTCAGGGAGCCGCGTGCCTGGTTTGTTGAGCCGGGCACTTTGCTGATGTGTCAGGACCTGTCGGAGGACACCCAGGCCTTCGCCAGTTATGTCCGGCCGGTGATGGAACTGGTCGCCTAGGATGCCTGAGTTGCAGCGTCGGCTGCTGCGAGCTCGACGACGATTTGCCCGGTAACTGTCTCGGCAGCGTTCCAGCCGTGACCGGATCTGTTCCACTGCAGCCCACCGAAGGACACCGACTCGATGTGAAGGGCTTTCGCATTGGCTACCGCCCATTGCGCGGCAGCCCAGCCCTGGGCGCCAGCGGCATTCAGGATGAGCGTCTCGGCGTCGGGCAGCGTCGCGTCGAGGGATCCGAAGGCCTGTTCAGCTGACGCGCGGACTGCAGCAGAGTCACCCGACTGATCGGTGCCGCGAAGGATGCAGTTCAGCGACGCGGGGGAGTTACCGGTCAGGGCCGAGGCGAAGGCGCGGCCCTCGGCCTCATGGTCGGCGTACGCGTCGGGGAGTGCGCTGCGCTGCACCGCCTGCGCCGCCTCAGTGATGGGCAAGCTCTCGTAGCCCGGCACTTTCACCAGCTCGTCGTAAAACGCGCCAGCAGCGAAGATCGGATCCTGCACCTCGGCGTCGGTACCCCATCCTTGCGAGGGCCGCTGCTGGAAGAGCCCCCGCGAATCCGGTCCCGCCTGATCGCCGTAGTCGAGGTTTCGCAGGCCCGACTCCTGCACAGCGGTGGCAAGGGCAATCGACGCCGCCCGCGCGGGGAGTCCCCGCGCTACCGCCACAGAGACAATCGTCGAAGCGTTCGCTGCCTGCTCCAGACCGAGCTCGTAGGTATCGTTGCCGACGACCGCGGTGCACCGCTCCCGCACCAGGACCTCAGAGGAATTCACCTGGTTGACTGCCAGATAGATGCCACCGGAGAGTATCGCCAGCAGAACCACTAGGACGATTGTCGTCTTCATCCGGCGTCGGCGGCGTACCTCGGCTTTCGCGTAAGCCACGGGTACCTAGTTGGCGTGCAGCACAGAGTTCAGGGCGACGCCGTGACCGCTACGGGGACGGGCTTCGACGACGCCAGTTGCCGAGTTGCGGAGGAACAACAGGTTGGACTCGCCAGAGAGTCTGGCAGCCTTGACCACCCGCGAATCAGGAAGGGTGACCTTGGTGCCAGCGGTGATGTAGAGGCCGGCTTCCACAACGCAGTCGTCGCCGAGAGAAATGCCGATACCCGCTTGGGCGCCGAGGAGGCAGCGCTCACCGATCGCTACTCTTTCCTTGCCGCCACCAGAAAGCGTGCCCATGATTGATGCCCCGCCGCCGATGTCCGAGCCGTTGCCGACAACAACTCCGGCGGAGATGCGCCCTTCAACCATTGACTCACCGAGGGTGCCAGCGTTGAAATTGACGAATCCTTCGTGCATCACTGTGGTGCCAGCGGCCAGGTGCGCTCCAAGCCGTACCCGATCGGCGTCGGCGATGCGAACACCTGGGGGGAGCACGTAGTCGACCATGCGGGGGAACTTGTCCACGCCGTAGACAACAACGGTGCCGCGGGAGCGTAACCGGAGGCGGGTTGACTCAAAGTCCTGGACCGGGCAAGGCCCGAAGTTGGTCCACGCCACATTGGCCAGCAGGCCAAAGAGGCCGTCAAGGTTGAGGGTATTGGGGGCAGCGAGACGGTGGGATAGCAGATGCAGCCTGAGGTACGCATCAGCCGCGTCGGCTGGCGGGGTATCGAGATCAATGTGCACCTCGACGACTTCCTGGCTGGTCCCCCGCAGGTCATCAGTTCCGGCCAACGCATCGAGGGAAGCCCCCAGGTCCTCCTGCGACGAGTCCCCGAGCTCAGGGCGGGGAAACCACACGTCAAGGACTGCGTGATCGGCGGCCATGGTCGCAAGGCCTAGTCCGCGGGCTGAGCGGGTCCCAGAAGGGGCGGGCGTGAGGGCTGTGGCTCGTTCAGTCATGGCCTCAAGTCTACCGAGGGATAGTCTTGATCAATGACCGAACACCTGATTCCCAGCCTTGACCTGTCTGCCGATGTTGCCCTCCTCACTGCAACCCTTCTCGACATCGAGAGTGTCTCGGGTAACGAAGGGATCCTCGCCGACGCTGTCGAGAGCGCCCTGCTGCGACACCCACATCTTGAGGTGGTGAGGGACGGCGATTCCATCATCGCCAGGACAGCCCTGGGCCGCGCCGAACGGATCATTCTGGCCGGGCATCTCGATACGGTGCCTCTTCCCAGTGTTCCCGGTTCGCGGGGCACAGTGCCTAGTACGTGGGATGGCGAAGTGCTCTACGGCCGTGGTGCCACTGACATGAAGGGCGGGGTGGCTGTCCAGCTTGCGCTCGCGGCTGGGCTCACCGAGCCAGTCCGCGACATCACCTACGTCTTCTACGATCACGAGGAAGTGGAGGCGTCGTTGAGCGGCCTCGGCCGGCTGGTCGCCAGGTTCCCTGACTGGCTGGCGGCCGACTTCGCCGTGCTGCTGGAACCAACTGACGGCACCGTTGAGGGGGGCTGCAACGGCACGGCCCGTTTCAATGTCACCACCACCGGCAGGGCAGCGCACTCGGCCCGTGCGTGGATGGGGGAAAACGCCATTCACGCAGCCGCTGACATTCTTGCCCGACTCCGCGACCATGAGCCTCTCACCATTGACGTGGACGGGCTCGCCTACCGGGAGAGCCTCAACGCTGTGATGATCCACGGCGGGACAGCGGGGAATGTCATTCCGGACCGGACAGTTGTCGAGGTGAACTACCGTTTCGCTCCGGATAAATCACCCGACGACGCCGAGGCGTACGTCAGGGCAGTACTCGAGGGCTATGACGTGGAGCGCACCGATGTTGCGGCCGGCGCACGCCCTGGGCTGCACCATCCGGCGGCAGCCGACTTCGTCGCAGCCGTGGGAGCGGAGCCCAAACCGAAGTACGGCTGGACCGACGTCGCCCGCTTCAGTGAGTTGGGCATCCCTGCCGTCAACTTTGGGCCTGGGGACCCGCTGCTGGCACACTCGGATAACGAGCATGTCAGCGCCGCAGAAATCAGGGAGTGCCTGAGGGCGCTCAAGACCTGGCTGAGCTAGCTCCACAACCCAACAACGCGCCGCAACGGTGATCAATCTGGACATCGGTGAGCAATATGCAGCATGTTCCTCACCGATGTCCAGGGTGACCCAGTGTGTCCAGGTTGATTACCAAGGCGGCAGGTCCGAGCACAACAGCCAGACAGAAAAGTGCGGCTACACCTCAGGGTGTAGCCGCACTTTTTGTCGGCGCCGATTTCGGGCGGTCGCGTTAGGCCAGTTAGTTCACCGAAGCCGCTGGTGTCAGCTCAGCATCCTCGTCTTTCTTGACCTTGTGCCCGGTCCTGAAGCTCAACAGCGTCGAGAGCTTGTTGGCCGCCGAAGACAGGGCGAAGTTGATGATGATGAAGATGAAGGCTGCAATCAGCAGGGACTGCAGCAGGTTGCCTTCACCGACTCCCAATCGACGTGAGTACTGCAGCAGTTCCGCGTAGCCGATGATGTAGCCAAGTGCCGAGTCCTTGAGGATGACAACGAACTGGCTCACCATTGCCGGCAGCATCGCTACCAGCGCCTGTGGAATTTCGATACTCCGCAGGGATTTGCCCGGTGTCATACCGATCGCCATTCCCGCTTCACGCTGGCCCTTGGGCAGGCCGTGCACACCCGAGCGAACCAGTTCGGCGATCACCGATCCGTTGTAGAGGGTGAGCGCAGTGACAACTGACACGAAGATTGGATCCTCGATGAATGGCACCTGTGACAGCGCCAGCCAAAGGAAGATCATCATCAGCAGGACTGGTACAGCGCGGAGAAATTCGACCACCAGTCCGGAGAACCAACGGATAGGGGCAATGTGGGACAAGCGTCCGATGCCGAAGAGCAGACCGAAAGCGATCGACGTGACCACTGCTACCGCTGCGGCCTTGAGGGTGCTGAGCAGGCCAGGGAGGATGAAGAATTCCCAGGTCCGCCACTCGAGGAAAGGCGTCCACTTTGCTGCGGCGAATTGCCCTTGCCCGGCCAGGGCCACGACGACGAAGGCTAGGAGGCCCAGGACCAGCAGCACTCCGGCGATATTGCCGAGGAGGATGCGGCGTCTGCCCTTGGGGCCAGGGGCATCGAATAGAACCTGTTGAGCGCTCATCGTGCCACCGCCAGTTTCCTAGACAACCAGGTAGTCAGAAGGCCAATGGGGACAACTATGATCACGAAACCCATGGCGAAGACGAAGAAGATCGGGATCACAAGGTCGCCTCTGAACTCGATCATTTCCTTCATCAGGTTTGATGACTCGACCACTGACCCTGCGAACGCGACTGTTGAGTTCTTTGTCAGGGCGATCAGCACGTTGCCCAGCGGTGCGACTGCACCGCGGAGGGCCTGCGGAAGAATGATCAGCCGGGCTGCCGGCAGGAAGCTGAGCCCGATGGCCCGCGCCGCCTCGGCCTGTCCCAGCGGGACCGTATTGACGCCACTGCGGATGGCTTCACAGACGAAAGCCGCGTGGTAGATACTCAGGCCCAGAATGGCAAGGCGAAGGAAATTCACCTGGAAGTCCTCGGCGAGGACAACGTTCAGCTGCCCCCAGAGCCCGAGGACGCCGAAGGCGATAATCACCGTGAGCGGTGTATTCCGGAAGATATTCACGTACGCTGCGCCGAACCACTGCAGGCTGGCGATCGGCGAGATGCGCATCAGCGCAAGGATGGTTCCCAGGATAAATGACCAGATAGCGGCCCAAAACGTCAGCTGGATATTGACCCAGAACGCTCCCGCGACGTCGTACGTCTCAAAGAGCGATAGGAAATTATCCATGGTTCACCTCTTCCGTGGTGTTGAAATACCGTGGTGTTGAAATGCCTTGGCG
>NZ_AZRY01000223.1 GCF_000520515.1 Arthrobacter sp. H20
CCAATGAATGCAACACTCTTCACTGAAGGTTCGCTGCTAGGCGCGTCGCCCGCTATGTTCGTCGGTGGCGAATGGGTCACCACCGACGGCACCCGCCTCGTTGACAATCCGGCCACCGGAGAGGTCCTCACGGCGGTTCCCGACGGCCGCCAGGAAGACATCGAGAACGCGCTGGTCAAAGCCAGCGCATCACAGAAGGAATGGGCACGCAGATCCCTCGCCGAACGCGCTTCGGTACTTGAGGAAGTCATCCGCCAGGTCGACGAGCACGCCGAAGAGTTGGCGCAGATCGTGGTGGCGGAGCAAGGTAAGACCATCACCGAAGCACGCGGGGAAATTGGCGGCGTCAAGGCCTTCTTTGACTACGCGGTCAGTCAGAAATACCGCAACGTCGGTGAGTTGGCTGCCCCGGCGGGGCACGGCCAGCAACTAGTCATCAGAGAAGAGCCGGTGGGAATTGTCGCGGCGATCATTCCGTGGAATTTCCCTGCTGCGATTTTCGCCCGCAAGGTGGCTCCCGCACTCATGGCCGGTAACGCCATCGTGCTCAAGCCGAGTGAAATAACACCGCTTTCCGCGCTGGCCATGGCAAAGTTATGTCAGCTCGCAGGAGTTCCAGATGGGCTGATCAGCGTCATCACCGGCCCGGGCCGGGTCATTGGCGCGGCCCTCGTTGAACATCCGCTGGTGAACATGGTGACGGTCACAGGATCTACTAGGGCAGGCAGGGAAATCCTCGCAAAAGCGGCAGAGAAAGTTATACCAGTATCCCTCGAACTCGGTGGCAAAGCACCCGTGATCGTGTTCGACGACGCCAACCTGGATCTCGCCGTGCAGCAGGCCTTTGAAGCAAGATTCTGGAACTGCGGGCAAGTCTGCACCTGCAACGAGAGGACTTATGTCCAGCGGGGTGTCTACGACGAATTCGTCAAACGCTTCGTGGCAAAGGTGAAAGACCTCAAGGTAGGTGACCCGCTGGACAACTCATCCCAAATGGGCCCGAAGGTTTCGCAGGCGGAATGGGACAAGGTCAAGGAATTCGTCGACGCGGCAGTCGTGGCGGGCGCCAAGGTCGAAACCGGCGGCGGCCGTCCGCCAGGAATGGAGGACAGCGGCGGATACTGGTTCGCCCCCACAGTGCTGACCAACGTCACCAACGACATGGACATCGTCCAGCATGAAGTTTTCGGACCGGTCCTTCCTATCGTTCCGTTCGATACCTATAAAGAGGTGATCGAATGGGCTAACTCCACGGAATACGGACTAAATTCGCATGTATACACCGAAAACATGCGGACCGCTATGTGCGCAACCGATGATCTTGAATTCGGTGAGGTTTACATTAATAGGATCGGACCCGAGGAGGTCCAGGGCTTCCACACCGGATGGAAGCTGTCCGGACTCGGTGGAGATGACGGCTTGCACGGATTTGAACGCTACACCCGCCGCAAAACCGTATACACCGACTACGGGTCCACGCCGCTATAAAACTGGGCGCCCGGTCCGGGCACTGCTTGACCCCGGACCGGCGCGTCACTATTGCAGGATCCACACGCACTGAAAGGGCCTTCCACATGGAACCGAGTCCGCCCCCGACTCGTACCAGACTGATTGACGTTGCAAACGCAGCCGGCGTGACGAAGTCGGTTGCATCGCGGGCGCTCAACGGGGACTCAACGCTGAACGTTCGAAAGGAAACCCGCGTCCGTATCTTCGAAGCCGCATCCACCCTTGGGTACGAGCCCCACGCCGGCGCAAAAGCCCTGGCCGGTTCACGGACCCGGGCGCTGGCTCTACTTCTTCCCGACCTGACCAACGCCGTGTACGCCCGGATTGCGAGAGGAG
Source organism: Arthrobacter sp. H20 (assembly GCF_000520515.1). Lineage (GTDB taxonomy): Bacteria > Actinomycetota > Actinomycetes > Actinomycetales > Micrococcaceae > Arthrobacter_D. Next base: position 1,846 of record NZ_AZRY01000223.1, read on the forward strand.
CGTACCAGCAGGCCCGTGAACGTGGGTTCGTGGTGCTGTTAGCCGAGGACACCGAAGATTCCCGTGCGCAGTCCGACTATACAGATCTGGTTGGTGCCGGTCGGGTGGAAGGCCTGCTGATCGCATCTGCAAGGGAAGGGCATCCCTTGCTCGAATCGGGAAGACTTGACAAAGTTCCTCACGTTTTCGTGAATCGTTCCGTCGCGGAATCCAACCGCAATGTGAGTGTTGACCTGATGGGGGCAAGCAGTACTGCATTCCGCTATCTCTACGAGCTAGGTCACCGCAACATGGGGCACATTTCCGGGCCGGGGGATCTCATGCCTGCACGCGAAAGAGAGCACGGGTTCCTCGAGGAGGCAAAGAGCGCGGGCGTAGCCGTCCCCGCGGTTGCCCGCGCAGCATACAGTGAAGCCGGTGGGTACGAAGGTGCGCAACAGCTCATGTCAGAAAACCCGGAAATAACAGCGATTTACGCCGGCACCTTCAGCCAGTCGGTCGGAGCGCTCAGCGCACTGCACGCACTGGGCAAACGGATCCCCGCGGACGTTTCGCTGCTCTCGTACGATGACCTGCCCATCGCGGCCTACCTTGAACCACCACTGACCACCATGGCACTTCCGTTGCAGGAACTTGGCGGAGCCGCTGTCGATGCTCTGATCGACCAACTTCACGGTGCCAAACCACGGGACGTGATCTTGGCCGGGCAGGCCGCCATCATCGAGCGCGCCTCCACCGGCCGGCTGCACACGGAACAGATCCACCAAGGGATGGGCAACATCGGTTCCGGTACTACAGACCAGAGACCGGATCCGATCCATGATTCACGTTATGCAACTGAACCCCCCTCTTCAGCGTTGGCGCGCAGCCGACCGAAGAGAACCATCAAGAAAAGAGGAAGTAATGACTGAGGTGGTTAGAACCGTCGAGGACGTACATATGCCCATTCCGAGTGATGCCGCCGATGAGACAGTTGCGGCTGTTACCGGGCTCTACACAGACGGGGTTATCGCACGGAAAGGGGCCTTCTCCCGTGAATGGGCGACTCAGCTCGGGGAGGACATCGAAGTTGCTTTCCAGGAGGCTTTGTCTCGACCGGGCGGTGCGGTGGGTCGAGGGCCGAAGCGCTACTACGTCGAGATTCACCCTGAGCAGCTTAGAGGATGGGTGGAACTGGTCGATCACCCCTGGGTGCGTATGGTCTGTGAATCTGTCTTGGGCCCGGACTACCAATTTGTCGAACTTGGGTTTGACGTTCCCGGCCCCGGTGCCGTTAACCAGCCATGGCACAGGGACTTTCCAATGCCCGAGGATACCCGGGTAAACAAACGCTTGACATCGCTGGCGTTCAACGCGACCGCCGTTGATACGGAAGAGGACATGGGTCCGTTCGAGGTCGCGCCGACCACGCAGTGGGACCTATCCGAAGGCTTCGATCACGAAATGTTTCCTCCGAAGTCGGCGTACGGCCGCTATGAGGGGCTGGCACAGCGGAAATTCCCGAAAATGGGGGATATTTCGGCGCGATCGGCGTTGACCATACACCGGGGCACGAAGAACCACTCAGAAAAGTCGAGGCCTGTCCTAGTTCTCGGTGTGGACGCTCCCGGGGCTGGGAACGCGGAGCACCACGATATGGCGGTAACTAAGGAGTTTTATGAGAAGCTCCCTCAGCGTGTCCGTGACCACCTTGTCTGTCCGGTGGTGGACGAGTTGACCCCAATTACACAGAAGCACTCTATCGAAGGGCTCATGATGGGTGAGGCGTGATGCTGATGACATAATCGGTCGCACCAAACCGGCTGCTCGGGCAACACCCGAACGGTGCGCACCAAGCTCGAGGAGTACATCGCCCGGATGTACAAGGTGACGGCCGAGAACCTGCCCAAGCTGCCGGATCCCAAGGACGATGATTCCTGACGGGGTCGATGATCCTCGCCTCGGGGATCCATGGCCGCCGGCCCAATCCGAGGACGAGTGGCTGCTTTTCTATCTCCGCAGGCTGACGTTCGCGCAGATCCCTAGGCTATGCCTGGGTTAACTAGGAAACGGTCCGGTGCAGGATCCGGCAGCGCAAGGTCATCAACCCAGCCCTCGCCGGCCAGCGCCTGGTACGCCATGACCAGCCCCGCTACATGGTGCCGCCGGGAGCCCGTGAGCGAGCCTGGAACCGGCGGTACACGGCGTTATTCCGATTCGTCGCCGAGCAGGGTCGCTTCCCGAAACAGCTCGGCGGTCCTGTCGAGCGCGGGCTGGAGAGGTGGCTGTACACGCAGCGGATCAAGCTGTCGTCCGCCGAGCTGGATCACGAACGGGAGGATCTGCTGGACCTACTGGGGGAGTGACGGTCGTCGGCGCACCTGCTCGATGTCTGAACGAGGGGCGCCAGATCTTCCGGCTACGCCTTCGTGATGGTGAGCTTCACGGCGGCGCACTTGTCGGTCCAGGCGATCAGCGCGGCCTTCTCCGCCTTGTCAACGGTCATACCACTCCGGGCCTTCACGACCGTCCACTGCGCGATGTAGGAGCACTGGTTGGCCGGCGGCATCCACTGCTCAGGCCCGGAAGCCTGCTTGGAGGAGTTCAGACTGCTCGTCTGGGCGTTCAACGATCCGGCGTAACCAAGGTCGTTGTAGAACGCTATGCGGCGGGCCTGCGTCCACGCTCTGGCCCCGGAACCCCACGCCTCGTGCACGGGCACCATGTGGTCGATCTGGACAGTACTGGCCGCGGTGTGCGTCTTGTTGTCGAACGTGGTGATCCATTTGCCGGTTGCGACGGTACAGCGCTTCGTGGCCGTGTACTTCGGTGCGACCCTGCTTTGGGAGATGAGCACCTCGGCGCGTGTGTTCTGGCAATCCCTACTCTGGTCGCTCCACTGCCCGAAGTGGCGGTTCCGGTCATATCTGACGTTGTTCTCCATCGCGACGGGCAGCGCACGTACAGCGCTACGCGGGGGGGTCGGTCGTGTACGTCGTCGCGGCGCTGGCCGGTGCTGTGACGCCGTGAAGAGCAGGCCGATGGTGAGGGCGCTGACAAGCGCCGATTTGATTCTCATGGTGTTCCCCCGAGTAGAAGCGCCCCCAGTAGGCGCTGAAATGAGTGTGACACCTACCACTGACGTCCTAGGGAAGCTTGTGGGAAAGCTTCGGGATTACATAGGTGCTGGCGGTGTTGTGGGCACGGGGAGGTTTCGGTGGGATGCCGCACACATGACTGTTACGACCGGATGGCGACCGCCCCGGGTGACAGCAACACCAACCATGGAGGACCATTATGGCCACCGAAAATTTGGACCGTCACGAAATTGAGAACGCCCATGAATACCTGGTGCCTTAGGAGCGCAGGTACCAGCTCGACCAAGAGAATGGGCTGGGTGAGGACGACTTCCCGCCGCTGCGCGACGAGTACGTCCCAGACGCGTTCTGGTTGGGCGCCGTCGCGCTGTTCATCACGGAGGCCGAGCTCGACGGGAACGCCATCGTCGCCAGAAACCAGGGGTCAATGCTGGCCGCGCGAGCGGCCGGGTTCACGGTCGCTGCGCTGGCCGGTGTGGAGGTGCGGGGGAAGAGCAGGCTTCGGGATTAGGTCGTCTGGCTAGGTCGTATGGGGTGTGAGTGAGAACACCCGGTCGTACAGGCGACTACCGTTACTGATGCGACACATCTTAAACAGCGTGTACCAAAAAGACCGCATGTTTCTTGGCAATGCAGCCGAATGCGCCGGTTCGGTCCCATTACGGACAAGGACCGATGACGCGGTGCCATGTTTTCAGCCGAAGTGGCACGCTGGGCCAGCCGATGCGCCGCATAATGCTACCTCCGAGCGCAATGCTTCGAAGCACCCGGATACCTCATCGCCGTCGAGGGGCGGGCACTAGCATCTTGGGATTATCCTGCACACGGCGGCAGTGAAGTTGAGATACTTCCCAACTTGCAGCCCGTCGTCGACCTGCCCGGACAGCTTATTGACGTGCTGATTCCAGGTGACCTTGGTATTTCGAGCGTGGCCTTGCGTGTCGGCCTGGGCGTCCGCCTCCGACATCGCCGTAAAGCAGGAGGCGGCCGCAGAGGCTTTCAAATCGTTCTGGATGCGATCCACAAGAGTGCTGGTCGGCTCAATCTCGGATGCCGACTTCGCAGCCCTATAGGCGGACAACATGCACTTAGGGATCGCTGCGGAGTGCCCGGTGTTCCGATTGAGGGTGGCGCCGATATAGTCTGCGCCTCGATTCGACAGATAGCCGATCAAGAACTCCTGGGTTGCCTAGGCTGCGGTCAATCCGGGGTCCGGAACCCACGTGATGATGGGGGAGTCAGGGATGCTCACGGAATCCCCCGGAGCCATGAATGGGAGACCGTCAGGGACAAGCCCTGACGCACGGAAGAACTCCGCCTCTGGCGTGGTGTCCACGAGCCGGTATTCGTTTGAAGACCCCGTGAAATGCCACACGCCGTCGCTCTTATTGGTGAGGAACCTAGTTGCCGCCCCAGAGGGAACCGGAATGTCGGCCCTGTGGGAGCAGACTAGGACATCTGCATACACTTTGGCTTGGTCACCAGTCAGGCCTGTGTAACCGGTGCTGTGGTAGTTCGGAGTCCACGGACAAGAACCAGGAGGATCGGCGGCAATCTGATCGAGCAGCACGTTCACGGGATCCGGCGGAGGTTGGGAAGGTACTGGTTCCTGCGGGGTGAAGCCAGTACTGTCCTCGGGGGCGGTTTCGCTGCCCTCAGTCCCGCCATCATCACCGCCGCCGCCGGACAGTCCACAACCCGACAAGGTGACCGCCAGCAGAAGCGCCAGCAGGAGAGCAAGCAGTCGAAGGACTCTGGGTACCATGGCTTTCCCCGCTCACCTTGAGGATGATGCGGCTATCCTACGCTTGCCCTCGGCCGGTCGGAAGTGATTTCATGCGGCACATATCCGCACCAGGAGTCCTGTCGCACACAGCAGCGCACGATTGAATCCCAGCCTGCAGATGTCGATGCGGCCCCCTCCGCCGGCGGACAGCTCGCGGACCGTCGCCACGGAGTCCCAACCGTCACCTCGGGCTCAGCCACGCCACTCCTGACGACTGCCCAAATTGCAGTGTCAACCAACAGTCCTTACGGAGAGGGCTGGCCGTTCATTCAGATGAGCATCGCCATCTCGCGGCTGTCCTGGATAAGGTCGCCCGTAAGAGATCGGCGTGCGGTTTCAGAACGGCAACCCACTTCCCCGCGCTGACAGCCCGTTCGCATTAGCTAGGTCAAGGAGTCAACAAAATCGAGGCAGTCCCTTCACCGCGATGACCGGATCGTTGGGACCGTTCCAGCTGGTGGCGTACTAAAGCCGCGACGCCCCCCGTTGCGCGCATCTAGTCCCCGTTGCCAATCTCACTGCCGAAATTAAGGGCCCCGGCATGCTCGCGGTTCCGGCGATATATCCAGTGGGAGTCCCCATGATCATCGTGTGGACCGATAGGGCCAGCGCCCCGCCCACAAAAACCCGCCAGGGGATAGGACCTGACGGGCTCAACTCGTCTAGCTAGAAGCTACCTCCCGAACCGGATCAACCTAGCTTCCGGCAGGTCCGGTGCAACTAGAGACCTCCCGCCAGTGTCTGGGCGGGAGTATAATCCTGCCACCGACTACAGAAGGGAAACCACGATGGGGTGGAAAGAAAGGCTGTTCGGCAAGCCGCAGCAGCGCCAGGAGACGACGACCGTTGGGCCCACGCCGACTAGTAGTACTTAGTTAGGTTTCTGAGTGTTGCTCTTTTAATCCTGTCGCGGGTCTGTTAATTTCGGTTCGTGAAGGATGATGAGATTGCAGCGGTGCGGACCGAGCTGGAGGACTTCGTGGGCGAGGTCTTCGCGTCGCTGCCGCGCAAGGACCAGCGGGCCAAAGGCAGCCTGTACCTGCGGGGGTTGATGCTCGATGGCCGGCGCAAGTCGATGCAGCCCATGGGTGAGCGCCTCGGTGTGGATTACCAGCAGTTGCAGCAGTTTGTTTCCTCGTCCTCGTGGGCGGTGGAGCCCGTGCGGAGGCGGTTGGCAACCCTGGCGGTGGAAACGATCGGGCCCGAGGCGTGGGTGATCGATGACACCGGGTTCAAGAAGGACGGGCCGGCCTCCCCGTGCGTGGCCCGCCAGTACTCCGGCACGTTGGGGAAAATCGGGAACTGCCAGATCGGAGTCAGTCTGCACGGGGCCACCGATGCGGCCTCGTGCCCTCTGAACTGGCGGCTCTTCGTCCCCGAGGCATGGGACGATACCTGTGCGGAGACGAACGAGGACGCCTTCCGGATCCAGGAACGGCGGTCCCGGGCAGGGATCCCGGACACGGTCCGACACCGCACGAAATGGTCCCAGGCCCTGGAAATGATTGATGAGGCCGCTGTCTGGGGACTGGT
>NZ_AZRY01000224.1 GCF_000520515.1 Arthrobacter sp. H20
ACCGCAGCATCATGGGTCAGGAGAAGTTAGTGCCGTGCCAGCCCCGCCCGTTCCGCATCACCACCCAGGCCGACGCCGAAGGTGCTGCTGCGGTCCCGGACCTGGTGAAACGGGACTTCACCGCGGACCGCCCGGGGATCAAGTTCGTCGGGGACATCACGTATATCCACACGTGGCAGGGTTTCATCTACCTCGCCACCGTCATCGACTGCTATTCGAAGAAGGTCGTGGGCTGGTCCATCGCCGATCACATGCGCACCGAACTCGTCGCTGACGCGTTGAAGAACGCTGCCGCAACGACCCTGATCGCCCCTGACGCGATTTGGCACTCGGACCGTGGCAGCGTCTATACCTCGGCCCGGTTCAGGGCCTTGGTCACCGCCCTGGGCATGCGTTCCTCGATGGGCCGCACCGGGGTGTGTTGGGACAACAGCATGGCCGAAAGTTTCTTCGGAGCTCTGAAGAACGAACGGGTCTACCGCACCGTTTACGCCACCAAATTACAAGCAAAACGAGACGTCATCCGCTACATCGAGGGCTTCTACAATAGCCGCCGCCGGCACTCAGCCCTCAATTACCGCCGGCCCAACGAAGTCCACTACAGTTACCAACAGCCAGCCATGGCAGCGTAGAGAAAACCATCAACCGGCCCAACGAAGTCCACTACAGTTACCAACAGCCAGCCATGGCAGCGTAGAGAAAACCACCAAATCCGCTGTCCGAAATCACCGCAGCAGCTCAGTCTTGGCTGCCGCCTCGGACTGAGTGTCCCGCTGAAGGATCCCTGACGGAATGCTGAGGACGATCGCGCCAGATAGCGCTGCAAAAAACACGCCAGATAACTCTGCGATTCACAGACGGGGCGGTCAGCTCGAGGTCGAACGGAGGTGTGCCGGTGGGGGATGGGCTACTGCACCACGGTGAATCGTTTGCATACCACCCAGAGATTATCTGTCAGCTCGAATGCGGTTCCGAGCGCTTGCGTGCAGCGACGGCGAGGATCGCGGTGGCAGCGCCGGCTGCTGTTGCGACTGCGGACCAGGAGCGTCGGCGTTGCCCAATGATCACACCGGCGAATGCCCAGAGGAGAGTGCCGGTGTAGAAACGAGAGGAGACGCTTGTGCGTTCCGGCGCGGAGACAGCTCTGGTGCCAAGCACGCCGAGCCCTGCGAGGAGGGCCGCTCCCACCATGGCGGCCTTTGGCCCGGCGGGGACAATATTGTTGCTGACGAGCATGGCGGCCAGGTTCACTCCACATGCTGCCTGCCCCCAGGCCGCAAGCATTCCCGCTGCCGAGGCGGCTGCCGTGATCTCGGCCGTGCTCAACTCGCCCTTCAGCTCGGCCTGAGCGATTTGACGACGTCCCGTCTCTGCGAGCACAGCGATCGCTGCCAACGCTCCTTGGGCGCTCCAGAACTTGCCGGATCGCACGAGCGGCGCCCAGACACCGGTGGCGGCGAACGCGCCAGCGAGAGGCCAGCCCGCTTCCCGCCAGATGTCCAGGGTCCGGGCTGGGCCGCGCGCCTGGTGGACCGCATAGGAGATGGATGAGGCGAAGATGGGGAACCAAACAGTGAAGGTGCAGGGGGCGGGCTGGATCACGTTGGGTGGAGCGTTTTCACCCCTGAAGCGTGGACCGTAGAACGTGGGCAAGAGGACCTGGGCGGCGGCAGCCACACAGGTGAGAACCTGGCGGGAAGAGTCTCCTGAGGCGAATGCCCACACTCGGGTAGGGCTGATGGGAACGAAGTGGGTCATGTGGGCTCCTGGGAATGTGCGACCTGAGATTAGGGTAGGGCCTCAGTAAACTGGCAACAAGGCTTGGAGCTCTTTTTATTATCAAGAGGTAGGACCCCACCACAGTCGTCCCAACGCCCACGGACGACCTCCTGTTCTTACGGATGACGGGAAGCAATATTGGAGTTGCGAGCATGGTGAACCGGCGAAATTATAAGTCACTGACAAACGAGCCCTGCAGGAAACGGAAGTCGCAGCCCTCGTCGGCCTGAGTTACCTCCGTGACGAACAGCTTCCGGTAGCCACGCTCCGGGACAACTGGCGCTGCCGGACCCATCGCTTCTTCACGCTGGGCCAGCTCCGCATCCGACACTTCCAACTGGATCAACCGACGGCTCACACCCAGGGTGATCGTGTCGCCGGTCTGCACCAGCCGCAGCGGACCGCCGACCGCTGACTCCGGCGTTACATGCAGCACCACCGCGCCCGCGGCGGTGCCCGACATCCGACCGTCCGAGATGCGCACCATGTCGCGCACCCCCTGAGAAGCGAGCTTCTTCGGGATCGGCAGATACCCGGCCTCGGGCATGCCAGGAGCACCCACAGGGCCGATGTTCTTCAGCACCAGCACCGAATCGGCAGTAACCTCCAGATCGGGGTCATCGATCCGCGCCGCCAGGTCCGCAGTGTTCTCGAACACCACGGCAGGTCCGGTGTGTTCCAGCAACGAAGGGGATACGGCTGCCTGCTTGATGATCGCACCACCGGGCGCCAGGTTGCCGCGGAGGACAGCGAGGCTTCCCTCCGGGTACACCGGGTTGGACAGTGTCCGGATGATGTCCTGCGGGAAGCCGGGACCGGCGTCGTCAATCTCCTCACCCAACGTCCGACCGGTCACGGTCGGCACGTCCCGGTGAATCAGCGAACCCAGTTCACGCAGCACGGCGGGAACACCGCCGGCCCGGTGGAAGTCCTCCATGTAATACTTCCCCGATGGCTTCAGATCCAATAGCACCGGCGTCTCCATGCTCATCCGGTCCTGCTGCTCCAGCGACAGCCGGATTCCCAACCGACCCGCTACAGCGGTCAGGTGAATGATCGCGTTGGTGGATCCGCCGATCGCCAGCAGCACCCGCAACCCATTCTCGAACGACTCTTGAGTCAGGATGGTGTCCATCTTCGTCTCGGCCGCTGCCAGCGCAACCGCCTGTGTCCCGGTCGCCTCAGCGATCCGCACCCGGTCAGCCGTGACTGCAGGAGCCGACGCCGAACCCGGCATCGCAATCCCCATCGCCTCCGTCAGGCACGCCATGGTGCTGGCTGTCCCCATCACCGAGCAGGTGCCGACGCTGCCGACCAGACGCGAGTTCACGTCGTCGATCTCTGGTTTGGAAATCTCGCCACCCCGGAACTTGCCCCAGAACGCCCGGCAGTCGGTACATGCACCCACCCGCTCGCCCTGGTAACCGCCGGTCAGCATTGAGCCGGTCACCAGAGATATCGCCGGCACGCCCGCCGACGCAGCACCCATCAGCTGGGCCGGAACCGTCTTGTCGCAACCACCGATCAGCACGACGGCGTCCATCGGCTGGGCCCGGATCATCTCCTCCGTGTCCATCGACATCAGGTTCCGCAGGAACATGCTGGTGGGCTGCGAGAAGCTCTCGTGGATGGAGATGGTGGGGAAGTCCACCGGCAACCCACCGGCGAGCATCACCCCACGCTTCACCGCCTCCAGCAGCGCCGGCATGTTGCCGTGGCACGGGTTGAAGCCGCTGCCGGTGTTGATGATCCCGATCACCGGCCGGTCCAGGGCGTCGTCGGAGTATCCGGCACCCTTGATGAACGCCTTCCGCAGGAACAGCGAGAACTCGGCGTCCCCGTAGTTGGTCAGGCCCTTGCGGATGCCGGTGGGCGGTTCACCCACGGCGGGGTCACTCACCGGAACGAGGGAACGCCGGTGATGTGGTTGCCCAGGATCAAGGTGTGCACCTCGTCGGTGCCCTCATAGGTCCTGACACTCTCCAGGTTGTTCGCGTGCCGCAGCGGCGAATAATCAAGGGTGACTCCATTGCCGCCGAGCATCGCCCGAGCCTCACGACAAATCGCGATTGCTTCGCGACAGTTGTTCAGCTTGCCCACCGAGATTTGGTACGGCTGCAGCGCCCCGGCATCCTTCAACCGGCCCAACTGCAACGCGAGCAGCGTTCCCTTGTTGATCTCCAACGCCATGTTCACCAACTTCTCCTGCGTCAACTGGTAGCCGGAGAGCGGTTTCCCGAACTGGAGGCGCTCCTGCGAGTAGGCCAGCGCGGTCAAGTAGCTGTCCCGGGCGGCCCCCATGGCACCCCAGATGATGCCGTAGCGCGCCTCGTTCAGGCACTCGAACGGGCCTCGCAGTCCCTTGGCATTCGGCAGCATTGCGCTCTCCGGCAACCGGATGTCGGTCAACGTAATGTCGCACTGGATGGACGCCCGCATGGAGAGCTTCTGTTTGATCGGTATTGCCTCAAACCCGGGACTGTCAGTGGGCACCACAAAGCCGCGGACGCCGTCGTCGGTCATCGCCCAGATAATGGCCAGCTTCGCCACCGAGGCCAGGCCGATCCAGCGCTTGGCGCCATTGAGGATCCAGTCGGATCCGTCGCGGCGCGCGAAGGTCTGCATGGCGCCGGGGTCGGACCCGGCGGTCGGCTCGGTTAGCCCGAACGCACCAATAGCGGTCCCGGCGGCCATCTGCGGCAGCCACTCGGTCTTCTGCTCCTCCGAACCGTGCTTGTAAATGGCGCTCATCGCGAGCGACCCCTGCACCGACACGAAGGTCCGCAAACCCGAATCGCCTGCCTCCAACTCCATCGCTGCCAGTCCGTACTCCACCGAGGACTTCCCCGGGCAACCGTAGCCCTTGAGGTGCATGCCGAGCAGGCCCAGCTCGGCCATCTGCGGGACAATCTCCATCGGGAACACGGCGTCGTCGTACCATTGGGCGATGTTCGGCTTGATCTCACTGTCCACAAAGGACCGCACGGTTTCCCGCAGGGCAATTTCCTCGGGGGAGAGGAGCGATTCAATACCGATCAGGTCCGAATTATCAATCATGGCTCTGCTTTCAAGGGTTGAAGAGGTCACAGGGGTCCTGCTTTCAGAGTAGATGGTGCAGTGCGGGAACTGAGGGAACGTCAAAGGCGGCGCCGTTGTGCTCGCCCAACAGGGGCGGCGGGCGCAGGTACCGGGCGGGTGTCCCGGAGAGGTGGATCGGGTTGGCGACCTGCTGGCTGGTTCGTGTCCCGTCAGCGTTGGCGATTTCGACGACGGGTGACAGGCCCAGCGTGTCGGCCAGTTCCAGCGCCTCGACAATCGAGTTCACCTTCCCAGCGGGCACACCCGCCAGGCTGAGCAGCTCCGACCACTCGGCGGCGGAATTGGACCCCAACTGTTGTTCCAGCAGGGACTTCAGTACCACCCGGTTGGCCACCCGATTCGAATTCCCGGCGAACCGCTCATCGCCGGAGAGCTCGGGCACCCCGAGCACCCGGACCAGCCCGGCGAACTGCTTGTCCGTCCCGACGGCCACGGCCAGCGGGCCATCGGCTGTCCGCAACGTCTCATACGGCGCAATACTCGGGTGCGCGTTACCCATCCGCTGCGGGGATTCCCCCGTGGCCAGCGTGCTGGACGCCTGGTTCACCAGCCCCGACAAGAGGGAGGACAGCAGATTCACGTCCACCCGCTGGCCCACCCCGGTCTGCTCCAGCGACCGCAGGGCGGCGAGGATCCCGACGACGGCGTTCTGCCCGGTGACCACATCCACCAGGGCCACACCGACCTTGCTGGGCTCGGAATCGAGCCCACCGGTGACGCTCATCAGCCCGCCGACGGCCTGCACCAGCAGGTCGTACCCGGGCAGATGAGCTCCACCGGTGCTGCCGAATCCGGTGATGGAGCAGTAGATCAGGTCCGGGCGCCGGTCCTTGAGGGACTCGTAGTCCAGCCCGAACCGTTCCATGATGCCGGGACGAAAATTCTCGATGACGACGTCGGCCGTCACCGCGATCTCCAGTGCCGCCGCCTGCCCCTCGGGAGTGGTCAGGTCGCAGACCACCGAGCGCTTGTTGCGGTTCACGCTGGAGAAATAGGTGCCCACCCCGTACTCGTCCACCGGGGGTGTCCAGCTGCGGGTGTCGTCGCCGAAGGGGCTTTCCACCTTGATGACGTCGGCCCCGAAATCGGCGAGCATCATCGAGGCAAAGGGTCCCGCGAGCACCCTGGAGAAGTCGGCTACCTTGATGCCGTTCAGGGGACCCGCCGGGAACGCGTCGTCGGGGAAGTCACTCACTACCGCCACTGCCTTCCGGTTTGCTGTGCTGGTCGACCACCGGGTTGCTGAGCACACCGACGCCAGGGATGCGACATTCCGCCACGTCGCCCGCCTTGATGTGCACGGCGCCCGGCGTGCCGGTGGAGATGATGTCGCCCGGGTAAAGCGGCATCACCTTGCTGTGGAAACTGACCAGGTACTCAGGGAGGTACCTCATGTTGCCCACCACGTTGCTGCGGTGCACCTCGCCATTGATCACTGTGGACACCTCGACGGCGGCCAGCGACCCGGCGTCGTCAGTTACCTCTGCGAGGGGCACGATCTCCGGCCCGAAGGAGAAGAAGCCGGGGAAGTTCTTCGACCGGGTGAGGAACCGGGGGTTCTTCTCCAGGATGTCCTCAGCGGTCTGGTCCAGCAGGGTGACGACGCCGGCCACGTAGGACAGCGCGTCCGCCGGCTCCACATCGCGGCAGTAGCGGCCGATGACGAGGCCCAGTTCGGCCTCGGCGGTGGTGCGCACGCTCTGGTACGGGATGGTGATGAACTCGTTAGGGCCGATGATGGTGTGGTCGCCCTTGATGAACGACGCCGGCTCGTCGGGGACGCCCTCAGACAGGTCCGACGCGTGCTCCACATAGTTCAGGCCGATGCCCCACAGCAGCCGGGGATGACGGTACGGGGCACCGAACGTCACCGAATCGCGGTCACGGAATACCGCGGTGTCCGCCGACTCGGCGAACGATTCAAGCTTCCCGAGCGAATCGGTGGCCAACAACTCCAGCAGGTCGCCGGTGAAGCCGGGAATGAGATCGCGGACCAGCATGCATGGTCAGCGCTTCTTTCTGTTCAATGTCGAGAGCCAGGAGTCGAGAGGTTCAGGAGCTCAGGGGTTAATACGCACGGACCAATCCGCCGTCGCAGCGGATCTGCTCGCCGGTCACATAGGCGGCGGGGACGCTCGCGAGGAAGGCGACGACAGCACCGAACTCCTCGGGCTTGCCGTACCGGCCGGCGGGGATAGTTTTCTCCGACGCTGCGCGTGCCTCATCAGGCGTGCTGCCGGTCCGCTTGGCTGCTGCGGCATCGAGGGACGCCACCCGGTCCGTGTCGATCCGGCCCGGCAGCACCATGTTCACGGTGACGCCGTCGGCCGCCACCTCGGCGGCGAGCGTCTTGAGGTAACCAGCGAGCCCGGCCCGCCCGATGTTGGAGAGCGCCAGGTTGGGCAGCGGCTGCTGCACGCCACTGGAGCCGACGGCGACAATGCGGCCCCAGCCGCGCTCGCGCATGCCGGGGAGCACCAGATTGGTCAGGCTCATGTGCTGCAGGAGGAGCTGGTGCACGGCGGCCAGGGCTTGTTCATCACTGACGTCAGCTGCACCACCGGGAGGCGGGCCGCCGCTGTTGAGGATCAGCACATCGATCGGCCCGAACGCTTTTTCGGCGGCTTCGACCAGGGCCGCGGGGGCGCCGCCGTCGGTCAGGTCCATCGCGACCCCGACCGCTGAGGGGAGGCGGGCCGCTTCGCCCTGCACCACGTCCTCGCGGCGGGCGGCGAGGACCACGTTGGCGCCCTCCGCGGCCAGCGCCTGGGCAATGGCCAGGCCGATGCCCGAGCTCGCGCCCGGCACCAGTACGTTCTTTCCCTTGAGTCCGGTATCCATCAGGCAATCTCCTTCACAGCATCAAGGTGGGCGTCGATCATGTCGGCAAGG
>NZ_AZRY01000225.1 GCF_000520515.1 Arthrobacter sp. H20
TTCGAGGATCAGCCCGGGTAAGGCGTTGGCCGCGATCAATGCCGCCCGGGCTGCCGCACGATCCCGTGTGTGGGCAGTCGCCGGGGAACACTCGCCGTTGCACGGGGTCAGCAGGCGCGCCCCGCTGGTTGTGGACTTGGATGCGACGCTGGTGAATTCGCATTCGGAGAAGGAAGACGCCCGCCCGACGTGGAAAAAAGGGTACGGGTTCCACCCGTTGGCGGCGTACCTCGATCACGGGACGGAGGGCACCGGGGAGCCGTTGGCGGTGCTGCTGCGCCCGGGGAACGCCGGGTCCAACACCGCCGCTGACCACGTCCAGGTCACCCGGGATGCGTTGCAGCAGTTGCCGAAAGGGTACCGCTCCGGCAGGAAAGTCATGATCCGCACCGACTCAGCCGGCGGCACCCACGGATTCCTGAATTGGCTCACCCACAAGAACCGAAACCTGAGCTACGCGGTGGGGTTCCCGATCCACGGCGCCGTCGAAACAGCCCTACCCCTCATCCCGAAGGACGCGTGGACAAGGGCTTATACCAGCGACGGCATTGAACGCGACGGTGCGTGGGTCGCTGACATCACCGGCATGCTCGACCTCACCTCCTGGCCGGACGGGATGCGGGTCATCGTCCGCAAGGAAACACCCCACCCCGGCGCCCAACTGCGGATCACCGATGTCGACGGGATGCGCTACACCGCGTTGGCCACGAACCAGGACCACGGGCAACTGGCTGACCTGGAAGTCCGCCACCGGCTCCGCGCCCGCTGCGAAGACAGGATCCGAAACGTCAAAGACACAGGGTTCCAGAACCTGCCCCTGCACTCGTCTGCCGCCAACACGCTCTGGTGCCACCTGGTGATGCTCGCCTCCGAGCTCATGGCGTGGACGCAGATGCTCGCCTTCCACGGCACCAAAGCCCGACGCTGGGAGCCCAAGAAGCTGCGGGCCAGGATCTTCGAAATCGCCGGGAAAATCAGCCGGCACGCCCGACAGTTCACTGTCCACCTCGCCGCCAAAGCACCCGAGACCGGGCTCCTGCTCAAAGCCCTCACCCGCCTCAACGCCCTGGACCCGCCATAAGAACCACGACCGCCGACTGACCCCGAACGAGGAAGAGCAGCACCCCGACCTACGTGATGGACGTGGAACCATCACCGACCAACCGCCACCGGTCAGCGGCCGAATCGTCACACCCAGATGCCACAATCAGACCATCGGGCAGCCAGTAAGCCCCGATCACACCAGAAACCACGCCTCATGAAAGATCGAGGCTAGGGACCGCTTAGGTGATGCACCATGCAGGCGGAAAGGACTAGTAGGAGTGCCCGATGCTGTGCAGGGGTCCCATGAATCTAATCAATTTAGATCCGCCCTGTTCCTCCTGGTGACGGTCCCCGATGCGCTGCCCCGCGTCGGCGACGGACATGCCGTACGGGACGACGGTGACGTGGGCGGCACAGCGATTCGAGAGCGGAATGACCACTGAACTGGTACTCGACGTCGTCCTCGATGCGCCCTGCACTGTAGTGGACCCGCGGGCCGCACGGATCAGAATGTCAAACCGAATTGGAGACCCTTCTTGCACCGTGACGTGGGCCCATCTGGCCTCAGGCTTCGGACCAGGTAGTCCAATGTCGCGATCTTGGCTCGCCCCTTCCGAACTGTCCGCAGAGTGCTGTTGCCTCCACCGATGGGATCTGAGACGGACATGGCTGCGCAGCCCTGTCCCGCCCGGTAAGGCAGGCTCTACCTGCTCGCTCAGATAGATCCCTTACCGTCTCTGCCAAGTCGATAGTAAGTCAGCTTGCTTTCCTAGCCTCTACGCCTTAACTTTATGATGTAGAGCATCCCGTAGAGAAAACTGCGGCCCATTTTGCACTCCACTTCACCCGCGGATCGACTCATCTCTGAGCACGGTATCCGCCGCCGATGACGGCACCCCCCGAGACACTTCAGGAGAATACTCATGGCCAATACCAATACCAATACCAATACCGATAACGGAAACACGAACAACGGACATTCCGGCAACGGACACACCGGCAACGCCGTCGAGAACCGTCGCTCGACCGAGACGAAGGCCTCGACGAAATCCACCGAGTTCTTTGCCTACATCGCGATGGTCATCGCCACAGTCGTGACCGCCCTCGTCGTCGGAGACGGCGACAACGAAGATGGCATTGACATGTTCGACGCACACCAGGGCATGGAACTGATCACCTTCCTCACGATCGGCTACATGGTCGCCCGCGGGCTGGCGAAGTCCGGAAGTCGCGAGCACCACAACTCCTAGCACGACGCGATGATCCCCGCACCCGAGCCACGTACTCCGGGTGCGGGGATCGATGTCATTTTCGGCTACTTCCCAATACGGTAGGGGCATCCGATGATTCGGGCCGCAATCCACGGGACAATATTTGCCTTGCCACCTTCCCAGTTCACGAAGGGCTCCCATGAGTGAGACCCCCAATATCGCAAGGACCAACGTCGGCAAGGTGGCGGAGGCGACAATAAGCCCGGTCAACAACAGGCAAGCTGAGAATGAGAATCTTCCTTACTTCAGCGACATGAGGAAACTGCAGACCACCCTCGTCAGCGAAGCGGGTGAGCGCCTCGAGCTGGCCTATCGCCTGCACTACTCCCGCACCGCCGACAGCTCAGCACCCACTAGCTCAGCATCCGGTGCGGCCGATGAGGCTCGGCCGGTGTTCGTGCTCGTCCACGGCATCGGGATGTCGCACCGTTACTTCGCTCGACTGCAAGCGAGATTGCTCGTCCACGGCGACGTCTTCCTACTCGACCTTCCCGGGTTCGGTGGAACCCCTAGGCCAGCCCGGCAGCTCACCGCAGCCGAGTACGCGAGTGTCATCGTGAATGCACTCGACGCGACGGGACTCATCTCCTGTGTCGTGGTCGGGCACTCGATGGGCGCTCAATTCGTCACCGAGCTCGCTCTGCAACGCCCGGACCTCGTTTCCGCTGTGGTGCTTATCGGCCCTGTTACGGATACCGCTCACCCTTCCGCGGCGCGCAATGCCCTGACCTTAACCCTCGACACCCTGTTGGAGCGGCCGGTGACGAACCTTCAGGTAGCCGCTGCGTACCTGCAATGCGGCCTGCGCTGGTATCGAACCGAGTTACCCGTCATGCTCAGGTATCGCCTGGATCACCGACTCGCGGGCGTCACTCAGCCCGTCCTGGTGCTGCGAGGATCCCTAGACCCGATCGCGGGACGCAGATGGTGCAAGCGCCTTGCCGCAGTGGCTCGCGATGGTCGTGTCGTCGAGGTCCCAGGCCAGCCTCATGCTGCACACCGTGGAGGCGCGATGATCGTCGCCGACGCCATCCTGGACTTGATCGAGGATCTCCCCGCTGCCCCCTCCGGAGTCCTTAGCGGGCAGAAGAACGGGGACAGTATTCTGGTCCCGTTACACCCTGCAACGGGAGCTTCGTTACCGACATCTTCTTCGTGGACCGGAGGATCGTCGGGAACTGCTGCAGGTTCCCGGTCCGGAACCCGGGGGCAATGGCGGGGCATTATGCTAACTCATATGCCCAGGAAAGGTACACCCATGGAGGCACCGCGTAGGTTCGACAAGATCACCATCATCTTCAATCCGAACAGCACCGGGGACGCTCCCACGCTCGCTGGGGAACTAGCTGGCGAATTGGCACCGGCATTGCCGGACACAGTTGTCACCTTGCAGCCCACGGAGCATGCCGGACACGCGATCGACCTTGCGCGTGAGGCGGCTTCAGCTGGCAACGCCCTCATTGTGTCGGTCAGCGGGGACGGCGGGTACAACGAGGTCGTCAACGGAGCCATGGCCAGCGGCAGAGATGACGCCGTGTGCTCGGTTCTCGCCGCCGGCAACGCGAATGACCATAGCCGTGTTACCGGACGCAAGCCATTGGCAGAAGCCATCATCGAGGGCCAGGTCCGCCGGATCGATGTGCTGCGCATCAGCATGAGCCAGCCGGGTGCGGACCCGGTGTATGCGCACTCCTACATCGGTTTCGGTCTGACGCCGATCATGGCGATTGACCTGGAAAAGGGTAGTAAAGGTGCGATCAAGGAGATGTTCTCCGTTGTGCGGACCTTTTCAAAGTTCAAGCCCTTCGAGATCCGGCAGAGCGACGGGAAGCGCCGCACGTTCGACAGCCTGGTGTTCGCGAACATCTCGCAGATGGCGAAGTACGCGACCCTGAGCGAGGCCGGGGACCAGCCCACCGACGGGAAGTTCGAAGTCATTATCTTCTCGCACATGGCCAAGTGGCGGATCCTGCTTACCGCCTTGCGAGCCACGACGAAGGGACTAGGCGATCAGCCGAGCTACGCGCAGTACCGGTTCTCGGCCCTCAAGCCCATGC
The DNA here is from genome assembly GCF_000520515.1 of Arthrobacter sp. H20. Taxonomy (GTDB): domain Bacteria; phylum Actinomycetota; class Actinomycetes; order Actinomycetales; family Micrococcaceae; genus Arthrobacter_D. Next base: position 4,373 of record NZ_AZRY01000225.1, read on the forward strand.
CCTACCAGATCGACGGGGAAGTGAAATCCGTCGAAACCGACACGGACATCACCATCGATAGCATTCCCCGGGCCCTAGCCATCCTCGGCTAATCACTCAGTGGCCAGCACCACCGCCCACAGCATCCCGCCGATGAGCTTGTTGGCAGGTTGCATCAATCTGCGAGCCCGCGGCAAGAGCGACCCACAGGCAAACCTGATCAGGCATGCCGAGACGGAGCTGTTTCCTTCGGTCTCGATGACTGGGTCACCGGCCTGGTAGGTAATGGTGTGGTCGTCGGGATCCATCGCTGCCTTCCACCGTCGGGGAAAACACTCTGATGGAATCAACAGTGAGGTCGAGATCCGAGGGGCAATGAGCGCCCGGTAACGATGGGTTCCGAGACCCGAGTGGATCGATCGTCTCAGGGGCCATCGCTGACCGGGTCAGTGAGTTCGACGGTTTGGCCCATAGGGTCTTTGACCACGTAGCTCCAATAGCCCACCCAGAAGGGCTCAGCGCGCAGGGCAATCGTTTCCGCTTCCTGCAACCGGGTGACGGCGCTTCTGAACTTCTCGGGCGATAGCGGGATGCTCCAGGACCCGCGGCTACGCCTGGCTTGGGTGCGATTTCTAACCCGAACACCCACCCGGGTTGAAAAGCCCACTCTTCGTCAGCGGTCGCCGCGGGGTCGTCCCCGATAGAGAACTGGACAGAGTCTCCGAATACGTAGGCGATGTCACCTTCTTCGTCCCAGATCTGGTCAAGTCCCAACAAATCGGAGTAGAACCGGCGAGAGGCCGCGACGTCGTTACTGCGGGTGTAGAGGAAGAACGCGCACGTCGACATTCGGAAAGTCTACGCGCACTAAATGTTCCGATGAGGTGCCCTACTGGTTACACCTGGCTCAACTTGGTCCACGGCCGATAACGATGGATTGGTGGAGACTCTTTGCCGAGGCTCGACACGCCGAGGATATTTGTCTCGTTACTCGTGCCCGTTTGTGATGGTGGTGTACCTACGTTTGTGCGACTACCGCCAGGCGGTAGCCCATCCCGGGATCTGCTCATCCAAGCGTGCGCACCGGTTCGGATCCAAGGCACCGCGGCGATGCACGCCATGGCATGCAGGTCGCGTTTGGGCGAATCCCGTGGACCCGCCGCCCACTTCCTGGTCAGATCCCCGAACGCCCGCACATTCCAGGTCCCAATCAGAAGATTCGAATCGTCCTTGCCCGGCAGGGTCTCATCCAGCGCCGCCCGCAATCGGGCGACGTCCTGAACCACGGCGGCAGGAGGATCGCTCGTCATGGACTCCATCGAATCACACCAGCATCGGTCACATGGCAGCTCTATTTGTCCAATGGCTGTTGGACAATTGCTTTGGCCCGGGTGCTACTCGGGGAGCTGTCTCTACCGTGATCTGATTCCGTGACGTTCGAGGGCGTAGGTGTAGGCGGGATCGTGCTCACGGATTCGTGTTCCTGCATCTGTGGTGACGGGGTCATCCACTAGGCCGATATCGGCGCGCCGAAGCCAGAACGCCCAGCAGTAGCCGTTGCCCTGGCCTACAGCGCCGTGCTTGGAGGGGAAGCGGATGCCCATCGGATATGACCCATCATCGAGGACCTGGTCCCGGATCCATGATGCGAGGATGGTCGTGACTTCCCGGCGGCCGCTAGTGACTTCAGCCAACGTGAGTGTTTCTTCCACCTCGACTTCGTACAGCAGACTGCCCAGCGCTCCGTTGAGTGCTGTGAGGGTCTCGGAGTGGGCGATATCAACCCAGGGGCCGGGCTCGAACTGCAGTGAGTACAGCAGGCGTCCGTCACGCCAGTTCGCGGGAATCCACCCCGGAATCATGTGACCGTTGGCGTGCCACTGCTCTTCGACTTCCTGCCGGATGGTTTCTATGGGTTCGCCGAAGAACGCTGCGGTCTTTCTCAGGTACGCGTCGTGTGAGGCGGTCATCCGTGCCCATGACAGCGCTTCAAGCAGCGACGTTTTCGCGTCTTCGGCCGCGTAGATCGTTCGCCCGGGCGTATCGAAGCGGTACCACAGGGACCGGTCATCGCTGAGGGGCCTGTCAAGCCCCGGGTTTGGTGGAGGGTTTGTTAGACCCGTTCCATCGTTTTGATGGCCGGGAGTTTTGAGTAATAGACGGTTTCGGCTTCCACCGGTGGTCGGTAGCCGATCTCGCTGTGAAGGCGTCGGTGGTTGTACCAATCGATGTATTCCGCGACGGCGATTTCCAGGTCGTTGATGCTCGTCCACGGGCCTTTGTTGCGGATCAGCTCGGCTTTGAACAGCGAGTTCAGGGCCTCGGCCATGGCGTTGTCGTAACTATCGCCCTTAGCGCCGACGGACGCGACTGCTTCGGACTCAGCGAGCCTTTCGGTGTAGCGGATGGCACGATACTGCACTCCTCTGTCGCTGTGATGTATGAGCTGGGAGACGTCCTTTCCAGCGTGCTGGCGGGTCCACAAACCCATCTCCAACGCATCCAACGCCAGGTCCGTGTGCAGGGTCGTGGA
>NZ_KI914755.1:0-4909 GCF_000520515.1 Arthrobacter sp. H20
CGGGACGTGAAGCACCTGCCCGGCCGACCCAAAACGGATGTGATCGACGCGGTCTGGCTGTGCAAGGTCGCCGAACGCCAGATGCTGCGGCCGAGTTTCGTCCCGCCGGCACCGATCCGCCGGCTGCGGGATCTGACCCGGTACCGGATCGATCTCGTCGGGGTCCGGGGCGCGGAGAAGAACCGGGTGGAGAAACTCCTTGAGGATGCCTGCATCAAGCTCTCCGTTGTGGCCTCGGACATTTTCGGCGTCTCCGGCCGGGCGATGATGGCCGCGCTGATCAATGGGGAACGGAACCCAAAGGTCCTGGCACAAATGGTGCGGGCCAGTATGCGCACCAAGATCGGCGCCCTTGAGGAAGCCTTCACCGGCCACTTCGATGACCACCACCGGTTCCTGCTGGCCACAATGCTTGATCGCGTCGGCAACATTAACGCCGATATCGCCGCGGTCGACGCGCAGATTGAGGTTGCGCTGGCCCCTTTCGCGGACGCGGCGGCACGCTTGGATGAAATCCCCGGCATCGGCCCGGTCGCCGCCGCTACCATTGTCGCCGAGATTGGGGTGGACATGTCCCGGTTTCCCACCTCCGGACATCTGGCCTCCTGGGCGAAGTTCTCACCCGGCATCAAATCCTCCGCCGGGAAGATCAAGGGCAACGGCTCCACCGGACACGGCAACCGCTACCTCGCCAGGACCCTCGGGGAAGTCGCCGTGTGCCTGGGCAGGACCAACACTTTCCTCGGCGAACGCTACCGCAGACTCGCCCGACGGCGCGGTAAGAACGGGCCATCGTCGCCATCGGCCGTTCCATCCTCGTGGCCATCTGGCACCTGCTGAACAACCCCGACACCCGCTTCCACGACCTCGGCCCCAACCACTACACCCAGCGAACTAACCCCGATACCAGGAAGCGCGGCCACATCCGCCAGCTCGAAGCCCTGGGCTACAACGTCACTCTCACCCCTGCAACAGCCGCCTGACCCCGCCCAACCTCACAAGACCGACAACCGCCCGGTCCCGCGACCGTGCCCATCTAAGCATCCAACCCACCTCATTTTCGGACTAGACACTCCGGGTACTGCCCGCCATTCTGAGGCAGTACCAAAATGCCAGGCCGGCTCCTCAACCGGGGTCGAGGGTGAGGCCGGGAGAGCCAGGTAGCCGCCCCGGCACCTACCTCCGCTGGGGGTCGGGTACCGGAGCGGCCATGGCTTATTCGCCGGTGGGGCTGTAGATGCCCGCCATCCAGGCTTCGACGTCGTCAGCCTCGCGCGGCAGCGCGGCGCTCAGGTTCACCGGGCCAGCAGCGGTCATCAGGATGTCATCTTCGATCCGTACACCGATTCCGCGAAACTCCTCGGGGACTGCAAGGTCTTCATCCTTGAAGTACAGTCCAGGTTCGATGGTGAAGACCATACCCTCGGTGAGGACTCCGTCGAGGTAGAGCTCGCGCTTGGCCTGGGCACAGTCGTGGACATCCATGCCGAGGTGGTGGCTGGTGCCGTGTGGCATCCAGCGGCGGTGGTGCTGCCCGTCCTGGGACAGGGCTTCCTCGAGCGTGACCGGGAGGAGCCCCCACGCGTGAAGACGCTCAGCGAGCACTGTGATTGCTGCCTGGTGCACCTCCCTGAACTTGCGCCCGGGCTGCGCAGCAGCGAAACCGGCGTCGGCCGCGTCGAGCACTGCCTGGTAGATCTTCCGCTGGATCTCGGTGTATTTGCCGTTGACTGGGAGGGTGCGGGTGATGTCAGCGGTGTAGAGGCTGTCGGCTTCAACACCCGCATCGAGAAGCAGGAGTTCGCCTGAGTGCACCTGGCCGTTGTTGCGGATCCAGTGGAGCACAGTGGCGTTGTTGCCGGAGGCTGCGATGGTGTCGTAGCCGAGATCGTTGCCTTCTTCACGGGCGCGGGCGAAAAAGGCTCCCTCAATTACCCGCTCGCCGCGGTGGTGGGTAATGGCCCGGGGGAGTTCCTTGACTACCTCGTGAAAGCCGTTGACCGTCGCGGCAACTGCAACCTTCATCTGCTCCACCTCCCACTGATCCTTCAGGAGGCGCAGTTCGGAGAGTGCTTCGGCAAGTTTGCCGTCGAGCTCATCGGACTTCTCCAGGTCAACACCGGTGTTGATCCGCGAGGTGTCGACCAGCGCGTCAGCATTCAGGTCCACTTCGCGCAGCAGGCGGATCCGCATGCCGCCAACCTCGGGGGCGCCGGCGTCCTTGGTTACTGCGACCTCCAGTTCGGCGAGGTCGGCCGTCTGGATGGATAGCATTGCCTTGATCTGGGCGTGGGAGAGCCGTGAGCCGATCCAGAATTCGCCATAGCGGGCGTTGCCGTAGAACTCGGGGTTGTCATGCCTGGCCAGTTCCTTGAAGTAGAGGGTGGAGTGATGCGCTCCGCCGTCGTCGCCCTGACCATCGGCGGTTGGCTCCATGATCAGGACCGCATCCGGCTCGTGGTCAAGGCCCAGCCCGGTCAGGTGCGCGAAGCCTGAATGCGGCCGGAAGCGGTAGTCAGTGTCGTTGGATCGCACCTTGAACGGACCTGCGGGGATTACCAGACGCTCGCCCGGAAACGCAGCCGAGATGGTACGACGGCGGGTCGCCGCATAGCGCGCAACCTCGGATTCGGCGGGCAGTTCGGTGGGCTTGGTGGCCCACTGCTGCGCCATGAAGGCCTTGAAGGCGTCCGAATCAGGGCGCTGGGAACGGTTCTCGTTCCGGGCAGCTAACGGCTGCTCCTCGGGGGAGGGCAGTTCGGTGGCGGACTGGGACATGGTCTTGTTCTCTGCAGTACTCACACCCCAATGATCTCACCGGTACCGAAGGCAACCAAACAGTTGTCGGCCGGACTGTCGGAGCGGGCGTAGATTGGGTGGGTGAGAATCGACCTACACACCCATTCAACAGTCTCCGATGGCACCGAAAGTCCTGCCGTCCTGATGAAGGCGGCTCGGGACGCTGGCCTCGACGTGATCGCCCTGACGGACCATGACTCGACGGCCGGCTGGGCCGGGGCCGCTGAGGCTGCCCGGCTGCACGGGGTGGCTTTGGTCCCGGGGATGGAAGTATCCTGCCGCACCGATACGGGCATCAGTGTCCACGTGCTGTCCTACCTACACGATCCGCTGCATCAGGGGCTGGCGGATGAGATCCAGCGGTCCAGGGATGCCCGGCTGTCGCGGGCTGAACGCATGGTTGAGCGTCTCGGAGCGGACTACCCGATTACGTGGGCCGACGTGCAGGAACACATTGCGGTGGGGGCGACCGTCGGACGCCCCCACATCGCCGACTCGTTGGTAACCCTGGGGATCGTTTCCGATCGCAGTGAGGCCTTCACCCACATTCTTACCGCCGCGTCGCCCTACTGGGTGGGCCACTATGCCCCGCATCCCGCGCGGGCAGTAGAGCTGATCCGCGCCGCAGGCGGGGTGGTCGTCTTCGCCCATCCAGTGGCTTCTGCCCGCGGACGGGTCGTGGGGGACGACGTCGTCGGGCAGATGATCGACGCCGGACTGCAGGGCCTTGAGATTGAGCATCGGGACAATCCTGAGCCGGGGCGCCAGGAGCTGCGGCGCATCGCTGCCAAGCACGGTCTGCTCACTACCGGGTCAAGCGACTATCACGGGGAAGGCAAACCGAACCGGTTGGGGGAGAATCTTACGGTCCCGGCAGTGCTGGAACAGATTGAGGAGCTCGCCACGGGGTCAGTAGTGGTGCGCTGACAGCACCCCGGTGAGCAGGCCACCCATCAGCAGTAGGCGCTGAGCCGGGCCTTCATCACGTCGATCGCCTGCGGATTCTGGTCGACGCAGACGAAGCGGCGGCCCAGCTTCCCCGCCACTGCACCAGTGGTTCCCGATCCCGCGAAGAAGTCGAGCACCCAATCACCCTCACGGCTGCTCGCGGTGACGGCCCGACGGAGCAGGCCCTCGGGTTTCTGCGTGGGGTAGCCGGTTTTTTCCTTCCCGGTGGGGGAAACGATGGTGTGCCACCAGACGTCGGTCGGCAGCTTACCGAGTGCTGCTTTCTCGGGCGTCACCAACCCCGGTGCCATGTAGGGTTCCCGATCCACGCCGGAGCTGTCGAAGTAGTAGTTCGACGGATTCTTCACATAGACGAGGATGTTGTCGTGTTTGGCGGGCCAGCGCCTCTTCGCGCGCGCGCCGTAGTCATACGCCCAGATGATTTCGTTCAGGAAGCTGTCCCTGCCAAACAGGGCGTCAAGCATCACCTTCACGTAGTGCACCTCCCGGTAGTCCAGGTGCACGTAGAGGGTGCCGTCGTCAGTGAGAAGCCGCCACGCCTCCGCAAGCCGCGGGGCAAGGAAATCCCAATAGTCCTCAAAGGCATCGTCGTAGCTCGCCAGCATCCCCTTGACCGTCGAGTAGCTGTGCCCCTTGAACCCGACCCGGTCGCCGGTCCCGTCGATGGTACGAACCATCGACGTTTGCTGACGCCGTTGAGCCCGCCCGGTGTTGAAGGGCGGGTCAACGTAGATCATGGTGAACGATCTGTCCGGCAGCGTTGGAAGGTACGCGGCGTTATCGGCGTGCACCACCAGATTGCCGCCGTCCGGACGCCACAACGGCGCCGTACCGGGAACCGGCATGCTGGCTTAGCTCTCCGCTCCGGCGGCGGGTTTGTTAACTACCTCACCATTGCGGCTGCGGGTGCGGGTGCGGGAACGGCTCCGGCGTGGACGGTCGGCAGCCGGTGCGCCGTCAGCGCTCGCTGCTGGCGCGTCGGCAGCGGTCCCGCGAGGCTGGCTTGACCCCTCGGAGGTTGTCCCCGAACGACGACGCCGGTTGCCCGATTTGTCGGCTGACTGCTGCCCGCCGCGCTGATCCGAGCCGCGGGAGCGATCGCCGCCACCGCGCGAACGCTCCGAGCCGCGCGAACGGCTGG
>NZ_KI914755.1:5009-58736 GCF_000520515.1 Arthrobacter sp. H20
GAGCCGCGCGAACGGCTGGCGCCCTGCGCTTCGGATGCCCCCCGGTGCTTCTTGCCGGTCTCGCCGAGATCCTCAAGGGTTTCAGCGTTGATGCCGGCGAGGGTCCGCTTGTTGCGGGGCAGCCGGCCCTTGGTGCCCTTGGGGATGTCCAGATCTTCGTAAAGATGGGGTGAGGAGGAGTACGTTTCAACGGGCTCGGCGGAGTCCAGGCCGAGGGCCTTGTTGATCAATCCCCAGCGGGGCATGTCATCCCAGTCAACGAAGGTGACGGCAGTGCCCTTCTTCCCGGCCCGGCCGGTGCGGCCGACGCGGTGCAGATAGGCTTTCTCATCCTCGGGGCACTGGTAGTTGATGACGTGGGTGATGTCGTCGACGTCGATACCGCGGGCGGCCACTTCGGTGGCGACCAGGACGTCGATCTTGTCGCCGCGGAAGGCCCTGAGGGCCTGCTCGCGGGCGCCCTGGCCCAGGTCGCCGTGGATGGCCCCGGCAGCGAAACCGCGGTCAATCAGTTCCTCGGACAGTTTGGCGGCGGTGCGCTTGGTCTTGGTGAAGATGATGGTGCGGCCGCGGCCGCGGGACTGCAGGATCCGGGACACAACCTCGGCTTTGTCGAGGTTGTGTGCACGGTAGATGACCTGGCGGATGTCCTTTTTGGTGATGCCCTCATCTTCAGGGTCAGCCGCGCGGATGTGGGTGGGCTGTGTCATGTAGCGACGTGCCATCGCTACCACCGGGCCGGGCATGGTGGCTGAGAACAGCATGGTCTGCCGGACGGCAGGGGTTCCAGCGATCAGTGTCTCGACGTCGGGGAGGAAGCCAAGGTCAAGCATTTCGTCGGCCTCGTCGAGCACAACGAGTTTCACGTTGGCGAGGGAGAGCAGTTTCTGCCGGTACAGGTCGATGAGGCGGCCCGGGGTGCCGACCACAATTTCGGTCCCGTTCTTGAGTGCCTCGATCTGGGGCTCATAGGCCCGTCCGCCGTAGATGGTCACGATCCGTGCGTGACGCTTCTTGGCAGCTGTCGTCAGGTCACCGGCCACCTGGACTGCGAGTTCGCGGGTTGGCACCACGATCAGTGCCTGGGGTGCTCCCGGCACGGGAAGGCGGTCATAGCCGTCGTCCTTTGGCGCAACAACACGCTGCAGCGCAGGGATGCCGAAGCCAAGGGTCTTGCCGGTGCCGGTTTTGGCCTGGCCGATAATGTCGTGTCCCCCCAGAGCAATTGACAGCGTCATCGCCTGAATAGGGAAAGGGTGGATGATGCCGGCGTCAGCGAGGGACTCAACGATATCTGGACGGACATTGAAGTCCGCGAACGTTTCCTCGGCCTCTTTGTGAGGTTCCTCGGTGGTAACCAGTGTCTCCTCAACGAAGATCTCGTCGTCGCTGTTGTCAGCGTGGAGATGGTGGGTGTCTTGCACCTGGGTGTCTTCAGTGTTCAATTAAATACCGTTCATTTAGGCCGTACGGCTGCTGGATCTCAACGGGTGGCTGACCTGTGGTCAGCCCGGAGGAACAGGCGCATGGCGTCCAGTGGAAGCCGATCGCGGGCTTACAACTGCAGGCCGGGGATTCGAGTGAATCCTGCCGGCTAAGAAGAACTCAAGATCGCGTAGGTACTTGCGGGTCAGGGGTAACTAATCAGGAAATGATGAGTACGACCGGGCATCCATTACTACGCAGTAAACTCTACCCTGCCCCGGCGGCGGTGCCCGACACGCCGGGAGTTGGTGCGCCATTGATCAGTTCGAAGCGGGTGATTCGGGCGGCAATGTCGGCGCGGACCAGGCGCACCCGGACTTTCTCACCGGCGAGAAGACTCCCCTCACACCGGGCCTCGACGGCTGGATCGGCCAACTGGATGGTGCCCACCGGGATGTAATCGGCGGGAGTGTTTCCGTTGGGTGGCTTTGAGCCGGCGATCACTACTGCGTCAAACTCCTGACCCACCAGATTGCTCAGCAACGCTGCCTCGACGGCGTCAAGAGCACCTCGCTCCATCCGGGACGACAGCTGGTTGGAGGAGTTCATCAGCGAGTTCAGTTCGGGAAGGGCGTCCCGCACCCACCCTGGGACCTCGGTGTTCTCGCACAGGGCGGCGCAGATGACGAGGACAAACCGGTCTACCAACCGTCGCAGGGGAGCCGTGGTGTGGGCGTAGGGGGCGGCGATGGCTGCCTGACTCATGGCGGCGGGCAGATCGCCGTCGAACGCTGTGTAGCCAGCGCCCCTGAACAGCGACGCGGCCGCATGCATCAGGGACAGCTGCCGCGGCTCGGTGGTGTCGAGGCCACGCAGGAACTCCCCGTACGCCATGTCCTCCGGCCACGGTTTACCGAGCACCCGTGCCTGATGGCGGAAACGTGCAACTGATTCCTGATCCGGCGGTGGCATGGTCCTGAGCACGCCAATTTTCCCGTCGATCATCAACTGGGCCGCTGCCATTCCCGTCAGGAGCGATATCTGTGCGTTCCAAGCTTCGGCGGGGAGGGGAGGTGAGGTGAGGATGAAGTACCGGTCGCCGTCGTTGGCGATCTCCTGTTCGGGAAGGCTCAGGCTCGCTCCGCCGCGGAGTCGTTCGAGCTCGATGCGCAGCAGCCCTACCTCCCTCAGCAAGACCAGGTTCTCGGGGGCTCCACCGGAGTCGATATCCCGTTGGACCTGTTCATAGGTCAGTTGTGCACGACTTCGGATGAGGGCACGCCGCAGGTCCATGTCCTGGACGGCCCCGGTCTCGTCAAGATCGAACTGCCACACATAGGCCGGCCGCACCAGCCCGGGCAGCAGACTCGCTGCGTCCTCGGAAATGAGTTCAGGGTGCAGCGAAATGCGGCCGTCCGGTGCGTAAACGGTTTGACCGCGCCGTCTGGCTTCCCGATCGATGGCACCGCCCGGCGTGACGAACGCTGGAACGTCAGCGATCGCGTACCAGACCCGGTACCCCGCCGTGGTGCGCTCAAGATGGACTGCCTGATCCAGGTCGGTGGACCCCGGCGGATCAATCGTAATGAAGCCCAACTCGGTGAGATCGGTAGTCGGCCGGGAATGCTGGGCGATGGCCTGCCTGGCCTCTGCGAGGACATCGGGTGGGAAGCCGGCCTCAAGCCCCAGCTCTTCGCGAAGGAGATGCAGGGCACGGGTCAGTTGCAGCTGCGAATTCCGATTCGACAAATCCAGATGCGAGTACGGCACAACCCCAACGGTAATACACCGGGCTCGGACGTCGGTGGAGGGCGGCGACGCCCCGGTGCCTTCGGGCCTGACGTTCCGGCACCGGTACCCTTGACCCCATGAGTTCACTGCAGTCGTCCCGATCCGCGCAGGCCTCCGATGGGGCAACTGCCGCGGACCAGCCCCAGCTTCCCTCCGACCCTCGCTATGCCCGGTTCATCGTTGACCTCTTCGGGGTGATGGCTTACGGCGAACTGTCAGGTTTTGAACGGCTGTCCTCTGACGCACGGTTCTCGCCGACGCTGCATGATCGGGCCACGCTCGGCCGGTTGGCTGTCACCGAATTCGAACACTTTGAGATGGTCAGCGCCCACCTTGCGGCCTTGGGGGTAGACGTGGAGACTGCCATGACTCCCTTCCAACCCTCTATCGACTCATTCCATGAGCGGACCCGACCGGCTGACTGGTACGAATCACTGATGAAGGCGTATGTGATCGACGCGATCTCTGGCGATTTCTACACCGCGCTTGCCGGACGTCTGGATGAGCCAACCCGGGAACTGATCAGCCGAGTCCAATCCGCTGATGAGCAGGGCCAGCTGTTGCAGGAACGACTGCGGGCGGCGCTCGCCGACGATCCGCGGCTGGCCTCGCGGCTGGCGCTCTGGGGGCGGCGGCTGGTCGGCGAAGCGCTCACCCAGGCGCAGCGAATTGGCATCGAGCGGGAGTTCCTGGGCTCGCTTCTCTTCGCCGGGGCTGAGGATGACCAGGAAAAGGAGACTCTGCTGTTGTTCTCACGATTGACCCGCAACCATTCCCGGCGGATGAGTCAGCTCGGTCTTACCGCCTAGCGGGCTGACTGCCGGGGCCGCTGCACTGCGTCCTAGGTGCCGCAGAAGGTTCGGTAGGCGCCGAAGTCACCTGGTGCGCCGGCGGTGTAGCGCTCGAGGCCGGGACGTTCCTCAAACGGTAAAGTCACAGCGGTCAGCAGCTGGTCGAATGGCTCGAGGTCACCAGCTGTCGCAGCGGTGAGAGCTTCCTCCACCAGGTGATTGCGGGGGATGTAGGCAGGGTTGGTCCTGTCCATAGCGGCGGCGTCCGGTCCCAGAGATTTCCAGCGCTGCACCCACGCATCCAGCCCCTCGTCAGTGGCGAAGAGTGTCCTCACGTCGTCGGTTTCACCCCCGGCGGCACCGGAGAGGCTCCTGAAGAACGCCGTGTAGTCCACCCCACCGGTCGTCAGGAGCGCGAGTAGGTCATCGACGAGGGGCAGGATTAGCTCGTCGCTCTGGTGCCCTGACAATCCGAGTTTGGCTTTCATCCCGGCTGACCACGTGTCGCCGTACCGTTGCCGGAACATCCCCAGCTCGTCGGTGGCGATCCTGACGGCCTGCTCCTGGTCGTCGTGGAGGAGGGGGAGCAGGGCTTCTGCCAGCCGGGCGAGGTTCCACTCGGCCACTACGGGTTGGTTGGCGTACGCATACCGGCCGCCCTCGTCGATTGAGCTGTAGACCGCCGCTGGGTCAAACGCTTCCATGAACGCGCAGGGGCCGTAGTCGATGGTTTCGCCGGAGATCGTCATGTTGTCGGTGTTCATGACACCGTGAACGAAGCCGATCAGCATCCACTGGGCCACCAGCGATGCCTGAGCGGCCAGCACCGATTGGAACAGGGCAAGGTAGGGCTCAACTGCGTCAGCTGCCTCGGGGCAATGGCGCGCAATTGCGTGGTCGGCGAGACGACGAAGGAGGCCGACGTCGCCAGTGGCCTGAGCATACTGAAAGCTGCCCACCCGCAGGTGGCTGCTGGCCACCCGGGCCAAAACTGCGCCCGGAAGCTGGGTCTCGCGTCGGACTGATCTGCCGGTCGCGACCACCGCGAGAGAGCGGGTCGTGGGGAGGCCGAGGGCGTGCATAGCCTCACTGATGAGGTACTCGCGAAGCATTGGTCCTACTGCCGCGAGCCCGTCACCGCCGCGGGCAAACGGAGTCCGCCCCGAACCCTTGAGGTGGAGGTCGCGCACGCGGGTGGAGGGGTCGGTGATTTCACCGAGCAGGAGCGCGCGGCCATCCCCAAGACGAGGAGAGAATCCACCAAATTGGTGTCCCGCGTAGGCCTGCGCCACAGGGGTGGCACCGTTGGGGACGAGATTGCCGGTCAACAGACGCAGGCCCTCGGGGCCCCGCAGCGCAGGAGGGTCAAGACCTAGCTCTGCCGCCAGTCGATCATTGAGAATAAGTAGCCGCGCGTCCGGCGCTTCCTCTGCCCGCCAGGGGATAGCCATTTCGCTGAGTTCCCGCGAAAAGCGGTCGTCGAGCGTGAGGGAAAGCTGGGGTGAAACACTCATCTAGTGAGCCTACAGCCGGTGCTAGGTGTCCGAAACTCTCCTGAGAGCCTCAGCCTCACCTGTTTCCCGGTGCCGCCCCAGCCACCAGGCCGCCGCCACGCAAACACCCGCCGATGCGACGATGGGAAGCAGCCAGCTCAGCCAGAATAGCTCTGGATTGTAGCCCAGCCCAGTAAATTGCAGGGCGACCCATGCCACCATGCCGAAGCCGACGGCGATGAGCGGCAGGATCAAGGCACCGTATCGCTGATGCCTGCGGTCCGCAAAGCGCACGGCGAAGCCGATCACGAGCGTCGCCGCAGCGACAACCATCAGCGCCAGCATGCTCGCCCCCGCTCACCGTTCTGACGAGCTAAAGCGCTCCAAAACCTACCCGGCGTGACTCTTCGGCACCGATTTCCACATAGCCCAGGACATTCGAGGGGACAATGACGTGGCGTCCCTTGCTATCGGCAAGACGAAGTTCGGCGCCACCGTTCATCGCCTTCGCAACGATTTCCGCGACCTCATCGGCGGTCTGTTCGGACTCGAGAACGATCTCGCGGTTGACGTTCTGGATACCAATTTTAATTTCCACGACGGTTCCTCCTGATATAGCGGTGTGGGGCTATGCCCTCACTGGAACTTACTCTAGATTTCCTTGGGGAAGCGACTGATTCCGCGCCAAGCTAAACGGTAGATCAGCTCGCTCGCAGCATCGATGTCCATGGACCCGTCGGTCTCCAGCCAATAGCGCGCACTGACCTGCGCCATGCCAGCCAGACCGTGGCCGAGGAGCGTTGCCTCAAGGTGGGAGAGGCGGGTGTCCTCAGCAATTACCCCAGCGATGGCGTCGGCGAACCGCGCATTGAACTCCTCAAGCCGGCCGCTCACGTCAGGATCGTTGAACAGGTCGGACTCGAAGACCAGCCGGTGGGCCTGGCTATCCTGCGCGATGAACTGGAAGTAGGCCCGCATGGTGGCGTGGACCCGCAACTTGTTGTCAGTGGTGGACTGCAGGGCCCCAACCAGTAGGCCGGTCAACTCGCCAAGATGGTTCTCCAGCAGCGCCAGGTAGAGCTCCCGTTTACCAGGGAAATGTTGGTACAACACCGGTTTACTAACCTTGGCGACCTCAGCGATTTCGTCCATCGCAGCACCGTGGTATCCGTTGGCGACAAACACCTCGTGCGCAGCGCTCAGCAGCTGACGCCGCCGCTCGTCCCGTGGCAGTCGCGTGGCTTTGCCGCTCGTCGGTTCTCCTGCGCTCACGCTTCGTCTGGCCTTCGGTCGGTGGTGGCGGACCGATTCACAAGGAAGTGGCCCAGAGGATCAGCCTCCAGTTTACCCATCGGTAACCCTGAGGCTCGCACGGCTGGCACGGGGAGGTTCACCAGGCATACATTTGAGGCATGAGCTCACATGAATCGGCGCTCGCCCCCCTCGTCTCTCCCCAGGCTGAACTGTCGCGTGAAGAAACTGAACGCTACTCCCGCCACCTGATCATCCCGGGGTTTGGCCTGGAAGCGCAGCACCGGCTGAAGAACTCCCGGGTCCTGGTGATCGGCGCCGGCGGATTGGGTTCGCCCGCGTTGTTGTACCTCGCGGCCGCGGGGATCGGGACGATCGGGATTGTCGACGACGACGTCGTCGATGTCTCGAATCTGCAGCGGCAAATCATCCACGGGGTGTCGAATGTCGGCCAGTCTAAGGCTGAGTCGGCGGCGCAGAGCATTGCTGAGCTGAACCCGCTGGTGACCGTCCGTCGTCACGAAGTCCGGCTGGACAACAGCAACGCACTGGAAATCTTCGCTGGGTATGACCTGATTCTTGACGGTACAGACAACTTCGCCACCCGCTATCTGGTGAGTGACGCCGCCGAGATGCTTGGCAAACCCTATGTCTGGGGTTCAATCCTTCGATTTGAGGGCCAGGTGAGCGTCTTCTGGGCCAAACATGGACCCAGCTACCGCGATCTCTACCCCGATGCTCCGCCGCCCGGATCGGTCCCCTCCTGCGCGGAGGGCGGTGTGCTCGGCGTCCTCTGCGCGCAGATCGGGTCAGTGATGGTCAATGAGGCAATCAAGCTGATTACCGGTACCGGCGTCTCCCTGCTGGGGCGGGTGCTGATCTTTGATGCGTTGGAGATGACCTGGCGGGAGGTGAGGGTCCGCCGGGACCCGGAGGCGCAGCCGGTAACCGAGCTCATCGATTACCAGGAGTTTTGCGGCCTGCCTGGTGAGCCAGCGGGCGCCGTGCCGTCGGTCAGTGTTCATGAGCTCGAGCGGTTGCTGCGGGAACGGGCGAGTGGGGGCCTGGACTTCGACCTCATCGACGTGAGGGAACCTGGTGAGCACGAGATCGTCAGTATTGACGGTGCCACCCTGATGCCCAGGAACTCGGTGCTGACTGGGGAACAACGGGTCAGCACGGACAAGGATGTGTACGTGCACTGCAAAGCTGGGAGCCGTTCGGCCGACGTGGTGCAGCACCTGCGCTCGGCGGGACACTCACGGGTCTACAACGTGGACGGTGGGATCCTTGAGTGGGTGCGGGAGATCGAACCGGACAAACCGGTGTACTAACCGTCGCAGGGCGCCGGGCGGTGAGCTAGTACGCAGTGCCGGTGGCTGGCGGAACCTGCCGTACCGGGCAGCCCGCTTCTTCCGGCTGCCCGGCTGGTATGGCGAGGTCGATGCCGTACAGGGCTTCAAGCGCAGCTGCGTAGTCCTGCTGGCGGCCTTCGGCGGCCAGTTCGCGGGCGCGCACCGTTGGCACGTGAAGAAGCTGGCGCACCATCCGGCGGAGCGCGAACTCCACTTCCTCGGCCGCAGCGGTGCAGCCGTGCTGGGCCCTGACCTTCTGCATCTCCGATTCGAGTACCTGCTGGGTGTGCTTCCGCAACGCGACGATCGCAGTGTCCATCGTCCGTGAGTCCTGGCGTTCCTGGAAGGTCCGGGCCGCGTCGGACACCAGTGAGCTGGCCTGGCTGAGCGCGGCAGCCTGCTCACTCGGTGCAGCAAGCCTGACCGACTCAAGGGTGATCAGCTCAACATTGTCCAATGAGCCTACCGCCGGGTCGAAGTCGTGGCTCAGGGCCAAGTCGACGATGATCAGCGGCTTGTCCACATCAGCGCGGACCCGTTCCACGTCGTCGGCTTCCACCCGGTTGTCGCTGCCGCTGCAGCCGACCACGATATCCGCCCCTGCCAGGGCGACGGGCAGGTTCTCTGGGGTGAGCGCCTCGCCTCCACGGGTTGATACGAAGGCTTCGGCGCGGCCGGACGAGGAGAAAACCGACACTTCAGTGCAGCCCTTTTCTTTCAGGAGGGCCATCGTGGCACCCGCGTAGGCGCCGGTGCCGAACACCACCACAGACTTGTCGGCAAACTCCCGGGTCAGCGACAGGTCTGCTGCGAGCTCCAGTGCTACCGAGACGATTGACCGGCCCTGACTGCCCAACGCCGTTTGTGCCCCAACATCCTTGGCGGTGCGGGAGGCCTCCTGGAACAGCCGGACGAGTGGGCCGCTGGTGGTGCCGTTGGCCTGGGACTCGATCAGTGCCCGGCGCACCTGGCCGGCGATTTCCCGTTCGCCGACCACCGCGCTGTCGAGGCCAGCCCCGACAGCAAAGAGATGACGGGCCACCTCCTCGCCGGTGCGGGTAGTGAACGCTGAAGAGACCCAGCTTTCGGGGAGTCCTGACAGCCCGCTGATCCGGGCGATGACTGCGGAGCGTGCGGCCTCGACGTCGTCGGTGGAAGCGGCATCACAGTAGATTTCGAGGCGGTTGCAGGTGGCGAGGGTAACCGCACCAGAGACGGCCGGCCCATCAGCGAGCACAGCTGATGCGACTTGGTCGGCGCCGACGCTGAGTCGGGCGACGGTTTCCAAGTCCACATCGGAATGGGTTGCAACCAGAGATAGTAAAACCACAGCCCGACAAGCATAGCGAAATCTGGTTCAAGGACCTGAATAGGTTCGCCTAAGTTAGTTGACAACAAGCGGGTTATGGAGCCCGAAACGAGGTGAGGTTCGCCACCTTGCGGACCAATACGCAGCGGTTGGACTGCCCCGGCGCAGAGCGGGTTAACCCAAACCGCCGGATCTTGGGCACAATCGAGATATGACTTTGAGTGCAACACACCCTCTGGTAGACGGCCGGACGTCGTCCTCGCCGCTCATCTCGGCCTACCGCGGCGAGCGACCCAGTCGACGCCCGGTGTGGTTCATGCGTCAGGCTGGCCGCTCCCTCCCTGAGTACCGGCTGTTGCGGCAGGGCACAGGGATGCTCGACTCCTGTCTGGACCCGGCGATGGCGTCCGAGATCACGCTTCAGCCGGTCCGTAGGCACGACGTCGACGCTGCCATCTTCTTCTCCGATATTGTCATCCCGCTGAAGCTGGCCGGCGTCGACGTGGACATCGTTCCTGGTGTTGGACCGGTGCTTGGGACACCGGTCCGGACCGCAGCCGACGTCGCCGCGCTGCCTGAGCTCACCGACGAGGCGCTGGAGCCGATCCGGCAGGCGGTTGCCCTCACGGTAGCCGAACTGGGGAGCACCCCCTTGATTGGGTTTGCTGGTGCTCCGTTCACGCTGGCGGCGTACATGGTCGAGGGCAAACCCTCCCGCGACCACCTCGGACCGCGCACTATGATGCATTCCGATCCCGAGACCTGGGGTGCGCTGACCCGTTGGGCAGCTGACGCCTCCGGGAAGTTCCTGAAGGCCCAACTCCAAGCCGGAGCGAGTGCTGCCCAACTGTTCGACTCGTGGGCGGGTTCCCTGGGGCTGGCCGACTACACGGCGCATGTTGCCTCGGCCTCGGGCCGGGCACTGGACTTCGTGCGTGACCTCGGCGCGCCGCTGATTCATTTTGGCACCGGGACGTCAGAGCTCCTGGTGGCCATGCACGACGTCGGTGTGGATGTGGTGGGAGTCGACTACCGGTTGCCCCTGGACGAGGCCAACCGCCGACTCGGTGGCGCGGTACCGCTGCAGGGCAATATCGATCCCGCTCTGCTGTCAGCGCCCTGGGAGGTGCTTGAGGCCCACGTGCTCGCCGTGTTGAAGGCGGGGTCAGCGGCCCCTGGTCACGTGGTCAATCTCGGCCACGGTGTCCCGCCGGACACCGATCCCGCGGTCCTGACCCGCATAGTTGAACTGATCCACTCGGTGGAACCGTAGCCATGCCGCACCGGAGCAGCGCACCCCGGACGCCGGCGGCCAAAACCGTCGTCGTGATCGGCGGCGGCATGGCCGGGCTGATCGCCGCCCGCGAGCTGGTCAGCCGCGGGCTTGCCGTGACGGTCCTTGAGCGCTCAGCGGGTTTCGGTGGCTGCGTCGCTGACCACAAGGTCGCCGGATTGAGACTGGACAGCGGAGCCGAGTCCTACTCGACCCGCTCCGACACGGTTCCCGACCTCGCCCGGGAACTCGGACTGGGCGAGAAACTGGTCACTCCGAACCCGGTTGGCGCGTGGATCCGCTTTCCCGGGAAGGACCCGCAACACAGCTCCATGCCACTGCCCCGCAGCGGCATCCTTGGCATCCCGGCCGATGTGCTCGACCCGGAGATTGTGCGCGCGATTGGCCGTGCCGGGGCGTTGCGGGCCTCTCTCGACAAGGTGCTCCCGCTGGGCAGCCTGTACAAGGACGACGGCGTGAGCCTGGGCGAGGTGGTGCGCGCCAGGATGGGCGTGGACGTTCTGACGCGCCTGGTGGCGCCGGTGGTCGGAGGTGTGTTCTCAGCAGACCCGGATGACCTGGATGTTGATTCGGTGGCTCCCGGCCTTCGCAAGGCGATGAAGAAGCATGGCTCCCTCGGTGCAGCTGTGGGGGCAATGCGCGCTGCAGCCCCGGCCGGCTCAGCAGTTGGTGGACTGAGCGGGGGGATGGCCCAGCTCACCCGCGTCCTGACCGCTGAACTTCGCGCCAGCGGGGCGGACCTCAGGCCGGACAGCGACGTCCTCACCATCAACAGGTCAGGGGCAGGCTGGACGGTCACCACCGCAGGGTCCGCCCTTGCCGCTGATGCCCTCGTGATGGCAGTTGACGGACCGGGTGCCGTTGACCTGCTGGGTGATTCCTTGCCGCGGCTGGTCGCCGACCGCCCCAAGACTGTGCCGGGGGTGGCCCTGGTGACACTCGTCGTCGACGTGCCGGAACTCGACGCACACCCACGGGGCACCGGGGTTCTGGTTTCTGCTGGGGCTGAAGGGGTCAGTGCCAAAGCACTCACCCACGCCACAGCAAAGTGGGCCTGGCTCGCGGAGCAAACGGGGCCGGGCTCCCATGTGCTGCGCCTCTCGTACGGACGAGCAGGAGAGGTAGGCGGCGAGGCGGCCGACGACGCCGGCCTCTACAGTGCAGCGCTCGCCGATGCGTCAGCTCTCCTCGAGACCAGCATCGACGACGCCGACGTGGTGGGTTGGAACGTTGTCCGCTGGAACGGAGCCCTGCCGCACGCCTCGGTGGGGCACCGGGATCTGGTGGCACGGGTCCGGGCCGCTGCAGCGGTTGAACGCAACCTTGAAATCACTGGCGCCTGGCTGGCCGGAACCGGCCTGGTGGCCGTTGTCGATGATGCCCGGGTCCGGGCCAGGGCGCTCGCTGACCGCCTCGCCCCGGCGGGCCAGTGATCCCCGCGGGTCTGTGATCTTCGCGACTTTCTACACACAGTAGAACCCTAAATTTCGGTTTGTTCCTCACCGCGGGGCAGACTAGTACCATGAGTGAGCAAACCCGCACGGAGCACACGCAGGATCCCTCAACGGCCACCGCAGGCGACGCCGCGGCTGAGCAGTTCTTCACCCTTTGGACAGTGTTCAAACGGAGTGCCGTCACCCACGCGTCAGCCACTGGATCACTCGATGCCGTTCTGGCATCCCTCGACGCTGACGGCGTAACGCTGCGGGGCTTCTATGACGTCTCGGCGATGCGCGAGGACGCCGATGTGTTGGTCTGGTTGCACGGTGCCCACCCCGAAGCTCTGCAGGCGGCCGTCAGGAAAATCCGTCGGACAGGCGAGTTTGCGGCTGCCGAGATCGTCTGGTCGGCCATGGGGGTCCACCGGGCCGCCGAATTCTCGAAGAGCCATTCTCCAGCCTTCTCCCGCGGCGTGGCACCAGCCGAATGGGTGTGTGTTTACCCATTTGTCCGCTCCTACGACTGGTACATCCTGCCGTCCGAAGAGCGCCGGGAAATGCTGTACGACCATGGGTTGAAGGGCCGCGACTATCCGCAGGTCCTCTCCAACACGGTCTCCTCCTTCGCTCTCGGCGACTGGGAGTGGATCCTTGCCCTCGAGGCCCCGGAGCTGGTCGACCTCGTCGATCTGATGCGTCATCTTCGGGAGACCGAGGCCCGGCGGCACGTGCGTGACGAAATTCCCTTTTATACCGGACGGCGGATTGATCCCGCCGGGATTGCAGAGGTGCTCCTATGACCAGTCAGGCATTTCACCCGCTCGACGGTGTGGACGACAACGGTCGGATGAAGCCGAAGAATTACGACGCCATTGTGCTCGCCTCCTTCGGTGGACCCGAGGGGCAGGAGGATGTCATTCCGTTCCTGCGGAATGTCACGCAGGGCCGGGGGATCCCGGACGAGCGGCTCGAGGAAGTCTCGCACCACTACAGAGCCAATGGCGGGATCAGCCCGATCAACTCGCAGAACCGCGCGCTGAAGGCTGCCATGGAGACTGAACTGGCCAGTCGCGGCATGGATTTGCCGGTGTACTGGGGAAACCGGAACTGGGCTCCATTTATCGCTGACACCCTGCAGGAGGCGTACGACGCCGGACACCGCCGGGTGCTGACGGTTACCACCAGCGCCTACTCCTGTTACTCGAGCTGCCGTCAATACCGGGAGGATCTGGGCGTGGCCCTGGTTGAAACCGGCCTCGACGGGAAGCTTGAGGTGGACAAGGTCAGGCAGTACTTTGACCACCCCGGCTTCGTTGAACCATTCGTTGAAGGTGTCACAGCCGGACTGGCGGGGCTCCGCCAGAAGTTGAGTGAGAGCGGTGCGGCCGACGCCCCAATTCACATTCTCTTCGCCACCCACTCAATTCCCACCGGTGACGCCGACGCCGCCGGGCCCCGCGTCGACGGGGAAGCCGATGGTGGCCCAGCCTACGCAGAGGGCGCCTACGTCGCCCAGCATCTGGCTACCGCACAGGCTGTCCTCGACCGGGTTCCGGAATCCACCGGTGTGGACTGGTCGCTGGTATACCAGTCACGGTCGGGTGCACCGCACGTGCCGTGGCTGGAACCGGATATCAACGATGCGATCAAGGATCTCGCGGTCGCCGGCACCAAGGGCGTGGTGATCGTTCCGCTGGGATTCGTCAGCGACCACATGGAAGTGAAGTGGGACCTGGACACCGAGGCCCTTGAGACGTGCGCCGATCTTGGGGTCATCGCCGAGCGGGTGCCCACCCCCGGCACCCATGACAAGTTCGTCGCAGGGCTGATCGATCTGGTCTGCGAACGCACAGTCGACAACAACATCACTGACCGGCCAGCCGCAACCAACCTCGGACCATGGTTCGATGTGTGCCGGCCCAACTGCTGTGCCAACCGCCGGGGTCCCAAACCGACTGTCGCTGCAGCCGATTCAACAGTCGGTCTGCCAGGGACAGCTCCAGCCTCGTGACCCAGCCGTTGCGGGTGGGCACCCGGGCCAGCGCGCTGGCGCTCACCCAGACCACCACGGTCGCCGAGCGGATCAGCGAGCTCAGCGGAGCTGAGCACGAACTGGTGCGGATCCGCACGGAGGGCGACGTTCACAAGGGGTCGCTCACACAGATCGGGGGGACGGGTGTCTTTGTCGCTGCGCTGCGCGATGCGCTGCTCGATGACCGCTGCGATCTGGCAGTCCATTCGTTGAAGGATCTCCCGACAGCTGCAGCCGAGGGACTGTCCATAGCTGCCATCCCTGTCCGGGCCGACACCCGTGACGCCCTGTGCGCCCGTGCCGGGCTGACCCTGGCGGACCTGCCCGACGGATCAACAGTGGGAACCGGGTCCCCGCGCCGCGCCGCTCAGCTTCGTGCCGCCAGGCCGGGACTGACAGTTATCGACATCAGGGGCAACGTTGACACCCGGCTGGGGCGGGTCGCCGGACTGACCGAGTCGGGTCCCGGCGATCTGGACGCCGTGGTGCTGGCCGCGGCCGGGCTGTTCCGGCTGGGTCGTGAGAAAGTCATTACCGAACTCATCGACCCGGCCGTCATGCTGCCCGCACCCGGGCAGGGTGCGCTCGCCGTCGAGTGCAGGTCAACTGATGCAGGAAACTCCTCCTTCGCCGCTGCGCTGAACTCATACGACGACACCACCACCCGGTTGGCGGTCACCGCCGAGCGGGCGGTCCTGAGGCGGCTCGAAGCGGGGTGCAGCGCCCCGATCGGTGCGCTGGCCACTATTCGGGGCGGCGTCATCGGGTTAACGGCCGTGGTGTGCAGCCTCGATGGGACGAAGCTGCTCCGGTTGGCCCGTTCCGGTGCGGACCTGAGTGTTGACGGCGCCGATGCGGTGGGCGTTGGGCTCGCAGAGGACCTGCTCGAGGCCGGTGCCGCGGCCATCGCACCGCTCACCGTCGGATGAACCCAGCCCCGTCACCGGGTACCCTGCCGCTCGACGGCGTCCGGGTGGTTCTTCTGCGCTCGGCCGAGAGGTCGGGGCCGATGATTTGGGAACTCCACTCCCGTGGAGCGGATGTGCGGCTTCTGCCCCTGATTGACTTCGAGACCCCCGAGGATATCGAAGCGTTCGATGCTTCCCTCGAAAGCCTCGCCGGGGGAGGGTTCAGCTGGCTCGTCATCACCAGCATCACAACCATCAGGGCGCTGAAACAGAGGGTGGCCGAACGGGGATCCCACCTGACCGCTGCGATTCACCCCGGCACCCAGATCGCGGCGGTGGGGGAAGCCACCGCCGACGCGCTGTTCGCTGAGGGCCTTCGTGTGGATCTGGTCCCTGGGCGAATCGGCAAGCAGAGTTCGGCAGCAGGACTGGCCGCTGCCTTCAGCGAGCTGCCGCCGGACGGACGCGTCCTGGTGCCGCAGGCGGATCGTGCCAACGACACTGTGGAGCGGCTACTCGCCGACCAGGGGTGGGACCTTGAGTGCGTTACTGCGTACCGGACCGTGGCGCTCCCGGCCGACCCGGCGCGTCGGATCACTGCTGGTGTGGCGCAGGAGCCAGGATCGTCGGGTTCCCGCGACTTACCGGCAGCCGAGACTTTGGTTGAGCTTGATCGGGGCCAGTTCTGGGCAGCGGCAACTGCTGGCGACGTTGACGCAGTGGTTTTCACTTCACCGAGCACTGTGCGCCTGTTGTCGGACGGAACACTGACAGACGCGGGTGGCTACCTCCCGGCCGGGGTCGCTGCGGTAATGATTGGTGCCAGTACCGCCGACGAGGCGGCACGATGTGGCATCCCCGTCGCAGCGGTCGCCGCCGAACCCACTCCCGTGGGCATCGCTGACGCTATCGCGGCTGCGGTGCGGAACAACAAGTGATCGTGACAGGCTAGGCAAGAGAGAAGGAGCACCATGAGTTTCCCCCACCACCGGCCCCGCCGGTTGCGGACCACCCCCGCACTGCGTCGACTGACCGCCGAGCACAGGCTCAGCCCCGCCGAGCTAGTGCTGCCAGCCTTCATCAGGGAAGGACTCTCGAGCCCGCATCCCATTTCCTCAATGCCCGGGGTAGTGCAACACAGCGCCGAGTCATTGAAGCGTGCGGCGGCAGAAGCCGTGGAACTTGGTGTCGGCGGCATCATGCTGTTCGGTGTGCCCAAGCACCGCGACGCGACAGGCAGCGCGGCAGTGGACCCGGACGGTGTGCTCAACCGGGCCATCGTCGATGTCAGGTCCGAGGTAGGCGATGACCTGGTGATTATGAGTGATGTCTGCCTCGACGAATTCACCGATCATGGGCACTGCGGGGTGCTCTCGGAGGATGGAACTGTTGACAATGATGCGACGCTGGCGGTGTACGCCGAGATGGCAGTCGCCCAGGCCAACGCCGGGGCGCACGTCCTTGGCCCCTCCGGCATGATGGACGGTCAGGTGGCAGTCATCCGGCAGGCCCTTGAAGAGGCCGGGCACCAGGAGACAGCTGTCCTGGCGTACGCCGCCAAGTATGCATCGGCCTTTTACGGACCCTTCCGTGAAGCAGTGGATTCGCAGTTGCAGGGCGACCGGCGCACCTATCAGATGGACGCCGCGAACCGTCGCGAGGCGCTTCTGGAGGTCGAGCTGGATCTGGAGGAAGGTGCTGACATGGTGATGGTCAAACCTGCCATGAGCTACCTGGACATTCTCGCCGATGTTGCAGCACACTCGCCGGTGCCGGTCGGTGCCTACCAGATCTCGGGGGAGTACGCCATGATTGAGGCCGCCGCCGCCAATGGCTGGATCGACCGTCGTCGAGCTATCGAAGAATCAGTCCTCGGCATCAAACGTGCCGGGGCGAATATCATCTTGACCTACTGGGCCGCCGAACTTGCCGGCTGGCTGAAGGAGTAACAGACATGACCGTTTCAGAAGAACTCTTCGCCCGGGCACAGACCCTCATGCCAGGCGGCGTCAACTCACCGGTTCGGGCCTTCGGCTCGGTCGGTGGCACACCCCAGTTCCTGGTGTCAGCCAATGGCCCCCACGTCACTGACGCCGACGGGCGGGAGTACGTTGACCTGGTCTGTTCCTGGGGTCCGGCGCTGCTGGGGCATGCGCACCCGGCGGTGCTGGACGCAGTGCATCGAGCTGCCGGCAACGGCCTCTCCTTTGGCGCATCGACGCCGGCGGAAGCAGATCTGGCACAGCTGGTCAGGGACCGGGTGCCAGCTGTTGAGCGGCTGCGGATGGTCTCCACCGGCACCGAAGCGACGATGACGGCCGTCCGACTGGCGCGTGGTTACACTGGGCGCAACCTGATCGTGAAGTTCGCTGGTTGCTACCACGGGCACCTGGATTCCCTGCTTGCCGCCGCTGGCTCGGGCCTGGCGACCCTCGCGCTCCCCGGATCTGCCGGGGTCACCGCCGCGACGGCAGCGGAAACCCTTGTCCTGCCCTACAACGACCTGGCTGCAGTGGAAGCGGCGTTCGCCCAGCACGGCGATTCCATTGCGGCTGTCATCACCGAGGCCGCACCGGCCAACATGGGAGTAGTCACCCCGGGCCCCGGGTTCAACGCCGGGCTGTCACGGATCACCGCCACGCATGGAGCGCTTCTGATAGTCGATGAGGTCCTCACCGGGTTCCGGGTGGGGCCCGGCGGATACTGGGGCCTTACCGGAGGAGCCAAGGACGCCCAGGAACCCTGGACGCCCGACCTGCTGACTTTTGGGAAAGTGATCGGGGGCGGGCTACCCGCTGCGGCGCTGGGTGGCCGTGAGGATGTCATGAACCACCTCGCCCCGCTGGGACCGGTGTATCAGGCTGGTACCCTGTCCGGGAACCCGCTGGCAATGGCAGCTGGGGTCGCGCAGCTGACCAACGCGACAGCCGAGGTCTACCACCAGATCGATTCCAACTCCCTGGCGCTATCCACAGCGCTGTCAGCTGAACTGGACAGTGCCGGCGTCGATCACTCCATCCAGCGCGCCGGCAACCTCTTCTCCGTTGCGTTCGGGACGTCGTCGGGCGGTGTTCACAACTACGCAGATGCTCTGGCGCAGGAGTCTTACCGGTACGCGCCGTTCTTCCACTCCATGCTGGACGCGGGGGTTTACCTGCCGCCGTCGGTCTTTGAAGCGTGGTTCCTGTCGTCCGCCCACGACGACTCAGCGATGAACCGGATCTACGAGGCGTTGCCTGCCGCAGCTGCTGCGGCCGCAACCGCGACTGGCGCCTGATCAGCGACCAAAAAACGCCCCGCACCGGTTGATGCATCGTCCGGTGCGGGGCGTTTTTTAGGCTGGCCTAGCGAGCGTGACCTGCTGCCTCAGGACGCCGGGACTACGTCCCCGCTGGGCCACTGTTCCTCAATGTAGGCGGTCACCTCAGGGGAGTGGAGTAGTTCCTCGAGCTTGGCGATCCGTGCGTCGCCGTCCGAAGCGGTGTTCCAGGCAAGGAAGTTGGCGTAGGGGTTGCCATCCAGGGACTCGACCACCAGGGCATCGGTGGTGCTCAGACCGGCGTCCAGGATGTAGTTCCCATTGATGATCGCCAGATCGACGCTCGGGTCCTGGAGGTCATTGAGCAGCAGTTCCGGCTGGTTCTCGATGAATTCGAGTCCCATCGGGTTCTGCTCGGGGGAGAGTGCCAGCACCGAGGCGTCGTCGGCAATGCCCTCAAGCAACCCGGCGTCCTGCAGCAGCGTGAGCGCACGGGCCTGGTTGGAAGGATCGTTGGTGATCGCGATGCGCCCGCCATCGGGGATGTCGGAGACATTCTGGTGCTGCTCCGAGAACGCTGCGTAGGGCTCGATGTGGACTCCCTCGCCGTGAGCGAAGTCGTAGCCCTGTCCGTCCACCTGGCTCTCGAAGTACGGCAGGTGCTGGAAGTAGTTGGCGTCCAGATCACCGTCGCTCAGCGCGATGTTGGGGGTGGTGTAGTCGTCGAACTCAGTAATTTCCAGGTCAAGGCCGGCGTCTTCGGCAAGAAACTCGTCAACAAACTCGAGGATCCGAGCGTGCGGCTGCGGGCTCGCCCCGACGGTAATGACCGCTGGGTTTGCCGGGTCCAATGAAGAGACGACGGTGGGGGTGGTGGCCCCGCCGCAGGAGCTCAGTGCCAGGGAAGCAGCGATGCCCGTGGCGGTGAGGGTGAGGAACTTGCGCAAGAGGGTTGGTTTCCTTTCGGGATGATGGACAAAAAGTGTGCCGGTGAGAGCAACTGGATCGGGGGAAAGTTAGCCTCCGGCCACCTGGGCTGCCGCCCGACGACGAAGCCGGTTACCGGTTCCAGCGGTCGCAGCTGACCGGTGATCCACCCGGCGTGCAGCCCAATCACCGGTCAGCTGAATAGCCTGCACGACGAGGACGATGATGATGATCACCACCACCATGACCGTGGTGTCGAATCGCTGCAGGCCGTAGTTATAGGCCAGCCGGCCGAGCCCGCCACCCCCGATGATTCCTGCCATCGCCGAATACCCGACCAGCGTGACGAGCGTCGTCGTGAAGGCAGCTATCAGCCCGGGAAGTGCCTCGCGGAGCAGGACCTTGGTCACCACCTGCAACCGGGTTGAGCCCATCACCAGGGCAGCGTCGATCTTGCCCGAAGTGACGTCACGCAACGAGGTCTCGACCAGGCGGGCGAAGAAGGGGATCGCGCCGATGCTCAGCGACACGGAAGCAGCGACCGGCCCGATCGAGGTGCCGGTCAGTAGCCGGGCCAGGGGGATCAGCGACACCATCAGGATCGCGAACGGGATGGACCGGGTGATATTGACGACGACGCCGCTAATCACCTTGCTGGTGACCGGCATTGGCCGCAGCCCGTCGGGGGCGCTGGTTAGGAGAAAGACTCCCAGCGGTAACCCGATCAACAGGGTGAAGAAGCCTGAAATACCCACCATTTGCATGGTTGCGGCAAACTCCTCCGGCAGTGCACGGGTGATACCGGGGTTGGTGAAGAGCTGATCCAGAAAGTCCATCACGCCACCCTCGCCGCTATGCCCTGGGACTGCAGGTACTGCAGTATCTGATCAACCGGCGCATGGTCACCCATCTCGATGCGCAAGCGGCCGAATCGGCTGTCGGCGAGGTTTTCCACACTGCCCGCCAGGACGTTGATCCTCAGATCAAAGTGTCGGCCGAGATCGGAGAGCACTGGACCGGAAGCGATATCTCCGGCGAGCAGCAACTCGAGGGCTGGCACCGGGCCAGGGGCATGAGCGGGAAGGGGCAAAAGCGCCAGTGATAGCTTTCCGCCGAGCGTGGCGGCCACGTCCTGTAGCCGGCCATGCTCGACGATCCGACCATTCTCCAACAGCGAGACCGAGTCGCAGATGCGCTTCACGACGTTCATCTCGTGGGTGATGATCAGCACTGTCAGGCCGAGGGTGTCAGTGAGATTGTGGATCAGATCCAGGATGTCGTCGGTGGTTGTTGGATCCAGTGCAGAAGTGGGCTCGTCGCAGAGGAGCACATCCGGTTCGGATGCCAGCGCCCGGGCTATGCCGACCCGCTGCTTCTGGCCGCCGGACAGCTGTGACGGATACGCGTCGGCGAAACCGGTCAGACCCACCAAATCCAGGAGGCGGGTCACAGCCGAAGCGATATCAGCCTTTGGGGTCTTCACCAGCTCGAGAGGGTGGGCCACATTCTGCGCGGCAGTGCGTGAATCCAATAGATTGGCATGCTGGAACACCATCCCGATTCGGCGACGCGCCGTACGAATCTCCGAATCTGCGACGGCGGTGAGTTCGCGTCCGTCGATAGTGACCGATCCTGAAGTGGGGCGGTCCAGCAGGGTGAGACAGCGGACGAGGGTGGACTTTCCTGCGCCTGAATGACCAATGATGCCGTGGATCGAACCACGGGGCACTGCCAGGTCCACGCCGTCCAGGGCCGTGATGATGCGAGTACCCTGCCGATAGGTTTTGCGCAGGTCGGAAACGGTGATCATTGGCCCTCACGGTTGCTGGTGTCAGCCGGGTGGTTCAGCGCATCCCGGCTTGCGGGCGCACTGACCTGCGCCCAAGCCATCCTCACACGCATGAAAGAAGTGACTGAACTTTAGTGCTGCGGATCACTCCGAGAGCGCGTCCGGGACGATCCTCGGGTGAATTATCGAAGAATCTACGATACAGGGTGGTATCGGCCGGTAGCCTCCCTACGATGCAATCGCTGGCCAGCGTCCTTCAACCACAGCCGCCGGATCCTCGCGGCGCAGGTACTCCTGAAAACTCGCGGCTTGCCGTGCTGCCCACACCACCTGGGACGCATGCAGTGCCTCGGCCGAATGGTTCAGCTGCTGGAACCGCTCGGCGAGGACTGCGGCAACCTGCAGGGTCGCCAGCACATCAGCGGCCGACGTGTGAGCGTTCTCGAACGCAACCCCGTAGTGCTCACACATGGCAGTCAACGTCCGCTTGCCGCGACGGAAGCGGTCAGCCTGCTTGTCCATGATGTACGGATCGAGGACGGGAAAGGGATGGGGGACCGGCACCGCGTGCCGCGCTCCCTCGCTGGCGAACACGGTGAAGTCGTAGCGTGCGTTGAACGCCAGGACAGGAACCCCCGCAGCGAACAGGCGGCCGAGGACGGCGGCAACCTCCCGGATCACCTGCTCCACCGGTTGCCCCTCACTCCGGGCACGGTCGGTACTGACCCCGTGGATGGCTGCGGCCTCGGCGGGGATCTCAACCCCGGGGTCTGCTATCCACTCATGCTGCTCGAGAACCACCCCGTGGGCATCGGCCAGGAGTATCGATGCGGTGACGATCCGGGCGCGAAGAGGATCCCGCCCCGTGGTCTCGAGGTCGAAGGCTGCGCGAGGGTGGTGATGCCAGCTGTCCATAGCCCCGACGCTATCCTGTGGTTCCCACATTCTGGGGAGGTGGGCCCGGCTAGGGTGGAATCCATGCGTGAGGATTTCGCCGAGGCGGTGTATGAAGTGGCGGGGGCCATCCCGAGTGGCTCGGTGCTGTCCTATGGTGACATTGCTGAACTTCTGGAAACCGCCGGTCCCCGGCAAGTTGGAGCCGCCATGTCCCGGGCCGTCGATGGAACGCCGTGGTGGCGGGTGGTCCGCGCGGGTGGGCTACCGCCCCGTGGGCACAGCGCTCGGGCGATGCCGTTCTATACAGCTGAAGGAACCCCATTGCGGTTCGCGGGGCGTCGGGGTGGTACCGAGGGGTCTTACAGCATCTCCATGGCTGCCGCTCGCTGGAAGCCGACTGAAGCGCAGCAGGCGGTGCTGGATGACATTCGTGCGCGCCTGGCCGAGGTTTCCGGGCCGGGCACCAAAAGGTCACACCCCCATGATTGGGTTGGACCATGAGTATCACACCACCTCTGATGACCGCAGCTGCCCTGGGTGCCGATGCGCTGGCGCAGACTGCACCACGGCTCAGCCCTGAGGAGCAGCTGGTTGTTGGACTCGGGAAAGGCAGCGGGCCGGTGCTGGTGCTCGGCGGCCCTGGAACTGGCAAATCGACTGTGCTGATCGAGTCGGCCGTGCGGCGGATCAACGAGGAAGGGCTGGACCCCGCGTCGGTCCTGGTGCTGGCACCGTCACGTCTCGGCGCGGCCAGGCTTCGTGACGCGCTGACGTCACGGCTGAACCGCAGCCTCAGTGCAGCGCCGGCGCGGACCTGGGCGTCCTATGCATTCGACCTGATCCGCAGGGCACGGATTGAGGGACGGATGCCTGATCTGTCCCGCAGCCCGCGTCTGCTCTCAGGCGCTGAGCAGGACCTCATCATCAAGGAACTCCTCGATGGTCATCTCCGACCGGGTGCTACGCCGCTGGGATGGCCCGTGGGTCTATCCCTGGCTCTGGCCACCAGGGGCTTTCGACAGGAGGTCCGTGAGCTCTTCGACCGGGTCAGCGAGTATGGCATGCATCCAGCTGAGCTGGCCGAGCTGGGCCAGCGCTTCGACCGCCCGGATTGGACGGCGGGCGCGCAGCTCTACCAGGAGTACCGCGACGTCCTGGACCTGCGCATGCCCGAGGCGTTTGACCCGGCCGGAGTTCTCACGGCCGCACGCCAGCTGCTGGAGTTCGACGAGGAGCTCTTGGCCCAGGAGCGGTCACGGCTCCAGCTGATCCTGGTGGACGACTATCAGGAGTCCAATGCTGCTGTCCACGCACTGTTGACCCTGTTGGCCAGGGACGCCGATGTTGTGATCGCTTCCTGCCCGGACACGGTGGTCCACGGGTTCAGGGGGGCGCGCCCCGAGCTCACCGGACGGCTCGCCACTGACATCGCCGTCAGGACCGAGCTGCTGACTGTTGCCCTGACCTCCTCCTACCGGCTCTCCGGGCGGTTGGCGGGAGCGTGGCAAAATGTTGCCTCACGCATCTCGGTGGTGGGCGGCGCGCCGGTGTACAGGGCGCTGGAACCAGCGTCTGCGGGACCGGATGCTGCGCCGCGCACGGGGGCCGTCTCGGCCCACCTGGTGGACTCTTCGTTCCATGAGTTGCGGTACGTTGCCCAACGGATCCTTGAAGCGCAGCTTCTCGGGGGGCGCAGCCTTGCCGACATCGCGGTGATCGTGAGGACCGGGGCGCAGGTGGCCGAATTTCAGCGGTACCTGACCGGCCAGGGAATTGCGGTGAATGTTCCAGCGGCAGAGCGTGCCATTCGTGATGAGCCAGCAGTGAAGCCGCTGCTGGATATTTTCGGGGTGGTACTGGGTCAGATCGACCTAGACGCAGGGCTGGCCGTCTCACTCCTCACCTCACGCATTGGCGGTGCGGGGACGCTTGAGCTCCGTCGCCTCCGCCAGAGTCTTCGGCAGACCGAGTTGGCGGCTGGCCGGGGGCGCACCAGCGACGAGCTGCTGGTGGAGGCTCTTGCCGAACCTTCGGTAAGTGGTCCCGGGACGCCGGGCGGAAGCGCGGCGCGGCGGATAGCCCGGATGATCTCTGCCGGTTCCGCAGCGCTTGAGGCGCCTGGAGCGAACCCCGAGACGGTGCTGTGGGAGCTGTGGGAAGCATCTGGATGGTCCAGCAAATGGGCTGACTCAGCCGTCGCTGAAGGAGCGTCATCGGTGAGGGCAGATCGGGACCTTGATGCGGTAGTTGCCCTGTTCCAGACCGCCGAACGATTTGTCGACCAGGTGCCGGGGGCTGCTCCCGCTCGATTCCTTGAGTATCTGACCAGCCAGGAACTGCCAATGGACACCCTGGCGCCGCGGGCGCACAAGCAGGAGTCGGTGTCGTTGCTGACCCCGGCCAGTGCCTCCGGCAGGCAATGGCCGGTAGTGATCGTGGCGGGCATCCAGGAAGGAACCTGGCCTAATCTGCGGCTCAGGGGGGAGCTGCTGGGCTCGGGTGAGCTGACCGCGCTGATGGACCACGGTGCTGATTTCCGGCGGCATCGTGACCCCCTGA
This sequence comes from Arthrobacter sp. H20, assembly GCF_000520515.1. Taxonomy (GTDB): domain Bacteria; phylum Actinomycetota; class Actinomycetes; order Actinomycetales; family Micrococcaceae; genus Arthrobacter_D. The sequence goes on from NZ_KI914755.1 coordinate 29,529, forward strand.
TCCTGATGCAGGAGATCCGCTTTGATGAACTTCGAAGCTTCTCGGTAGCAGTGTCCCGAGCTGCCGAAGAACTCATCTGCTGCGCCGTGGCATCGGATGAGGCACAACCCTCCCCGTTCCTGGACCTCGTGGACCCCCTGCCGCCAGGACAGCTGGAACGGGCCCGCACCGAGGTGCAACGCCCGCTGACGCTTCGTGCACTGGTGGCTGAACTCAGGAAATACGCTCAACAGACGGCAGCCTACCCTGAGCTATCCAGCGAAGCGGCCAGCCACCTGGGGGTCATGGTCAACCACTCGCCGGAGGTTCCGGGCGCCCATCCACGAGGGTGGTGGGGTTTGCAAGAACTTTCCTCCAGCGCCCCGGTGGTCGCTACCGACCAGCCAATTCCGGTCTCACCATCCAAGGTCGACGCCGTCCTGCAATCACCGTTGAACTGGTTTGTCTCGGCGGTCGGAGGTGAACCGACAATGGATTTCGCGCGCTCCCTGGGAACGTTGGTGCACAGCATTGCCCAGGACCTTCCGGACGCGACCGGCAGTCAATACGTCGAGGAGCTGCAGCGACGCTGGCCCTCGTTGGGAATGAAGGAGAACTGGGAAGGCAGGATCGACTTTCAGCGTGCCGAACAAATGGTACGGAAGCTTGCCGGATATGTGGTCACCATGCGCCAGGACGGGCGATCGCTGATCGGCACTGAGATCGATTTTCAGGTGGATCTTGAGGTGAGCACAGACCAGGGCCAGCGAGTCGCCAGGCTACGGGGACAGATTGACCGGCTGGAGATTGATGCCCAAGGCCGCCTGGTCATCGTGGATCTCAAGACCGGCAAGTCCGCCCCCTCCGTGGCAGACCTGGATCGGCACCCGCAGTTGGCTTCCTACCAGGTCGCGTTGAACGAGGGAGCGCTCACCGAAGGACAAGCTCCCGGATCGGGTGGCGCCGCTCTGGTTCAGCTCGGCACCACCCGAAAGGAAGCTGGAGTGCAGCAGCAACCGGCGCTGTCCACCGATGACCGATGGGCCCGGGACATGATTGAGGAAGCAGCGCGTCTGATGTCTGCAGCACGCTTCGACGCGGTTCACGACCCTCAGCGATCGGGTCACGGGGGGACAGGGTGTCGGCTCCCCGAAATCTGCCCATTGTGTCCAGAGGGCCAGCAGGTGACCGAATGAGAACCACATCAGAGCCGGACAGTCGCGGCGTCGTCCAGGTTGCTGATGGGCCGGCCCGGCGGTTTTCTGCCCGGGACCTGGCTGCTCTTCTGCACCGCGACCCAGCAACTCCCGTGCAATATCCCACCCCCGATCAGGTCACTATCATTGAGGCTCCGCTTGAGCCGCTGCTTGTCATTGCGGGCGCGGGGTCAGGTAAGACGAAGACCATGGCGGACCGGGTGGTGTGGCTGGTGGCAAACGGCTTGGTCCGACCAGAGCAGATCCTGGGGGTAACCTTCACCAAGAAGGCAGCCGGAGAGCTGTCCACCCGGATCCGTCAGCAATTGTCAGCACTTTACCCAGCACTGGTGGCGGAGGGGATCGGGGAAACCACCGAGGACGGCCTGGACCCAAGCGTTTCCACCTATCACTCGTATGCGAACGCAATTGTTCAGGATTACGGACTGCGCATTGGGGTGGAACGCGATTCAGCGATGCTGGGGGCAGCACAAGCCTGGCAACTGGCCAGTTCGGTGGTGGAAGCCTACGAGGGAGAGTGGGAACACTTCAGCGCTGCGAAGTCCACTCTGGTGAAGGCCGTCCTCACGATGGCTGGGGAGTGCGCTGAGCATCTGGTCACTCCGGCAGAAGTGAGGGCGGTGCTGAGGGAACACATCTCGATCGTCGGCGACCTGGAGTACGCGGCGGGTACAGCCCGCCGTCCGGCCCAGACAGTGGGGAAGATGCTGGACAAGCTCCGCACCCGCGTCACTGTGACTGAGCTGGTCGAGCATTACTCCGATGCCAAACACTCGCGTCGACAGCTTGATTTCGGCGACTTGGTAGCGCTTGCAGCGAGAATTGTCAGCGACATCCCCGAGGCGGTGGAGATGGAGCGCCAAAAATACCAGGTGGTGCTGTTGGACGAGTTTCAGGACACCTCATTCGCCCAGATGGTGTTGTTTTCAAAGCTCTTCGGCGATGGTCGGGGTGTCACTGCTGTGGGAGACCCCCACCAGTCAATCTATGGGTTCCGGGGAGCATCAGCAGGCCAGCTCGGCACGTTCCGCACCACCTTTCCCCTAACGGTCGATGATGGGCTGCGGCCATCACCGGTTGCCAACCTTTCGGTCGCCTGGCGCAACGGCACTAGCATTCTCGCCGCGGCCAACGCAGTCGCTTCCGAACTCAACCGGCAACCCGGCTGGCAGAAAACCAGCACGCTGCTTGTTCCTGCGCTGGAGCCTAAGCCACAGGCTGGGGTGGGGGAGGTCTACCTGGGCCGGTATCTGTGCGAAGCGACGGTGAGCCTGGGGGACGGAACCGTCACGGGTGAGTCAGCAGCCCTGGCCGATCAGGTGGAGCGGCATCGCCGGCGCAGTTTCGAGCGGGGGACGGACGGCAGGGCTCTTAAACCTACTGTGGCAGTGCTGTGCCGAGGGCGACGGCAATTCGAACCCATTCGCAGAGAACTTGTCCAGCGCGGGATTCCGGTGCAAATCGTGGGTCTTGGCGGCCTGCTCCGCACACCCGAGATAGTTGAAATACTTGCCGTGCTGAGGGTGCTCGGTGATCCTGACCGTTCAGACTCGCTCCTCCGGCTGCTGTCGAGTGCGCGATGGCGGTTGGGCCCGGCAGACATCATGGCGCTGGGCGACTGGTCAAGGCAACTGGCCCGGCGACGTCAATGGTCGACGTCGGTCAACGAGTCGGCCCAGAAGTCGGTCCACAGCGCAGACCAGGCGGTCCAGCGGGATGGCGAAGGTCTTCCGGGGATCGAATCCACTGTCCTTCCCGACGCAGTGGAATTGGGCAGCTTGGTCGAAGCAGTTGACCAGCTACCACCGGTTGACTGGGTGTCGGGCAGCGGTCGCGAACTAAGCAGCGAGGGGCGAACCCGCCTGGTTCGGCTTCGGGATGAGCTGCGCGTCCTCAGGGACTTTGTCGGCGATGATCTCACTACCCTGATTAACGAGGTTGAGCGACGGATTCTTCTCGATATCGAAGTGGCAGCGAAACCGCAGGTGGGCATTCACGAGGCCCGGCGGAACCTCGACGCGTTCGTTGAAGCCGTAGCGGGTTTCAGCTCGACGGCTGAACGGGTGGACCTCTCGGCGTTCCTGGCCTGGCTTGAAGCAGCTGATGCTGAGGAAGATGGCCTCCCGGTCACCGCACTGGAGACCAACCGGGACGCGGTGCAGCTCCTAACCGTGCACGCAGCCAAAGGACTTGAGTGGGACATCGTGGCAGTCCCAGGTTTGAACGAGGGCGCTTTTCCCAGTGGATCCGACTCGCGGTGGAGCAGCGGCGACTCAGCGATTCCGTGGAATCTACGCGGGGATGCTGCAGAGCTTCCGCAGTGGGACTGGGAACAGGTCGATCAGGTGTCGTGGATTGCCAGCGAGAAGGACTTCACCGCTGAGGCTCGCTATCACGCCGAGCGAGAGGAACGCCGTCTCGCCTACGTCGCATTTACCCGGTCCAAGCACGTGCTGGTGTGTACGTCGTCCGCGTGGGGCGCGGGCCGAACCAAGCCGACCTCGGCGTCGACCTATCTGACTGAACTCCGCGAACTCGCCGATGAACATCAGCCGGGCTTCACAGTGCTGCACTGGCTTCGCGAAGGAGCCGAGGGAGATACGAACCCAGCAAACGTCGCCCAGGCACGCGTCGCCTGGCCAAGCGACCCGTTGGGTCTCCGGCGTCAGGGAATCGAATCCGCTGCAGCAGCCGTATTGTCAGCTGCAGCTACCGGGAACGGCATCGATGGTCAGACCGACACCGCCGGGGCCGACCTGAGAGCTCTCAAGGGCGGGCGGTGGAGTGAAGAAACGAGACTGGCACTGGCCCGGCATTCCCGCTCCACGAGCAGCCCGGCGGTGGAGCTTCCGGCCCACATCTCAGCCTCCCTCCTGGTGGAACTGTCTGACGATCCTGCTGCTGTCGCTCGACAGCTCAGGCGCCCGGTGCCGAGGCGTCCCGGTATGGCTGCGCGGCGCGGAACGGCCTTCCACACCTGGATTGAGGAGTATTACGGGACGAGCGGAATGCTGGATCTGGGGGAGACTCCCGGGGTCGATTCCCACATCGATGAGGCGCTCGATCTTGACAGCATGATCGCCACCTTCAAGGGGTCGGTCTGGGCCCAGCGGCTGCCGACGGAGCTTGAGGTGCCCATCGAAACGAAAGTGGGCTCACTGGTGGTACGCGGTCGCATCGACGCCGTCTTCCGGGGCGACGACGGAGGATGGGAACTGGTTGACTGGAAAACGGGTACGCCGCCGTCGCGCGAGAAGCTGGCGGTGCGGTCGGTGCAGCTTGCCGTCTACCGGTTGGCCTGGGCACGGTTGAAGGCGGTTCCGCTCGAGTCCGTTCAGGCAGCGTTCTATTACGCCAGCACTGACACACTGATTCGGCCCTATGATCTAGCCGATGAGGCGGGGCTGGAGGAGATCATCGAGCGGGCAACATCGGCGAACCCAGGAGCAGTTGCACCCTGATCGGACGCTGGCTGACAGCGCCCGATGAAGGGCTAACTGGACTTGATAATCGGCAACGACGATGTTTCGGTGTCGTCTGCAGGAACTGGCGCCACCGAAAACCGCTGGGATGTCGACGAATCGGCTGCCGACTTGGTGTTCTCGGAAGGCTCCCTGTCCCCAGCTTCGTCAGCTTGCTCGGCTTCGTCAGCGGGATTGAACTCGGTCGGTAGGCTGGGATCTGCTGTCTCATCGTCGGGGATGTCTGAATCGATCTCGTCGACGACGGCGTCCGCACCGGCACCCTGAGCTAAGCGGTATTCGCTGGCGGCTGCTTCCTCAGCCTTCAGCTCCTGGTCCAAGGAGGCCATCATGTCCTCGGCCTCAGCGATCATCTCGGCGTTTTCCATCGCGACCCCCCGCACCAGCCATTGCGCCAAGGCAAATTCGGCGGCCAGAGCGGCCCGGCGCATGAGGTGCGGATCAGCTGCCTCTGTCCGCGCTGACAGATAGGCGTTGTGAACGTCCCCGGCGAACCGGGGATTAGTGGCAGCCAGCAGCCAGGCGAAGTCGTCCGCCGGATCGCCCACCCGGAGATCGGTCCAGCCGGTCACTGCGCTGACCCGGCCAGCTGAGACCAGCAGGTTGTCCTCGTGCAGGTCGCCGTGGACAACTGTCGGGTGGAACCTCCAGAGCGTGACATCTTCCAGAGCGTGTTCCCACCGCCTCAGCAAATGGGCGGGAATCCGACCGGTAATGGCCGCCTGGTCCAGCTCGTTCAGCTTTCGCTGGCGGAACTCGTTTGCCTCGTAGCTTGGCAGATCGGCGTTATGGACCAGTAGCGGCGGCAGGTCATGAATTGCTGCGAGCATTCGTCCGAGTTCCCCGACCAGCTCGGCGCCCCCGCTGGCCAGATCATCCAGTTCGCGGGGCGAGCCTTCAAGGTGTGCGTAGACGAATGTGCAGAGTTCACCGTGCCGCAGCGTGCCAGCGATGTGGGGTACCAGGAACGGCAGCTCTGCCCTGATAGCTGGGGTGAATGCCTTCAACGCCTGAAGCTCGGTCTCAAGTCGCATGGATGCATCGGGATGTTTGGGGGACCGCACCCGCCACTGTTTTCCCGAGTCGTCGACCAGCAGCGCCGATTCGAAGTCAGCCGCGTCGTCAGGGACGCCTGCTACCCCGGTAGGCGTGAGCCCGGGTACGGCGGCGCTGGCTATCGCGGCGAGTTCCATGGGTGTCCGTTTCACATCCTCAACGGTAGGGCTGTCCTTCCGAGAAAAGGCCCTTGCTGGTCGGCGAGTCGTCAGAAGCTGCCAAACGGTCCGTCCAACCGGCACCGAAATGTGTTTTGGGGGACCGAGAACGTACCGTAGAACCATGAGTGAAACCCTCCGGATGCCCACCCTTCAGTCCTTCGGATCGCTGCCACTGGCGCGGGTGTCGCTGGACCGGGGAGGCGACCTGCGGTCCACCCCGTCGCTCATCGATGAGTTGTGGGGCGCGCACAACGCCCGTGTGATGTTCATCGCCCGCGGACTGTCGCCCGTGGTGAATGGTTCGCTGTTGCTCGCGGATTCGGCAACTGTCAAACGTCCTGTCCTAACGGTCTACCTGGGGCGGACGCTCGCTGATGATCCCGATCATGGCGGGATACCGGCCGGAACTCACCTCTTGCTAGCGGTCCTGGACTCGGTGGACCCGGGAATTCTTGACGAGGACGCCTGGGTCGGTCTCCGGGACGCTGCACTTAGCCTCTCCGGCAGAGACGCGGGAATCTTCGTCCAGGCTGCAGCGATCGCAAACTGGCATGGGAAGCACACCCACTGTCCGCTGTGTGGTGCCCTGACAGAGGTGGTCGAGGGAGGTTGGGTACGGCGCTGCCCGGGTGACGGATCAACCCACTATCCTCGGACTGACCCAGCCATCATCGTTGCGGTGGTGGATAACGCGGATCGGCTCCTCCTTGGCTCAGCCGCCGCATGGCCCACGGGCAGGTTCTCCACTCTGGCCGGATTTGTTGAACCCGGTGAATCGCTTGAGGCAGCGGTGATCCGCGAGGTCGCCGAGGAGTCAGGCATCGAGGTGCACTCGCCGCAGTACCTCGGCTCGCAGCCCTGGCCCTTTCCTGCGTCGTTGATGCTTGGATTCATCGCTACAGCGGTGAACACCAATCAGGTTCCCGACGGCGTGGAGATAGCCGACGTTAGGTGGTTTACGCGCGACGAGCTGGCGGCAGCGGTGAGTACGGGCGAGATTACCCTTCCCACTGGTGCTTCAGTTTCACGGGCATTGATCGAGCACTGGTTCGGCGGTCCGCTGGACCTGGTACCCGCGGAGGGCCGGCCGTAGGCATGGAAACAACTCTCGAAGAGAGGATCCTGGCTGGCCTCGACGATGAACAACGGACTGTAGCCACCACCCTGTCCGGGCCACTGTGTGTGCTCGCCGGAGCCGGTACCGGCAAAACCCGGGCGATCACGCATCGGATCGCCTACGGCGTCCACACCGGCATCTATAAGCCACAGCAAGTCCTGGCCGTGACCTTCACCGCCCGAGCCGCCGCCGAGATGCGGACCAGGCTTCGCGATCTATCCGCCCAGGGTGTCCAGGCGCGAACGTTTCACGCAGCCGCTCTCCGGCAACTCCAGTACTTCTGGCCGCAGGCAGTTGGTGGCCCGTTACCAGCTCTAGTGGACCACAAGGCCCAGCTCATTGCCGAAGCCTCCAGACGGTTGCGTCTGTCGACTGACCGGGCAGCGATCAGGGACATAGCTGCCGAGATCGAATGGGCCAAAGTATCCATGCTCACCCCGGAGCGGTATACAGCTGCGGCCGCTGGCCGGGTGGAGCCAGCTGGTATGGACCTCACCACAGTGGCGCGTATCTTTGCAGGCTATGAAGACCTGAAGCTGGACCGCAACGTTATCGACTTCGAGGACGTGCTGCTCATCACTGTGGGGATCCTGCAGGAGGACGAGAAGGTCGCGGCCACAGTGCGCGCCCAATACCGTCATTTTGTCGTGGACGAGTATCAGGATGTTTCCCCATTGCAGCAGCGGCTCCTGGACCTGTGGCTGGGGGATCGGCGTGAACTATGTGTCGTCGGCGACGCAAGCCAGACCATCTACTCCTTCACTGGTGCCACCTCTCGACACCTGCTCGACTTCACCGGACGGTATGAGGGCGCGCAGGTAGTCCGCCTGGTGCGGGACTACCGGTCGACGCCGCAGGTGGTGCGGCTGGCCAACAACCTGCTCGCCGCCCGGACGGCTGAGACCGGCCGCCATCCAGGATCCACGAGCTGGTCAACCCCGCTGGAACTAATCGCTCAGCGCCCGGCGGGGCCAGACCCCTCCTTCACCGAGTGCAGTGACGATGAAGCCGAAGCTGCTGAGGCGGCCAGGCGAATTTCAGCGCTGATGGATAGCGGTGTACCTGCCAGCGAGATCGCCATCCTTTACCGCACCAACGGTCAGTCGGCGGCCTACGAACAGGCACTCGCCAGCGCCGGAATTGGGTACCAGCTTCGCGGAGGCGAACGGTTCTTTAACCGTCGAGAGGTCAGGGACGCGCTACTGCAGTTGCGTGCCGGAGCCCGGTCTGCCAGCACTGACGATGTCCCCCAGCTGGTCCGGGATATCCTGGCCAGCCTGGGCTACACGCCGGTGGCGCCCGGAAGCTCGGGCGCGGTGCGGGAGAAGTGGGAGTCACTCGCCGCGCTGGTTGCCCTGGCGGATGAGCTGAGCACCTCCCGGGCAGCCGACGGGTTCACCCTGCAGGACTTCGTGGCAGAGCTGGAGGAGCGGGCAGTGGCCCAGCATGCGCCGACAGTGCAGGGGGTCACCCTCGCATCATTGCACGCGGCCAAGGGCCTGGAGTGGGACGCGGTGTTCCTGGTGGGGCTCAGCGAGGGACTGATGCCCATTTCCTTCGCCGACACTCCTGAAGCAGTCGATGAAGAACGCAGACTTCTTTATGTCGGCATCACCAGGGCGCGGGAACACCTGGCCCTGTCATGGTCTACGGCCCGGACCCCCGGGGGCAGGGCCAGCCGCAAGCCCACCCGGTTCCTTGACGGCCTGCGACCGGCCGCCGACGGCGAGCGGGCCTTCAGGACGCCGAAGGTCAGGCACTCGCGAAAGATGTCGGCTCCGTCGACCTGCCGGGTGTGTGGGAAGGTCCTGGGGTCAGGGTCCGAACGGAAGATCGGTCGATGCGGCGACTGCCCGGCGTCGTACCAGGAGGCCACCTTTGAGGCGCTCCGGGCGTGGCGTCTGGAGCAGGCCCGCGAGAACGACGTGCCAGCGTTCGTGGTCTTCACCGATGCCACCCTCGTCGCAATTGCTGAGGCGCGGCCGACAACCATTGGGACACTGGGCGAACTGGCCGGTATTGGGCCGTCGAAGCTGGAAAAGTATGGCGAGTCCGTCCTGTCGATCATTGCGGACAGCGAGTAGGTGGGAATGACCGCCGACGATCTGCCAGTTGAAGTCAGACGTTCCGCGAAGCGCAGGCGGACCGTCAGTGCTGACCTGCGCGACGGCGTCGTTATCGTTTCCATCCCCGCCCACTTCACCGCGGCTCAGGAAAAAGACTGGGTGCAGCGGATGGTGACCAAGCTCATGTCCAAGCAGCAGGCTCTCGCCCCGGCCCGGGACGGCGCAGGGCTGGCGGACCGGGGGGAGGAGCTCCTGCAGCGCGCCGGAGCGCTGTCGGAAGCCTACCTGGCCGGGCTTGGGCAACCGGTCAGCATCGGGTGGGTGACGAACCAAAATTCCCGGTGGGCATCGGCCACACCGGCCCGCAAGACCATCCGCCTCTCTCACAAGCTGCAGGGGATGCCCGCCTGGGTGGTGGACTACGTCATCCTGCACGAGATGGCGCACCTCATTGAGCCCTCCCACAACCGCGTGTTCTGGCGCCTACTCGAGGCGTATCCGAGGACGGAAGCAGCCAAGGCGTTCCTTGAGGGGGTGTCCTTTGCCTCGAACCACGGATTGGCTGGCCACTGAACTAGCGGCGACGCCGCTCTGTGCTGAGCCAGTAGTTGCTGAAACCGGCGTCCTGAGGGTCGATATTGGTGCCCGGGGGGACAATCTCGTCGATCCTGTCGAGGGTCGCATCATCGAGTTCCAGTGATGAGGCGTCCAGCAACGAATCAAGCTGTTCCATGGTGCGTGGACCAACAATTGCACTGGTGACACCCGGATGGCGGAGAACAAACGCCAACGCCAGATGAACCAGCTGAACACCAAGGTCGTCAGCCAGCGCCCCCAGGGAGTCAGCAGCCTCAAGCTTCGCGGCAGTCACCGGATTGGTCAGGTCAAACGCGTCCTTGTCCGAGCCGCGACGTGTGGACGGGAGGTCCTGACCCTTCCGGTATTTACCGCTCAGCCACCCGCCCGCCAGCGGACTCCAGACGAGGGTGCCCATTGAATGCCGGTGAGTTGTTGGCAGCAGGTCCGCCTCAATCCCGCGGGCGAGCAGGGAGTATGGGGGCTGCTCGGTTACGAAACGCGTGGTCTGGTTCTGGCGTGCCGCCCACTGGGCCTCAACCACCTGGGAGGGCTGAAAGGTCGACGATCCGATGTACCGCACCTTGCCCTGGCGAACCAGATCGTCAAGGGCACCGAGAGTCTCCTCAATATCGGTGTGCTCATCCGGGCGGTGCATTTGGTACAGGTCGATGTAGTCAGTGCCAAGGCGCCGCAACGAGTCCTCGACCGCCCTCATGATCCAGTGGCGGGAGCCACCCCGGTAGTTTGGCTGCTGCTTCATGCCATTGAAGAACTTGGTCGCGATGACCAGGTCGTCGCGGTTGCCGTGCTGAGCGATCGCCTTGCCGAGAATCTCTTCCGACTCGCCGTAGGCATAGATGTCGGCGCTGTCGATGAAGTTGATCCCTGAATCGATCGCACGACGGATCACCCTGATTGAATCATCGTGATCCTTATTGCCCCAGTCTCCGAACATCATCGTGCCGAGGCAGAGGCGGCTGACCTCGACGCCGGTCCGGCCAAGCTGGGTGGTGGGCTGGGGGGTGGCCTGATCAGACATTGGGTTTACCGCTTCCGGAGTCGTCGTCGTTGTCACTGCTACCGTCGCTGTTATCCTCGGCGTCACTATCACCAACGGCGTCGTGTAAGCCGTCTCCAGTCGAGGGAGCGTCGGTTGGTTCGTCCGATTCCGGGGTCTCGTCGAATCCGCCGTCAAGCAAACGCTGGAGCGCCGCGTCCACCTCGGAATCCGATGACTCGGCAAGCTGGCGACGCTGGCTGAAGCCCTGAGGATCGTCGAGGTCCTCGGCGGTCGGCAGCAAATCGGGATGCTCCCAGACGGCGTCGCGGCCCTCGATGCCCCGTTCGGTTGTCAGCTGGGCCCACAGCACGGCGGCGTCGCGCAGCCGTCGTGGCCGCAGCTCCAGCCCGACGAGTGAGGCGAACGCGTGCTCGGCCGGACCGCCAGTCGCGCGCCTGCGGCGGACCATTTCCCTCAGCGCAGCGGACGAGGGCAGGTTCGCTGTGGCAGCGGCGGTCAGTTCGTCGACCCATCCCTCGACGAGGGCCAGGGCAGTCTCCAGGCGGATCAGTGCCGCGTCCTGCTGGGGCGTTCGCCCAGGCATGAAAACCCCTTCGGACAGGGCCGCCTGCATCGACTCGGGGTTGGAAGGATCTATTTCACGTGCTACTTCCTCGATCTTGGACATGTCGATGTGAATACCCCGGGCGTAGCTTTCAACAGCACCGAGCAGGTGACCGGAGAGCCAGGGCACCTGGGTGAACAGCCGGGTGTGGGCCGCCTCCCGCACAGCGAGAAATAGCCTTACTTCCGGCTCGGGGATGTCAAGGCCCTCGCCAAAGGCACCAACATTCGCTGGCAGCAGAGCCATCTGGCCCTCGGCAAGGGGGACCCCAATGTCGGTGGAACTGACTACGTCCCTGGACAGGGCGCCGACCGCCTGACCCAGCTGCATGCCGAACATCGCGCCGCCGAGATTCTGCAGCATTGATGAGGCACCGCCCATCATCGACTTCATCTCCTCGGGCAGCTGATCGGAGATGGCGTCGGACAGTGCTTTGGCTATGCTGACAGCGACAGGCTCGGTCAGGCGCTTCCAGGTGTCAATGGTTGCCTCAACCCATTCGGCGCGGGACCAGGCATGTCCGAGAGTATTGGTGGAAGGAAAATCCGTGACCGGGTCGAGCCACATCTCGGCGAGCCTCAGGGCCTCATCGACATCACGTCGCTGTTGCGGGGTGACCGAGGGGTCACCGTCGGTCGCCGCGACCCGCCGCGCGTGCTCATGGGCGAGCTGCCAGTTCACCGGCCCGTCGCTTTGGGCAGCGAACATGGCCTGGACCTGCTGCATCATCATCGCCATCGCCTGCGGATCGGACGGCAAGCCAGCAGCCTTGGCCAGCTCCTGGGGATCCATACCCTGGGCATCACCGCCCATCAGGCGGGCCAGCATCTCGGAAAGGGGATCCTTGGGGGTGTCGCCGTCGTCGTTGGACGGATCTGACGGGTTGGAGGTCACTGCTACCACCGGTCCTGGGATTGGCTGCTTGGATTGGCTGCTGTTGAGAGCCGGCTGTGCGCTCCGCCGACAGCCGGTGAACAACTGATTGGATCTTCAACGTTACCCGCCGTCCCGTTGGGTTGTCCCGGACGCGCTGGACCGTTCGCTGAGGGCAAAGTGATTGGCGCCCTGCGCTTGGATGCTGCCGGTTGGCTCAGGAAGTACGCTAAAGAAGCTCGCCGGTGCGTAGTTGGCCGGAGACATAGTTTCGTTACGCTCCGCTGCACACCTGCGAAGTGTCTGACTAAGAGAAGGTTTCCTGTTGACCCAGCCCACCCACTTCGACCTTCCGGCGCCGCCCACCAAGTCGAAGCGGGATCCCCGCTTCATCGTGATGGTGATGTCCGGGTTCCTTGCGCTGCTGCTGGGTGCCGCTGCGGTCTTGCTGCCTGCCCCCTACGTGGTGGAATCGCCCGGGCCGACCTTCAATACGATTGGGGAAATCGATTCCCAACCCCTCATTGAAGTGCAGGGGAGACAGACCTTTCCCGCTTCCGGTGACCTGGACCTCACCACCGTGTACGTGACCGGTGGGCCGGGTACTCAGCTGGGGATTCTCGAGGTGTTCAGGGCCTGGGTGAATCCCACCGAATCAGTTGTGCCACGCGAGCTGAGGTATCCGCCGGATGTCACCCAGGAAGATATCCAGGAGCAGAATGCAGTTGCAATGACCTCCTCGCAGGAATCGGCGATCGCTGCGGCGCTCGCACACCTGGACATCGAGTTCCAGGAGGAGCTCTCAGTTGCCGGGCTGGTCGAGGACGCGGCGGCCACCGGAATTTTGGAAGAGGGCGACATCATTGCCTCGGTGGATGGAACTGAAGTCACCAACATTGGTGTCCTCAGGGATTCTCTTAACGCCGCGAACGGCGAGGCGGTGGATATCGGGTTGGTGCGCGACGGCGGGGAGGTCAGCGAAGAGGTGACCCCCAAGGCTTCGCCGAGTGGGGACTTCCAGCTCGGCGTCGGGCTGGTTGCCAACTTCACCTTTCCCTTCGACATCACAATCGCCCTGGACAACGTGGGCGGCCCCTCGGCTGGGTCAATGTTCGCCCTGGGAATTATTGACCTGCTCACTGAGGGCGAGCTGACCGGGGGCAAGCACTTCGCCGGAACCGGCACCATTGATTCGGCCGGCCAGGTGGGACCGATCGGCGGGATCCGCCAAAAACTTGCGGGAGCAAGGGAAGCGGGAGCCGAGGTATTCCTGGCTCCGGCCGCCAACTGTGGCGAGGTGGTAGGGCACGTGCCGGACGGGCTGCAGGTCGTCCGGGTGGGAACCCTCGACGACGCCGTGGACGCTGTCACTACGCTCGGCGCGGGCGACGACGGCACTGCCCTACCGACGTGCGAAGCGGACTGACCCGAGAAAGAGAACGGCGCCTGACCCCATTGGGTGCTGAATTAGGACACGGTTTGATGTCGATCTTGCCGCTGGAGGCTCCGACCGGAACGAAATTGGGATGCTCGCACGTATTCAGGGCAGAATGGAAATGCATGGAACTGCTGTCGTGCCGCCGATGTGGGGGGTGTTGACCTCGGTTTCCGTGATCCAACGGATCCAACGATGAGGTAAATGTGACTTCCGGACCAGACCGGCCGTTCGGCAGCAGGCCGAGCCAAACCAATTCCAGCAGCGCCAAAAGACGCAGCCCGCTCATTCCGACGTTGGTGGTGCTGGCAGTCCTCGTCATCGCCCTCGTCTACATATCGCAGATCTACGCGGACGTGCTTTGGTATAACCAGCTTGGTTTCGTTGAGGTCTTCGTCACCGAAAATCTCTCCCGAATCGGTTTGTTCGCTGCTGCATTCCTCATCATGGGGATCAGCGTCTATTTCAGCCTCCGGGTCGCCTATCGGTCCCGTCCGATCTACGCACCGGACAGTGCGGTCCAGGACAACCTGAATCGGTACCAGACCCAGCTTGAGCCGATCCGCCGGCTGCTGATGCTCGGTATCCCAGTTGTGTTGGCAGCATTCGCTGGAACCGCTGCCGCGTCCCAGTGGCAGCCGGTGCTGTTGTTCTTTAACCAGGAACCCTTCGGCGAGCAGGACCCCGAGTTTGGCCTGGACATTGCCTTCTACGTGTTTACCCTGCCGTTCCTGACCTTCCTTATCGGCTTCCTGATCAGCGTGGTCATCATCAGCGCAATTGCTGGCGTCCTCACCCACTACCTCTACGGGGGTATCCGCCTTGAGGAGAAGGGACTTTTCACGAGTAAGGCCGCCCGAATCCACATCGCGGTCCTCGCAGCACTGTTCCTGCTGCTGCAGGGTGTGAACTACTGGCTGGACCGGTACGCGACCCTCACGGGAACCGGCGGACGGTGGGATGGCGCGCTGTACACCGACGTCAACGCGGTGATCCCCACCAAGGCGATTCTTGCTGCCGCAGCGATCATCGTCGCTGTCCTGTTCATCGTCTCAGCGGTTATCGGCCGCTGGCGCCTGCCGATCATCGGCACCGCGATGCTGATCATTACGGCGATCCTCGCCGGCGGAGTGTACCCCTGGGTTATCCAGCGCTTCCAGGTGGTGCCGTCCGAGTTCAGCCGCGAAGAGCCGTTCATCGAACGCAATATCGATCAGACCCGGGCAGCCTACGGGTTGGATGAGGTGGAGGTAAATCCCTATAGTCCGGTTGAGATTCCAGAGACCGGAGCCCTGAACGATGACGGCGAGACCACAGCAAACATCAGGTTGCTTGACCCGAACCTGGTGAGCGACGCGTTCAGCCAGCTTCAGCAGTTCCGCCAGTACTACCAGTTCCCCGAGACCCTCGACGTGGGCCGGTATGAGATCGACGGTGAAATCGAAGATACTGTGATCGCAGTTCGGGAGCTGAACACTGCTGGTGTGCCGGATGGCTGGATCAACCAGCACGTCCTGTACACGCACGGCTATGGAATCGTTGCCGCCGCCGGCTCGACCACTGAACCGGATGGTCGTCCGTCGTTCATCCAGTCAGGAATTCCATCAACCGGAGTCCTGGGTGACGAGAGCAACTATGAGCCGCGGATTTACTTCGGTGAAACCTCCCCGCTCTACTCGGTGGTCGGAGCTCCCGAGGGAGCGAACCCCATTGAGATTGACCGGCCGCAGAGCGAAGAGTCCGATCAGCAGTCGCGCAGTACCTTCCAGGGCAGTGGCGGCCCCGATGTGGGCAACATCTTCAACCGGTTGGTCTATGCACTGAAATTCCAGTCGACCGACCTGCTGTTGTCGGACCAGGTCAATAGCGAATCCCAGATCTTCTATGACCGCGACCCAGTGGAGAGGGTTGAGAAGGTAGCCCCCTACCTGACCCTTGACGGCAACAGTTACCCTGCAATTGTCGACGGCCGGGTCAAATGGATCATTGATGGCTACACAACCACAGCTGATTACCCGTACTCAACGCAGCAGGAGCTTCAGTCAGCGACCCAGGATTCGCTGACCGCTGAGGGTCTTGCCACTCCGCTTCCTGCGGAGCAGGTCAACTACATCCGCAACGCCGTCAAGGCCACTGTTGATGCCTACGACGGCTCGGTGGATCTGTACGCCTGGGATGAGGAAGACCCGATTCTCAGGGCATGGCAGAATGTCTACCCGAGTTCGCTGCAGCCATATAGTGAGATGTCTGCCGATCTGATGGCCCACGTGCGTTACCCGGAGGACCTCTTCAAGGTGCAGCGGGAGTTGCTCGCCCGGTACCACGTTACCGAGACCGAGCCGTTCTACAGCAACAATGAGGCGTGGAGCGTCCCGGATGATCCGACGCTTGAGGCAGATGACGTCGATGTGCCGCAGCCGCCGTTCTACCTGTCGCTGCAGATGCCTGAACAGGAGGGCGCCAGCTTCTCACTGACCACCCCGTTCATTCCATTCGTTCCCGAGGGGCAGGAGGCACGGAACATTCTCTACGGCTTCCTGGCCGCCGACGGGGACGCCGGTACAGACGAGGACGGGGTAAAGGCCGACACCTACGGAACGTTGCGGCTCCTTGACTCGTCAGGTCAGGACTCAGCCGTCGGACCGGGCCAGGCAGCCAACCTGTTCAACTCGGACACCGAGGTGTCGCAGGAGCTGAACCTGTTGCGCCAGGGCGCCTCCGAGGTGATCAGCGGTAACCTGCTGACCCTGCCTATCGGTGGCGGCGTGGCCTATGTGCAGCCCGTGTACGTCCAGTCCTCGGGTGATTCCTCCTTCCCGGTTCTCAGGCGCGTGCTGGTGAGCTTCGGGGAAGAGGTTGGCTTCGCGCCAACGCTAGACGAGGCTCTTGACCAGGTCTTCGGCGGCGATTCAGGAGCGGTGACGGGTGACAGTGAGAACGTCGGCGAGACACCCGACGATCCCGATGCTCCCCTTGTTGAGAGCGATCCTGGTGAGGTTCCTGAGGGAGAGCCTACTGAGGCTCCCACCGAGCCAGCAACCGGTGGAACCGATGATCCGGCCGCTGACCTACGGGCAGCGCTAGAGGACGCCAATACGGCCATCCAGGATGGCCAGGAGGCGCTCGCGGATGGTGACTTCGCAGCCTATGGCGAAGCTCAGGATCGTCTGAGTGACGCGCTGGCACGGGCTCTCGACGCCGAGGAACGGCAGTCAGGGGCCGCGCCAGCAGGGGAGTAGGGCAGCTGAAAGCCGCCCTACTCCCGCCGATTTGCACTATCCATCCCGGGGCCGTAATGTTGAGTTTACGCCGCGGGGTGGAGCAGTTCGGTAGCTCGCTGGGCTCATAACCCAGAGGTCACAGGTTCAAATCCTGTCCCCGCAACGAGAAAAAGATCCTGATCAGTGTCACCCACTGATCAGGATCTTTTTATGTGCCGGTTAGCGCCGGGAGGGCGGCGACCAACGCCGCATTTCTACCGCCCGACGGCGGAGCTGGCCGAATCCCCGGTAGCTTCCCTAGTCGGCGCGGAGGTCCTGGTAAGCGGACAGGGCACGCTCGCGGGTCGCGGCGAGGTCGACCACTGGGGCGGGATAGTCCTTGGGCGGCTGTGCTGCTTTCCACGGTTCGTGGACGTTGGCGGCCTCCCTGAGCTCCGGGACAAAGCGCTTGAGGTATATCCCACCGCTGTCGAATTTCTTGCTCTGGGTCACGGGGTTGAAGATCCGGAAGTACGGCGAGGCATCGGCACCCGATCCGGCCACCCACTGCCAGTTCGCGGGATTGCTTGCAGAGTCGGCATCCACCAGTGTGTCCCAGAACCATTGCTCCCCGACGCGCCAGTCCACCATGAGGTTCTTGATGAGGAAAGAAGCGGTCGCCATCCGGACCCGATTGTGCATCCATCCGGTGTCCCACAGCTGGCGCATCCCCGCATCGATCAACGGATAGCCGGTCTGGCCGCGCTGCCAGGCACCGAGCTCGCCGGGCGTCGGGGTCTGCCAGGCGAAGCCGTCAAACTCCCGCCGATAGTTTTGGGTGGCCAAATCGGTGTTGTGGTAAAGAAGCTGCCAGCAAAATTCTCGCCATCCGACCTCTGAGCCAAACACCTTGATGTCGCTGGCAACCGCCCCGTTGGTGGCGGCCTGCGACTCATGCCAGATTTGAAAGGGACTGATCTCCCCGAACCGAAGGTGGGGCGAGAGGCGGCTGGTGCCCTCCACGCCGGGCAGATCACGGTTCGCCGCGTATCCCTCAACCGATCCGTCGAGAAACGCGTTGACGCGTCCCCAGGCGCCTTCCTCGCCGGGGGTCCATTGCTCCTGCAACCCAGCGGCCCAGTCCGGGGTGGTCGGCAGGAGGTCCCAGGAGGAAAGCTCTTCCGACGGCAGCGTTGGGCCGGCCAAGCGTTCAGGGGCGGGCAGTGGGGCCCGTGGCTCCGGCTGGCCCATGCAGGCCCTCCAGAACGGCGTGAAGACTTTGTACGGGCCACCGGCGCCAGTACTGACTTGCCAGGGCTCAAAAAGGAGGTTGGCCTGGTAGCTGGTTGCCTCGACTCCGTTATCAGCGCACCAGGATTTTAGTTCAGCATCAATGGTTCGTTCGGGATGGGCGTACCGACGGTTCCACAGGACACGATCCGCGCCAGTTTCAGCCACGAGCCCCCGGATGACTTCACCGGCCTGGCCTGAACGCAGCACCAGCTGACTGCCAAGGGCTGTGACGGCGCGGGACAGGCTGGCCAGCGAATGGTGGAGCCACCAGCGGGTTGCACCACCGAGGGGGCGAATGCCAGGACTTTTCTCGTCGAACACAAAGCAGATGATGAGATCGTCGTTGTCGCACTGGAGCGCCGCAGTCAGTGCCGGGTTGTCGCCGAGCCGGAGGTCATCGCGAAGCCATACGAGTGTTGGTGCCATGGAGACAAATCTACCTGCAGCGCCCAACAAACGCTGGGTAGGTGCGGCGGCGCTGGTGGCACTGACGACGGCGATCTCGCCCTGGGAGCAGGAAGCCGGCGCCACATGGGCGTGACGCCGGCTTCCTGGCCTACTGATCCAGGTGTTACTGGCCTGGGCGATACTCGTCGGTGTCGCTTCCCTGGCCGATGGCCGATGGCGCACGTCCGCCGGAACCACCGGATTTCAGTGCGGCAAGGCGGGCTTCGACTTCAGTCTGCTCGCCAAGGTCCTCAAGGCTTTCGAACTGCGAATCGAGGCTGGAGTTCGCAAGTTCGGCCTGGCCGAGGACTCGAGCTTCCTCGCGCCGGATCTTTTCCTCGAACCGGCCCACCTCGCTGGTGGGATCCATGAAGTCGATGCTCTTCACCGCATCGTGGACCTGCTGCTGGGCCTGCGCCGTGCGGGACCGGGCGATTAGCTCGTCACGCTTGCTGGTGAGCTCGTTCAGCTTGCCCTTCATCTGATTCAGACCGGTCTTTAGTTTCTCGACGATCTCCTCTTGCGAGCCGATGGTGGGCTCGACGCCGCGGGCCTCGTTCTCGGAGGTCATCTGGCGCTGGATTGCCACCTTCGCCAGGTTGTCGAACTTCTCGGCGTCGACTGTATCTCCGGAATTGCGGTACTCGTCAGCCTTCTTCGAAGCGGCGAGGGCTTTATTGCCCCAGTTGCGGGCGCTGTCGAGGTCTTCCTTGTGGTCCTCCTGCAGCATCCGCAGATTCCCGATGGTCTGGGCGACGGCGCTTTCGGCCTCGGCGATGCTGTTTGTGTAGTCGCGGACCATCTGGTCCAACATCTTCTGCGGGTCCTCTGCCTGGTCCAGCAGGGAGTTGATGTTGGCCTTGGCCAGCTGAGTAATCCGTCCGAAAATTGACTGCTTTACCATGGGGTTGCCTTTCGATTCGCCTATGTTGTGAGTACCTAATCACCCGTGAGGGTGAGGAATATAGAGGAGGGGCAGGGGCTAGAAATCGCCGCCGCCGCCGCCAAAACCGCCCATGCCGCCGCCGAAGCCGTCGACGTCCTGCTGTGCGATCTGGGCTGCCTGCTCAGCCAGGGCCGTGGCCTGCTGTGCGTGGGACAACGCTGCGACGGGGTCGTCGGACTGGATCTGGACTGCATAGTCGAGATTCCGCTCCGCTTCGGCCAGCCTGGTGCGTGCCTCGCTGCCCACGCCGCCACGGCGGGCACGAATGTAGTCAGAGGTGCCGGAAATCCTTGATTGGGCGGCCATAATGGCGTGCTGCAGGGCTTCGCGCGCCCGCTGCGTCTGCTCGGCCTGGTTCTTGACGCCGCCAAGGGCCGTATCAAGCTGGGCATGAGCCGCTTCAGTTCGTTGCAGCAGAGATACCGGGTCAACCCGTCCACCGGAGGATTCGGTCCTGACGGTAGTGAGCGCGGCTTCCGCTGAGGCTACGGGACCGGCAAGGTCCTGGTGCTGCCCGGTGGCCAGCATTGCCTTGGCCTGAGCCAAATCCTGAGCGGTGTCGGAGACTGAACGGTCCAGCTCCACCTGTGCTGCATCGAGCTCAGTGGCCCGCTTGCTGATCGCTTCCAGCAGCACAGTGGTCTGGTGGACGCTCTCCTCCGCGGCGCGGACGGCGATTACCGCCGACCCGGTATCTCCACCGCTGAGGTGCTGCTGGGCAGACTCGGCTGCACTGTCGACGAACTGCAGCCGCTCATTAGCCTGCTCCACGTTGTCCTGCACCTGCGAGGTCGCCGAATCGGCATACTTCTGCTGCAGCTGCCGCAAGGTCTGTTCAGCCTCGCTGACGCGGGTCTTCACGCTGTCGGCCGAGAGCTGGGCAGCTGCCAGCGCCGCGGGTGCATTGCGTTCGAGCTCGCGCAGGGCATCAAAGTCAGCCTTGTGTTCCTGGAGTGAACCGTTGACCGACTCACACCGACGAATGATGTCGCCGAGCCAGGTGCGCTGCTGCTCTTCAGTATCGGGGATGTGGTCATCGAGTTGCTGCTGCAACTTGAAAGATTCGCTCATGTGCCGTTTCGCAGCAGCGATGTCGTCGACGAACGGCTGCACTGCTGCATCGCCGTACTGCGCCTGGGCGAAACCAACTTCCTGTTCGCTCGACTTGATTGCATCATCAGCTGCAATCAGGAGACTGCCAGCCTTTTTCCTGAGCTCCTCGACGCTCAGTGATGCCAGTGGATCGAGTACCTCGCCGTCCTGGCCCCGGCCCGGGCCGAAGTCTTTGGTCTCGGATGGTCCGCTGGCGAGCGACTTCTGGCTCCTGGAGCGTAAGAAGAAGAAGCCTCCGATGCCGGCCAGTGCCACCAGGGCACCGACGAGGATAACGGCGCCAAGACCGCTGCCCCCGGTGCTTGATTCGTTGTCACCATCGCCACCTGACCCACCTGAATTGCCGGAAAGCACCTCGGTAACAGCTCCAGCGGCCGCGACTCCCGCGCCAGCCCAGTCAGCGTTACTCAACTCAGGAATGATGTCGGAATTATAGATCTGAGAAACCTCTGCGCGCAGCGGGCTTTGGTCGCTTGCAATGAACTGCCCTTGACGGCTCTCGACTGCCACCGCCAGCAGCACATCCGCCTCGCCCAACCCGCTGACCTCGGCGGTTTCCAACGCCCATGCCTCAGCATCTTCCGGGTCAGTAAAGGTGTCTACGTAGACCACGCGCAGGCGGTAGCCCTCGTCGTCCCGCAGCTGGGCAATTGAATCCTCGAGTTCGGCAAGCCCGGACGGGTCCAGCACGCCCGCATCATCGATGATTTCCTCAGCACCAAAGTCGACAGGGGGTGCCGCTGACGCTCCGGGAAGCGTGGCGAGGGGCAGCATCAGCATGGCACTGACGCCAACTGATGCCGCGAGGCGCTTGGTGCTCGATCGCATTCAATACCCTTCAGATGTGTCACCGAATACTCAGTGGGCG
The DNA here is from genome assembly GCF_000520515.1 of Arthrobacter sp. H20. Classification (GTDB taxonomy): domain Bacteria; phylum Actinomycetota; class Actinomycetes; order Actinomycetales; family Micrococcaceae; genus Arthrobacter_D. The sequence continues at coordinate 50,986 of NZ_KI914755.1, forward strand.
AGGACTAGGGGTCGGCGGCAGGTGCAGCCAACGCTCTAATGCGCTCATTTTGAGTCTAGGGCGCGCCACAGGGGCAGTCCACCTGTGGCGGATCTGCCCCTAGCGAAATGGGGGCGCGGCGGGTGTCTATTCTTTGCGGGAGACGGTCAACCCGGGAAGAATGACGGCAGGGCACACCGACGTTCGGTTGGCTCACAGCATTCACCCAGCGAACATCAGTCAAAGGCCCAGAATGGTTTGGCATAGTTCGATGCATCGAGACGAAAGGCTTTCCGATGACTGAAGACAACACGCACGGGTTCGAGCGGAACATCCCACCCCGTCCACAGACGCCGCCAACCCATGCATGGCAGGACTCTTCTCGTCCAGAGGATGGGCGCTCAGGCCCGCCCGATGACCAGCGCCCTCTCGAGGGGCAGCCGCACTCCGACGAGCAGCAGCCGTCCACCCAGCCTCATCCGATGCAGCCCCACGTGCCCAGTGCCGGTGCGGGCCAGTCCCCTCCAGGACAGTCCTCTGGCGTGGCCGACGACGACGGATCCCACTCCAGTAGCGTATTTTACGGATCGTCATTACCCCCGGCCGCGGGCTCGCCGAAGCGGGATAAGAAGCGAGTAGGCACCGCAACGTTCGTCAGCGGAATGTTAGTGGCCGGCCTGCTGGGCGGCGGAGTGGTAGCTGGAGTGGATCAGCTGGTGGGCGGCCAGGGGTCAATCCCGGCCTCAACGACCGGGCAGTCACAGTCGGTAGTTGTCAATGACACTGAAAGCGTCAACGAAGTCACTGGTGCTGCGTTGAAAGCCTCCCCCAGCGTTGTCACTATCGCTGTGAGCGGTGCTGGCGCGGGCGGCTCCGGTTCCGGAATCGTCCTCGATGACGAAGGTCACATCCTCACCAATACCCACGTTGTCACGCTCGGCGGTCAGGTCAGCGACGCGGCAGTAGAGATCCGTACCAGCGACGGCCGAGTGTTCCCAGCCGAGATTGTCGGCACCGACCCGCTGTCCGACCTGGCGGTGATCAAGGTTGACGCACCCGATTTGCAGCCGGCCACCCTGGCAGATTCAGATGCGCTGAATGTTGGCGACGCAGCCATTGCCATCGGCGCTCCACTGGGCCTCAGCGGCACGGTAACAGACGGTATTATCTCCACGCTGAATCGGACGATCAGCGTTGCCTCCTCGGCGGTGCCCGAGGAGCTCTCCGATGCTCCCCCTGAGGAGGAGGGCGACGGGTTCAATTTCCTGCCTCCGGAAGGTGCAGAAACACCCCAGAACCAGTCACAGGGATCGATCTACCTGAACGTGATCCAGACCGACGCCGCGATCAACCAGGGCAACTCCGGTGGAGCGCTGGTCGATGCCCAGGGCAGCGTCATCGGCGTAAACGTCGCGATCGCCTCAGCAGGATCCGCGGAAAGCACCGGAAACATCGGCGTTGGCTTTTCCATCCCCATCAACTACGCGGAGCGGGTGGCCCGGGAGATCATCGACAACGGGAGTGCCTCGCACGGCTTCCTGGGGGTATCAGTTTCGCCGGCCGCGTCCCAGAACAGTGCTGGGGAGACATCCTTCTCAGTTGGTGCTGAGGTGGCTGAAGTAGTCGATGGTTCCCCTGCCGCTGCCGCTGGGCTCCAGACCGGTGACATCATTACCAGCGTGGCTGGGATGCCAATCACTGATCCACGAGATCTCACTGCCTCGATAAGGATGCAGGCTGTGGGGGGCTCAGTCCCGATCGAGTTCCAGCGCAATGGAGAAGCTCAGTCGGTCGATGTCACAGTGGAGCAGGCCGAAGGGTAACCCAACAGCGCGACGGTGAGAGAACAGGACGGTCTTCCTCGGGAGACCGTCCTGCTCTGCATCCGGGACCGCACGGTCCAGTGGCCCGATATGGTTAGCTAAGGGAGGGCAGACCCCCCCAACTGAGGAAGGCAGCAATGGAAGACGCATCGCAGGTAGGCCTGGACATTGTGGTCCTGGTGAAGCACGTGCCAGACGCGCAGTTCGACCGGCACATCAGCGGGGAGGACCGCACAACCGACAGAAATGAAAGCATCCTCTCCGAACTGGACGAGTACGCTCTCGAAGCGGCCTTGCAGCTCGTCGAGGCTCACGGCGGGGACGCCGCCGGGCACCGCATCACTGCTGTCACCATGGGGCCAGCAGGCGCCGTGAGCGCGGTCAAGAAAGCACTCCAGATTGGAGCTCACGCGGGAGTGCACCTCTGTGACGATGCCCTGGCGGGATCGGATGCGGCGGGCACCTCCCGTGCGCTTGCCGCCGTCGTCAGCCACCTCGGCGCTGTCGATCTGGTAATCACTGGCATGGCCTCGACCGACGGCGAAACCTCGCTGGTTCCAGCTCAGCTTGCGGAGCGTCTGGAACTGCCCCAGGTCACCTTTGCCTCATCACTTGAGTTGGAGCGCGGAGACAATTCCTGGTCGCTGACCGCGCGTCGCGATGGCGACGTCTACTCAGAAACTGTCGAGGCCACGCTGCCGGCAGTCGTATCCGTGACTGACCAGATCAATGAGCCGCGGTACCCTAACTTCAAGGGAATCATGGCCGCGAAGAAGAAGCCTTTGACAACTCTCTCACTCGACGAGGTGGGTGTGGCACCCGGCGAAGTCGGCCTGGCCGGGGCATGGACTGCCGTGCAGAGCGCCGATCCTAGGCCTCCCCGCAGCCAGGGGACCATCATTAGCGATGATGGTGACGCAGGGATCCGTCTGGTGGATTTCCTTGCAGCGCAGAAACTGCTCTAGGTAAGCCACCCACTTCGTGCTCGAACAACACAAAGGAGCCAGCGCAATGGCAACCGTTCTTGTAGTGATTGATAACCCCGGTGCTGCCCTGCACAAGAGCCATCGGGAACTGCTAACTCTTGCGGGGACCTTCGGGGATGCCGTAGTCGCCTTCATCGGCGACCTGCCGGACGCCATCGCCCAGGAGTTGGGCGCACGCGGAGTCCGCACCGTGTATCGGCCGGCTGCCGCCGACGTCGAGGAGTTTCTTGTCGCTGGGAAGGCAGGCTTTCTCACAGCGGTTGTGCGCTCGTCGTCGCCGGCCGCAGTGCTGCTGGGCAACACCTTCGAGGCAAAAGAAATCGCCGCCCGCGCCGGCATCCAGCTTTCCTCAGGGGTGATCACTGATGCAGTTGCAATCGGGGAGGATCTCACCGTCACCAAGTCTGTCTTGGCTGGCTCCTACGCTGTGGAGGCCAAAGTGACCACCGGCACCCCGCTCATCACTGTGAAGGCGAACATCGTCGACGTGGCAGCCGCTGGGGAGGGAGACCTCCCGGAGCTGGTGACAGTGGAATCCGTAACACCGGCCAATACGGCCCGGATCACTGGGCGGACCGCGAAGCCGGCGAGCGGACGCCCCGAACTGACCGAGGCGAGAGTGATAGTGGCCGGTGGACGTGGTGTGGACGGTGATTTCAGCCCGGTCGAGGAACTCGCTGATGCTCTTGGCGGCGCTGTCGGAGCGTCCCGCGCGGCAACTGACGCCGGGTGGATTGAGCATTCGGCGCAGATCGGGCAAACGGGGAAGACCGTCTCTCCGCAGCTCTACATCTCGGCGGGCATTTCGGGAGCCATCCAGCAGAAGGCTGGAATGCAGACCGCAAAGGTGATTATCGCGGTCAATAAGGATTCCGATTCGCCGGTATTCGACATAGCCGACTTCGGCATAGTCGGTGATCTCTTCACAGTGCTTCCCCAGGCCACTGCCGAGATCATCAAGCGCAGGTCCTGACCGACGTGCAGCCCATCTTCGACGCGTCGCGCCACCGGATCTCGCGTGTGTTGTGTTTCGCCGCCCACCCTGATGACATCGACTTCGGCGCTGCCGGAACGGTGGCGCAGTTCACCGGCGCAGGCGTTCAGGTTGACTACTGCATCATGACGGACGGCGACGCCGGCGGGTTCGACGACGCGCAGCGAAGCTCGATGGTCCAGCTGCGCAGAACCGAGCAACGTGCAGCAGCCGCCCAGGTGGGGGTTCGCGATATCCACTATCTGGGCGAACTGGACGGCTTCCTTGCACCTTCGAATGACCTGATCAAACGGGTGGTGGAGGTAATCCGCCGCGTCCGTCCCGACGTCGTGCTGTCAATGCATCCCGAACGGAACTGGGACCGGATTCAGAAGAGCCACCCTGACCATCTTGCCTGCGGCGAAACGGTCACCCGTGCCGTGTACCCGGCCGCAGAGAACCCCTATGCCTTCCCCGAATTGGAAGCGGCCTCGCTGGCGAGTCACAAAGTGTCGTGGCTATGGCTCTACGCTGGCCCGACACACTTGGAAAACCACTACGTGGACATCACCGACACTGTCGAGGATAAGCTGCGAGCCCTGCACTTCCACACCAGCCAGCACCCCGACGCCGACCGGATGGATGTCATGGTCCGACAGCTGCTCAGAGACAACGCGTCTCGGGGTGGCCTGCCGCCCGGGACCAGCGCTGAAGCCTTCCACGTGGTGCCGGTCAATTCAGACCAGACCATTTCCGGCTTCTAGAGCTATCCGGCGTCAGGCCCGGAAGGGGATCTCAGCGACTATCGGGAGGGTCGGCCGCTCGGATCCGCCATCTGGTTCAACTGTGATGGCGAACCCGGTGGACGAGCCAATGCCTTCGACAGTAGTGACCAGCGACTCCTGAAGGTCGTCACCGGTCATGGTGCTGATTGAGACAGGGGCGGAGCCGTCGGTAGGCACCCGCCACATCTGGTAGACCTTGCCCGCTGGGGGTGCGGTCACCTCGCTGAGGGTGATCACCGCGGCGTCCTCTGCGCGGGAGAGCTGCAACTCGGCGGTACCGCCAGCAGCGATGCTGAAGACTTCCGACTGAAGATCCTGCGCCTGGAGGACCTCCTGCTCTACCGAGGTTGGCTGAAGATTCTGTGCCACACTCACGCCACCGACGGTGATGACCACCGCCGCGGCTGCAGCTGCCAGCCAGCGTCCCACCGGCCTCGTCCGGCGCTGTTTTGACTTGCGCCGGCCAGCCAGTTCATCGGTTGACGAGGGTTCACCGAGTTCGCTGTGATCCAGTGGGGACGACGTGCCGGGTCTACCCGGGGTGCCCAGATCCCCCGGCAACTGGGCAAGAATGCGATCGAAAAGTGCTGCCGGCGGCTCGACGTCATCAATTGCATACGCTAGGGCCAGCGTCTCACTGGCAGCGCGGACTCGCTCATTGAAGGCCTCCCGCTGCGCCACATCGGTCCGCGCGAGGTAGTCGTCGATTGCATACCGCTCTGTCTCACCGAGCGCGTTGAGGGCGTACATCTCAGCCCATTCAAGGCCCTGGCCGTTGGCCAGATCCTGCTGGAGATCGTCGGTCGATTCGTCAAACATGCTGTTGTCCTGCACCTTAGTTCACCCCCAAACAAGATTTGAGTCGAAGAAGTCCATCACGAATCCTCGATTTGATAGTTGGTACTGCTACGTCAAGCTTTTCGGCAACTTCCCGGTAGGTTAGCCCGCCGTAGTAGGCGAGCTTTACGGATTGCTGCTGGGTTTCCGTCAGCGATTCAAGGCATTTGACAACTGTTTCAGCCTCCAGCCGCTGGGTGACGGTATCGACGACGTCGTCGTGCTCAATGTCCTGCATCGCGGCACCATAGCGGGCCTCGCGGTCAGTGGAACTCTGCTCCGAACGAACCTTGTCGACGGCCCGCCGGTGGGTCAGGGTCATCAACCACGCCATGGGTGAGCCCATGTCCGGCCGAAACCGGTCGGCAATATTCCATACCTGAAGGTAAACCTCCTGGGTGGTGTCCTCGCTCAATTCAGGATCAATGAGGACCCTGCGCGCCAAGCCGTAGACACGTCGCGAAGTTTGAGCATAGAACGCGGCGAAAGCTTCCTGGTCCTTGGAAGCTACCCGGAGGAGTAGATCAGTCAGTGTTGGAGTGGCCTTGGGTTCATCGGCGAATCCGTTCGCTGAGGAAGTGGCCGAGGACATTCTGCTGACTCGTGGCTTTTCCATATGCTCCAAGCATAAAGCGCCCCGCCTGCGAATCCGTTCATGCGGCAGCCCAGCCCGGATCAATTGATCGGTGCCTCCCGTATGACTTCTCATCCACCCTACCGTCCCGATGTTCTGTTTCGAGGACAGGCCGTCTGCGCCTCTGCAGCTGGTTCAGCGGCGTTAGCGGGTCAGGTTTTGCTGTCACTTGTACTTCGGAACTGCGTCAGGCAAGGATGGGAGGCACCAGCGCGGGACCTCCCGGAGCAGCTAGACGGCAGTCTCCGCGACAGCGACCAGCGAGCGCGCGCTCAGGACGAATCCGTGGCCCAGCCTGTTCAGGAAGTCGGCGCGGATCCGTTCGACAGCTGATTCATCGGCCGGCAGCAGGTGAGTGAAGACACTGCCGCGGACTACCGACCACGCGCTCTCCTCATCCAGCGGCACCTCGATCTTCACTGTATCGACTCCAGCGGTGCTGAACCCATTGCCCAGCAACCAATCACCCACCTTCTCCTGAGAGTCCACCAGATCCATGTTGGCGAGTTCCCGCTCCACCAGCGCGGAACCGTTGGTGGAACCTTCAGCCGTGCAGGCCGCCTGAAGGAGGGTGCGGAACTCGGTAAAGGTGCCAGCATCCCAGGTGCTGAGGGCAATCCTGCCTCCTGACCGCAGCCGGTCGGCCAGCCCGGCAGTGCCAGCAGCCATGTCGGCGAATCGGGTTAGCCCATAACAGCACAGCACCACGTCATAGGGAGCGTCGGCCCTCCAGTCGGCTGGATCGATCGTGTCGAACCGGATGCTGCTCAGAGACATGGCATCGGCCTTCACACGGGCCAGGTCCAGCAAAGCGGGATTCGAATCGAGGGCGTCAACAGCCCCCTCCGGGCCGGTGAACTGGGCGGCGGGAATAGTGCTGGCGCCGCTGCTGCAGTACACGTCCAGCACACGGTCACCCAAGACGATGTCAGCAGCCGCGGCGACAGCGTTTCCCATCGGGTTCCACAGCGCAGGAGCCAGGCGTTCGAAGTCCTCTGCGCCGGTTGTGAACGCTTCCTCGGCATGGCGTGGTGGCATGGTGGCTCCTTCTAAGAGTGAAATTCAAATACCGGCGCCGTCAAAACTGTGCTGCCGCCAGGCTTCATAGAGTACAATCGACGCCGTATTGGCGAGGTTGAGTGACCGTCGGGTGGGGAGCATGGGCAACCTGACCCGAGCGGTGACGTGCGGGTCCTGCTTGACTTCCTCGGGAAGGCCCACCGATTCGGGGCCGAACAGCAGCACGTCGGAGGCTAGGTAACTGATGTTCGCGTAGGACTGCTCACCATCGGAGGTGAAAGCAAAGACCCTCGTGGGAGCGAGGGCCTCCCAGGCGCTCGGAAGGTCCTTATGCACCCGCAACACGGCCAGATCGTGGTAGTCGAGCCCTGCACGACGAAGTTTCGCGTCATCGAAGGTGAAACCGAGGGGTTCCACGAGGTGCAGTTCGGCGCCGGTGACTGCAGCCAAACGGATGGCGTTGCCGGTATTGCCGGGAATCTCGGGAGTGTAGAAGAGGATACGGAACACTGTTCAATCCTACCGCTCGGCGTACTGTAGCAATCGGCCCAGTACTGGTAGCTGGACCACGTACGGTTGCGGCCCGCCGCCAAGAAATTTCCTGAGTTCGCGTAGGAGCGTGCCGGGGTTCGCCACGTGCACGCTCGTCAAGGCCGACTTATCAAGCGACGGCGGGTAGTCAACGATCGGCTCGTACGGGTTGCCCTCGCCGCC
>NZ_KI914755.1:58836-94531 GCF_000520515.1 Arthrobacter sp. H20
TGCCCTCGCCGCCGTGAAGCACCAGCCACGCCTGGACGTTGCACTCGGGGAAGAGGTCCTGAACCCGCCGGACTGAATCGATGATTCGCACGTCCCCGGCGATCCTGCCGTTGTGGCGCAAAGCTTTGCCGTCCCACCGGTAATTGCCGGGCGGAGCCTGCAGGGAATCAATGATTGCCAACCGGTATCCAGCCAGTACCGCATGGCCCGCTTCGGTGCCGGCGTCGTCGCCGAATCGCAGACCGTTGACCATCCGTGCCGCAGGGAAACCAGCGAGAAAGCGGTGTTCCAGCAGCGCCGCGGTGCGGCGCTCGCCGTCGTATCGGGATCCACTGCTGGATCCAAGCCGCGCGAAGAAGCCAGGTTGCCGGGCGGTGCCATGGATCTGACTGCCAGCGAGGGTCAGTGGGACAACTGGCGGGTTCCGGGGGGAGAACGGTGGCTCGTAGACGGCTGGCCGTTGAAAGGCCTCGTCGTCAGTTGCACGGTCGGGAGTCGGCGCCGTCGACCGGGGCGGCGTGCGGGCGCCAGCTGGTTCAGCGTTTCCGGCGTTTCCCCCGAGCCCGTGGTCGTAGCGGCGGCGACGTTCGGGGTCGGCCAGGGTCTCATAGGCGACAGCCACATCGTGAAACTTCTCGGCGCTGCCTCCCGCGTCCGGGTGGGTTGAGCGGGCGGCCCGGCGGTAGGCATCCTTGACCTGCTTGGCAGTCGCGTCCCGCGATACTCCCAGGACGGCATAGTAGGTCCGGTCGGACGGGGTCGCCATAGGGGCCTTTCATCGGGATGGACGGGCTGCGGGATGAAGCGGGTGAGACCGGGGTGCCGGGCACTGGTGCGGCCAGCACACAGTGGCGCATCAGGGCAAGACTGTAGACGCTGTTGAGGCTACCGACCAAATGCTTGCTCTACCTTCAACGGTGGAGGGGGTCGATCCGTTCGGTAGCATCGGACAATGATGATCAGCGGCGAGGATTGGTACGGCAAAGTACTCGACCGGGAAGACTACGCGGGCTCCCATTTCGTCGACTGCGACTTCACCGAGATGCAGACCAACGGATCCACCTTCAGCAATTGCGTCTTCCGCAACGTCAAGTTCAACGTCTCTACCCACACGGACAGCGCGTTCGACGGTTGTCGATTCGAGTCCTGCAGCTTCTTCGATTCCACGTTTGTCGGATGCCGAGTGACTGGCAGCAGCTTTTCCAACTCCACCCTGGTGCCCATGAAAGTCGCGGGAGGCAACTGGTCCTACGTTTCGCTGGTGCGCGCAGACCTTGCCTCAGCCGACTTCTCGGATGTCACGCTGACCGAAGCTGACTTCACCGGAGCCAACCTCACGAAAGCGTCGCTGCGTAACTGCCGGTTATCAAACGTCGAGTGGGCGGGTGCGCGGTTGCTCGATGCCGATCTGCGCGGCAGCGAGTTGGGCGAGCTGTCTCTGGAGAACGTGCAGCTGCGGGGCGCTGTGATCGACGTTGCGCAGGCCATGACCATCGCTGAGGCGCTGGGCACGGTGATCAAGTGAGGAAACCGGGCGCACGCCCGGCGAAAAGTGAAGTGTCAGGCCGAAGCCGCTAGAATTGATCGATGCCCGTGTATCTGGACCACGCGGCGACCACGCCTCTCTCGGCGCCCGCGCTCGCTGCACTCACCACCGAACTCAGCCGCAGCGGCAATCCATCGTCGCTGCACGGCTCGGGCCGTCGCGCCCGTATGGTGGTCGAAGACTCGCGGGAGACCCTCGCCGTCGCGGCCGGAGCCCACCCGTCTGAGGTCATTTTTACCTCAGGTGGCACTGAGGCTGACAACCTTGCAGTCAAGGGGTTGTACTGGGCCCGTCGAGCCGAAGACCCGCGCCGCCGGAGAATTCTGTGCTCGGCCATCGAACATCCGGCCGTCCAGGACACCGTCGAGTGGCTCGCCAAGCATGAGGATGCTCAGATCACCTGGCTACCCGTCGACACGGATGGGACGCTCTCACTCGACGCGCTGCAGTCCGAGCTCGACGACGATCCGGGTAGCATCGCGCTGATTACAGTGATGTGGGCCAACAACGAGGTCGGAACCATCCAGCCCATCGAGATGATCAGCGCAGCGGGAGCCCGCTACGGCATCCCGGTCCACTCTGACGCGGTGCAGGCATTCGGTTCCCTCCCGGTTTCCTTCACCGCATCGGGGCTCGCGACCATGGCGGTCAGCGGGCATAAGATCGGCGGTCCGGTAGGCGTCGGCGCCCTCTTCGTCGGGCGGGCGGTGAAGCTCACCCCGGTACAGCACGGTGGGGGACAGGAGCGTGATATCCGATCGGGGACTCTTGACACGGCAGGAATCGCTGCCTTCGCCGCCGCCGCGGCTCATGTCACCGGTGGCCTTGCCGAGGAATCGATGCGCATCGCTGAACTGCGGGATCAGCTGATCAACATGGTTGAAGCGTCGGTACCCGAGGCAGTCCTGCGGGGGCACCACACGCTCAGGCTTCCAGGGAACGCCCACTTCACTTTTCCCGGCTGCGAGGGGGACTCCCTCCTGTTTCTGCTTGACCTGGTGGGGGTCGAGTGCTCCACCGGGTCGGCCTGCACCGCCGGTGTGCCGCGGCCTTCGCACGTCCTGCTGGCGATGGGCCTCACTGAAGCAGAGGCGAGGGGTGCCCAACGGTTTTCGCTCGGGCATACCTCATGCGCTCAGGACGTTGAGGCTCTTGGGGCGGCTCTGCCCGAAGCCTATAGACGGGCGCGGCAGGCTGGCATGGCTAACCATGCCTCTACTATTCAGACAGCTGGAACAGGTTTTCGATCATGAAGGACAAATAATGAAGGTACTCGCAGCAATGAGCGGTGGAGTGGACTCCGCCGTAGCCGCGGCACGCGCGGTTGAGGCAGGACACGACGTCGTCGGGGTCCACCTGGCCCTGTCCCGTATGCCAGGAACCCTCCGCACCGGCAGCAGGGGTTGCTGCACCATCGAGGATTCCCGAGATGCCTGGCGGGCCTGCGACATTCTCGGCATCCCCTACTATGTCTGGGACTTCTCTGAGCGGTTCAAAGAGGACGTGGTTGATGACTTCATCGCTGAGTACGCCGCCGGTCGCACGCCCAACCCCTGCATGCGCTGTAACGAACGAATCAAGTTCGCCGCTCTGCTTGAGAAGGCGCTGGCGCTGGGTTTCGACGCGGTCTGCACCGGTCACTACGCGAAGGTCATCGAGGATGGCGAGGGCAACCGTGAACTGCATCGGGCCGCGGACTGGGCCAAGGATCAGTCCTATGTGCTGGGCGTTCTCACTCACGAGCAGCTGAAGCACTCGATGTTCCCACTGGCAGAGACTCCGTCCAAGGCCGAGGTCCGCGCCGAGGCCGAACGCCGTGGGCTGTCAGTGGCTAACAAGCCCGACAGCCACGACATTTGCTTCATTCCGGACGGCGATACCAGGGGCTGGCTGGCTGAGCGAATTGACATGGCCGAGGGGGCGATTGTCGATACCGATGGCGAACAGGTTGGAACCCACCCGGGAGCCAATGCCTTCACCGTGGGACAGCGTCGTGGATTGAAGCTGGGTACCCCTGCGGACGACGGCAAGCCACGCTTTGTGCTGGAGATCCGGCCGAAGGAGAACAAGGTGGTGGTGGGGCCTGAGCGGATGCTGGCCGTGGACCAGCTCCGGGGCATCAAAGTGTCCTGGGCTGGATTGCCGATCGACCAGGTAGTCAACGGCGGTGAATTCGAGTGCATGGCCCAGGTGCGTGCCCACGGCGATCCAGTGGACGCGGTGGCCTGGATGGAGGACGGCGGCGAGGGTCAGGCGGAGCTGGTGGTCCGGCTGAACGAACCGATGCGCGGGGTTGCCCCCGGACAAACAGTAGTGCTGTATCAGGGGACCAGGGTATTGGGCCAGGCGACGCTCGATTCGGCGCGCTCGATGGAACGCCCTGAGCTCCAGCCGACTCACTGAATGTGTCGACGCCGGATTAGTCGGCGGTCTGCAACTGGTGTTTGACTTGGTACATGACTGAATCGAGCAGCGGCTACAACCCGGCGGCAAGCTCGCTGTCCGGGCAGGTACGGCCCGAGGTGATGGAAGAACTGCTATCAGTGCGGAGCAGTATCGACAATATCGACGCGACGCTTGTCTATCTCCTGGCTGAGCGCTTCAAGGCCACTCAGCGGGTAGGAGTTCTTAAGGCCGAACACCAACTGCCGGCCGGGGACCCGGACCGTGAAGCCGCCCAGATCACCCGGCTCCGCGCGCTGGCCGAGGAAGCCAACCTTGACCCGGCGTTCGCCGAGAAATTCCTGAACTTCATCATCTCCGAGGTGATCCGCCACCATCAGGCGCTGTCCGAGAACCGCCGCCCCACGGAGGGAACCAGTGAAGCCTAGTTCTGCGCAGGTCACAGCAACGGCACTGGGCGATTGGCCGGGTACCGATCCGGTGGAGTCAGCCCGGGTGGTACGCGGCGAACTCGGCTCACCGCATCTGCCTCACCTGGTGTCGTTGCCGCACCGGGGGGTAGGCAGCGATGCAGTCGGGCGGACCGCTGCCATCCTCGTGGAGTTGCCGGTCGACGTGCAGCCGCACGGCTGGCGGCTGGTGGACCGTCCGGGTAAGGACCACCACCGAGCGGTATCGGCTCTAACGACCGACCTCAACGTCCTCGGTGATGTGATCGGCGCCGAATCCGCTCCGAACCCTGAGCTGAAGATCCATCTCCGTGGTCCGCTTTCCATGGCCGCCAACCTGTACCTGCACGGCGGGGAACGTGCGCTGCTCGATGTGGGAGCTCGGCGTGAAATACGGGATTCCCTGGCCGCGGGGGCAGCTGAACTTGTCGGCAGGATCGCTTCATCGGCTCCGGGTGCGCTGGTTCATGTGCAGCTGGATGAGCCCGAGATCGCTGACATTCTGGCAGGGGGTGTGCCGACTGCAAGCGGCTACCGAACCCTTCGAGCGGTGCCTGATCAGGAAGCGGCTGACGCGTGGGACGCTGTAGCCCACGCGGTCCGTGGCGTTGGTGCAGGATGCGTTGCGGTTTCCTTCCCTGCTGACCGGGCCCCGCTTCATGTGCTGGCGACCAGTTCCCTCACCGCTGCGGCGCTGCCCCTTACTGGGCTGACCATGGTTCAGTGGGAGCAGCTTGCAGTTCATCTTGAGGCAGGTGGTGAGCTCTGGGCGGGTATCCTCCGCAATGCAGGCTCAGTGCCCCCGGTAGCGGCACTTGCCGGCGTCGTCCTGGCCCCGTGGCGGATGCTCGGCCTGCAGCTGACCAGGCTGGCGCAGCTGCGGGTGACCCCTGACACCGGTCTGGCGGATGTTTCACCCTCCGCCGCGGCGAGTGTGTTGCGACGGCTGACCCAGACAGCTGACTCCCTGAACCAGGAGATGGTTGGCAACTAGCTTCGCTTTTCCCAGCGGCGGGGTTCTGCTGAAACTGGCAGGACGCCGTCGAAGTCGACAAGCCAGTAATCGAAGGAGCCAGCATAGACCAGCAGGGTTCCCAGCTGCCGGTGAATCACCTTGGTCTGGATCCGAAACTGGCCGGCCTGCTCATCCCACCACTGCTCCATATAGGCCTGGGCGCCAACAACGTCGGGCACCGGCAGCCGAACCGGACCGGCGAACACGCGGGTCCGGTTCGATACCATCCGCATCCGCCCGGTAGGCGTGACCGAACAAGTGAGATCGGTAAGGGTCAGCCGGTGAGCCCCCACGTAGTCCAGGAGCTGTCCGTTCTCCTCTGAGGTGGTGTCCTCGAAAACACGGTCAACCCCAGGAAAGTGCAGCACCCGGCGGGCGGTCAGCGATGCGCGCCCGAAGGGATCGGCGTGCGGGTAATTGACGATCTGGAAGCGGACATCAGTTCCGTACTCGGGGAAGAAAGAGTTTTCGGAAGTTGCCAGCCGAAACAGCTGACGGATAAACCAGGCGGGGCAGCCTGCCACATCGAAGGTGCCCGTGCCCACCCCGGCCTTCCCCGCGCCAGCGTGAAGGCTGAAATAGGCCTGCAGTTCCGGCTGAAGCCGGTCAAAGTCGGCGCCGAGGGCGCGCTGGTAGATGGATTGCATTCTAGCTTTCCCACTTTCGTCGTTTATTGAGCCAGTCGATCAGGATCCGAGCGGTGAACCTCTGGTGGGGCCGCAGCTGGGGGCTGCTGGACAGCTCCGGTTGAGCTCCGCTGGTGATCATGTAGGAAGCAAGCACTGCGAGCCAGGCATCAACGTGATCGGGTTCGGCCCCGGCGCTCAGTGGTGACTCCGCCAGGAGATGGTCGACGTCGATTCCGGCAGAGCGTGGATAGACCAGGAGAGCCACCCAATCAGCCCAGGGCGGTCCGGTGGATAGGAAATTCCAGTCGCAGAACACCGCCCGTGGCGGCTCTGTCTGGGCTCCGCCGCGGCTGATGATGATGTTGTCGGCTCGGAGGTCATTGTGAAGGACCGAGTCACCGATCAGGGCGTCCGCGCCGAGTTCAGCCAGGGCCTGGAGGTCCAACATCCGACGCACCGATAGGGTTGGAAGATAGGCTGGAGCGGCGCCGTTCCGGGCCAACCGGGCAAAGACATCGGTGCGCGCCCCATCGCCGAAGAACTCATCGACCATTGATGGTCCACTCAAGCCAGGGGATAGGCGCTGCAGACCTGATTGCACGCCCAGCAAAGACTCGTGGATAGCACCGAGGTCCCCGGAGGTCCATGGTCGCCCCGGCATGCTGCCGTCCACTGCCTCGAAACAGAGCACCTGCCATTGGGTGCCCCCGGCTGAAAGCAGATCGCTTGACCGCAGCAGTGGGATAGGAAGGCCTTGAGGTAGTGCTGCGAGTACTTCTGCCTCGCGGACGTAGGCATCGAAGATCATGCTATCGGTGGAGGGTGCTGCCTTGGCGAAAAGGCGGCGGTCGCCGCCGGCGAGAAGAGCCGCGAAACCGTTGGTGAATCCGCCGCCGGCTAGGGTCATCGACTCCACTGGCGCGCCAAGCTCGGTGGCCAGCCGGTGTTGGACCACGGCGGGAAGCGAAGACCAGGGAGGGCGGCGTGCTGTCCGGGAGTAATCCACCATTGACCCGTTGACCAGTTGCATCATCAGAGCCGTCCTGCCGCTTTGAGGCGAATATACATGTCGGCCAGCTGCGGTGGCAGTTCCTGAGGGGCAGCATCGACGACCTCGGCGCCAAGCTGGCGGAACTGAGCGGTCACAGCTGCGCGGTCCAGAAGAGCACGCTCCGCCGCGGCCGCCCGGTACACGTCGGCCGCCGATTGCCGTTCCCCCCGCATTTCGTCAAGGCGCGGATCGCTCACGGAGGCCACCACGACCACATGCTGGGAGGTGAGGCCGGCAAGCACCGGGAGGAGCCCCTCCTCCACTGCGCCAGAATCAAGTGACGTAAGCAGGACCACCAGGGACCGGTGGGAGGAGATCGAGCGAATCTGGGCGGGTACCCTTGACCAGTCAGCCTCAATCAACTCTGCTTCCAGCGGTGCCATCGCCTTCACGAGTGAATTCAGAAGGTTTCCCTTCGCCGCCGAGTCAACCCTCGCACGGGGTCGCCGGTCGAAGGCGAGGAAGTCCACTCGGTCACCACCGCGCTGGGCCAGGACGGCCAGCAGCAGAGCAGCCTCCATACTGGTGTCCAGCCGCGGTTCATCATTGATCCGGGCAGCCGAGGTTCGCGACGTGTCCAGGACGATGACCACGCGCCGGTCCCGTTCCGGACGCCAGGTGCGCACTACCGTGTCGCGGCGGCGGGCAGTTGCCCGCCAGTCGATGGAGCGCACATCGTCGCCCCTGACGTAGTCCCGCAAGGAGTCGAACTCGGTTCCCGCGCCGCGGATCTGGACTGCTGCACGCCCATCGAGCTCCCGCAGCCTGCGCAGCTTGGACGGAAGGTGACGTTTGGAATGAAACGGTGGCAGCACCCGGAGGAGGCCGGGCGCGGGGACGCTCACCTGTCGGGCCGCAAGCCCCAATGGGCCGAAGCTGCGAATCGTTACGTGCTCCACGCGGAGGTGCCCGCGTCGCTCAGGGAACAACTTGACCAGGATCTGGCGGGCTTCTCCTGTCGGAACCGAAACGTGGTGTACCGGATCGACTGCTCCAGCCGACGGCTGCCACGCCTCACGGACGTCCGCCCGCAGCCGGCGTCGGGAGTAGTTGCGGACCCTCAGCGCACTGGTGCAGGCCTCGGTGAGCCGCACGCTATCGGGCAGCTCCCGGCTCAGGCCCGTTTTCCGGGGGGAGGCCGCCAGAGCGAGGTCCAGCCCTGCGGCTGCCACTAGTGCGCCGGACCAGATGAGGATGGAGACCGCGCCGGGGTAGAGCGCAACCGGGAGCGTTCCGAGAAACGCCACGAGGACGAATCGACCGGTAATTGTCATACAGCACTGAGCCTTAGCGGGGAACGGGGACGGTAGCGAGGATGCCCAGCAGGACGTCGTCCACGTCAATGCCATCCATCTGGGCTTCTGGTCGCATTGTCACCCGATGACGCAGCGCCGGAAGAGTCAAGGCCTTGACGTCGTCGGGTGTCACGAAGGTGCGTCCTGAAAGCCATGCCCACGCACGGGAGGTGGTGAGGAGCGCCGTGGCGCCGCGCGGCGAAACACCCAGCTGGAAGGACGGGGCGGAGCGGGTGGCGCGCACCACGTCCACGATGTAGGCGATCACCTCGGGGGCAATCGCGACTGTTGCCACTGATCGGCGGGCATGGGCCAGGTCCTGTCCCGAAGCGACCGGGCGGACCCCAGCGGCACCGAGATCCCGTGGGTCGAATCCCAGACTGTGACGTCGGATCACCTCGATTTCGTCGTCACGTTCCGGCACCGTCAGGGTGAGCTTCAAAAGGAAGCGGTCGAGTTGGGCCTCAGGCAGAGGGTAGGTTCCCTCATATTCGACCGGGTTCTGGGTAGCCGCAACAATGAAAGGGTCGGGAAGGGCCCGCGACACGCCGTCGACCGACACCTGACGTTCTTCCATCGCCTCCAACAGGGACGCCTGGGTCTTGGGCGGTGTCCGGTTTATTTCGTCGGCCAGCAGAATATTGGTGAACACCGGGCCTTCCCGGAACGTGAACTTCGAATTCTGCGCCTCATAGATGAGGGACCCGGTAATGTCGCCAGGCATGAGATCGGGGGTGAACTGGACCCGTTTGGTGTCGAGGTTGAGGGCCTCAGACAGGGTCCGGACCAGCAGGGTTTTCGCCACGCCCGGGACACCCTCCAACAGCACATGCCCATTCGCGAGCAAGGCAACTAGCATCCCGGTCACCGCAGCTTCCTGTCCCACTATCACCTTCGCCACCTCAGAACGCACGGCCAGCAGGGCCTCGCGTTCTGGGCCGGGGCCGTCGGCTGATGGGGGAGAGTCCTGATGGGTCGGGAACTGTTGGCTCATCGCGTGTCGATCTCTTTCTCTAGGGCGTCAAGGTCTTGACTCCATCGCACCAGCTGGGCATCGGAGGTTGGTTTTGTGGTGCGTAGGAGCGCGTCGAGGGCAGCTACCGACCGATTGGTGTGCCGTGCGGCGGCATGGACTACCTCGGTCACCGAACCAGTGGCCGGCAGCCGGAGCCGTGTGGCAAGCCGGATGAGCGTTGCGGCACGAAGGTTGGAGGCGGCGCGATCAATCGATGCCGAATCCTGGTAGAGCCGCGCCCGCCCTTCGGCTGTTTCTGCGGCGCGTACGACGACGGGCAGGGGCTCCTGGACGAGGGGACCCAGCCGGCGCCCACGCCACAGCACTGCCAGGAGTGCTGAGCCCAGGAGCCAGAGCATGACCGGGTTCACCCAGTCGGGTAGCAGATTGAGGGGGTCGACTGGGGCATCACCGACTGCAAGATCGGCAGCGGTGGGCTGATACCAGACCACCACGGGGGTGCTGCCCAGGGTGCGGAGGGCCAGGGCGGCGTTGCCCTCCAGATCGATGGTCTCGTTACTGATGATGCTCCCATTGCCGAGCGCCACCACTTCCTGGTTGGCCGTTGCGGCATAGGACCCCGACGGCGGACCGCCCTGGGCCGTGGCCGGAGGAAAACAGATCAGATCGGCCCGGTAGGCGAAGCCCCCCGCTGAGATACTCCCGGCAGCGATGGCGTCCTCAACCTGGCAGGCGGCCACAAGCGGGTCCTCCTCCGAGTCGGGGATCAACCCGGCCTGACGGATGCCGGGGGCTAGTTCACCCAACATCAATTGGTTCGGTTCAATCAGAACCAGGCGGTCGGCGATCCCGGCAAGGGTACCGAGCTGGTCAGCGCTAAGCCACGCATCGGGGTCATGGATGAGCAGGGTGGAGCTTCCCAACGCGGCTGACTCGGCAGCGGCTTCGAGCGACTCTGCCTGGATCACTTCAACTCCACGATTCTCGAGGACCTCGGCGAGGGCCATTGCTCCCGCCGGTGCCGGGTTGACCGGTGATAGGGCAACGCCGTCCTGCCCCGACCGCCCGAAGAACCCCACCACCACTACGCCAACGAGAAGGAAACCAAGAACCAGCCAGGGCGCGACCCGGCGAAGACGCGCGGCAGCGGTCCGGCCAACACTGCCACCGTCGCCGACTACCTCGGTCGCCGGATTCTGATCGCTCTGCGCAGCCATCAGCCCGGTGCCGCCAGTTCAGCTCTTGCTGGCTGGTGGGTGGGTCGGGCTCTCGTGAGGAGGTCATCGATGGTTGTAGCCCGCTGGTAGTCGGAGTCATCAGCGGGTTGGTTGCCGTAGTGCACCTCGTTGAACCGGTTGGCCAGCCACAGGGTGCCGTCTCCCTCCGCACCGAACGCCGCCCTGAGGTGCACTCCGGTCTCGCCTGCTGTGCGGCCGGGCTCGCGATCAATGATGCCCCGTTCCTCTGCGGACCGGATGACCGCCCGCAGCCGCTCGGTGAGGGCCACATCCCATTCCTGTGAGCCTGCGGCGGCCGTGGCGAGTTGCCGGTGTTCCCGTGCAGTCCTCACCGCGTCACCGGAGAAGACACCTGCCCCGGGGACGGCCCGCCGGGCGTTGAGGCGGGGTTTGACGAGCCACACCGCTAGGGCAATCACCGCCACAGCGCCGAGGGCGAGGAGGAGGGTGCCGGGTCCGGCGTCAAGAGGCCGCAGACCAGCGAAAAGGGATCCCAGCCATTCGAGGATCGCTGCCGCGATCCGTTCAATAAAATTCGGTTCGGCCTCCTGATAGGGGCCCTGTGCCAGTTCGTCGACGAGCCAACCGCGTGCCTCGTCGGCATCGGGAACCACCGGACTGTTGCTCGCCAAGGGCGCAGTGCCAATCGTTGATGGGTTCAGCATGCTCGGTGTTGCACCCGACTTAGGTTCCGCTGGCCGGCGGGCCGGGTGGGCCGCCGGGTTGGTGGCCGAACTGCTGCCCGCCGCGGTTCGCTGACTGGCCGGGAATGGGAGTGAAACGCCCGGCACCCGCTTCTTCATGTTCGCGCAACAGGACCACATCAAATCCCTCGCGCCGGATGCGCAGGTCCACGTACAGCAGGGCTGTCACACCAGCCTGGAAGGCGTAGCCGATGGCCCCAAACACAGCTGTGATCAGCTGGGCCACCAGCAGGATGGGAAGGGAGTTCATCAGGTCCTCGCCGAGCTCTGCGGGGGAGTCGCTGAAGGACACGAACTGGGTGGCGAGCAGGCTCAGGGGGGTGGATATCACCGAGGTGATGATTGAGACGATGATGCTTGTCAGGATAAGGATCCCAAAGGTCCGCCACCAGTTGCGGGTGGTCAGGGTCCACGACCTGCGCAGGGAGGTCAACGGCCCGGCGCCCTCGAGCATGAGGACAGCAGGAGCCAGTACGAACTTGATGCTTAGCCAGATGATCAACGCAAGCGAGGCGAGGAACCCCAGCACGATGAGCCAGATCGAGTCCTGGCCAAGCACCGCGGCCAGTAGTCCGGCGATCAGCAGCAAGACCGCCAGCCCGGCGACAATCATCAGGAGAAGAAGAATGCCCAGTCCCACGAGGGGCAGGATTCGTCGGATAGCGAGCTTCCACAACTGCACGAAGCTTGTGCGCTCGTTCAGCACTGCGCGGGCGATCGGTATCACCAACACGCCTTGCAGGATGAGGACTCCGACGCTGCTCAGCAGAACAATGGCTGTCCCCAGAGAAATAGCTGACGCTGCCAGCCCTGTGACCTCATCTATCGAGGGGTTGATGGGATCCAACTGAGCGATCGAGCCAAACAAGCCAACGGTCAGCAGCAACGTCAGAACCGAGATCACTACCTGGAACAGGATGGCGGTGCCGAAGGTTGCCAGCGGGTTCTTGCGGCACGCCTGAAACGCTCCATCGAGAATCTCCCCTAACCCGAGGGGCCTTAGCGGGATGATGCCTGGCTTCGGCGGAGCCTGGTAGCCGTGGAACTGGCCTGGTGGAACGCCCTGCCAGCCCGGCTGCGCACCCCACGCCGGCGGCGCCGCAGGTTCGGGGTTCTGCCCCCATTGTGGCTGCTGTCCACCCTGTGCCGGTTGACCCCATTGTGCGTTCTGACCCGGTTGAGGTGGCTGACTCCACTGAGGTGGAGGATTATGAGGCGGCATTTGAGAGCCTGACGCATCGTCTCGCGACTGGTCGGCTGGTCCGCCGTCGTGCGGATTATTGCTCATGCTGTCCCCCCGGGACCCTTGTTCCACTTGTGAACTCGTCTCCTAGAACTATAGTTACCGGGAAGGTTTTCGGGGAACTCATCCCCCTGCGGGGCGCGCGGAGCATCAGCACCGGTAAGACATTGCAGTGGCAATGGGAGACTATGGAGATATGAAGGCACGCATTCTGGTCGTAGACGACGACGAAGCACTGGCCGAGATGATCGGCATCGTACTACGCAACGACGGATTCGATCCCGTGTTCTGCGCAGACGGCTCCCAGGCACTAGAGATCTTTAGGAGCTCCAAACCTGATCTGGTGTTGCTCGACCTGATGCTGCCTGGAATCGATGGGATTGAAGTCTGCCGGCAGATCCGCAGTGAATCGGACCTCCCCATCGTCATGCTGACCGCTAAGTCGGACACCTCCGATATTGTGCGGGGGCTGGAATCTGGTGCCGACGACTATGTGCCAAAGCCGTTCAAGCCCGCCGAACTGGTGGCACGGGTGCGAGCCCGGCTCCGCCCAGGTGACCAGAAAGCTCCGGAGACACTGCGGATAGGCGAAGTCACCATTGATGTCGCAGGGCACTCTGTGATCCGGGCTGGTGACCGGATCTCCCTGACCCCGCTGGAGTTCGATTTACTCGTGGCGCTAGCGCGCAAGCCCTGGCAGGTTTTCACCCGCGAGTTGTTGCTGGAACAGGTGTGGGGTTACCGGCACGCGGCAGACACCCGGCTCGTTAACGTTCATGTACAGCGGTTGAGGTCAAAGATTGAGCGCGATCCTGAGGCACCCGAGATTGTGCTGACGGTCCGTGGCGTGGGCTATAAGGCAGGGCAGGGATAACTTGGAGCGCGCGGCGGCAACCGCTCGGGGCAGATTGGGTGAACTGACATCCCAGACCTGGACCCGGCTTCGAATAATGCCGTCGCTGATAGCCCGGCAATGGCGCCGGTCACTGCAGTTTCGCACTGTCGTCTCCACCCTGCTGCTCACCGCCCTCGCTTTCGCTGCCGTGGGCGCGTTTCTCTCCAATCAGATCGCCTCCGGACTGTATGAGGAACGGTTTGAGCAATTCAGAGCCGAATCCAGCAACGGGCTCACCGAGGTGGGAGCGATCTTCAGTAGTGCCTCGACTACCGATGCGGACTCAACAGTGCAGTTGGTGGGTGATACCCTGCCAAGCCTCGAGGGCGGTGGGGCTGATGCCCCGCGCCGCTTCATCCTCGCGATCGTGCCCGATCAGACCACCGAAATCTACGTTCCGCCATTCGCCAGTGACAATCTGACCGAGTCCAGCGCGATCCCTCCGGCTATGGTCGATGCCGTGCGATCCGGCGATGACCAGTATTGGTCAGCCACCTCGTTCATCGATTCCGGTGAGCGGGTGCCCGGCGTGGCTTTCGGCACCAAGGTCGCGCTGCCGCCAGCTCAGACCGAGTATGCCCTGTACCTGATCTATGACCTGTCCTCCATGCAGGCAACCCTTGACTACATTCACGGGGTGATCTGGATTGCCGGGACACTCCTGCTGGTGATCATCGGGGCCATCGCCTGGTTTGTGACCCGTAGCGTTGTGGGTCCAGTGAGCCACGCCGCAGTGGTGTCCGAAAAGCTTGCCGCCGGTGAGCTGCAGGAGCGGATGGATGTCAAGGGCGAGGATGAGGTGGCCCGGCTGGGAGCCTCCTTTAACCACATGGCGGAGAGTCTGCAGGACCAGATCACGCAACTGGCGCACCTGTCGCAGATGCAGCAGCGCTTTGTCTCGGATGTCTCACACGAGCTCCGCACGCCGCTGACCACGGTGCGGATGGCTGCCGAAGTCCTGCACGATGCCCGGGCCAACTTCGACCCGGTAAACCGTCGATCAGCAGAGATTCTCTATAACCAGGTGGAACGCTTCCAGGCACTCCTCGCCGATCTCTTGGAGATTTCGCGCTTCGACGCTGGTGCGGCGGTGCTCGATTCCGAATCGGTAGACATTTTCCAGGTGGTCAGACACGTCCTTGACGGCGCCCAACCGCTCGCGGACGCCTGCGGTTCGGAGCTCACAGTTATTTCCCGAGAAACCGAGTGCGTTGTTGAGGTGGACCCGCGCCGGATCGACAGGATTCTGCGGAACCTGGTGGTGAACGCACTGGAGCACGGCGATGGGAAGCCGGTCTCCATCTACGTCGCTTCCAACCCCGACGCCGTCGCCGTAGCTGTCCGCGACTATGGCATCGGGATGGCGCCGCTGGAGGCCTCACGGGTCTTCGACCGGTTCTGGCGTGCAGATCCAGCCCGGGCGCGCACCACCGGTGGTAGCGGACTGGGTCTGTCAATTGCCACCGAGGACGCTAACCTGCACGGAGCCTGGCTGCAGGCTTGGGGCTCTCCGGGTAAAGGCGCATGCTTCCGCCTGACCCTCCCGAAGCTCCGGGATTCGGTGCTCAAAGTCTCACCATTGCCGCTCCCGCCACGCAAGGGTGGGCTGCCTGTCCGGCCGTCAGTAGGGACTGCACCGGAACCGCTCCCGCAGCTGACCACTCTGCTGAAGGAGTCCCACGATGCCCGCTGAAAGACGATCCCTCAGCCAGTCTTTGGTGCTACTCGTTCTGCCGGTCCTGCTGGTGATCAGCGGATGCTCGTCGATCCCCACCTCCGGCCCAGTCGGGGTGATCACCGCAGACTCCGAAGCTGGCCCTACCGATCCGCTGATCTTCAATCCGTCTGGCCCCCGCCAGGATGCGGATCCGGAATCGCTCCTGAGAACCTTTATTAGAGCGGGGACCGGAGCAGCAGGGGACTACGAAATCGCCCGGGACTACCTCACCGATGAGTTTGCCATGCAGTGGCAGCCCGAGGAGCGCATCATTATCTACAGTTCCGCCCCACAGGTCTCGGCAACGCCAACCGAGGGCGTGTTTCAGGTCCAGCTTGAAGTTGAGGGCACAATCAACGCCGAAGGGATCCGGACAGGGGCGGTAGCCACCACTACCGAAAGCCTCACCGCGGAGCTGGCGCAGGACGCTGACGGGCAGTGGCGGATCACTTCGATCCCCGACGGCATCATGATCTCCTCCAACGAGGCAGATCTGTTGCTGGAAACCTACAGCCTGTATTTCTACAGCAGTTCCTTTGAGCACTGGGTGCCAGATGTCAGATGGTTCGTCAACCGCGCAGCCATCGCGGCCAATATCGTTGAAGCGATGCTTGAAGGCCCCGCACCCTATCTGCAGGGTTCGGTGACCAGCGCGTTCCCGGAGGGCACCACGCTTGGCGTGGAGTCTGTACCGATCGTCTCGGGCACAGCAACTGTCGACCTCTCGGCCGACGTCCTGCAGGACACCAGCGACCTGATCCGCCAACAGATGCAACAACAGCTGCGGGTCAACCTGGCCGGACTGAACACGGTGAACTCGGTACAGATGACTGTCGGGCAGCCGGTATTCCTCGGGGATGATATTCCCCACCCGAACCTCATCGTTCCGGTGGCGGACCCGCCAGTGGGCAATGAACAGATAGTGGTTTCCGGTAACGAACTGTTCCTCTATCAGACAGATCAGACAGTCCCGATCGGTGCTGTTCCGTCGGTGGCCGCGTTGGATCCCCAGGATCCTGCAATGGCATTGACTGGCTCGGACTTTGCCTTCTTGAACGGGAACCGCACCCGGCTTTACACCACCGGGCCGGACGAGGAGATTCTGATCGCGGCGACGGGAAGGAACCTGACCGCTCCCAGTTTCGATCCGAACAACTGGGTCTGGACGGCTGGAACCGATTCGCAGGGGCAGGGTTCAACAGTCACCGCGATTCCTCCGGGCGGCACCCAGGACAGTTCAGTGTCGGTGACAGTGCCGTGGCTCGCTGACGGCCGGGTGCTCGAACTTCGGGTCTCGAGGGACGGGTCCCGGGCGCTGGTGGTGACCGAGCAGGACGGAGTCAGTCGGGTCCTGTTGGCGGGAATCATCCGGAACAGGGACCGCACCCCGCAGAGTCTCAGTGCTCCCCGTGAGCTTTTTGCGCGCGGTCCGGTCAATACTGCAAAGTGGGTGAATGAGGATACGGTGATCGTCGCCCAGACCTCAGCCGACGCCGAGGTCACCCCTGAGTTCCTGAGCCTTGATGGGAGTGCGCAGACGCTGGCACCACTGGAGGGAATCACCCACATCAGTGCGGGCACCGGGCCGACAGCAGTGTTCGCCGCGACACCCGAAGGGGTCAGGAATCGGGTGGGTGACACCTGGTCTGACGAACCTGTAGAAGGCGTCCAGGACCCAGCGTTTCCCGGTTAGGGCTCCTCCACAGCATTAGCCGGTTGCTGATTGTGCGCACATGGACAGCGCGCTGACCCTGGTTCCACAGTGATGGCGGCAGAGTCAGACAATGATCTTTCCCCGGATGGACTCGTTGTGGGCCGGCTGCCTGAGCTACCTCGATAGTGTTCGGTTGCGTCCGGGTATCGTGCTGGTGGCTGCTGCGATAGCTGATTTTTGGTCCCTGATCTTTCCGACTGAGTGTGCCGTGTGCGGGCGCGCCTCCGTCTCGCTCTGCCTGGAGTGCCAGGCGAAGATCCGGGAAGCCACGGTGCACCCGTTCAGGGCTGACGGAGCGGCGCCTGCGCTACCGCAGGCTGACAGGCCGGCTTTGTCCACCGCCGACTCGAACTGCCTGGAATCGCTGCCTGTCACAGCTGCCGGGCACTACCGGGCAACTCTGGCTCGGCTGATCCTGGCCTATAAGTCTCATCACCGAACAGATATCGTCAGACCACTGCAGGCAGCGCTCGCTTCCGCATTGCACGCCGCGGTGAATGAGCTGCGACGTGGCGGTGAACCAGCCCAGATTCTCTTGGTGCCGGCGCCGCCGAAAGGCAGGTCGATGCGACGGCGGGGCTATGATCCGGTAGCGGTGCTCCTCAACGGATTGGAGAGAAGGGGTGAGCTGCCAGCCGGCTGCCAGCAAGCCCGGTTGGTGAGGTACCCGGGCGCCGTCGGTCAGATTGGGCCGCTCCTTGAGGGGCGCAATCGTCCACAGCATCAAAAGGGACTCGGCCGCTCTCAACGACGCGCCAACGTCCGCTTCACCATGACTGAGCGAAGGACGAGGGACAGCGTGCAGTCGGCCGTGTGCCTCGTGGTTGACGATGTGCTGACCACCGGTGCAACCATCGCCGAGGTAACCCGGGTACTCCGGCTCGGCGGAGCCCGCGTCGTCGGAGGCGTAGTTGTCGCCGCCACAGCCCCGCCATCGGGTGCCGAGTGAACTTTTTCGAAAAAACTACCCGTGAAGGATGAATATTGGAGGTGTGTGAACTAACGTGAAGTATGGATATCCCGACACGAACAGGTATCCGTCGACAGCGGCTGGAAGCACTACACCCCGGCCGCTGTTGTGTCACCTAAGCGATTTTGGAGGGCACCATGGAGTTTTTGATCAGTGGTCGAAATCTGTCAGTTTCGGACCGTTTTCGTGAGTACGCTGAGGAGAAGATCGACAAGATCGAGCAGCTTGGCGATAAGGTACAGCGGCTGGAGGCGAAAGTCACCAAGGAGCCCAATGCGCGCAACGCTGACAGCTCACTCACCGTTGAACTCACCGTCCTGGGTAAGGGAGCCGTGATCCGGGCTGAGGCATCAGCAGCTGACAAGTTTGCAGCATTCGACCTCGCCTACAGCAAACTGCTGGAAAGACTCCGACGTGCCCGAGACCGGCGGAAGGTGCACCATGGGCGCCATACGCCAACGGCCGTCCGTGAAGCAACAGCTGGTCTTGAACCCGCAAGTACCACCGCCCCGCTCTATCTGGCGGTACAGTCCACCGAGGTTCCACCCACGGCTGGCGACAGCGTCCCTGACGCCTATGAGATTGAGAACGACATCCCGGCGGGCGACTCGCCGGTGCTGATTCGTCGTAAGGTCTTTTCGGGCACCCCGATGGCTCTCGAGGACGCTGTGGACAATATGGAGCTGGTGGGACACGATTTCTACCTCTTTGTTGATTCAGCCACTGGAGCACCATCGGTTGCCTACCGCCGGCAAGGCTGGACCTACGGTGTGATCACCCTGGATGCCCGATGCGCTGAGGGAACCGAGGATCCGCATGAGGAGCTGCTGGCTTACCGGGCCCGGGAGGCCGCGGCCTCGGCCTAACCTGCTGCGGGAGTCACTCACGTAGGGTCAAAGAATGACAACAGTCCTCTCCCTGTCCCAGGCTCGGCGTATTGCACTTGGAGCACAGGGATTGGCAAAGGTAAGGCCCACCGGCCTCGCTTCGGCGAGGCAGGTGGGCCTTACCTTTAACCGCCTGTACCTGCTACAGATCGACTCGGTGAATGTGCTCGCGCGCAGCCACTACCTTCCCCTGTTTGCGAGGCTGGGACAGTACGATCGGGCACACCTCGATCGGCTGGCCAGCAAACACCCGAGGAAGATGGTCGAGTATTGGGCCCACGAAGCAAGCTTCATCCGCCCTGACCTTTTCCCCTATCTGCGCCCACTGCAGGAGCGGCGGTGGGTAGGAGCCAGTTCGGTGCCGGGGGCGCTCAGGGAATCGCTGCGCTCCCGTATCCGGGAGGTGCTTGCCGCCAGCTTGCCCCTGACCGCTTCGCAACTGCAACGTCGGCTGGGACATGCTGAAGTCCGCAGGGCCGACCAGTGGGGCTGGAACTGGAATTCAGTGAAGCGGGTCCTCGAGGACATGTTCGAGCGGGGACAGGTCTCGGCGGCCGGACGAACCGCTTCGTTCGAACGCCTGTATGCGCTGACTGAGCGCGTGATGCCTGACCCCGAGTACGCAGGCACGCAGGTAGACCCCTCAGATGCCTACCTGTTTCTCACTGAGCTCTCGGCCCGTGCCCAAGGGATAGGAACACTCAAGTGCTTTGCCGACTATTTCCGCCTGCCGTTGAAGCCGACGTCGACGGCGGTCGACAGGCTGATCGCACAGGGGCACCTGGAGCGGGTCACCATCAACGGGTGGGAAAGACCAGCTTTCCGCCACGTTGAATCGGTACTGCCGAGGCGAGCCAGGGGAAGGGCGTTGCTGAGCCCGTTCGACTCGATGGTTTTCGAACGTCGCAGACTTTCAGCACTCTTCGGCTTCGATTACCGGATCGAAATCTACACTCCGGCCGCAGCCCGGCGCTACGGCTACTACGTGTTGCCGTTCCTCCTGCGGGAGACGATGGCCGCGCGGGTAGACCTCAAAGCCGACCGGGCTGCGAGCAAGCTTCTCGTCCGCGGTAGCCACAGCGAGCCGGGTGCACCGGCTGATACTGCGGCCGAGCTGGCGGCCGAGCTGCGGCTCATGGCCACCTGGCTAGGGCTCGACGACGTGGTCGTCGAGCAAAATGGCGATCTGGCGGCCGCGCTGAAGCTGGCAGTTTCCCTCGAATAGCTGGCTGGAGGGCATCGGCTCGACAGGACAAGTCCTCTCTCCCGTAGACTGAACAGGCCAGATTTCGGCGCACCTAAGATTGGGAGCAAATACCAGTGCCATCACTTCTTGAACGAGTCCTCCGCACCGGCGATAAGAAGACACTGAAGAAACTCCGAAACTACGCTGACGCCATCAACGTCCTTGAGGACGAGTTTCGCGAGATGAGCGACGAGGATCTTAGAGGTGAGGCCGACAAGCTGAAGCAGCGCTTCGCCGACGGCGAGACCCTGGAGGCGCTGCTGCCGGAAGCATTCGCCGCGGTGCGGGAGGCTTCAGGCCGGACCCTGAAGCTACGGCAGTTCGACGTCCAGTTGATGGGCGGCGCCGCCCTGCACCTAGGTAATATCGCCGAGATGAAGACTGGAGAGGGCAAGACGCTGGTAGCGGTAGCCCCAGCCTTCCTCAACGCGCTTTCCGGAAAAGGCGTCCACATTGTCACCACCAACGACTATCTCGCTGAGTACCAGTCGGAGCTCATGGGCCGGGTCTTCCGCTTCCTCGGGATGACCTGTGGCTGCATCCTGTCCAAGCAGGACCCAGCCACCCGGCGCGAACAGTACAACGCTGACGTCACCTACGGGACTAACAACGAGTTTGGGTTCGATTACCTGCGCGACAACATGGCCTGGAGTGCAACCGAGTTGGTGCAGCGCGGCCACAACTTCGCCATCGTCGATGAGGTTGACTCGATCCTGATTGATGAGGCGCGGACACCGTTGATCATTTCGGGGCAAGCCTCCGGCGACGTCAACCGGTGGTACACCGAATTTTCCAAGGTGGTGAAGAAACTCGCGATTGACACTGACTACGAGGTCGACGAGAAGAAGCGCACCGTCGGGGTGCTCGAGGACGGGATAGAGAAGGTCGAGGACTATCTCGGTATCCAGAACCTCTACGAATCAGCCAACACCCCGCTGATCGGGTTTCTGAACAACGCCATTAAAGCCAAAGAGCTGTTCAAGAAGGACAAGGATTACGTAGTCCTCAATGGTGAGGTCATGATCGTCGATGAGCACACCGGCCGTATCCTTGCCGGGCGACGTTACAACGAGGGCATGCACCAGGCCATCGAGGCAAAAGAGGGTGTCGACATCAAGGCTGAGAACCAGACCCTCGCCACTGTCACCCTGCAGAACTACTTCCGGCTCTACGAGACACTCTCAGGCATGACCGGTACGGCCGAGACCGAGGCCGCCGAGTTCATGGCGACCTACAAGCTCGGCGTGGTGCCCATCCCCACCAACCGGGCCATGGTGCGCGCAGACCTGTCTGACTTGATCTACAAAAACGAGATCGCCAAGTTCGACGCGGTTGTCAAGGACATCGTGGAACGCCATGAAACTGGCCAACCCGTTCTGGTCGGCACCACCAGCGTCGAGAAGAGTGAGTACCTGTCGAAGCAGCTCGCCAAGGCTGGTATTCGCCACGAAGTGCTGAACGCCAAGAACCACTCGCGGGAGGCGGCCATCGTGGCCCAGGCCGGGCGCAAGGGAGCCGTCACAGTCGCTACCAACATGGCCGGTCGCGGCACCGACATTATGCTCGGCGGCAACGCCGAGTTCAACGCCATCGCCGAATTGGAAAAGCGGGGCCTGAGTCCAGCTGACAATCCCGACGAGTACGAAAGTCAGTGGCCTGATGCTCTGACTGCCGCGCGGGATTCGGTGGAGTCTGAGCACAACGAGGTCCGGGAACTCGGCGGGCTGTATGTGCTTGGCACTGAACGGCATGAGTCGCGGCGAATCGACAATCAGCTCCGCGGGCGTTCCGGACGCCAGGGCGATCCAGGCCGGTCGCGCTTCTATCTGTCGCTCACTGATGACCTGATGCGGCTGTTCAACTCAGGAGCAGCCGAACGCATCATGAACAGCTCGACCATGCCCGACGACGTCGCGCTGGAATCAAAGTTGGTCTCCAAAGCGATCGAAAGCGCCCAGGGCCAGGTAGAGGGTCGTAACGCCGAGCAGCGCAAGAACGTTCTCAAGTACGACGACGTCCTGAACCGCCAGCGCGAGGCGATCTACGGGGATCGCCGTCGTATCCTCGAGGGTGGCGACCTGCATGAGAAGGTCAGCTTCTTCCTCGAGGACGTCGTGACGGCGATGGTTGACGAAACCACCGCCCAAGGCCATGGCGACGACTGGGACTACGAGCAGCTGTGGACCAATCTGCGGACGCTGTACCCGATCAGCCTCACCATTGACGAAGTCCTTGATGAAGCAGGTGGACCGTCAAAGGTCACCAGAGATTTCCTCCACGCCGAGATTCTGTCGGACGCGAAGCTCGCCTATGAGACCCGTGAGCAGGCGCTGGGAGAGCAGACCATGCGCGAGCTGGAACGCCGAGTGGTCCTCTCCGTCATTGGGCGTAAATGGCAGGAACACCTGTACGAGATGGACTACCTCAAGGAAGGAATCGGGTTGCGCGCCATGGCCCAGCGCGATCCCCTGGTCGAGTACCAGCGTGAAGGGTTCATCCTGTTCCAGGCGATGATGGAAGCGATCCGGGAAGAAAGCGTGGGTTTCCTGTTCAACCTCGAAGTCGAGGTATCTGCTCCGGCGCCAACCGGGCTCCCAGGAGTTGCGGACGGCCGCGGGCTGGTGCAGGGTCCAACAATCAGGGCTGCGGGCCTTGACGCTCCTCAAAAGCCAGCGACCCTTAGCTTCTCAGCACCCAACGATCAGGGCGAGGTGGAAACCCGCGTGGAGAAGCGCGCAGCTTC
The DNA here is from genome assembly GCF_000520515.1 of Arthrobacter sp. H20. Lineage (GTDB taxonomy): Bacteria > Actinomycetota > Actinomycetes > Actinomycetales > Micrococcaceae > Arthrobacter_D. The sequence continues at coordinate 81,558 of NZ_KI914755.1, forward strand.
AGCCAAGACCGCTGAATCCAATGGTGGCACCCGGGCCGAAGTCCGTGCCGCAGCCAAGCGCAAAAAGAAGTAATCCTTAGCCAATCTCCAGTGCAGTCACCTTCCAGTGCCCGCGCCGACGCTCCAACCTCAGGGCGACGGCGCGGGCTCTGTGGTTCTCGCAGGTGACCGCTGACGCCTCGTACACCAGAGCCGTAACACGACAGGTGCGGACCGAGCGCACTGAGACATTCCGATGCAGTAGCTGGTCAGGGCGGACGCCTGCCGGGCCGCGGTTGAGACTGCGGACCAGGTTGGCGCGGAGCTGAAGTCTCTCGTAGCTGGCTGGATCCAACCAGTCAGCCAGCTGCTGCAACGGTCGGGATCCTCCGAGCACTTCCAGTGACGCCTGCGCCACTGAGCGTGCAATCCGCTGCACCTGAGCGGTTGCAGCGATGTCCTCGGGCGGCGGGTTGTGAGGATCATCTCCGTCGTGGGCGAGGGGTGGCGCCGTACTAATTGTTGGGATGACGGTGGCGGGGCGGGGAAGCTGTGTCTGGATGGTCATGATGTTCCCTCTGAGTGCTACCTGGCGGCTGGAGGTACCCGGAGCAACTGCCCGGGAAGTAGCAGGTCCGGATTCTCACCGATTACCCGCCAGTTCTCGTTGTGCCACTTTGGCCACGCGTCAGCGATTTCGGCGTCGGTGGCAAAGGGCCCCAGATGGGCTGCAGCGATAGTCCACAGGGTGTCCCCAGGGCCAACAACTATTCCACCAGATGGGGTGTCGGGTGACTCAGGGGACGGGCGGGTCTGGCGATTCAGCAGCGGCCTTCCGTCGACAGGAGCGGGGGCAGGTTTCCACTGTGGCGTGATGGCAGGTTCAGCTGGCGGTGCTGGCAACGGTCCCGTTGCGCTCCCGGGATCGCCGGGAGCCGACTGAGCAGCTGATGCGACGCGGTGCTCTACTGACCCGGTGGCGAGAGCGGCAGGTATCCCGCTGACAAGCTGCAGTCCCACCATGGTTGCGGCAAGCCTCTTCATGAACTGTGGGGTACAGCTGCCTGCTACTCGCGCAGCACGTAGATGACCGGCTCGGCCCAATAGCTCGCTCACGAAGGCCAGCGTAAGAGCCACTGCCCACCACCCCACGAGGACCATCCCGGCAGCCGCGGCCGCGAGCCCGAGTAAGCCCTCTAACCGGTGGTACCCGGTGAGGGGGCCGGAGCTCGCGAGGATCATCTGCCCGCAAGCGTAGAGTCCTAGACCCAGAAGGGCTATCGACAGGACCAAGGGTGCTTCGCTGTGTCCTTTCATTTCATCTCCAGAAAGTCGTGGCCTTAGGCGTATTTGATAAGATATAGCCCATTTGAAGCTTTTTAAGATCTTATAGCTATGTTGTACACCTGAAACCTCTTTGGTGTCTATACTTGACCGGAGCTAAACGTGGCTTTAGGCTGGCCCGGTGCGGTGGGATGCCCTGTTAGAGGATCTTCAAGCCCAGTTCGCCGCGGCCGAACTGTTGGCAGTGGAGGGCCAGATAGCCGACCAATCACGACTGGAGTTGTCCTCAGTCACGGTGATGGACCGTCTGCGTGGCCAGCTGGGCCTCGCCCTCAGGATTCGTTCCCGGAGTGGCTCCGTGTTCAGCGGGGTTCTCCGCCATGTCGGGTCGGAGTGGCTAGTGCTCGAGACCGGTTCTGGTGCAGTGATGGTCCCAGCGGCTGCCATTGGCACAGTCGACGGAATGGGGCGCCAGACAACACCTGAACGATCTCAGGTGGTAACCCGGATGGGGATCGGAACAGTCTTTCGGGCCTTCGCCAGGGACCGGACTCTTCTGAGCGTCCAACTGTTCGCTGGTGGTGCGAAGATTGACGGCACCATCGACCGGGTCGGAAGAGATTTCCTGGAGCTCGCGGCGGTGCCACTGGGAGAACAGAGACGCACGACAAGGGTCGCAGGCGTGGTGCTGGTCCCCTTTGGCGCGGTGGAAGCGGTGCTTTCTCGCTCCTGAGGACGCTAGTGCGTTGTCTGTTCCCTGGCCTGTCCGGCCGATCCGTCCCTAACAGCTGCTGCAGATTTTTCATAGGCGCGCGCGATGAATTCTTCAAGGACGTGGGACTCGACCCGCCACTGCCCACGCCCACCGATCTGGATCGCGGGTAACTCACCTGACCTGACCAGTGCATAGGTCTGCGACGACGAAATGTTCAGCACCTCGCCAACATCGGCAAGGGTCAGGAATCGCTTCTCGGCCACGTTTTTCCGCCTTCCGTTCCGCTTTTCCAGAACTGTCAAGTTTTCGAACCATCCACTCCTCATCTTGCCATCACCGCGAGCGGTTTGGCCGGATTATCCACAGCTTGGAAGGAGTTGGCTCGGAAGGATGTCTTTTGACGCAGTCGTGGACGAGAATTGCAGGGCAACGTCAAACTACCCGCGGCCGGCCAGATGGGCGGCCCGAGTCTGTAGGAGGCCCTCGTGAGCCTATTGGCAGCCACTCCGGAAAGGGACGGGCCTCCGGTCCGGCTCAGAAAGCCCTCGTGGAAGGATCCAAGGCTCCTGGTCGGTCTTCTCCTTGTGTTGGCGTCAGTTGCGGCAGTAACGGCGCTGCTGGGTAACGCTGATCAGACCACCGATGTCTATGCCGCCCGGTCGGAGATCCCCGTCGGCGGTGGGGTCACCCCTGAGGATCTGACGGTTGTTGCAGTGCGCCTGGGAGATCTCCAACCGGTTTACCTCAGGGTGGAGGATGGCGTCCCGGTGAACGCGGTGGCGACCACCGTGCTGCGGGCGGGTGAACTGGTGCCACGGGCTACGCTTGGCACAGCCGATGTTCTGGACCGCAAGCCGATCGGGCTCACTGTTGACGATCCGTTGCCAACTGGCACCACCACGGGCTCCCGCGTCGACGTCTGGGTATCATTTGAAGGCGACGATGGGACTTTCGAACCACCCACACAGTTGCTTGAAGCTGCTGAAATATCAGAGCTGGCAGTAGCCGAATCAGCGCTGGGCGGGAGCGGTGGTCCAACCCTGGTTCACGTCCTCGTCGGTGACGACAAACTTCCAGAGCTTCTGGACGCGCTGTTGAACGAAGCTCGGATTGCCATCGTTCTGAACCCCGGCGGCTCCCCATGAGCCTCCCCGTCGTGACCGGCGGCCGCGTGGCCCGCGAGTGCGTCACTGGGCTGGAGAAGCTGCGCGGGCCAGTCACTGTCGTTCGATGGTGTGCTGAGCTCGCTGAGGTCATCGCAGTGTGCCAGACGGGCCTTGCCCGTGCTGTCATTATCTCGACCGATGCTGGCGAACTCACCTCGTCATTGGTCGAACGGCTCAGGAGCGCCGAAGTTGCAGTGATCGCGCTGGCGGATGACGATGAGAATCGTCGCCGCCTTGATGCCCTGGGCGTCAGCCATACTTCTGCCGATGTCGAGGCTGCCACTCTGGCAGCAATCGTTCAGACGGCTGTGGAGGCGGCCATCGAACAGCGTCGCCTTTCACCCGGGCATCCGCTCGGAAGGGCTGCCTTTGCTGACCCGGCCCTTGCACTTGACCCAGTAATCGTCGAATCGCCTGACGAAGATCCACCGTCGACCGGGGCGGGGGAATTGATTGCTGTGTGGGGCCCCGCAGGGTCGCCGGGTCGGACCACCGTGGCAGTGAATTTTGCTGCGGAACTGGCAGCTTGCGGGCGGACCGTGTTGCTGATCGACGCCGATACCTACGGAGCCAGTGTGGCCGCCTCACTGGGACTTCTCGATGAATCAGCCGGACTGGCGCACGCCTGCCGATTGGCTGAACAGGGTTCGCTCGATCTCTCGGCGCTGTCCCGTGCCATCACACTGGTCGCGGTGAAAGGTTCACGGCTTGGTGTGCTCACCGGCGTCACGCGAGCTGACCGGTGGACAGAGCTGCGTTCGATTGCTCTTGCCCGGGTGCTTGAGCTGGCCCGCCTTGTTGCTGATGTGACAATCATCGACTGTGGGTTCTGCATAGAGTCGGACGAGGAACTCAGCTTCGATACGGTGGCACCGCGGCGGAACGCTGCGACCCTGTGTTGCCTCGAGGCTGCGGACACGGTTTTCGTTGTGGGAGCAGCCGACGCCGTCGGGCTGCCGCGTCTGATTCGTGCGCTCGCCGATCTTGAGGAATCAGTTCCAACAGTTACCCCGCGGGTAGTCCTCAACAAGGTACGGGCGGCTGCTGTAGGCAACGGACCTGTACGACAACTCCGCGAGGCCTGGGACCGGTTTGGACCGTCGCTGCCGGTTGATGCCTACTTGCCGGCAGACTTCACGGCTGTCGATTCGGCCCTCCTGGGTGGATCGGTCCTGCTGGAATCTGCACCGCGTTCACCTCTCCGTGCCGCCATTGCTGCACTGGCCGGTGTACCGATTGAACAACTGCGGCGCCGTCGAATTGGGGCAGGCCACAACGAAGTGATGTTTTTCCTGCAACGGCGTTAGGCTCTTGGGTAGGGGGCCGCAAAGGAGCTGCCTTTAATTTCTTTTATGGAGGCGTTTTCATGTCGTCTGGATCCAGCATGACGGACCAGTCAAGTTCCGACACTTCTACCGGTGAGTTCATCAATCACTACTATGAACATCTCGCTGAAGAGGACGCCACAGCGCACACAGCTGAAGCGCTCAAGGAGCGCGCCCTACGGCATCGCGGATTGGCCGAAAACCGCCAGGCGGGTGACGCGGCAGTAGATATTTTCGACCAGTCCGACGCCAGCATCATCATGATCGTGACCGACGACATGCCGTTTCTCGTTGATTCGGTCGCCGCCGAACTCGTGCGGCACCAGGTGGCGATCCGCCTCGTCATGCACCCCACCTTCATTGCCACCCGCGACCGCCAGAGTGCCGCGTTGCACAGACTGCAGCGGGTCCCATCCTCAGCGGGTGTGTCCAGCGGTGATACCGCAGCGCTACCGAACATTTCGCACCTTATTGCCGACGGCGACGAGGCAGCCCACATCGAGTCGTGGATCGCCGTCGAAGTTGGGCGCATCCTCGATGACACCCGGCGTCACGAGATCATCACGGGCCTGACCAGCATCCTCAGCGATGTCCGCGCCGCAGTCGAGGACTGGCCAGCCATGCGCAGCAAGGTCAGGGAGATCGCGGCTTCCCTCGCAGTGGTTCCCGGTGGGGCCGAGATCCCTGATCTCGATCAGGCCCGGGAACTGCTCACGTGGCTCGACGCAGGCAATTTCACTTTCCTTGGATTCAAGGAATACGATCTCGTGACTGACGATGATGGCCAGGATGTCCTGCGGATCGCCGACGAAAACGGTCTCGGCCTTTTACGGCATCCCGTCGGAGGGCGCCAGATCCAGCGGCTGACCAGCGCAGGAAAAGCCAAGGCCCGTGAGAAGCGCGCACTAGTCATTACCAAAGCGAATTCCCGATCAACTGTTCATCGGGCCGCTTACCTGGACTACATCGGCGTTAAGCGATTCGATGCGCAGGGAAATGTCAGCGGTGAACGCCGATTCATCGGGCTGTTTGCTACCAGTGCCTACACCGGCTCAGTGCGCGGCGTGCCGATCGTACGCGACAAGGTCAATGCTGTCCTGTTGCAGTGTGGCTTCCCACCTGATTCGCATTCGGGTAAGGACCTGTTGTCCATCCTGGAGACCTACCCCCGAGATGAACTCTTCCAGATCCAGGTCCAGGACCTGATAGCGACGGCCATGGGCATCCTGGGCCTTCAGGAGCGGCGGCGGACGCGGCTTTTCCTTCGCCCCGACATCTATGGGCGCTTTATGTCAGCACTGGTCTTCCTGCCCCGTGACCGATACACCACAGCTGTGCGCCTGAGGATTGAGCAGGAACTGCGCCGGACGTTCCAAGCTGAGTCAATCGATTACGAGGCACGGATCAGCGAATCCGCTCTGGCGCGCCTCTTCTTTCGCATCAGGCTTCCCCGCGGTGTCGAGGTGGCCCCGGTAGTACCCGGCGAGCTCGAGCAACGCCTCGTTGGCGCCGCCCGTTCGTGGTCCGAAGGGATCAACGAGGTGGTACGTGGTCGGTTCGACCGGCGCACCGCTGAGGAGATATCGGGGCTATGGTCGGAGGCCTTCCCCGCCAGCTACCGCGTCGACTACGAGGTGGAAGACGCGCTCAAGGACATCGAACGTTTTGAGCGCTGCGAGCAAAATTCCCCCGCAGCGCCCGTGATGCACGTTTACGTTCCTGAGGGCGCAGGCGAGCGCCTTGAGGAAGATGCGCGGCTGAAGCTCTACCTGACCGAGCCCAAAAGTCTGAGCCAGATCCTCCCGTTCCTCCACAATCTTGGTCTCGAGGTGCTGGACGAGCGGCCCTTCGAGGTGGAACGGTCGGATGGGAAGGAATTCTTCCTGTATGACCTGGGCCTCAAGTACCCCGCAGGGATCGACCCGGTGAGCACCGGGCGCCTGTTGGAGGAGTCCTTCGCGGCGGCTGTCGCCGGTTCCTCCGAATCAGATCCCTTTGATCGGTTGGTATTGAGAGAAAACCTGAGGTGGCGCCAGGTGGTCATTCTGCGCAGCTACGCGAAGTACATGCGGCAGATGGGCAATACGAACTCCTACGGATTTGTCGCCGACACGCTGCTCGCCAACGCCGCAGTGAGTCGTGCGCTGGTCACCCTCTTTGAGGCTCGGTTCGATCCGGAACTTAGTGAAGAGGACAGGGCCACCCGCACCGATGGTGCACGGGAGGCCCTGGAATCCGGGCTGGAGCAGGTGCCTACCCTCGACGCCGACCGGGTGCTGCGAACCTTCGGCAACCTGATTGGGGCAACTCTGCGAACCAATTACTTCCAGGACAAGCGCCATGTGAGTTTCAAGTTCGATACGTCGGCCATCGATGGAGCCCCTTACCCGCGCCCCAAGTTCGAGATCTGGGTCTACTCGCCCCAGGTTGAGGGTGTGCACCTGCGTTTCGGCACGGTTGCACGCGGAGGGCTCCGCTGGTCTGATCGGCGGGAGGACTTCCGGACCGAAGTGCTCGGCCTCGTGAAGGCGCAGACGGTCAAGAACGCAGTAATCGTGCCTACCGGCGCTAAGGGTGGCTTCTTCGCTAAGCAACTCCCCAATCCCTCAGTGGATCGCGCTGCCTGGCTGGCAGAGGGGCAAGCGAGTTACCGCACGTTTATTCGCGCTCTACTGGACATCACCGACAACCTGGTGACCGGAGTGGATGGCGAATCTGTCGTTCCGCCGCCCCGTGTGGTGAGACACGACGGCGACGATAGCTACCTGGTGGTCGCAGCAGATAAGGGCACCGCGGCCTTCTCCGACATTGCCAATGAACTGTCCGCTGAGTACGGCTTCTGGCTGGGCGATGCTTTCGCTTCCGGCGGATCGGTCGGCTACGACCACAAGGTCATGGGAATCACCGCCCGTGGCGCCTGGGAATCAGTTAAACGGCACTTCAGTGAGTTCGGCATCGATACCCAGGCCGAGGAGTTCACGGTAGTCGGCGTCGGCGATATGAGCGGCGACGTCTTCGGTAACGGAATGCTGTTGTCCGAACACATCCGGCTCGTTGCAGCATTCGACCATCGCCACATTTTCCTTGATCCGACCCCCGACGCAGCGGCATCCTTCGCCGAGCGTCGCCGGCTGTTTGAGCTCCCGCGGTCAAGCTGGGAAGACTATGATGACTCTCTGATCAGCGAGGGAGGTGGGATCTACCCGCGGCAGTCGAAAACCGTACCGATCTCGGACCAGGTTCGGGTTGCTCTCGGGCTGAGCGAGTCAGTCACCACCCTTAGCCCACCGGAACTGTTGCGGGCCATCCTGTCAGCACCAGCTGATCTGCTGTACAACGGCGGCATCGGCACCTACGTCAAGGCGTCCACCGAAACCCATGCGGAGGTCGGGGACAAAGCCAACGACGCTATCCGAGTCAACGGTGATCAGTTGCGGGCCAAGGTGGTCGGCGAGGGCGGGAACCTCGGTATGACCCAGCGTGGGCGGATCGAGGCTGCGCTGAGCGGCGTGGTGCTGAATACCGACGCTATCGACAATTCAGCTGGTGTCGACTGTTCCGACCACGAAGTAAACATCAAGATCTTCGTCGATCGAATGGTTAAGACTGGAGCGCTACCCGCTGAAGAGCGTACTGAGTTCCTCCATTCGATGACTGACGAGGTGGGCACGCTTGTCCTCAAGGACAACATTGACCAAAACGTGCTGCTTCTCAACGATCGACAGCGGGTGCTGGAGTGGAGCCCCAGCTTTGAACGCCTCATGGACTGGCTGGAGGCGAACGCTGACCTGAACCGGGAGCTTGAGGCTCTGCCCACCACAGAAGAGTTGCGGGCCAGGGTCGAGTCCGGGCAGGGGCTGACCTCCCCGGAGCTGGCGGTGCTGGCAGCCTACGTCAAGATCGAATTGACCAAGGCTCTCTCCACGAGCGACCTTACCGATGACCCCTGGTTCGGCAGGACGCTCAGGGAGTACTTTCCCCAGCAACTGGCTGAACGCTTCGACAGCCAACTGGACACCCACCCACTGCGTAGGGAAATCATCTCCACGGTGATCGCCAACGACATGATCAACATGGGAGGCATCACCTTCGCCTTCCGGGTGATGGAGGAAACCTCGGTATCAGGGCCCGTGATTGCTCGCGCTTTTGTGGCGCTGCGGGAAATCTATGACCTTGACGCATTGGTCGAATCGCTCGGTCAGCTCCCTGCGAGCTTTCCCACGGATCGATGGGCGACAGTCCACCTCGACATGCGTCGGCTTCTGGACAGGGCAGTTCGCTGGTTCGTCAACAATGTTGGTCAGGGAACCTCGGTGGCTGAAGACATCCAGAGGTTCAAGCCGCTCATGGATCCACTACGCACCCATCTGGTGGACTACGTGCTTGGCCGCGACAAAGAGCGGGTCAGCGAGTGGTTCGCACGTGCTGAAGAGTGGGGCCTGCCCGACGATATTGCCCGCCACTGGGCTGAACAGTTCGAGTCCTTCGGGCTCCTGGATATCGCGCTCATCACCGCGCAAGTCGACGAGCCGGTGGAACGTATCGCCCAGGTCTATTTCGCAGTCTACGACCGGTTCGCCGTGGATAACCTGCTGGAGCGGATCACTACTCTTCCCCGCAGGGATCGGTGGCAGGCACTCGCCCGTGCGGCGCTGCGTGACGACCTGTATTCAACGATCGCAGATATGACTGTGTCGGTGATGAAGGCTTCCGCCGCAATTGACGGGGCCGAGGCAGGCGACCGCCTGGACGCCTGGGAACAGCAGAACGCTGAAATGCTCGAGCGGGCCCGCCACATGTTCGTTGAGGTCAACCGTCTGGAACGGGACGACATGGCTTCCCTGTCGGTCGCGCTCCGGTTGCTCCGGTCGATCGTTCGACGGTAGGACAGGCAGTTCGTGGCAATCTTCACTGATCCGATCCGTGAATACGCCCATTTCGGCCCAGGTGATGCGGAGTGGCTTCACCTTCTGGTGGGTGACTGGCAGATGGTCGCTGACCTTGCCTTCGCTGACCTTGCCCTCTGGTTCCCGCTGGACGGCGGCGGCTACGTGGCGTTGGCGCACGTGCGGCCGTCGACCTCCCACACGGTCTTTCACACCGACTTCGTGGGCGAACGGATTCGCGCTGATCTGCTCCCTCTTGTCGATAGGGCGTGGGGGAGCCAGCAGATGGAACGCTCAGGGGATACCAATTGGACCACCGAGATGGCGATGCGGGTCGAGGCAGTGCCAATGGTGAGGAACGGACGTACCCTAGCGGTAGTCACTACCCACATGGACCTCTCCAGTTCGCGTATGCCCTCCAGGCTGGAACTGACCTACCGCCAGTGCGCTCACGATCTGCTCCGGATGGGCACGCTGGGTCTGTGGCCGGACTTCGCTACCCCGACCGGATCCCGCCGCGGAGCCCCGCGGGTTGGTGACGGATTAATAAGGCTGGACGTCGAAGGAGTCATTCAGTACGCGAGCCCCAATGGCGTGTCGGCGTTCAGGAGGCTCGGCGATGTCGAGACCCTGGAGGGGAGGTCCCTCGCTGAGATAGTTACCTCGCTGCTGACCGATCGGCGCCTGGTTGACGAGACGCTCCCGCTGGTGGTGACGGGCAGAATGCCTTGGCGGACTGAAATCGAGTCCCGCGGTGTGAGTCTCTCCCTGAGAGCTATCCCACTGCGCGATGCGAAGGAACGGTTCGGCGCGCTGGTGCTGTGCAGGGATGTTTCGGAGCTGCGCCGACGGGAAATGGAATTGGTGTCGAAGGATGCGACGATCCGCGAAATTCACCACCGGGTCAAGAACAATCTGCAGACAGTTGCCGCCCTCTTGCGGATGCAGTCCCGACGCATGGTCAGCGACGAAGCCAAACAGGGTCTTGAGCAAGCGATGCGACGGGTTGGCACCATTGCGTTGGTGCATGAGACGCTATCGCAGGGTTTGTCCCAGAGCGTCGATTTCGACGAACTCATAGCCCGGCAGTTCCGGTTGTCGGCAGAGGTCGCTTCACCGACCCACGTTGTCCGGACCGAACGCGCCGGGTCTTTCGGCGAACTGCCCAGCGACTTTGCCACACCCCTGGCTCTCGTGATCAACGAGCTGGTCACGAACGCTGTGGAGCATGGTTTGTCGGAGCGAACCGGTACCGTGTGGCTGCTTGCCAACCGGCGCAGGGGTGACAACGGTGATGAGATTCTGAACGTCACAGTGGCTGACGACGGCATCGGCTTACCCGATGGAAATCACAAAGAGGGCCTGGGCCTCCAGATCGTCAGAACCCTCGTGACCAGTGAGCTCGATGGCTCGATCGAGTGGACACCCCGCGACGGCGGAGGGACGGACGTTACTATCGAGCTCGGATTGCACAACAACCGCTCATAGCAGCGGATCGCCACCCGAAGGCCGCGATCCGCTGGTTGCTCGTAGATTTTGGTTACAGCCAAAAGGCCACGCGCAGGGGCCCTGAGTTAGGACGCACGACGGGCACGGGCGGCACGCCGCTTGAGGGCGCGACGCTCATCTTCGCTCAGCCCGCCCCACACGCCTGCGTCCTGTCCCGATTCAATAGCCCACTGAAGACAGGTGTCAACCACCTGGCAGCGACGGCAGACGCTTTTGGCTTCCTCGATCTGAAGAAGGGCAGGCCCAGTGTTTCCGACCGGGAAAAACAACTCCGGGTCCTTGTCGAGGCATGCAGCGCGGCTACGCCAATCCATGTACGATCACTTTCTCCTTCGGCCATCCACGATTGTGAAATCATTCACGAATGGCCACATAGTAAAGGGGCCAGTACGGCCCCCGGTTGTCTCTTCCTCAAGGCTGCCACGTTAAATTGGCGCAAACAAGGGGTAACAAGCGGTAAATTGTGCGATGTGGTGAGTTATGCGTCACAAGGATTATCAGCTGGAGTACTATGCGTGCTGCTGTACTGTCATACGACTATGTCCGGTGCCCGCATTTGTGTCAAGACTCCGGGGGGACCATAGCGCCCTTTCTGGCTAGGCTTGGAGCATCACCTGTCCCACCTGGCCGCTAGAAGTCCAGGCCCTCCACCCGACTAAAACTACCCACTGAGATGGATGAGTTGTATGCAGCAACAGCCGCTGACCGAACTGATCCTTCTGCGAAATGGATCTGCTGATGACTGAAACTCCTGACCACCCTGCTCCTGGCTCTTCCGCAAGCGATACACGCCCGGTTGCTGCCACCATCATCGCTGCAATTCTGCTCCTGGAAGCACTGGGCCTATTTGCTGCAGCAGGCTGGTACCTCTATGGTCTGCTCAACAGCACCCCGACCTCGTTGGGTGGGGCTATTTTCACCATGGTCTTCCTCCTCGTGCTGGCGCTCTGGCTGCTGGTGGTTTGCTACAAACTCGCCGGTGGCTACCGCTGGACCAGATCTGCGGCGCTGGTGTTCCAACTGTTCGTTGTTGTTATTGCAGTGCCCACGCTCTCCGCCGGGATCATCTCAGTTGGTCTAACGTTGCTGGTGCCCGCAGCGGCAGTGCTGCTGCTGCTCTTTACCAAACCGGTTGTTGCCTACACCTCCCGCACCTCCGACAGCGCCAGGATCCTCTAATCGGCGGTCAGGGCCACCTGAACCTCGATCGGGTCTCGAGTGCCGATGAGGAACCCCCGGCCAGGATTAGGTAGAGCATCGCAGTCCAGGCGAACACCGAAAAAGTCGCCATCGGATGGCCGGTGTGGACCCAGAACTATCCCCGTTCGCGCGGCCCGTGCGTACGTGGCCAGGGGGACCTTGGTCAGCACCGATGGTCCTTCCAAAACAGTCAGAATCATGCGGTAGCCCTGGGTGAACAAGGCAGTTAGATGGCGTTGGGTCTCAGGTGATAGATGGTCGGCATCATCAACGAGGAGCAGCGAATCAGGTGGTTGGACTGAGGGGAGACCGGACCTGACCAGCTCCCTCCAGTAAGCATCAGGGTCCGCAGTCGGAGCAGGACGCAGACATACTGTTTCAGCGGGAACCTCAGCCGCGATCCGCTCAACCAGTGTGGTGCGTCCCGAGCGCGAGCTTCCAATCACGAGGAAGACTGTCCGCTGAGGCAGTTCGAGGAACACGACGTCCAGCTCGTCACCGCCGAGGCCGATGGGCACCCGAAGAAGCCCTCCGGCCGAGGTCGCCAATGTATCAAATGACTCGAGGACAACGGCCGGTAGGGGCAGCATCCTGTAGGGGTCAACTGCTGGTCGCACGGCGTTAGCGTGGCAGGGATGAGCTGCATCGTTGCTCCCCAACGCGAGTTGACCTACCGCGCCCGTCGCGCTGCTGATCGGGCCCTGTGCCAGGCAGCGCCCCGGAAGGGCATCCATCGGCGGAAGCTTCGGCCAGGTCAAGAGGGACTCCTGGGTGGCACCCAGCGGAAAGTACAGGCGGTTCGGGACAAGCGGGAAGAACCGGCTCGTGGTCAGCTCCCGCGCGCCCGATATGACCGCAGTGATGCCAGCGGACGCCCCGTCCCGGACAATGTCGTGCAGCACCTCTTCTG
>NZ_AZRY01000226.1 GCF_000520515.1 Arthrobacter sp. H20
GTCCACTATGCGGTTCCCAACCAACAACAGGAACCATCCAGCACAACACTGGAACACACAACTACATACACAAGTTGTAACCACAAATTTCCCACCCCCGGGGAGTGTTCTCACGAACACCCCCGGGGACCAGGGACACAGGGTTACGGCGGTCACAGCGTGGGGGAAACGCCCGGTCCCATTCCGAACCCGGAAGCTAAGACCCACAGCGCCGATGGTACTGCACCCGAGAGAGTGTGGGAGAGTAGGACACCGCCGGACAACCATTAACGAAAGGCCCCACCCACGGTGGGGCCTTTCACCGTTAAACCCCCCACCCACACACACCAGCACACCGGATAGACCGGGACCGATCGTCGCGCATCAGGTTATGCCCTACGTCCAGGGCCGAACAGGACTTCGAGGCGGTGTTCGGACAGGCGCGTCCTTTGATCAGCAGGCAGCCCGGGTTTAGGCCCCTTTCCTTGTCGTGATCTGTGGAGTCCTCGACAGTTCTCCTGAACGATCTTTTATGACCCTTTCCCACCCGCGCGCTCTTCGAAGCCGTCAGTTGACGGGCGGGTCTTGGAGCCGATCCTCGCCCACCGATTTCGGACAGGGAATCCGACCCAGGCCGACTGTTTTCCGGAGTACAAGCCAAGGGCCTTCAACGCCCAGTTCGCGGAATGCCGGCGGGGGGCCTGTTAGCGGCCATGAAGAACTGCCCATAGGCGGCCACGGAACTGCCCACTGACGGCCATGATAAGTGCCCGTTGGTGGCCATGAGATCTGCCCACTTCCTTACTGAATCCTGCTGCTTATGTGGTGGGAGCCTCTTCCCGGGGTTTGATGACGGTGTCTAAGTCGCCACGAAAGTCGCCCGGGAAGAGGCCCAATTGAAGTTTGACGGAGAAATCATGGAAATACTTGCTGCTTATGATCTGACCGGATCGTTGCGCGCCGCCGCGGAACTCACGGGGTGCTCGCATCACACGGTGGCCCGGCACGTCGCTGCCCGAGACGCGGGTAAGCCGATGGCCGAGCCGGTCTATCGGGGCCGGGTCACCGATCCGTTCCTGCCCAAGATCGAGGAATGGGTCGAAGCCTCGAAGGGCCGGATCCGCGCCGACAAAGCCCACGAGAAACTGGTCGCGTTGGGTTATGAGGGTTCGGAACGGTCAACCCGCCGCTCCGTCGCGCAGGTCCGCGCCGCGTGGCGGCTCGGCCATGTCCGGGTGCACCGCCCATGGATCACGGAACCGGGTATGTGGCTGCAATACGATTCCGGCGACGGCCCCGTGATCGGCGGGAAGAAGACCGTATTGTTCGTGGCCTGGCTGGCCTGGTCACGCTTCCGAATTGTCATCGCTTTGCGGGACCGGACGGCGCCGAGCGTGTTTCGCCGCGCTGGACCGCACCTTCCGGGTCCTGGGTGGCGCTCCGACCTATGTGCTGACCGATAACGAGAAGACGTGACGGTGTCCCATGTTGCCGGGGTGCCGGTGCGTAACCAGCAGACCGTGGACTTCGCCCGCCACTACGCGGTGGCAGCGCTGACCTGTCAGCCGGCGGATCCTGCCACCAAGGGCGGCGTGGAGGCATCGGTGAGGGTCGCTAAAGCCGACATCGTCCCCAAAGACACGAATCTGCGCCCAGAATACGCCTCCTTCGCGGAGATCGAAGCGGCGTGCCAGGTGTTCATGGACGAGGTCAACCATCGTGAGCACCGGGCCACCCGCCGCAAACCCGCCGTGATGCTCGCCGAGGAGGCGCCGCGGTTGCACCGGGTCCCGGACACCGCGCACACGGTCGCGTTCGGGCTCTCCCGGGCCGTGCCGGAGAACACGCCGATGGTCACCTTCGAGAACGGCCAGTACTCCGTTCCGGCGTCCTTGCTTGGCGGACGGGTGTTCGTCCGGTCCCACGGCGCTGGAGGCGATGAACAAGTCATCATCGTCCACCACAGCGCCAAAGGCCCGGTGGAAGTTGCCCGGCACCGGCGCGCCCGGCCTGGCAGTCCGGCGATCAACGACGACCACTTCCCCGATCACCGGCCCCGAATCCCGGGTGATTACACGGTCAAAGCCAGGACGGCTGCGGAAACGGAATTCCTGGCCATCGGTGCCGGTGCGCGGGCCTGGCTGCTCGAGGCCGCCGCGGCGGGCACCGCACGGATGAACGTGAAAATGGCTGAAGCCGTCGCACTGGCCAAGATCGCCGGCCAGGCCGACGTTGATCAGGCGTTGGGGGTCGCAGCGATCCATGGCCGCTTCGCGAATAAAGACCTGGCCTCGATCCTGACCGCCGCGAACACCCGCACCGCCACCCACGCCGCCACCGAAACCCGGTCCCTCACCCAAGGCACCGCCGGGTGGGCGGCCATCGGCCGCCCACCCGGAACCGGGTCTTCCGAAACCCGGGGGCCCGTCATTGGGGATTCCGTGACTGGGCTGGAGGAAAGCGCGTGAGCCCGGTCCACGCCACGGCACCGGTATTAGCCCCGGAGCTCGAGGCGCTGATGCGGCAGCTGAAGATGCCCCACGCGCGGGCGTTGGCGCCGGAACTGATCGCGACTGCCCGCGCCCAACGCTGGGAACCAGCCGAAGTCATCAAAGCCCTGTTCACCGAGGAAGTCGCCGGCCGCTCCCGGTCCATGCTCGCCACCCGCCGCAAAGCAGCGGGCTTCCCTACCGGGAAGACCTTCGACACCTGGGACCCGGCAGCGTCTTCGATCCCGGCCCCGACGCAGCAAGCACTACGGACGCTGGAATGGATCGGACGGAAGGAAAACGTGGTGATCTGCGGCCCCTCCGGCACCGGGAAAACGTTCTTCCTCGAAGCCCTCGGACAGCAGGTCGTCGAGGCCGGCATGCGGGTCGCGTGGTTCCGGCTTGAGGACCTCGGCGTCCTGATGCGGGCGCACCGCTCCGATGACTCCGTCACGAAAGTCGTCGCCCGGATCCTGCGCGCAGATTTGGTGGTGGTCGATGACATCGGGTTGTTGCCGGTCGGTACCGACGCGGCGGAGGGGCTCTACCGTCTCGTCGACGCCGCTTACGAGAAACGGTCCATCGCGGTGTCCTCAAATTTGCATCCTGCCGGTTTTGACGAGCTCATGCCTAAAACCCTCGCCACGGCAACCGTGGACCGGCTGCTACACCACGCCCACGTCTGCCAAACCTCAGGGGAATCGATCCGCCTCAGCCAGGCCCTAGCCGGGAAAGGAGTCACACCAATGAACTAAACCCACATCCCAACATGGCCAACGCCGCCGAACACCCGGTGGGCAGATCTGCTGGCCATGGCTGGGCAGTTTTCATGGCCACCAGCGGGCATTTCTGCTGACCGCCCGTGGGCACAAACTATTGGCCATTGACAGTTGTCCTTGAGCATGGGTCGCTTCGACAACCGATCAGTGACAACGGGTCGCAGCTCAGTCCCCTCAAAGGGCGGAAACCAATCCCAGTCCAGTAAGAACGGCCAGCCCTGGCAGCAGGCCGATGCACTGATGGCGCCGACACCTACAGACCCTGCGGCAAGCTCGAGCGCAACCATCTCACGGTTACGGAGTACCGCAGCAGGCCTCGGGCCTGCTGCGGACATTGAGACTCTGCAAAGGATCTGTGACGCGTTCCGTTGGGGTTACAACTACGAATGGCCCTGCCGGTCACTGGATCAACGGATCCCGGCCATCGTCTGCAGCATTTCCCGGAAAGCCTCGTGCGCGGACACCTGCAGCGTGCGGTTAGCTGGCCGCGTCCTCAAAGTTTCGTCAGCAGAACTGGTGAACTTCCGGAAGCGCTGTATTGACACGGGATAGGCAGACAGCGCGGAGCCTGTCAGAGTCATCGAAGGTCTTAATGGCCACACCATCGATCGTGCCGGGACTGGCGGACTACTCCGCAAGGTCGTCCTCGGTCCGGTCGGCGGCTTGACTGTCAGGGACTGTTCAACGTGGCTCAGTTTTGAATCGGGCAGATGTCGGCGGTTGAGTTCATCGGCGACTCGGGCGAGGTCCTCGAGGATGCGGGTCCCTAGGTCTGCCCATTTGCGAAAGTACTGACGGAGTAAACCGTTGGTTCTCGTTGGAGCCCCGTTGCCAGGGGCTCGCGGGTTCGCAAAAGTAGACCGGGATGAAGGTCCGGCGGGTGAAGTTCTGGTGGCAGGCCCCGTTGGTACCTTGATCCCAGGTCAGCGACTTACGTACATGCTCCGGGACCCCACGGTTATTGACTCGACTAGCTGAGCACGGAAGTTCTCTGCTCCTCTGTTGCCCGCTAGATGCACGAGGATCGTGAATCGTGTGGTGCGTTCCACGAGTGTTCCGATAGCCGATCGGCTGCCCTTCCCGATACTGAGGTCCCCTCCCAGTGGCCAGGCACTAGCCGGCTGGTGGCCTCGGCTGACCGGTCGCGGATCATCACTATGTCGGGGGAAGCGTTTGGTGCGGTGTTCTTTCCTTCTGTGGGGCCAGCGTCCAGTTCGTCCAGTCATCACGAACTCCGTCAGCTTCGCGCTGGCGACAGTGTTCCCGACCCGTGGACGATTTTTTCTGCGTTCGGCACTGCGCTGGGCTGCCCGGAGCCGGTAGGTGCCGGGGGATGATGGGTGGTCCGCTGAAACTCTCGACTCACGGGCGAGGTACTGCGCCCAAGCTCCCTGGCAATGGCTCGGACGCTTCGTCCAGCGTGGAGCAGGTCCGCGATGGTGATTCGTTCCGTTTCCGAGAGAAAGCGCGCGGAGATGACCGAGGTTTTGACCGTGAGATCGGCGGGTAATTCGTGACGACCTCTGCCTTCGAGACGGAGGTAGGACCGCACCGCCGCCGCGTTCCTAAGCTCCGGCTGATCCCGATGATCCGGCAGGCTTCAGAATTACCCATTCCCTGATTCACCACGGGCCTAGGGCGTGTCTCCTTATTGTTCGGTGAGGTCTTTGGGATGCTGGTGGTATGTCACGTACTGCTGTTTTGTCGGATGCTCAGTGGGCTCGGATTGAGCCGTTGATGCCAAGCTCGGACGGAAGCCCGGGCCGCCCCTTCAACAATCACAGGCTGGTCGTTGAGGGCATCGTTTATCGGTTCCGGGCAGTAATCCCGTGGCGGGATCTGCCGGAGTGTTTCGGGTCGTGGAAGACGGTGTGGAAACGCCACCGCCGGTTCAGCAGCGATGGCACCTGGGACAGGATCCACACCCAGTTACTGGCAGAAGCTGACGCGGTAGGGATGATCGATTGGGAGGTTTCCGTGGACTCGACAGTGAACCGGGCTCACCAACACGCAACCAACCTTCCGCGCACCACAGGGGGACCTGTCGAATTACATGAAACTGCGCGAGGAGCCTCCTGACCACGCGATCGGCCGCTCCCGTGGCGGGTTGACGACGAAAATCCATCATCTCTGCGACGGGAAAATGCGGCCGTTGGTGATGCTCATCGGACCGGGCCAGGGCGGGGACTCACCAATGTTTCCGCTCTTGCTCGATGCGTTGCACGTCCCGCGGATAGGCAAAGGCAGGGCTCGGACCAGGCCGGACCGGGCGTTGGGA
>NZ_KI914756.1:0-3069 GCF_000520515.1 Arthrobacter sp. H20
ACACTATTTTCCCAGCTCAGGAGCACTTTTCGTCGTTTAACCACGCCCCACCAGCCACTACCTCATGAAAGACCGAGGCTAGGCTTATTCACCCCGCGGTGCGTTGATCTGTTGAAACCACCCCTTCCCGCAGCCGATGAACTCTCTGCAGCGTTCGATCTCAGAAAGCCCCGCGCCGATCCCCGAAACCCGCACCGTCCGAGTCAGGATCATCCCGCCGGCCTGGGACACCACCCCGGCCCCGGCGGAATCAGCACGGACAGACGGGTAGAGAGCGGTAGTATTACTCACCAGAAAGGTGCTCCTTCAGCTGGCCGGAAATTTTGCGTCAACAACACTATTTTCCCAGCTCAGGAGCACTTTTCGTCGTTTAACCACGCCCCACCAGCCACTACCTCATGAAAGACCGAGGCTAGGCTTATTCACCCCGCGGTGCGTTGATCTGTTGAAACCACCCCTTCCCGCAGCCGATGAACTCTCTGCAGCGTTCGATCAGATCGAATCACCCACCGACTAGCCGGAGTAGTTCGGCCAGCAGCGGTCTCGCAGACGTCCCAGTAGCCGTCTTCGTATCTGCAGTATTGACGCCCCTGTAACGCTCAGTCAGGAATGGCGGTTAGATTGCAGCTTAATTTGGCGGTTCCACGACCCCGCTCGAGGCGGCCCGGTGGGCCGCCCGCTGGCATCTCAGCAAAGGATCCTTTGTCAGGACGTGACGGCGGGCCCGACTGCGGTTGGTCGGAGTCCAGTATTTGCGGCAATTCCCGGAGGCGTGTCGTGTCTCAGCAATGTGTCTCACATGGACTATTCTCAACAAAGCGGATTAGGGCCTTTGATGAGCTAATAGGGGAGTGGGCGTGGGCAGTATCGGGTATGCGAGGGTCAGCACCCTGGACCAGAACGCGGACCTGCAGCAGGCGGCGTTAGCGGCCGCGGGCTGCAGGCGGGTTTTTACGGACCATGGTGTGAGCGGGACGAGGGCCAGCAGGCCTGAACTGGATAAACTGCTCGATCATCTTCGGGAGGGAGATGAGGTGGTGGTGTGGAAGCTGGACAGGTTAGGGCGCAACACCCGAAACCTGCTGGCCCTCATCGATGATCTCGAACACCGGGGGGTGCACTTCCGCAGCGTCACGGAAGGCATCAGTACGACGGGTCCGATGGGCAGGGCCATGCTGACCGTGATGTCCGCCTTCGCTCAGCTCGAGCGCGACCAGCTGGCCGAGCGGACCAGGGCCGGCATGGCCGTGGCAGCTGAACATGGGCGGAAGGCCGGGCGGCGGGAAGTCACCGCCGCTCATGCGTTGGTCAAGCGCGCCCGTGATCTGAAGGCCCAGGGTCTTGCTCCGGCTGATATTGGGAAGATCATCGGGGCCAGCCGGGCAACTGTGTACCGGTACCTGAGCATGGGTACCAACGACGTGCTCTGACGAGGACCGAAGGTGACACCACGGACGACCTGAACGGGCGCGTAGCCCGCGATCAAGGTTCCTACGCGCCACTCTTGCCGAACACCCGCGAAGGCGGTCACCGCGGCCATAAAAAAAGCACTGGGCTGGACCCGCCACATTGCGCTGACAGTGGTGTGGATGGGTCGGCGTCAGTGTGCTGGATTACAGAACCTCGATCTGTCACGTGGATAGGGTGGGTGGATTATTTGTCATTCATTTTCTTTAGGAGACTATCGTGCGGCTACGAACGTTCCTCGCCCCAATGAGCATCGCCGTTTTGGCGTTGCTCGCTCCGAGTCCGGCTTTCGCGGACGCGGACGGCACCCCCCGCACCAACTCCAGCACCAGCGCCAGCGAGGTTCATCGCATCAATGGGGCAGCCGTGAGCTCCCTGCCGGAGGACCAGCGGAGGTTGTCGGTGGAAGGCAAACTCGGCAGCGACGGTGTGGCCGCCGGACGCCTGTCCTTCACGCATCAGAGCCCGTCAGGGTTATCCCACTTCACGGCCCGGTTGACCTGCCTGGAGTTCAATGACGGCCGGACAGAAGTCAGTGGAACCATCACCAAGGGCGAGACGGCCGCCGGTGTTGTCCTGGACGGCAAGATGGTGGCCTTCACCTTGGACACAGAAGGTGCGCAGAACTTCTCGCTCCCCCAGATCGGTCCCGGAGCCGCCAACTGTGGAGGGGGCAGGGCCGAGACGGTACCCGTAACCCAGGCGGGCTTCCACATCCGCTGATTCCTTCGCGGTGATCCGTCCCGGCTTGTTTACGCCCTGCCCCGCGAACGGTGTGCACAAGTCGCCCCTAACGTCCCTCGCGGACGTGCCCGGGTGGTAGCAGCAGGCACTTGGTCACGCAAATGCATTACTTGATGATGCCGGGTTTTTGCCAGCCGTCGGCGGCATGCAGGTTGCCTGGACGTCTTGCGGTCCGCCTTCGGGGTGGACTTCAACCGGCCCTTTTTTGGCGGCTGGATCCCAGCACATCCAGCGCTGGTACTGGCCGACAGTGCAGCGCAGCTGGTGCGATCCTCCTGATGCGTCCCCGATGGGGGCGGGATCGTTGCTTATGGTCCGATGTCACCGTTACCCCCGGGGGCAGTTGTCGGGCGCTGAGGTCCGTTCAGCGGCGTCGTCCTCCGGTAGCACCTAGTGTAGCGTGTCGTTGATTCCTTTGGGGCTGATTGTTTGTCAGACTTGATTCATGGTTTATTTGGCGAGGGCATTGGAGTTGCGTGACGGGGACAAAGGTGCCCTGGAGGCGCTGACTCGTGGGAAAGCATCGACCGCGACAGTGGCTCTGCGGGCGCGGACGGTTTTGTTGGCTGCCGACGGGGTGCCGAATTTCCAGATCGAGAAGATGACAGGGTTTTCGGCGCCAACCGTTTTGAAGTGGCGCAATCGTTATGCCGAGGGCGGCATCGAGGCCTTGTCTGATGTCCAGCGCCCGGGCCGGGAGCGGGAGATCGACGAGCTCGCCCTGATCGCTGACACTTTGACCAACGACGGGATCCCGCCGGCTGAGCTGGGGATCTCGCACTGGTCCGCCCGCGTCATGGCCGAACGCCACGGGGTGTCCTTTTCCTCCGTGGCCCGAATCTGGCGCCGTTGGAAAAT
>NZ_KI914756.1:3131-8493 GCF_000520515.1 Arthrobacter sp. H20
ACTGTACATGTCCCCGCCGGAAAACGCGGTGGTGGTGAGCATTGATGAGAAGACCCAGATCCAGGCCCTGTCCCGCACCGGCCCGAACCAACCGTTGTCCCCGACGCACCCACTGCAGCAGACGCACGACTACCAACGCAACGGCACCACCACCTTGTTCGCGGCCCTAGAGGTCCTCACCGGCAAACTCAGCGCAAACGCCTTCTACCAAAAGCACACCAACATCGAGTTTGTCGATTTTCTGGGCCGGGTCGCGGACGCCCACCCCGGGGTCGAGCTGCATGTCATCTGCGACAACTATGCAACTCATAAGCACCAGAACGTGTTGGACTGGCTGGCTGGAAACCCCCGGGTGACCATGCACTTCACTCCGACCAGCTGTTCCTGGCTGAATATGGTGGAGATCTTCTTCGGGATCATCACCCGCCAGTGCCTCAAACGCGGGGAATTCAGCTCGGTGAAAGAGCTGGAAGAAACCATGGACCGCTACATCGAGAACTACAACCAAGACGCCAAACCATTCACCTGGACCAAGTCAGCGGAGTACCTCCTGGGCAAGATGAAACGCAAACAAACCATTAACACGGAGCACTAGTGAAATGGCATCCTCGAGGCCGAGGAGGCGGCGCACGATAATGGAGCGGTTGGCCCAAGGGCACGCGCGGGCGGCGATCAGCCGGTACCGGCCAGCCTCCACCGGATAGCCGTCCGCACCGTCCCGGGTAATCCGGGTCTCGATGTAGGTGGTGTCGCGGCTGAACTCCTTGCCCGTGTTCACATAGGCGCCACGGGTGCTGTTCTCATTCTCGGTCATCTCTTCAGCCTAATCTCCCGCCGCAGGGCTGTCGGTTGGGAACAGCCCTGCCCCGAGGTAGAGTTAATCACTGCGTGTGTGTCGGTTGGCGATCACCCGTTGCTGCGGTCCCGGGCGGACTCGCGCTCATACTTCCGGCGTAGTTCCCGCCCGTTGTCAATGTCCTCAAGTTCCTTATCGAGCTTCTTGCGGCTCATCTTGTCATCCCGCGGCGGCAACTGGAGGGTCTTCTCCGCCTCAATCCCGGCCTGGAGTTGGCGCCCCCGCTCCAGTTCGGCGTCGAACTCGGCGCCGAAGAGCAGGGACAGGTTGGCCAGCCAGAGCCAGAGCAGCAGCACGATGACGCCGGCGATGGCCCCATAGGTCTCGTCGTAACTGCCAAAGCGGGAGACATAGAAGGAAAAGCCCGCCGTGGTGAGCGCGAGGACCAGCAGCGCCACAAACGAGCCCATGCTCATCCAGCGGAGCTTGGGCTGCTTCACATTTGGTGCGCCGTAGTACAGCACCGCAATCATCAACATGGCAAACGCCACCATGACCGGCCACTTGGCGATCGTCCACACCAGCAGCGCCGTGTCGCCGAGACCAATGACGCTGCCAACAGACTCGGCAACCGGGCCGGACAGCACCAGCAGCAGCGCCATCAACACCACCAACAAGAGCACGACGACGGTAATGAGCAGCATCACCGGGCGTAGCTTCCAGAATGGTCTGCCCTCGTCCACCTCGTACACGCGGTTCATCGCCCGGCTAAAGGCATTCACGTAGGCGGAGGCCGACCAGAGAGCACCGAGGATACCGATGACCAGCGTAAGACCAGCCCCCGAGGAGCTAGCTAGCCCCTGGATGGTGCTTTCCAGCGTTTCGTTGTCGGCGGCGCCAGGGGCTACGCCTTCGAGGACGTCGAGGACCGCAGACGTTGTGGTGTCGGCCTGCCCGAAGACGCCGAGCAGGGAGACAACTGCCAGGAGGGCAGGGAAGATGGCGAGCACAGCGTAGTAGGTCAGCGCAGCGGCAAGATCGGTGCACTGGTCCTTGCCGAATTCGCGGATGGTGCGCTTAAGAACGTAGCCCCAGGCCGGCTTCTTCACCTCGGTGGGGCTATCCGGTTTCCGATCATCATCGGGACTCGGCGCGTTTATGGCCTTGTCCTGGGTCTGCGCTTCGGGCGAATCCGCCGCTGCCCCGCCGCTGCGTGCCATTGGTACCTCCACTTGATTCGCCAAAGTCTCATTGGTCGTAAGGACACTTACTAGTGCATTAGCCTACCTAACGATTACCGTGGGGCCATGGTTTCTTCAGCGATTTCCTCTACCGGCCCCCTGCGAGTTGCGGTCATCGGGGCTACCGGCAACGTCGGGACCGCTGTGCTGAGGCGATTGCAGCGGGCAGCGACCGAGCATCCAGGGGGTGTGGAGGTGATCGGGTTCGCACGCCGGCTGCCCGACACCAGCCAGGCACCGTACGCCGGCTTCGAGTGGCAGACCCTCGACATCGGGACCGACGACGGCCGTCGCGAGCTCGCTCAAGCGCTCGACGGCGTCGACGCCGTCGTGCACCTGGCTTGGGCGATTCAGCCGAATCGCGACGAAGCGGCGATGCACCGCACCAACGTCACCGGTACCGCCAACGCGCTGCAGGCCACCGCCGACGCCGGGGTGCGCCACTTCGTCTGCGCGTCGTCAGTCGGCGCCTATAGCCCGGCGTCAAAAGTGCAGCGGGTCGATGAAGGCTGGCCTCACGGTGGGATCAGCACCTCGCACTACAGCCGTCACAAGGCGGAGCAGGAAGCGCTCCTGGACGACTTCGACCGACTGTACCCGGAAATCCCCGTGACCCGCCTGCGACCCGGTCTGATCTTCCAACAGGACGCCGGAAGCGAGATCGGCCGCTACTTCCTAGGACCGCTGGTCCCGAAATTCCTGCTGGACCGGCTGCGGCTCCCGCTGCTGCCCATCCCTGACAGGCTGATCTTCCAGGCGGTGCACGCCGACGACGTCGCCGACGCCTACTGGCGAGCCGTTAACCGACGTATCGGCGGCGCCTTCAATATCGCCGCCGAACCTGTCCTTACCCCGGCGAAGGTAGCTGGTCAGCTCGGTGCCCGGCGCGTGATGAACCTGCCGGTGAAGGTGCTGCGCGCCGTCGTCGGCGTGACCTGGGCGCTAGGGCTGCAGCGCACTGATCCGGGGTGGATCGATATGGCAGCGCAGGCTCCGGTGATGAACACCGACCGTGCCCGCACCCTTCTGGGGTGGGAGCCGGAGCACTCCTCGCTGCACGCCCTGCGCGCCGTCCTGACGGGGCTGGCCGCCGGCGACGGCGTGGACGGTTCCGCCAGCCTCAAGCCCCGGAACTGACCCCGACCGATCCAAGCCACAGGCCCACAGGCCCACCCGCGGGGGAAATGGCTACTCCTTCACGGCTCCGGCCGACGCGTTCATGATCCGCTTCTGGAAGATGAAGAAGACGATGGCCACCGGAATGGTCATGAGGGCCGCTGCGGCCAGCTTCAGCGGATACTGGGTGCCTTGGCTGAGCTGACCTGATGCCAACTGGGCAACGCCCTTGGTCAAGGTGGTGAGCGCAGGGTCCTGGGTGGAGATGATGAAGTGGTTCAGCTCATTCCATGACCCCTGGAAGGACAGGATGACGATGGTCATCACCGCGGGCCGGGCCATGGGAAGGACGATGGACCAGAACGTGCGGAACGTTCCGGCGCCGTCCACCCGGGCCTGCTCCTCGACACTGGGTGGGATGGACTCGAAGAAGTTCTTCATGATGAAGACTCCCGCCGCGTCGGCCAGCAGGGGCACGATCATGCCGATGTAGGAGTCGTAGATTCCCAGCTGGTTGATCACCAGGAACTTGGGAATCAACAGCACGACGCCGGGTACCGCCATCACGCCGACCAGCAGCGCGAATACCAGCCCACGGCCGCGGAAGTTGATGCGGGCCAGCGCATAACCGGCCAGGCAGTTGAAGAACACCCGTCCAGCGGTCACGAAGACGGTGACGATGAACGAGTTGCGGCCCCAGATGGGAAAGTCCGAGTTGGCGAACAGGGTCTCGTAGGCGGCGAAGGTCCAGTGTTGCGGGATCAGCCCCAACGGGTCCTGTGCGGCATCCGGTTCGGTCTTGAAGGATGTAGCCACCTGGATGATGAACGGGAAAATGTAGATGACCGCGAGGGTGATCAGCACAAGGTAGGTGATCCACGCGCCGCGGGTGACCTTCTTGCGACGGTTCTTGATTCGCCGCGGCTCCTCGGGTGCTCCTGGCCCTGATGCCGACGTTGGCGCTGTGGTGGTGCTCATCGCCGGTCTCCTTCGGTGGTGCCTGTGTTGTCCGAGCCGTCACTGGGGCGGTCCGGGCCGGTGCGGTCTGCGTGGCGGACGGCCGACCGGTGGGCGGCCGCTGACTTGGGGTCGGCGCCGACTGGGACCATCCGGTTCCGCTTGGGCACATCCCGTTCCCTGAGCGCATATCGCTGCAACAGGGTGAGCACCACAATGATGCCGAACAGGATGAACGCTATCGCCGCGCCTTCGCCCCAGTTCTGGTTGTTGAACGCTGAGTTGAAGGACAGGTAGGCCGGCGTCAGGGTGGTCTTGGCGGGCCCGCCCTGCGTGCCGACGTAGATCTGATCAAAGACCTGCCAGGTGCCGATCAACCCGAGGGTGAGCACAGTGAACAGGGTCGGCCGGAGCATGGGAAGGGTGACCTGCCAGAACCGCTGCCAGCCGGAGGCGCCGTCGACCATTGCTGCCTCCTGCACCTCCCCGCTGATGTTCTGCAGCGCGGCGATGAAGAGCAGCATGAACGTGCCGGAGGTGGTGAAGATGGCCATCAGGACGAAGGCGCTCATTGCCACTGACGGTCCGGCCAGCCATTCCCAGCTGGAGATCCCCAGGAAGGCTGGATCCTGCAGTGCCTCGGGTGCCCGGCTTAATCCGAACACCGAGAACACAAGGTGGAAGACGCCTCGGGGGTCCTGGAACCAGTTGGGCCCGGCGATCGCAAAGAAGGAGAGCACCTTGTTGACAACGCCAGTTGCGCTGAACAGGAACAGCCAGAGCACTGTGATGGCTACTGAACTGGTGACTGAGGGAAAGTAGAAAGCGGTACGGAAGAGTCCGCGGCCCTTCAGGACCTGCTTGTTGACCATGACGGCCAGGAACAGGGCCAGGCCGGTCTGCAGCGGCACCACCAGCAGCACGTAGTAGAAGTTGTTGCGGATCGCGGTGCCGAAGTCTCGGGCGGCTAGGGCGTGTCTCCTAATTCTTTGAGCCAAATAGTGATGGCTCGGAGTACGACTCCTCCGCGGTACGTGAGGGCGAGTTTGTCGTACCGGGTGGCCAGACCGCGCCATTGTTTGAAGGTGTTGAAGGAACGTTCAACAACGTTGCGCCGTTTGTAGGCTTCCCTGTCGAGACCGACGGGTCTTCCACCACTGCGGCCGCGGCGTTTACGGTTCGCTTGCTGGTCGGAGCGTTCCGGGATGACCGCCTGGATCCCGCGGGAACGCAGGAGGTTCCGGTTAGCTTT
>NZ_AZRY01000229.1 GCF_000520515.1 Arthrobacter sp. H20
TCGAGAGTTTCTCCCCTGGGGTGAAGGAGCGGCGGAGGGGCCTTTCTGCCCTGGGTTTTTCGAGATCGGACATGGCTCCACCATCGGTGTTGGTGGTGGGGGAAGCAAGTGCGGTGCTCACAGGGAATCGGTTTCCAAATCTCGCCCTTAAGGAGTCAGTGGGAAAAGTGGCGGTGTCTCACCCAATGCTGACAGACAGGGTGGTGTACAGACCCGACTTAGCTGAGAGGTCCCGCACGTCGGTCTGCCTCGACTTTCGTGATTCGAAGGTCAACTAAAGTCCGAGACACGCCCGGGTCAACAAGCGCGCGTCACAAGTGGGGCACGGCATGGCAAAGTAGCGTTAGGCACATCAATGCCGAACCTTCCGCGCGCGGCGGAGACGTATCGCACTGGGGGACCGGATGACAGCTGAACCTGTGAGGACCGTTCAGGCTGTTCTGGAGGGGTTCGGCTCGTCGTTTTCAGCGTTCACCGCCGCCTTCAACGAGGGGCATTACGTCCTGTGGCTTGGCTCGGGCATCTCACGAGAGCGAGTGCCCAACGTTGGCGAACTACTCGGACGTGTCGTCGAGCACCTTCGGGCGAACATTGTCCCTGGAAAGGCAGACTGTGAGTACCGGGGCGCGCTCGACGAAGTACTCGGGCTTGCTGGTCTTAGCGACGCAGAACTGGGGACCATCGACCTCTCTATCCGGTTCAGAGTCTGGCCGCTGAGGCAGCGCATCGTTTCGTCTTTGGTGACGAACTACTCGCGCGTTCTTGATGTGCTTGTCGGTGAGGAAAACCCCGAGGACTATCTCGTCTGGACAGGACTCGATGTTCCGAACACGTATGGGTCTCCCGATCTTGAACCTGATGTCGAGCACTATTGCATCGCGATTCTGATGCTTGAAGGGCTCGTCGAAGCGGCGGTGACGGCGAACTGGGATGGCCTCCTTGAGAAGGCGTTGAACGAACTCACCCCCGCATTTGGGTCTTTGGTCCGTGTCGCCGTCAAGCCGGATGACTTCCGCGTCGTCGGAAGGCGTATCGAAGTAGTCAAGGTCCACGGCTGCGCAGTGCGTGCAAGAGACGATGAGGCTGAGTTCCGCAGCTCCCTCGTGGCACGCCACTCGCAGATTTCGTCGTGGACAGAGCAGCCGCAGAATCGTCTGATTCGCAAACAGCTTGAGGTGCAGTATGCGGCTCGACCGACGCTGATGATTGGCCTCTCGACGCAGGATGAGAATTTCCACACCATTTTCGCAGCCGCGACACAGGACTTGGCACGGTCGTGGCCGGTGTCCCCACCAGCAGTGGTTCTCTGCGAAGAACGTCTCGAGTCCTATCATCGGAGTGTTCTGAGGACTACGTACGGTTCCACTTACCAGGGCAACGCGGTCGCTATCAATGATTCATCCCTTCTGGGCGCCTACGGTAAGCCGGTTTTGCTGGCTCTGGTTCTCTCGTCGCTCACCGAGAAGTTGAGCTTCTTGGTCGAGGATGAGATGGAAGGCATTTGGGGCTCCGCAGCCGTGAAGCAATTGCAGACAGACCTTCTCGGCCTCCGCGACGTGGTAGCAAGACACGCGGATCCAGCAGATCCAACTGCGCTTCAACGCTCGGCGATCTTAGAGTTTCAGCGGCAGTTCGCTGCTCGTTTAATAAACGTAGTGAACCTCGCACTAACGGTTTTTCGCACGGGCCGCATTCCAGTTTCCGGGGGCAGACGCTATGAGCCATTGTCGGATCGTCCAGCAGCCCAAGCAGTTCTCAATGCGGATTTCCCCTCAAAACAGTTCGGGCGGCTCGGCGTCGCGTTGGCCTTGATCGGTCGCGGACTTACCTCCGAGCAGTGGTCGGTTGTACCAGGTGATGGCGAGGCCGCTGGTGATTGTGCGGTTCAACTAATTACTAACCAGCGAAACGCCCGTGTGTTTTTCGTGAAGGATGCCACTGCGCTGACGCATCTTAGGTTGGATGCATCGTTCGACGAAAGTGATGGCGACGTGCTGATAGTCGTCGCCGATAAAGAGCCACCCACCAAAACTCGGTCTCCGAGAACTCGCTTCGGTCGCGATGGCAAGACGAGCGTCGGGCGGTTCAACGTCGAATCCAGCGTCGCTGACACGGCATCACCTGATGATCTATACGAGGCTTTCAAGCTAGCGAGTGGGTACTGATGACAAGCGTTCAGGATGTCCTTATCGTGTTGGAAAGCGCCGGTTTCGAACGGCTTCCAAGGCCTCTCACCGTAGTCGGCACACAGTTCGACTTCGAAGCCGCAGCCCGCGGAGTGAATACTTCCCATGACTTAGTCCTGGTTGCGACGGACCAAGTTCCACTTCGGCGACTCCAACGCCTCGTTGCGGGGTTAGCTCGCTCTCTTGACCTTGCGGCATCACGTCGGCCTGTGAGTCTTGTGCATCTCGGAGGGATCGCCGCCTCCGACCGAATCGAGTTGGAACGCTACGCTCGCATCCTTCCCGTCGCGTCGGTCTCGCCCGATATCGCGGAGATCGAAGAGGCCATTGCCGTCCTCCTGCCGCTGAAACTGCCTAACGCGGACCTTGTCCACGGAAGCGACCCAGTCAACGAAGTGATGGCCGTGCTCAACATTTCGAAGGACACCTCTGACCACATCGCACTCCTCAACGCTGCTGCCGATGGACCGGCCGCAGTAAGAGAAACTCTGCGTCGTTACGCGAATTCAGGAGCAGGCTGGAGCGACCAGGTGGAAGACAACGATGATTGATGTCCCCATCCGCAGCCTGATGGTCTCCGACTTCCGGCGTATAGAAGGCACTCGTGAACTGCCTTTCGATGCACCCGTTGTTCTCATCCATGGCCCAAACGGTACAGGTAAAACCAGCGTATTATCCGCTCTGGAGCTCGCGTTGACTGGCGAGATTCGGAGCATGGAACGTCAGTCAGATCGCTACCGAGCACACCTCCCGTTCCTCGGGCAGCCTTACGCAACGGTTCGAGCCGACGTCGCCGAGTACCTGCAGACTGGAGCGCCGGGCACACCGCTGACGGTGAACGGCGCACGGCTGGAAGGCACCCCGGCGTTCAACCCCGCCGCCGCGAAGTTCTACGCGGAGCGCTGCTACCTCGATCAGTCATCACTGGGTCGTCTTCTCGATCTTTACCAAGCTCGTGAGGGTAGCGAACAGAGCGCCCTCGAGAAGTTCGTGAACGAGCTTCTTGGGCTTGAGGAGCTTGACGCTCTTCGTAGCGGACTTAGCGATGCGAATGATTTCAGGCTTTTCAAGAAGCTTGCGGCAGGCGTTGATGAAGCCGACCGCGAGGCGAAGGCAGCTGCGACGGAACTCAAGGAACGGACTGCCCTACGAGCCGACGTTCGGATGGAGGTCGCTGCAGCGCGCGCGGCGACCCGCGAGGCCGCCTCCGAACTTGATCGTGGAACAACTGATAGCGGTTCCGATGTGGAGCTTATTGAGTTCGTTCGGTCGGCGCCTGACGACGACACCACCCGTGTCGAGGTTGCAGATGCTGAAGCACTCCACCAGGAACTCGTCGCATTGGGTGGTCGTATCTCGGGGCTGGTTGAACGTCCGAGCACGCAACGAATCGAGGAAACCCGCGATGCGCTGGCAACCGCTATCTCCGACAAGAATGCATGGGGCACCGCGGTCGGGGTGAAAGTTCAGGCGTGGGAAGCAAAAGCTCAAGCTGCTGGTGCAGACCTGCGCAGCAGACCGCGTATCGCCGTCGAGCAGGCCACAAAGTTGGCGGTCAAGGAACTAGAAAACGCTGCCGCCGATCGAGAGCGGGTTGAATCGATTGGCACGCAGTTGGGCGCAGACCGTGCTGAGCTGGATGTGCTTCAGAAGAGGCTCGCTGATGCTCACGAACTTTCGAGCGCCCTCGTCGAGGCTTTGGCTGCGCTCCGAAGCGTCGTCGGTGCTAGCAACACGTGTCCAGTCTGCGATCGTGACTTCACTGAAATCCGTGAACACAGCCTCCTTGCACACGTAGACACAAAACTGGCCGAGCTCACAAGTCACGGCCAGCAACTTGTCGCGCTGCGAAACGAGCGCGACCAGCTCGCAGCACGCGTTTTCCGACTGGAGGTTGAGCACACCCAGCTCGCGGGCCGGGTCCTCACTGCCGATCAGCAGCAGGCCGTCGAGCAGAGGCACGCGAGCCTTACCGAACTCGCCTCCGAAGTCGAGGTAATCGAGGCCGCCAAGTCCAACGGCGCGGACCTAGCCCGACTCGTCCGCGATCTTGAGCAGTCACTCGAGAACCTTGAGGCCGCGGCCTCAGAAGAACGCCATATCTACGGTGAACTTGTGAGGTACGCGCTTCTCCTCGAGGTCACCGTGGAACCGGCATTCGATTCGTTCCAGACACTGTCCACCGAACTGCTCGAATCTGCCAAGGCTCAACTTTCCCGCCTTGCCGACAAGGCCAGTCAGTACCGGAAGGCAAACGCCGAGGCGACTCGTCTTGCGTCCGCGCTTGAACGAGAATTCGCCGCCGTCCAACGCCTCGCCGAAGTCGCCGAGAACAAGAAGCAATGGGACGACCGTGTTACCGAAGCGAAGCGCCGCCAGGGGATCGCGAAGGAAGTCCACGAAGCTGCCACACAGGCACGTACAAACATCGTTCATCGTGTCTTCACCGAATCTCTCAATGAGGTCTGGAAGACCGTTTTCACTAGGCTTGCTCCAAACGAAGGATTCATCCCAAGTTTCGGCATCCCGAGCGCCACAAAGAAGACGTTCGACATCAAACTGGAAACCACGCACAATAACGGTGAAGCTGGCGGCCCACCCCAAATGATGCTCTCGGCGGGGAACCTAAACACCGCTGCACTGTCCCTGTTCCTTGCGCTTCACCTCGCCGTCGAGCCCATTGTTCCCTGTCTTGTCTTCGACGATCCCGTGCAAGCAATGGACGAGGTTCATGTGGCGCAGTTTGCTGGGCTAATCCGGCTCCTCTCAAAGCAAAACAGCCGGCAAGTCATTATCGCAGTTCACGAACGTGAGTTGTTTGATTACCTAGCTCTGGAGCTTAGCCCCGCTTACGAAGGTGACGAACTAATCACTATAGAACTTGGTGAACGTGCGACTGAGGAAGATCAAGGTATCAAACGCCATCTCTGGGTGCCGGACGTCGCAATCGCCAATTAGTCCGGATAGTCACCCAAATTGTCGTCGCCCTGTCTGTCAGCATTGGGTGAGACACCGCCACTTTTCCCACTGACTCCTTAAGGGCGAGATTTGGAAACCGATTCCCTGTGAGCACCGCACTTGCTTCCCCCACCACCAACACCGATGGTGGAGCCATGTCCGATCTCGAAAAACCCAGGGCAGAA
>NZ_AZRY01000230.1 GCF_000520515.1 Arthrobacter sp. H20
AGCACCTCGATGATGTCTTGCTGCGCCTGGGACAGGGTCGCAGGCTGTTGTTGGCTACAAACACACCGGAGGAGCTCGCGGGACCGCTAGTGCGACGACTGGATATGAGCCAGCCGTTCGACGTGGTGCGCTTTGATGCCCGCAAGCCCGCTGGGTGCGCGGAACTCATCACCCACGCGAAGGATCAGTGGAACACCCAGCCACCGGAAGTGCTGGTGATCGGTGACAACCTCTGGAATGACCTGCTGCCCCCCGCAGGGCAAGGTTGCCGGACTGTGCACATCGATCCGCTCCACACGGATCCGGGCGCGCGCTGGTCCAGCGCCCGCTATAACGACTTTTCCGAGTTCGCCACCGCACTCAAGGAGATTCCCGATGGCATCTGACCACGAACCGACCCTGACCTTCTTCAACGGGACCACGACCATCGGCGGAGTACAGGCTGCAGTCCAGACCGAGAATTCAGCCCTCTTCTTCGACTTCGGTACAACACCAAACCCCACCGGTTCCTTGTTTTCCCGCTCCTCCCCCGCGCCCGCTGACGGAAACCTCGTTGCTCAGTTGCGGGCCGGAATGGCTCCGCTGGTGGACGGACTCTATGACCCCGCCCAGCTCGCGTCGACCGGCGGAAGCGTGGCCTCCGCCGTCGAACCCATGACGCGGCCAGGCCGACTGTTGGACAAGACTGCCGTCCTGGAACGGCCGGAAGCCATGGGCATCTTTGTCAGTCATAACCACAATGACCACTGCGCGTTGCTCCCGTTCGTCAATCCTGACGTTCCCGTCTTCATGAGTTCCGATGGCGCTGCCCTCCACACGGGCCTAACCGATGTGGGAGTCCTGCCACCTGCCCCGGCCACGGTCCGCGGTTTGGACGAAGGCGAACATATAACTATCGGTGACATGGATCTGG
Organism: Arthrobacter sp. H20; assembly: GCF_000520515.1. Classification (GTDB taxonomy): domain Bacteria; phylum Actinomycetota; class Actinomycetes; order Actinomycetales; family Micrococcaceae; genus Arthrobacter_D. The sequence continues at coordinate 914 of NZ_AZRY01000230.1, forward strand.
AACTCGTCCACGTCGATCATGATGTCCCCGGCGCCGCTGGTTTTGTCCTGCAGGCAGGCGACCGGCGTATCGCCTGGACTGGAGACTGGCGCGGCCACGGTCATTCACCGGAACGCATGGCAGCTTTCGCGGAGCGGGCAGCCGGGGTGGATCTCCTCATTACTGAGGGCACCACACTCCGGCCCGACTCAAGCCCGACCAGGCCGCTATCGGAGACCGAGGTTGCTGAACGGGTCGACAGGATCCTGGGAGCTACCGACGGACTGGCCTTCGTCACCCCCTACCCTCGTAACCTCCGACGACTGGCCAGCCTGCGTGACGCGGCGGTAGCGAACGGGCGGACCCTCGTACTCCGGCCGGAAACACTCGCCGGATGGCGTGCCGCCGTCCACCATGGACTGAGCAGCCCCCGCCCGAACGACGACGGCGCAACCGTCGCGGTCCTTGCTACCGGCAACTCCATAGATCGCATCGCAGCCGATGAAACACTGGTAACCATCGATGACCTTCACCGGAACCGCAATAGCTTCCTTGTGGAACTGCAGGTGCCAGACCGGTGGGTTGCCCTGGCTACTGGAGCCGGTCCCGGGGATGTGCTGATCCACACCAACGGGGAGCCGCTCGGAGCCTGGGCGCCGGAATGGACCTCGCTGCAGGCATGGGTGGCAACTCTTGGACTGGACTTCGTCTGGCTCGACTCCGGCGGCCATGCCAGTCCAGATGATCTCGCCTGGCTCGTCGATGCTGTAAGCCCGGGAGCCGTTGCAGCAGTGCATAGCGCCCACCCGCACCTCTTTCCCCGCTCCTCCACCCGGCTCATCCTTCCTGCCCGCGGACAATCCTTCCAACTATCTCAACCCGGACCACATGCCCTCGGCGCACGCGGCGCCGATTCAGAAAGGACGATGATTCCATGCGTTTCGTTGTAATGACCCACAACATTTGGGCGGACAATCGCTGGCCCGAACGCGAACCCGCACTGCGGGCACTGTTACGCACTCGCCGTCCCGATATCTACGCCGTGCAAGAGCTTCGCCCCGCCACCCGCGCGGTGATCGACGGCGAACTTCCGAACCACCGACGGGTCGACGATGAAGACCGTGGCTGGAGCCATGAGAGCTCAATCTGGTGGAACTCGGATTTGTTCACCGAGCTGGAGCATGGCGCCATCGACATCGGCATCGGGGTGGACGAGATCCACCGCGACCGGAAGCTCTTCTGGGTTCGGCTCGCCGCCCAGGACGGAACCACCTTCGTTGTCAGCACTGCCCACTTCTGCTTCCCGGGGACGGAGCGCGAGCTGACCGAGCACATCAACCCGAGGATCGCCCAGTCCGAAGCTGCAGGAGCTGCCGTAGCAGTTCTGGGTGCGCACGGAGCTCCGGTGCTGTTTATGGGCGACCTTAACGAGTCATGGCATGTCACTCGGATTCTGCATGCCGCCGGCCTCAAGGATTCCTACTCCGCCCTTGGAGTAACTCCCGGCCCCACCTGGCCCACCGTTCCCACCTGGCCTCAACCCACCACACCTTGGGTCATCGACTTCCAGTTCCACTACGGCAACATCCGTGCATTAAGCACTGAGATTGTCGACTTCTTTGAGGGAGACATCGCACCCTCCGACCACAAACCCGTACTCACCACCTACGGCTTCGACATCGACTAAAAAAGCCGAGCGCGGCAAAGAACCGCGACTGTGGACCGGTGGATCGCGCTTGGGAACGCTGGTTGAAAGTTGGCGTGCTGTTCATATCCTCCTGAGCGGACGTTTCCACAGGAAGGGCAGGGTAGGTTCCGCCGGGGAAGTGAGAACCCGGCAACCTCCGCCCCCAACGGGGCGGGTGCCACACCTATCTAATCAAGCAAGGGCCACCCGATCCGAAGCCAGACTTGGAGCAAGGTGTGGAGCAAGGCACACGATCGGGCCCAACGGTGATGTACTCGATATCGGTGACATCGCGAGCGGCAACAACGTGCTCAACGGGATCGACACCGATGTGTCGGATAACCTGAACGGCAATCTCAGCGGTAATGACGCTGCACCTGGCCCACCGTTCCCACCTGGCCTCAACCCACAACACCTTGGGTCATCGACTTCCAGTTCCACTACGGCAACATCCGTGCATTAAGCACTGAGATTGTCGACTTCTTTGAGGGAGACATCGCACCCTCCGACCACAAACCCGTACTCACCACCTACGGCTTCGACATCGACTAAAAAAGCCGAGCGCGGCAAAGAACCGCGACTGTGGACCGGTGGATCGCGCTTGGGAACGCTGGTTGAAAGTTGGCGTGCTGTTCATATCCTCCTGAGCGGACGTTTCCACAGGAAGGGCAGGGTAGGTTCCGCCGGGGAAGTGAGAACCCGGCAACCTCCGCTCCTACCGAATCCAAGAAATACAAATCATGAAGAGGAAATTCGTATCGCTTGCTGCCACCGTCGCACTGGCCGCCGCGCTGGGCGTGGCCGCCCCCGCCAGCGCCGCACCCGTCGACCCGCAGGGACCTCCGGCCCAGACAGGGGTGCGTCCATCCGGTGAAGGCACCCGTTACTTTATTCGTAGGCCCTAACGGTGTGAACTGTAAGGGTGTTGGCCTATCGGGTCCGGCATGATTATTGCCCCCAGTCGCTCATGATCCGGGGGGTGTTGTCACCGGACCTGATTGGCGTCGGGTGATCGCTAATAGGGGCTCGACCAGGAACTTTTCTTCGAGTGGACGGAGTAGTCATGATCGAGAACTACGACAGCGTCGACGTGTTCGTCGGTGTCGACGTCGGCAAGGGCGAACATCACGCCGTTGCTCTGAATAAGGCAGGCAAGGTCGTGTTCGACAACGCATTGCCGAACAACGAATCGAAGGTGCGGGCGGTGCTGCAGAAGCTAAAGCACCACGGTACGGTCCTCGTGGTCGTCGACCAACCAGCCACGATAGGTGCGTTGCCGATCGCGGTCGCCCAGGCTGAGGGCGTCCTTGTCGGGTATCTGCCGGGGTTGGCGATGCGGCGCATCGCTGACCTCCATGCTGGCGAAGCCAAGACCGACGCCCGAGACGCCGCCATCATCGCTCAGGCCGCACGAACGTTGCCGCATGCGTCGCGGTCAATCCAGCTAGCCGATGAATCCGTCGCGGAACTATCGATGCTTTGCGGTTTCGATGACGACATTCTGGGACAGATGACCGCGACCAGCAACAGGATCCGCGGCCTGCTGACCCAGATCCACCCCGCATTGGAGCGGGTCGTGGGCCCACATCTGGACCATCCAGCGATGCTGGACTTGCTGCAGCACTACCCGTCACCGGCGGCGATGAAGACCGCCGGAACAAAAAGGATGGCGACCCGACTACTGAAGTTGGCACCCCGGATGGGACGGCGTCTGGCAGAGGACATCACCCAGGCATTGAGTGAGCAGACCGTGGTTGTGGTGGGCACCAATGCCGTAGCGACCGTTCTGCCGCGCTTGGCCGAGCAACTCGCAGCTCTGCGGCGGCAACGGGCAGAGATCGCCGTAGTGGTGGAGAAACTGGTAGAGGCCCACCCTCTTTCCTCCGTCCTGACGAGCATGCCCGGAGTCGCGTCAGGACCGCAGCAAGGCTTCTCACCGAAGTTGCCGGCAAACACTTCGAGTCTTCCGGACACCTTGCCGCCTACGCAGGTCTGGCTCCCGTGACCCGCAGATCCGGCTCATCGATCCGAGGTGAGCACCCGTCCCGCCGTGGCAACAAGATCCTTAAACGCGCCCTGTTCCTATCAGCATTCGCAGCCCTCCGGGATCCGATCTCGAGGACCTACTACGACCGGAAGATCGCCCAAGGCAAACGCCACAACCAAGCCCTCATCGCCCTGGCTCGCCGACGCTGCGACGTCCTGTTCGCATGCTCCGCGACGGCACCCTTTATCAAGCAGACCATCCACTCGCCGCTTGACAAGAACATAGGGGCACCCCCCATTGCCGGTAAATTCCCCCGACTTGAACAGCGCACGGACCCAAAGACAGTATTGCAGGATCAGCACGACGATTATCGTGGTGCTGCCCTGCGGGGCCTCCTGCGTAGGGCCGAGCGCGGTGTCGGCAGGGGCGGGGGTGTTCGGTGTCATCGCGGTCTATCCAGTGATCGGGTGCGTGTATCGCTCCGATACGCCAAGGGCGCCGGTTCGGCCAGGGCCTGACTCCGGCGCTCCTGGGTAAGGGTGAGTTTGGACTAGTTGCGCCCGGCCATGACGCCGCCGTCGACGTTCCAGATGGCGCCAGTGACCCATGACGTTGCAGGCGACAGCAGGAACAGCACAGTCGATGCAACGTCTTCTGAGGTGCCGGTGCGGCCAATGGGGTGGAAGGCGTCAAAGCCGTCCATA
>NZ_AZRY01000231.1 GCF_000520515.1 Arthrobacter sp. H20
CTGTCCGTTGATGTGGTCGAGGTCGACAGTTTTCAGGTAGCTGTGCACTAGTCTCGCGACTAGATCGCTCCTGGTTTCATCAGTAGCCGCAACGACAGCTGCCAATTTTTCGGCGTCGTTGATCGGCAAGCGTGCAGTGATGACGTGGCGTGTGCCTTTGCTGCGCTGTGCCATGGTCCCTCTTCCGGTTGAAGCTGTACCCCCGATCCAACCTGAATCTGATTGAGTTAAGTGGGACATGTTTCGGCGTGTCGCCGTCCATACTGCGCTCACAATCCCTGCGCTACTGCTGCGGCTGCTGCTAGCCAGGCACGTTGCGTAGCTGGTTTGAGGGCGTTGTGCCGGATGCGTCCGGCTTTGAGTGCCTGGTCGTAGGGGACGGTGACGACGCGGCGCACCAGTGGCGCGAATCCGTCTGCAATTCGGCGGGCTTCTTCGCCGTCCTCGGCTTTCCATTGGGAAATGATGACTACCGCGTTCGCGGCCAACTGGGCTGAGTGTTCATCTCGTGCGGCGAGGGTTTGCAGGGTGAGTTTCGCGGCCTCTGCGCGGTCCTCCATGGTTGTTGTGGGGATGACGAGCTGGTTGGTGTGGCCGATCATGGCCCGCCAGTTCGCGGCCCTCGCTGTGTTTCCGGAGTCCATGACGATCATGCGGTAGTACTTCGCGGCCACGGAGTGAACGGCGTCCACTTCGTCGGCGGAGATCTCGTGGTCTCCTTCGTCGTTCTCATCTGAGCGCAGCACGTCGTACTTGTCTTCGGTCTGGTGGTGCACGTAGTGGGCTAGCAGGGCGTTGTGGGCGGTGGGGGAGAGTAGCTGTTCTTTGTCGCGCAGCAGGTCCAGCACGCTTGACGTGTGTGGGCCTTGCTCGGTGCGCCAGCCTAGTGTGCCTTGGTTCTCGTTGTTATCCCACGCGAGGACACCGCCGCCGCCGTAGCGGGCGAACACTGCGGCCAGTGCTGCAACGGTCGGGGTCTTGTTGGCCCCGCCTTTACGGTTCACGACGGCGATAGTGCGTGGTCCCGGCCAGTGCTGAGAGACAGCGTGAATGTCGACGCGTTCGGCCATTTCCGATTCGGACGGGCTCATACGCAAACCCATCCGGCTCATAGCGCCGCGGAATCCCTGGGTCGCTGGCTGCACCACCGGATCACTGACCAGGAACGACGTGTCTTTGAGACTCCGCCGCGTTGATACCTCCTGTACCGGAGCTGCGGGTGCTGGAGCGTCGGTGGCTGCTGGTGGTGTTGGCTGTACGACAGTAGTAGGCGCCGTATCAGGCGACAGTGTTAGCGGGGCGGGTGCAGCCGCTGCCTGTGGCTTCTGCGCCGCTGGTGCGGGCGCTGAGGCTGGGACAGCGGTTATCGGCGGCACAGGGGCACTGGAGGGCTCCTGAACGGCTTCGGCTGGCGCTATGGGAGGAAGCGGCCTGTCGAAATCGGATCGCTTGATCGTGTCCTCAGCTCCTTCGTCAACGCTGACGATAGTTGGCGGGGTCGTGGTGGTGACGGGCGTTTCAGCCCGGCGTCTGCGGCCTTTGGTTTCAGCGGCGATTTCATCGATATCCCCGTCCGGGTGGACCACGAGTTCACCGTCTCCCTCGGGGCCTTCGGTGTAGACGCGGACCGGGCGGCTGAGCACTCCGGCTAGATCGGTGACGATCTTCATGGCTTCGCGGCGCAGCGTGGTTTCGTCGGGTGCGTCGATGGGCCGGGAGTTCCCGGAGATCACGACTTCTCCGGTGCCGTTGGCCCGGACAACGGCTCGGACATGGGGGAAGGTCGAGACTTCGACCTGGCTGGTGGTCATGGTGATGGTTTCCTTACGTCAGAGGCGGATCGGTAAGAGCTGATTCGTTCGTTTAGCAGGTACTTGTTCGGCTGGGTTGTTCGGGTGCTGGTCTGGTTAGTTGGTGCCTTCGGGCGGGTAGAGCCGGTTGACTTTCCACGGCTCATCCTGACCTTGGCGCAAGAGCTGAACCCCGTAGTCGCCTATGTCCGTCGGCACGGTGGCAATCACGCCGAACCCGTTGGTTTCATCAATGTCTAGGGTCGCGGGGCCGGTTACTTCGGTCACTGGTACGTTTGCCGGGTCTACCGCTGAGTAGGCGGTGGTGGCGTCTGGGGTGAGCCAGCGGGCGAAGTCGTTCGCCCATTGGGTTTCTTCCACGTCGGGGCGGGCGAAGTCCGCTAGCGCGTCCTCAGCCACCTGTTTGGCGGCGTCCTCATCTTCGGGGGTCCATTCGGGATTCTCGGGCACCTGGTCTGTGTCTGGTGCCTGGGGGCCGGGATTCTCGGGCACCTGGTCTGTGTCTGGTGCCTGGGGGCCTTCTCCGACGCTCTGCGAGGGCGTGTAGGTGCTGGTCGGTGTCGGCTCTGGTTCCGAGTATCGTGCTGGTGCGCCAGTCTGTTCTCCGTTGAAACACGCGGTACACAACAGCACCGTTGCGGCGGTCATGGCCAGACCGGTGGCCTGGAAGTATCTTTTGCGAGAGTGGCTCATGAGGGGTGTTCTCCTTAGTCGTCGCTGGGGAAGTAGAGGTAAGCGCTGACCTCGTCGGGCTGGATATTGCGGGTGCTGTATTGGTGATCGTTGGGTGGTGCCATGCCGTTGTATTCCTCGATCGCCACGGTGCCGTCGTCGTTGATTCCGGCGACGATCGCGACGTGACCCACTGTTCCGGCTCCGCCAACGTTGGCCGCGTAGTAGGCCACGGCTCCGATCTGGGGTTCTTGACCGGTATCCCAGCCTTGGCGGTGCCAGGCGTTGATCCAGGTTTCGGCGTTGCCGAGGGTGAGGTCTGAGTTGTGGAACTTCCACGGATCGGACGTGACGCCGGCCATGGCGTTCAGGCGCCAGAGAGCGAAGTCCGTGCATTCCCTGTTGTACATGCCCAGCGGGGACACAGCCCCTGCCGGGCAGGTGCCCCCGATGGGGCAGAAAGCCGAGTCAGGCCACGGCAGATCATCGCCAACGCCTGCGAGCTGCGGACCCTCGGTGAGGCAGGTATCGAGTCCTTCAACGTCAGCGACGGCGGCAACCACGTCGATGGCATCCACCCAATGTTGTTGGTAGTGGAAGGGGGCGGCGTTGCGCTGCACCTGGTGGGCGGCTTCGCTGGGGGACAGGGATTCCCAGCCGTCCACGTCTTGGAGGGCGGTGAAAAAGTTGGTGGAGCTGGTCTTGGGATCCATCCGGTCTTCGTAGGACCCCCACGTACCGTTATCGCGTTGTTGAAACAATCCCCGGCTGTCCGGGCCGGGACCGTCGCCCCGGTCAAGGACTTCGAGGCTGGATTCACCCATCGCGGTCATGACGCCGATGGTCTGAGCTTTCACGCTCACATCCAGTGCGTCGCCTGCGCTGACGATCAGGGCGGCGTTGACCAACTGCTCACCGGAATATCCCGCAATGGCTTCCGTGGGTAGATCCTCGGGGTCTATCTCTGAATCGCTCGCGGGGGTGCACTCGCTTGCTGACGCGGGTTGTTCGCTGCCGTTGAGGAGCACCACGATGAGAATCAGACCGAGAAACAGCGCTGGAACCAGCGCCGCGGCCGTATACATGAGACCTTTAGACTGCATCCATTACCTCGCATCACCACTCACCAAAACTCACACTCTTACAGTTTTTATCATAACGTGCTTTTTGTGAAGTACTGGATGGGTGGTTGGTTAGGATGAACCTGTCAGCTCCCCGTCCGGAAGGCCCATCGCATGCCCCTCGCCGCGCATGAGTTTCAGCGGTGGTCTGATGCCCGGATTCCGGGGCAGAGCGTGCGTGAGATTTCCCAGGCCACGGGAATTAAGTGGACTACCGTGCATCAGCAGATCGTGCGGGGAAAAGTAGCCGAGGCCACGGTCGTGGCGGTGGCCCGCGCATATGAGATCCCGCCGCTGTCCGCGTTATCTGACTTTGAGCTGTACGCGGACCTCGCCTCGGGGGTGAAACCGCCAACAGATGCCGAGCTGATCAGCCAAATCCACTACCTGGATATCCTGCGCGAAGTTCTCGTCCGGGCCGATGAGCTGCTGCCGTTCATGCCCGGTGACCTCAGAGCGTTCCCCCATGCGGATTCCCTCCGGGCCTGGATTGATGCCATTGATCCAGGGGATCTGCGCACAGCGATGGCAGCCCGCCTCGGAGTGACCTCCTCAACGTTCTCTTCCCGGCTGAAACGAAGTCTCCCTGCCGATATTGCCGTCGACGTCGCCCGGCACACAGGCATATCGCTAGCTAGCGGGCTCATTGTGACTGGCTTGCTCACGGAAAACGAGGGTGGTTGGCCGCCAGAAGCTCGACTCAATGCCTTGCACTCCCTAAGCGACAGTGAGCTTCTCTGCGTGGCTGCACAGAAACTTTCCGTGCAGAACCGAAAGTACTGGGGCAAGGACCATGACCGGGACCAGGCGAAGGAATTTTGGGACAATCTGGGATGAGTGAACTGATAGCTGTCATCATGCTGGCCGTATGCCTGACGCTGGCCGCCCTGCGCATTCCTGCAGCGCTGAAGGGTCAGAACCAAGCCACGCTGCTTGCGTTCTTCCTCATGAGTGTCGTCGTTGCTCTAGCAATACCGGCGGTCTATCTTCCGGTGGATCAGGCACTGGGCGGCGTCAACGCCGCCAATCTTGTCTCGCGGCTGACCCTGAATGCGCTGTTCGTTGTCGTGGGCCTGCGGGTGGCCGACGCGCTGTCCTCTCGATCGGTGCGCGATGTCATTACCGGGCCGTGGGGACAGCGTGTCTTTGTGGCGACGTCGCTGACCATCGCTGCCGCCTTCTGGGCCGCTAACGTACCGGTTTCATCAATGGGACTGAACGCCTACGACGATCAGTTCTGGGTGGAGATGTACCGGCTGGCGAGCCGGATGTACCCAGCTTTCATTGCCTTACTGCTCGTGCCCGCCTGTTACCGGGTCGCCAGGGCGGAGATCGGGCTACCGTTACTGCGGATCGCATCGGCCTTATTCGCAGCCGGATTCGCCTTGGTTTCTACCCTTCCGCTCATTCTTCTGGCTGGGGTGTGGACTGATGTCCGCTTACTTGAGGACCTGGTGACCTACCTGTCGCTGGGCCTGGTAGCAAGTGCTCCGACCATCATCTGGGCTTCAAAGCGGCACTACGCGAAGAAGGAAAAGACTCT
>NZ_AZRY01000232.1 GCF_000520515.1 Arthrobacter sp. H20
CCGAACTCGTCGCGGTGAAACCCAACGACGTCTGGTCCTGGGACATCACCAAACTCTCCAGCCCCATCCGGGGCGTCTACTACGACCTGATGGTCATCATTGACCTGTTCTCCCGCTACGTCGTGCACTGGCACATCACCACCCGCGAGTCCGGGCTCGGCTCCAAGGACTTCATCGCCGACGCGGTCATGATCCACGGCACCCCGGGCGTGATCCACGCCGACCGGGGGACGTCCATGACGTCCAAACCGGTCGCCGAGCTGATGATCGATCTGGGCATCGACCGCAGCCATTCACGGCCCCGCGTGTCCAACGACAACCCGTATTCCGAGGCGGCGTTCAAGACCACGAAGTACCACCACTCCTACCCGGGGCGGTTTGGCTCCCGCCAGGACGCGGTCGCCTGGGCCAACGAATTCTTCCTTTACTATAATTTCGAACACCGCCATTCCGGGATCGGGCTGCATACCCCCGCGACGGTCTTCGACGGCACCTACGCGGCCATCCAGTGCCGCCGGGCCGCGGTGCTCCAGGACGCCTACACGGCGACCCCGCACCGGTTCGGTCAACCGCCGGCGCCGCCGGTGGGCCCCACGGCCGCGTGGATCAACCAGCCCCAGCAAAGCGAGGTCCCCGCACACGCCTAACCACTTAGCTGTGTCTCAAACGCCTTGACAGATTCCGTTTGGCGGAAGCTCAGCTTCCCGTCATTTTCTTCTTGCGCGGTGTTCACCGCTCAAACCTTCCACAGCTCCGCGAGCTGCATGAGAAGGACACGGACGAAAAGAGCCTCAACCGGCCCCGCGCGCTGAGGGATCGGTGGGTTCGCCCTTACTTAGTCGGCGCAGCTTTAGGATGCAGTAATGAGCTCTCGAAATATCCTGTCGCTGCGGCCTCCGGACTCGGAGTTCGTCGAGGTGGCTTTTGGCCGCGAGACGCGTCGACATCAACAAAGAGTGAGTAACCGGTTGGACATCGTCATCGACGGCCAGCCCGTGCGTTCCTGGGTGCGGGACTGGGAACGGCCCGAGTGGGAGCACGAAATACCGACACTGGACTTCGTCACTCAACTCTCCCGGTCTTCACCTCGCAAAGCAAAGCAACAAATAGACCAGTTGCGAGGACCCCGACCAGGCCGCGAGCCAGTGACGGCCGAGCTGCTGTATTGCCCCGCTTGCTTCGACATATCGGACGGGAATCTCGCAGTAGAAATCAGTCGCACCGAAGACACCTTAACGTGGCAACGATTCGGCTGGATCGATGAGGACGATGCCACCACGGCGGACGCACTAATCCCCAATGCGAGCCAGTTCTCATTTGATGCATCAGCATACGACCACGCATTGAACGAGGCTCAAGCCGCTCTATCCGGGAACTTCCTCACGGATTGGCGGAAACGATACCGGCGGCGGGGCCCGCAGCAGCCGGGAAATTACTGATGGGCCGCCACCAGCGAGGTGATAGGCGGCGGCGCGCCCGTCCGACCGGACGAATAGGGGACGGGAAAGGGGGAATCTTTCGATGACATCATCTCGCTACGCCGTGACGACTACGCAACCTCCAAGTAGCGGCACCCATCACCTCAAGCGAAGGACATTCCGTTGAAGACTGGCACTACCTTCTGGTTCGCGGTGGCGGCGCTGTGCGTAATGGTAGCGGGTCTCATTTTTGGCGGACGCACGATGCTCATCGAAAACCTTGGTGACCCGGCATACAAAGCCCTAATCATTTCCGCCTACGTGCTCCTCGGTGCCGCAGCGGGCAGTCTCACGAAAGCCTTCTCGCAAGGTCACGATGAAACTGGTTTTCGCGCGAAGGTAAGAGTGCAAGACGGCGCCACATACACGGTGGTCAAGCGCTCACAGCCTAGTGATGGTCAGCGTTCCCACTACTGGCAGGGCGACAACGGCCGGAAAATCGAACTCACCGAGAAAGAAATCGCCGAGCTTCTCTAACGGGAGCCTCCCGCTGGACGACCATGTCCATCGAGCGTGGCAGTATCATGATGATCAACGATGAAGGATCGGCTTCTGAACATCCGGGACGTTAGGCCGAGTCGTTGAGCGAGTTGATGCTGACGCAGAAGCGTTCCGCTGTCGCAGCACCGATGACTTCGCTCAAAGGTTCCTGAAACCACTCCTGCCAAATCGCGTCCACTTGGGTACTACTGACTGATCCGCTCTTGAACAGCAAGCTAGCTATGCGGTGCGCCTCGGGTTCGTACTCGTCGTTCGGCGCCCCGGCTGGGGTGCCTGGTTCGAGGCCGTACGGGTCCAGATCATTGAGCAGCGCGATGACTGCAGCGACCGTACTTCTCCACTTATAACTGCTTGGTTGCACCTCATCAGAATGCACTATAGATACCCCGGTCAGGGATCGGCTAACGGGCGCCGTATGCGGTTACGGAATAAGAGCGGCCCACGACGCGGCATGGAGCCGCGCGGTGGGCCGCCCTGATTAATGGGGGTCAGTCGCGGGCTGCAAGGAACTGCTCGAGGGCGGGCAGGTCATCCGTGTTGATGTGGTCGACACCGGCATCCGCCAGCTCTGACCAGACGGCTTCGCGTGCCTCGCCCGGCAGATCCGGTGTCGCCCAGAATCGGACCCGGGCGCCCTGCTCATGGGCCGTGGCGACGTAGATCTGGAGCTTCTCACGCTCAGCGGCTGGCATCTCGCCCACACCTTGCCAGGTAAAGAGCTTGTTCCAGTTATTACTAATCAGCGGCATGAGGCTCGATGGCAGTGCCGAACCCAGGTCGGTCGCGCGGCCGTCGTAGAAGCTGGAGCGCTGCCGGTCGGCGGTCATCGTTTCGAGGGGACGGTTGCCACTCACGACGACGCTTACTGCTCCCTGCTTCACCTTGCCGTTGTTAAAGCGGGTGAGTAGGGAACGGTGCTGGTCGAGCTCGGCTTCAAGGGCGGCGTACGTCTGCTCGGCATCACCCTTGATATCGACCAGCAGTTGAAACTCGCCGTCCCACCCGGGGTAGACGCTCCCGGCCTTACCATCCACAAGCTCGTCGAGCGGATCAAGGTAGAGGCTCTCGAGCGTCACGCCGGGAGTGACATCTTCGAGGTCATGGGCCACCAGGAGTTCGCCGTCCACGAGCCACACATCAGCCTCAACACTGGTGAACCCGTGTTTAAGGGCATCGAACAGGGGCCGTTCGTGCTCATAGTCATTATGGGCGTGGGCTGCCTCGCGCGGGGTGCCAAGGACGACGTCGTCCGGCGCCTGAGTTGCATTTGCCGGAACGGCGACGGAGACGGCAAGGGAAGTACAGGCAAGCAGTAGCGCGAGCGGCCGGGTGATGGACATGGTCCTCAACTTCCTAGTGGGGGTTTATGGCCCTCCTACGCTAGGAAACGGAGGTAAACAGCAGGATTACGCTCACTGGCGCCTAGGTGAACAACGCGCGGACACCGGCTAAGCAAGCGCCGCGAAGTATCTGACCAACCCAGATAGAGCGGACCGGGGTGCAATGGCCTCGACTGTCGCGTTTTACTTCGTGCTGGTGTGCACACCATAGGCAACGTGCCGGGGAATTCGACACACAGGTGCCGCCTGACATCCCTCGTCGGCGCTGGCATACCTGGAAGTGTTCACCTGGTTCTCGTTTACGGGGGGCCCTATGTTCTTGTCAAGCGGCGAGTTGATGGTCTGGTTGATAAAGAGTGCCGTCGCGGAGCATGGCGAACAGGACGTCGCAGCGTCGGCGGGCCAGGGCGATGAGGACTTGGTTGTGGCGTTTGCCCTGGGCGATCTCGGTCGTAGTAGGTCCTCGAGATCGGATCCCGGAGGGCTGCGAATGCTGATAGGAACAGGGCGCGTTTAAGGATCTTGTTGCCACGGCGGGACGGGTGCTCACCTCGGATCGATGAGCCGGATCTGCGGGTCACGGGAGCCAGACCTGCGTAGGCGGCAAGGTGTCCGGAAGACTCGAAGTGTTTGCCGGCAACTTCGGTGAGGAGCCTTGCTGCGGTCCTGACGCGACTCCGGGCATGCTCGTCAGGACGGAGGAAAGAGGGTGGGCCTCTACCAGTTTCTCCACCACTACGGCGATCTCTGCCCGTTGCCGCCGCAGAGCTGCGAGTTGCTCGGCCAAGCGCGGCAGAACGGTCGCTACGGCATTGGTGCCCACCACAACCACGGTCTGCTCACTCAATGCCTGGGTGATGTCCTCTGCCAGACGCCGTCCCATCCGGGGTGCCAACTTCAGTAGTCGGGTCGCCATC
>NZ_AZRY01000233.1 GCF_000520515.1 Arthrobacter sp. H20
TTTGTGGCGGTTTTTCGTCCGCGCGTCGTCTCATCAATGTGTCTCACCGCATATATTCTCAGCAAGGAAGAAAAGTACCTTTGATGAGCTTTGGAGAGCGTTAGGATGGGAAGCATCGGATATGCCAGGGTCAGCACCCTGGAACAGAACGCTGACCTGCAACGTGCTGCCCTCGCCGCAGCTGGTTGCGACCGGATTTTCACCGATCATGGGGTGAGTGGAACGGTGGCCAGCCGCCCTGAGCTGGACAAGCTCCTCGACCATTTGCGGGAGGGAGATGAGGTCGTGGTGTGGAAGCTGGACCGGTTGGGGCGCAACACCCGCAACCTGCTGGCTCTGATCGATGATCTGGAACAGCGGGGTGTGCACTTCCGCAGCGTCACGGAGGGCATAAGTACCACCGGTCCAATGGGCAGGGCGATGCTGACGGTGATGTCTGCTTTCGCTCAGCTCGAGCGTGACCAGCTGGCGGAGCGAACTAGAGCTGGCATGGCTGTGGCTGCAGAGCACGGCCGGAAAGCCGGCAGGAGGGAGATCACCGCCGAGCACGCGAAGGTCAGACGCGCCCACGAGTTGAAGGCTCGGGGGCTTGCGCCGGTGGACATTGGGAAGATTATTGGAACCAGCCGTGCCACCGTGTACCGGTATCTGAGCATGGAAAGCGACGTCACGTGAGCCACGGTCCGTTGAACTACTCGAAGGCGCGCTTCGAAAAGCAGGCATAACCGCCTGTGAAGCAATCGGTACTGCGATCGACGTAGTGGACGATGCAGGGCTGTCGCGAGCCAAGGTTTCGAAGGATTCAATCAGCTCTATCCGAGCCGATCTCGCTGGCGAAAACACCCGTCCGCTTGAGGATCCTTCACCGTGCAGCATTCGAATGAGTCCGGCTCCACTCAACCAGGCAGCAATAGCGCCTACTCCACAGAGTTTGACCGGTGTGCCGCATCCGCATCTCGTGGACGACTGGAGTGGGCACGTCAAAGCGTCCCTCGCGCACGAGTCCGAGTTCTTCTGCGCGGGACTTCCCGGTTGATGTCGCAAACCAGGTGACCCGCAGGACGTGGGTTCAGGCGAGTCTGGTCTCCTCGTAGGTATGGCCGGCCGCACGCAGCCGCTGCACGAGCACGTTGCCGAGCGCGGTGGCCGGTGTCAGCGACCCGTTCGCGGGCGGTAGCTGGTCACCATCCAGCGCGAGAGCCAGCGCCGTCTCACCTGCCATGACGGCGGTAGCGGCGTAGCCGGGATCACCAGGGCCGGCAACGATGACCTGGTAACGGTGCCCGCCCTCGGTGTGGGCGGTCACCTGTGAGCGGAACCAGCCCTTGCGCTGCGTGTTGACGCTCGGACCCGTACCTGGTGCAGGCAGGACGTGGTCGAGCACGCTCCGGGTCGGAGGGAGCGCCATCGCGCCCGCAAATGCTCGGAGCCCGAGTGCGACTGCCCCGGCGATGACCGCCCCCGCCGGTCCGCGGGCTATTCCCATCACCTCGCCGTACTTGAGGGAGCGGCCGTAGGCCCAGCCCTGCAGCGCATTGCTGCGGCGCACTATCCGGGTGTTGACCGCGGCCATCAGGAAGGGTGCGGTCCAGGTGCCGTCACCGGAGCGGCTCACAGGACCGGTGTCCGGAGGCTGCAGTGTCGCCGGCTCCCGTGCGCGGTCGGGGCTGAGGGCGTAGGGGTCGGCGGCGAGCGACCGCCGGGAAGTGCTCGAGCGCATTCCGTCGAGCTGCCCGCGCATCGACTCGAGCGTGCCTCCGCTGATGCCACCCTTGGCCGTCGCGACGAGCTGGACCTCGACCAGGCCGCCAGCGCCGTCGGCCTCTGCCGCCTGATGGAGCAGCAGTACCGCGAGATCGGACGGCACGGAGTCGTAGCCGCACGAGTGTACGATCCGGGCGCCGCTCGTCCTGGCCAGAGCGTCGTAGCGGTCGATCGCCTCGCGGACGAAGGACACCTCACCGGTGAGATCGGCATAGTGGGTGCCGGCCTGTGCGCAGGCCTCAACGACGGGCAGCCCGTATTTCGCGTACGGACCAACGGTGGTAAAGAGCACCCGTGTGCCCGCGGCTAGGACGGCGATCGACCCCGCATCCTCCGAGTCGGCCTCGATGAGGGACCATCCGTGCGCCGCGACCGGCAACCGCGACCGGACCGCCTCAAGCTTGGCCCTCGACCGGCCCGCGAGCCCGATACGCAGGCCGGCCGGGGCATGCGCCGCGAGGTAGGCGGCGATCAGTTCGCCGACAAAACCCGTCGCTCCGTAGATGACAAGGTCGTGTTCGCGCGATGAGTTCTCCATACGAGCAGTCTCTCACCGCGGCGATCGGACTGCCCGTGACGTCACGGGGGAGAGCGCAAAGTCCCGGCGCCCCTTGTGCCCGAGGCCCTGACGACGGTCCTGGACACGCCAGGCTTCATCCCTTGTCGGCTCGCCCTTCCTGTGTACGGCCCGTTCCCGACGTCGAACGAGAATCATTTCAGCGGTTGAACCACAGGTGGATGACCCGCCAAAGGGCCCCGGCCCCGCCTCTTCGGCGCTGCGGCGCATGTGGCTATTGCCACTATTAGTCCTATTGGATCCAGAGGTCGTCTTGTTCTCGGCACACAGGCCGGCCGGGGCATGCGCCGCGAGGTAGGCGGCGATCAGTTCGCCGACAAAACCCGTCGCTCCGTAGATGACAAGGTCGTGTTCGCGCGATGAGTTCTCCATACGAGCAGTCTCTCACCGCGGCGATCGGACTGCCCGTGACGTCACGGGGGAGAGCGCAAAGTCCCGGCGCCCCTTGTGCCCGAGGCCCTGACGACGGTCCTGGACACGCCAGGCTTCATCCCTTGTCGGCTCGCCCTTCCTGTGTACGGCCCGTTCCCGACGTCGAACGAGAATCATTTCAGCGGTTGAACCACAGGTGGATGACCCGCCAAAGGGCCCCGGCCCCGCCTCTTCGGCGCTGCGGCGCATGTGGCTATTGCCACTATTAGTCCTATTGGATCCAGAGGTCGTCTTGTTCTCGGCACACCGAGAAGGAGGCTGTGCACGCCCACCGCTTGCTCGAGGTGAGCTTTCCCGTGTCGGTGACTTGGGTGGGTGTGTGCAGGCGGGACCTTGGTTCCTGCTGTCCAGGTGTGTGCGGGAAAAGCAGCGGAGCGTGGGGAGCTTTTGCCGTACCCATGTGGGCAGAAGGCCAAGCAACCGGCCATACGAAAGCTGGTTTGCCTAGCCACGAGGGAAGACGACCTTCTTAGGTTAACCGCGCGGGCATGGCTCAAGCGATCGTTATCGGCCTACGGCAAGCGGGTGATCGCTGTCCTTCATTCCGGCTAGTTTCTTCCGCCCCTCTCCTGACCCCGGGAATGTCTCGCAACCGACTCTTTCGTCAAGAATCACAACCCCTGCTTAGAAGGCAGGGTAGCAAGACATAGAAGGAGCAGTATTGATGGGGGGAGTGGTGGTGTCTCGTCCTGATGTGTTGCAACCCTAGGGTTAGGAGAGAGCGTCACGTGATGGACACCTGTGCAATGCGGACCTATCGACGGCGTTATCACCCTGCGTAGGAGCATGTTGCTGGCTCACGCGGACGGCGGATGCCGTTCTGTGTTGCCAGTGTCACTTTCAATGCGCTGGGCGTGTCTGCGTCGGCACGGAACTGATCGTCATATTCGGTCAGTTAGCTGCGGTCAGGCTCATGGCTGTTACTTGAAGGCCGGACAGTGAGAAGCTGCCGTCGACCTTGAACGAGAGGTGACGGTAGATCTCGACGTTGCGTGGATCTGCTGTGCTTAGGTGCACGGGTGCGATGTTCGGGCCGGTTAGTGCTTCGATTAGCGCCCAGCGCAGCAGGACGCCGCCGAGCCCAGTGCCCCGTGCCGCTTCGAGCACCCCCAGGAACTCCAGGATGGTAGCTCGTGGGGGGATGAACACCTCCTCCTTTCGCCGGTAGGCAGTGGTGCGGGACACGACCGCAGGTCCGCAACCGATCATCACCCGGGCCAGCCAGCCGAGCTGAGCGGTCACGGGCGGGGGGCCGATCGCAGTGGTGGCCCATTGCGTGGCCACCGGTCGACCGTCCCTTAGTAGTAGGTAACGGCGGGACCCGGGACGCTGTGCGAGCAGCCGCTCGGTGGCAGCGAACCAGGCCTGCCGATGGGATCGTTTTGGCCCACAAAGCCAGCGCATGCCGGGCTCGTCCGCGAATGCGTCTGTGAGCAGGTCGGCGCTGGGGCCGGTCGGTGGGTTGAGCAGGATCTGGCAACCCGCGGGGAGCGTCTGCCCGTCGTTGGTCATGCTTCACGCGGCACGGGTCCGGGGACCAGGAAGCAGACCAGGAGCTTGAGGTAGAACAGTGCCGGGAACCAGGCAAGCGCATCGGGGAGGGGCGCCAGGATCAGTCCCAGCACCAGCACCGCGACGAAGCTGCCGGTCGCGGCGACGAGCTTGACGGATTGTGGGGTGAACTCGATTAGCAGCGTTGCAGCGAGCAGTGAGATACCGCTGACCACCAGCCAGAACCAGTCCTGATCCAACAACACCAGCGCCACCAACCCGAGGTGCGCCATGTGGCTGGCAACGAACACCAACCGGGTGCGGCGCGCAGTGCGTGCCGGCCGATGGTACCAGGACTTCGCGGCCGTGGTCGACATGGTCAAGATGCCGCCGATCAAGTCGAGGACGATCACGCCGAGAAGGACGATTTGCCAGGCCGACCAGTGCGATCCGGTGGGGGAGGTTGCCAGGTACCAGCCAAGCAACCCGGCGCAAAGTACTCCGCCGACGCCTTGGGCGATGAGGTCGGGGCCAGTGTGCCCGGGGCCCAGAAACCGGTCGACCAGACCGGGCTGGGTGTTTGTGCCCGGTTCGACGTTGGGGCTCATTAGGTCTCGGACCACAGTGAGGCGAGCAGTCGGTAGCCCTGTTCGAGCTCGGCAGGGGAGGTCTCGGGGTCGGTCCGGAGCCTGTCGATCGCCCATCGGTCGACTGTTTGCAGCACCGCAGCTGTGGATGCCAGGAGCAGGTTTGGTTCGGTGTCGTCGCGAATGATGCCTAAATCTTTGCCGTTGGCGATCATCCGTTCCAGCCAGAGGGCCCCGGGATTCGCCCTGTCTGCGGCGGCGTCTACCAGCGCAAGATCATCGGGGTCGCCGGCGAGATGACGGTGGAGCTGGGCACCACCCTCGCGTAGCTGCTGCCAGAAGGCATGTTCGGACGGTGCCGGTGACCAGTCGCCGAGCAGACCGGCGATCCTGTCCCGCAGATCGGCCAGGACAGCGCCGAGCAAATCATCCCGACCGTCGAAGTATTGGTACGCCGTCGACTTGGAGATCCCGGCAGCGTCAATGATCTTGTTGTAGGAGGCCGTGTTGGCGCCGTAAGCGGCGAACTGGCGACGGGCGACGTCGAGGATGGTACGACGCTGTTCTGCGGACAACCGTGAAAAACGAGGTAGAGGCATGAAACCAATGGTAAGTACCATCGGTACGCTTCGCAAGTACACACCAATGGTTCACGACGCTTTCGGCAGCAGGATGCGTGGCCGGATACTCGCTCATACGCCCCGGCCCAGCTCACCGCGCGACGGCGGTGTCGTTGAGTGAGCCGCTTCAGAAAGCTCGCGGCGTTTCTCCTATCCGCCCCGTGTCGTATCTCATGCGTTTTGAGGCACGTAGCCTACGAGACACTTTCCGGCGTCGGATTCGGAGTGGTGTGTGGCGAAGGTATCTGGCAGGCGGTTTTGCTGCGTCATGGACGGGCTGTTTGAACTTTACAAGGGAAGGCTCTTGAGAGCTTCGTACGCTACCTCGCTCCTGAATTTCGATCAGCCAGCGACGCGGGTTGTCGGCTCCCGGGTACCGGTGAGGGTGACTTAGTAGTACTTTGTTAGGTGGGGGCTCGTGAGCGGCAGTGGGGGCAGTAACCGAACCAAACGGCGAGGACTTGTTGGAGTTCTCTGATGATGCCGTACAGGCTCAGGCTGCCCCAGCTGCTTTTGGGTTCTTGAGGCGGAGTCGGGTGATGAAGAGGTGGGCTGCGGTGACGAGGGTGACGTGGCGGTGCCAGCCGGTGAAGGAGCGTCCCTCGAAGTGGGAGAGTCCGAGTCCGGTTTTGAGTTCGCGGTAGTCGTGCTCGATGCGCCACCTCATTTTTGCGAGTCGGACGAGGGTCTTCAGTTTCGTGTGGGCGGGCAGGTCTGAGAGCCAGTAGTCGGTGGGCGCGGGCTCGTTGGGTGGCCATTCGGCGAGCATCCACTGCTCGGGCAGGGACCCGTCGTCATTCAGCGGTATGTCGCGGTTGGCGGGGCGGATGCGCAGGGCCAGGAAGCGTGATTTCATGGCCGCGCTACGGTTGCCGGGACCGGTCTTGGTGCCGTGGCGCCACGTGGCCTGACGGAGCTCTTTGCGTCCCGCGGCGAGGGCCAGCTCCCGCAGCGAGGATGATTTATCCCGGTACCTGTCCGCTCCGCGGGGCCCGCGCCCGCTGTAGGGTGCGGGTTCGGGCACGGCATGGGCCGGGTGGGCGCTGGTGGAGGCCTTGACCGCCAGTACGTACCCGATGCGCCGGTCGGCCAGGCCCTGGCGGAACGCGGTGATTTCCCCGTACCCGGCATCGGCCACGACCACCGGCGGGACCAGTCCCCAGACAGCGGCCTCATCAATCATTTCCAGGGCCTGGGACCATTTCGTGCGGTGTCGGACCGTGTCCGGGATCCCTGCCCGGGACCGCCGTTCCTGGATCCGGAAGGCGTCCTCGTTCGTCTCCGCACAGGTATCGTCCCATGCCTCGGGGACGAAGAGCCGCCAGTTCAGAGGGCACGAGGCCGCATCGGTGGCCCCGTGCAGACTGACTCCGATCTGGCAGTTCCCGATTTTCCCCAACGTGCCGGAG
>NZ_AZRY01000234.1 GCF_000520515.1 Arthrobacter sp. H20
ACCACCAACAGCATCGAGTCGCTGAACTACCAGCTGCGCAAAATCATCAAAAACCGGGGTCATTTCCCCAACGACGCGGCAGCGATCAAGCTGCTCTGGCTGGCCATCATGAACATCGAAGACAAGCGAGCCCGCGAACGCGCCAAGGAAGCGCGAACCCCCAAGGGTCAACCCCGTAAGGCCTCCGGACGCCTCGTCGAAGGCAGCGTCGTCCAAGGCTGGAAAGCCGCCCTCAGCGAGCTCACACTCGTCCATCCCGACCGCATCAACCCCTACCTCTAAACCATGAAATCTGGATCACCTACACAGAAAACTTGACAAGCTCGGGGGTTCGGCCCGGCTACCGGGAAGGTCATCGAGCAGATTATCGACCGGCATGCGATCGAAGCGCAGGGGTATCTGGATTGTCAGAACATCTTGGAGAGCCTCGGGAAACGCAATAAACAGCGGTTGGAGGCCGCGTGCCAGGTGCTGCTCAACAATGGGCAACACGCCGGCAGTTACAGCACGATCAAGCGGATTATGGCCACCATCGATTCGGACACCAAACGGGAAAAACCCATAACGCCGGCGGCGGCCACCCGAAAACCATCCGGGGGTGCCAGCCCTGACGGTGCGGTACTCGTACGCTCTGCTGCCCACTACCAGCGCGGCGAGCAAGGGGTGGGTGCCTGATGTTCACCAGCGTCGACCACGAGAAGTTCCGGTCCCTGCGCATCGCTCACCTCGCGACCCGGTTCGAGGAGTTGATCACTGATGAGGCCAACGACGAACTAACCCCAGAGCAGGTTTTCCTCACGGCTGTCGATGACGCCCTCGACCAGCGCAGGGCACACCGGGTTGAGAAGCTGATCCGCACCGCGAAGTTCCCGATCCCACAGGCCTCGGTGGCTGAGATTAGCTACCAGGAGGGCCGCGGAGTCACTCCGGTGAGGATGAAGCGCTACGCCGCGCACCAGTGGAGCCAGGACCCGACGAATCTGCTGATCATCTCACCCGCCGGTGGAGGCAAAACCTACCTGGCCTGCGCGATCGGGATCGCCGCTTGCCAGAACGGGCATACCGTCGCCTACGCCCGGATGGATGACCTTGCCCGACGGCTGGTCATCGCCCGAGGCGATGGCATCGGCCATCAGAAGCTACTCAACGAGCTTTCAGCCGTCGACCTTCTGATCATCGATGACTTCCTCACCGTCGGCATCGACCCGGAAGCAGCCAACGACCTCTTCGCTGTCCTGGCCAACCGGGAACACCGGCTGCCCACGCTTATCGCCTCGCAGTCCGGACCGGCCTACTGGCTCGAAGCTCTCCCGGACCGCGTCGCAGCCGACTCAATCGTGAACCGGTTGGCCAACAACGCCCGCCAACTCAACCTCGGAGAAATCGACATGCGACGACTCCGAGACGACCACGCCCGCGCAGAACCAACCTACTGGGAATAGCCCGCCCGACAGACTTGGTACCAGCCCATCAGATGCTCACCCGGGCCGGTACCAAGTCAACGGAACCCCGGTACCAACTCCCCGGACCAGCGGTACCATCCCGCCCTATCTGCCACTGGGTGCAGAAAACGGTCGAGGTCTCGCCGTAACGACGTTCCATCAACTCCAGCAACATGCCCCTCAACGATTCCGTTGGCTTATCCAGCAACCACTCGTCGATCACCAAGAGAGTGAAGGCCGCATACTTCCGCAGGAATTTCCCGGACCCGCCGGGGCTGTCTTGCGCAGCCACCCAGGCTTCCTCAAGGTCCGGCATCCGTACGTAGTGGGCGCGGATCCTGTTCTCGCAGGCGCGCTTAGCGATCGCGCAGCCCAGATACGACTTCCCTGATCCGGTGAATCCCTGAAAGACAACGTTTTGCTGCCGGTCCACGAACGAGCAGGTGCCGAGCTGAGAGAGCATCTGCTGGTTCAGGCCGCGCTCATCCAGCAGATCGATGCGGCGCATGTCCGCGTTCGGGTAACGCAGTCCCGCCCGCCGGATGAGCCCAGCGATCTTGGAATGGGTGAACGTGGAGTAGGCATCATCGACGACCAACCGGACGCGCTCCTCGAAGGAAAAGCCCATCGATAGCGTCTCGTCCTGGGTATCGATCGCATCCAATAACTCGCCGGCGTTCATCTCCCCGAGCTTGCGTTTGGTTTCTCCATCGAGGCGGCTCATCGGGTCCCTCCGGCGTAGTAGGCGCTGCCTCGAACGTATCCGCCATCATCGCTCTCGGGTTGCTCCGGGACGTGCCCGGTCTTGTCTTGCCCGGTTTCCAGAAGTGGCCGCAGATGTGCGTAGCGTGGTGAGCGCAGCGGACCCCGTAAGGCCAGTGCGCAAGCCGCTTCGACCCTGGTCGGGGAGAACCGGCGAGAGAGCCGCAAGACTGCTAACGCCGGGTCGTAGGCTGCTTCCTCGATGGACGCGGATTCGAAGATCTTCTCGATCACTGTCCCCGTTGCCCGACCCATCCGGGCAGCCCACTCCTCGATCCGGGCTCGGTCCCAGGCCTGGAAGCTGCGCCCTTCGGGAAGGTCCGCCGCGTTCGTCTGATACTGGTTCGTTGTCCTCGCGGGCAACAGCAGATGGCTCGTTAAGCGTTCGTCGCCGCGATAGACCTCCAGCATGGTTTCCGTGACCCGCAGGTCAACAAGGGCCCCGATATGGGTGAAAGGGACGGAGTAAAAGTTCTTCGCCCAAACCACATGCCCGTTCTTACCCACCTTGCGTTTATAGGCCCAGGAGCTGATTTCGAACGCAACCGCTGGCAGCGGTTGCAGCAGCGGTAGCTCTTCCAGAGTGAACACGCTCAACCGCGACCCGTCCCGCTTCTGGAACGGCTGCCGGTTATAGGCATCGATCTGCTCCCGGATCCGGGCCCGCAACTGTGCCAGGGACGTGAACTGCTCGTGCCGGAGCCCAGCGATGACCCAGGCCCTGTCTGTCAGCATTGGGTGAGACACCGCCACTTTTCCCACTGACTCCTTAAGGGCGAGATTTGGAAACCGATTCCCTGTGAGCACCGCACTTGCTTCCCCCACCACCAACACCGATGGTGGAGCCATGTCCGATCCCGAAAAACCCAGGGCAGAAAGGCCCCTCCGCCGCTCCTTCACCCCAGGGG
>NZ_AZRY01000235.1 GCF_000520515.1 Arthrobacter sp. H20
TTCACTCCGACCAGCTGTTCCTGGCTGAATATGGTGGAGATCTTCTTCGGGATCATCACCCGCCAGTGCCTCAAACGCGGGGAATTCAGCTCGGTGAAAGAGCTGGAAGAAACCATGGACCGCTACATCGAGAACTACAACCAAGACGCCAAACCATTCACCTGGACCAAGTCAGCGGAGTACCTCCTGGGCAAGATGAAACGCAAACAAACCATTAACACGGAGCACTAGGTGACTCGGTGACAACCGACCACATTTCCCCCGCCGGCACCATCAAACAGGACTCCCCCGCCGGTCAATACCTGATCGAACAAGGCGTAGCGCCGAAAGATTTCAACTCCTACGGCTCACGGCGCGGCAATCATCACGTGATGATCCGCGGTACGTTTGCGAACGTCCGGCTCCGTAACCAGCTGGTACCAGGGGTCGAGGGTGGAGTCACTCGCCACTGGCCCGGTGGTGAACAGCAGACTATTTTCGAGGCTTCAACATCGTATGCGGCCGAAGAGGTGCCGCTGATCATTCTCGCTGGTTCCGATTACGGTTCCGGGTCCTCGCGGGACTGGGCTGCCAAAGGCACATCGCTTTTGGGCGTCAAAGCCGTGCTCGCCACCTCCTTTGAAAGGATCCACCGCTCGAACCTCATCGGCATGGGCGTACTCCCCTTGCAGTTCCAGGGCGGGGAAACAGCAGGGTCCCTGGGCCTGACAGGCGAGGAAATCTACTCGATCACGGGGCTTGAAGGCCAGGATCCACTGCCGCGTGAAGTCACCGTCCGTATCGATAGTGAAGGCGGCACCCGGAATATAACCGCTACGCTGCGCATCGATACTCCAGCCGAGGAGGCGTACTTCGTCCATGGCGGGATTCTGCCCTACGTCCTGCGCCAACTGCTCGCCGCATGACGGTACAAGACGAGCCAATGGTCATCGTCGGTGCTGGTTTGGCCGGTGCGAAGGGTGCCGAGGCGTTGCGGCAGGAAGGATTCGAAGGGCGCATCATCCTGATCGGGCAGGAACCCGAGAGGCCCTACGAACGCCCCGACCTCTCCAAGGACTACCTGACGGGCGCCTCGGAAAAGGAGAAAATTTACGTTCACCCAGAGCCATGGTACGCAGATCACGGCGTGGAGTTGCGGCTTTCCACCCGTGTCACCGGCATTGACACCCAAAACCGCCTGGTAGACCTGGAGCGAACAGGACCGGTCCGCTACGACAAGCTACTAATCACCACCGGCGCCTCCGCACGGTTGCTGCCTGTTCCGGGCGCCGATCCACACCGCGAATATTACCTTCGCCGGGTCGAGGACTCACAGCAGCTCAGGTTCATTCTCCAGTCGGCCCACCAGGTGGTCGTGGTCGGCGGCGGCTGGATTGGCCTGGAAGTGGCTGCTGCCGCACGGGCAGCCGGCGCGGCCGTCACGGTGCTGGAGCGCGAGGAGTTGCCGCTGCTACGGGTGCTGGGGCGGGAAATGGCGCAGGTGTTCGCTGATCTGCACCGCGATCATGGAGTCGGCTTACGCTGCGGCGTGCAGATCGCCGAAGTCACCGGCCACGGACGGAAGGTCACCGGCGTCCGGCTCGTAGACGGTACCTGGATTGAGGCGGATGCGGTGGTCGCCGGCGTCGGTACCACCCCCAATACTGACCTCGCGGCGGATGCCGGGCTCGCCGTGGATGACGGGATCATCGTCGATGAACATCTGCGCACCTCTGATCCACACATTTTTGCGGCCGGGGACGTGGCCAACGCGCGCCATCCACTCCTGGGCAGGCATCTGCGGGTCGGGCATTGGGCCAACGCACTGCACCAGCCAGCAGTGGCGGCCAAGTCGATGCTCGGAATCGACGCCGCTTATGGCCGACTGCCGTACTTCTTCACCGATCAGTACGACGTAGGAATGGAGTACTACGGTCACGCCGGGCCCGGCGACTACGACAAAGTTGTCGTGCGTGGAAACGTGGACAAGCGGGAGTTTCTCGCTTTTTGGCTGAGGAACGGCGTCACCCTGGCCGGTATGAACGTCAATATCTGGGATGTGACTGAACAAATCCACGCGTTGGTAGCTTCAAAAAACCGGTCGACCCGGTGAAACTGGCCGATCCCGGCGTCCCACTGTCGGGCGTTTACGCCGACGGTCCTACCGGGTAGCGAGAGAAAATCGCCACCCTGTTAAAGGCGTTAATGACGGTGACCAGCCACGCTACCGCCGAAACCTGTCCGACATCCAAAACCTGCTCGCTCCGGTCATACAGTTCATCGGGGACCTGCCCGTCGCTGACCCTGGTCAGCGACTCCGTCAGCTCCAGGGCGGCACGCTCCTGCCCGGAGAAATAACCGCTCTCCCGCCAGGCTGGTAACACGGCCAGCCGGTCGGTTGATTCGTCGTTGTTGAGTGAATCACGGGTGTGCATCCGCAGGCAGAAGCTGCAGCCGTTGATCGAGACCCGCCGCTGCGGCGGACTGCGAAGCGGCGGTGTTCATCTCCAGCAGGGCCTGGTAGACGGCAAGGTCTTGTTGACTGATATTCACACGCTCACTCATGGCGCCATGGTATCCCGGCCCCCGGGATGACCGGACGGACACGGGCCTCTTTCGTTTCGGAGGAATCGATGCCTCCGAAACTGGCCGAAGGCTCGGACCACTTTCTTTCCGAGCATATTTACCGCAGAGGATAATGTGAATCATGTTTCCGGCCCGGGGACGCGCGTAAAGTCAGCGGAAATGGCCAACACTAGGTAGACAATCGCCTGTCAGAGTAGCGTTCCACGACCCGGAGGACCCTTGTGGCTTTGCACCTTCACCATCTTCCGCCCCGCATAGCCTGCGGAGCCTTCATCCTCAACACCGGGATCACGAAACGGTCCCTGGACGTCGAGGCGGCAACCGGTCTGCGGGATCAGGCCGCCGTCGCATTTGCCCCGCTAAAGAAGATCGACCCTGTGCGTTTCGGCAAGATTCTCTCTACCTCCGAGATCATCCTTATCCTGGGCGCGGCCCTGCTCGTCCCGGTGGTGCCCACCTGGCTGGCAGCTGCTGGCCTCACCGGTTTCTCGGGGGCACTGA
>NZ_AZRY01000236.1 GCF_000520515.1 Arthrobacter sp. H20
GTCCACGCAGACTTCGGAACCCGGGGCAGGGCCGCTTCGACGGCGCCGTGGAGCGGGAAACCCACCGAATAGCCCAGGTTCCGGCGTGGGTGGGTGAGCCAGTGAAGGAACCCGTGGGTGCCGCCGGCGGAGTCGGTACGGATCATCACCTTCCGGCCCGACCGGAACCCTGCCGGCAGCTGCTGCAACGCGTCCTTGGTGACCTCGATGTGATCCGCCGCAGTATTCGACCCGGCGTTCCCCGGGCGCAGCAGCACCGCCAGCGGCTCTCCGGTGCCCTCAACCCCATGGTCCACGAACGCGGTCAGCGGGTGGAAGCCGTAGCCTTTCTTCCAGGTCGGGCGGGCGTCTTCCTTCTCCGAATGGGAGCTCACCAGTGTCGCGTCCAGATCCACGACCAGCGGGGCGTTCTTACTGACCCCGTGCAACGGTGAGTGTTCTCCGGCCAACCCCCACACCTGAGCCCTGGCAGCAGCCCGGACGGCACTGATCGCCGCCAACGCCTTGCCCGGGAGGATCCTAGACAGGGTTGTGATCAGGCGGCTGACCGTCGGATCCGAAGCGACGAGCCCGTAGATCTGCGGTTGAGCCCGCAGCCGGTCCACGTCGGCGAGGCAGTCCCCGCCGATCGCCAGGGACAAGCCCAGATCGATGATGATCTTCGCCGGGTCGTGGCGGGCGAAGGGCTTACGCCACGGTTCCCAAGCCGCCGACAGTCCGGCACCGATCCCCGAGGCACGAACCGTCTGGGTCAGGATCATGCCTCCGGCTTGGGACACCACGCCGGTCCCGGCGGAATCAGCACGGACAGACGGATAGAAACCGGTAGACTGACTCACCAGAAAGGTGCTCCTTTTCACGTGGCGCGAATGATGCGTAGACAACACCATTTTCCCACGTCAGGAGCACTTTTCGTCGTTTACCACACCCCGCCAGCCACCACCACATGAAAGACCGAGGCTAGGGGTACGGACACACGCGGTCTCGCACCAGATGATCAGCGCTGCGGCCGGTGAATTCCGGCCCGCTGTCCGAGCGGACATAGGTGGGGATGATGCCGGTTTCGGCGATGATGTCCTCGAACATGGCGACCACATCGGTCGCGGTGAAGGATCTTTGGGGATGACGTTCAGGGCTGTGCGCATGTATTGATCGTTGACGTTTTGAAGAACCATACACGCCGCCCATACGAAGACACATCACTTTGGAAGTCGATGCTCACTACATGCATCGGATACCGAGCCGTCAACCGCTTCTGCTCACCAGCCCCTGGCCCGGGCTGCCGCCACTTCCTCACGCTAGGATTACAGGCTCTCCGTGGTTCGTGGTGAAAGCCGGGTTCGTGTCGTAGACGTATAGGGGCTCGTGGCCCTGCTGAGATGGATGTTCTTGACGCATTCATCACTGACAGGAACCACGAGCCTTGATCGAGCCTACTGCCATGCGTACCGACGCTGCCACTACTGTTTTCAACCTTCCCGGTTACCGGGTCACCAGCGCGGAGGTCCGTGCCTGCGGGCGGCGCAGAATCCGGGTCGAGTCAGTCCTGGAAGCTGGCTGCAGGGCCTGCGGGGTGATCAGTGCCCGACGGCACTCGCGCCGGTTCCAGCGGATTCGTGACATCCGGATCGCCGGCCCGGTGGATGTCATCTGGTCCAATCGCCGGTTCTTCTGCGACGAGACCGAATGCGCCCGGAAGACCTTCGCTGAGGCGACCCCGCAGGTGCCTGCATACTCGCGGTCCACGGCGAGGCTGCGGGAGGCCCTCACCGATGCGGTGATCGGATCCGGGCGTGCCGCGTCGGAGACCGCCACTGCGTTCGGCGTGTCCTGGTGGCTGGTCCAGCGGGCGTTGGATACCGCGGTGCTGAAACTCCCTGACGTGGACACCATGGCACCGGTCAGGCTCGGTATCGATGAGCACCGCTTCCGGTCCGTGCGGTTCTTCCAGGACCCCGCCACGAAAGCCTGGACCCGGTACGAGCCGTGGATGTCCACCCTCGTCGATTTGGACACCGGGCAGGTCCTGGGCGTCGTCGACGGACGCGACAGCACCGGTGTTGGGGATTGGCTCAAGGCCCGCCCACTGGGTTGGCGACTCGGCGTCCAGGTCGTCGCAATCGACCCGTCAGCGGCGTTCCGCAAGGCGCTACGGATGTGGTTGCCCCGCACCGCTGTCAGCGTCGACGCGTTTCACCTGAGCATGCTCGCGAACGCTATGGTCACCGAGGTCCGCCAACGCCTCTGCCAGGAAGCCAAGGGCCGCCGCGGGCGCGCTGCCGATCCTGTGTGGGCGAATCGGCGGCTACTGCTCAAGGGTGCGGAACGGCTCTCGGGCCGGGCCCGAAACCGCCTCGCGGTGGTCTTCGCCGTTGATGATCCCGCCGGCGGGTTGCAGGCCGTCTGGGAGGTGAAGGAACAGCTCCGGACACTGCTGCACACCGGGTCGATCGCCGAGGCCACCGCGGCGAAGACGAGCCTGTCAAGGTGATTGTGTAAGTTGCATGGTCACTGGTTGGTTTGGCCTGTCTTGGGACAGGCTGATGTGGTCTTTTTTGCCGGTGTTGTTGATGTGGTTTGGGTTGCTATCCCAGGTGTGGTTCCAGGCGCTCGGGGTAGGCGAGCATTAGGTGCTGCAGGGCCTGGTTCCAGCCCATGGTGCCGGCTCCTTCGACGAGGCCGCCGGCGGTGCTCGCCCGGGTGCTGGTGCGTGTCTTGGACCGTTCCCTGGCGCGCTTGTCCTCGATGTTGCAGATGGCCAGCCAGAGCAGTTTGGTGGCCGCCTGGTCGTTGGGGAAATGCCCGCGGTTCTTGGTGACCTTGCGCAGCTGGTAGTTGAGGGACTCGATCGAATTGGTGGTGTAGATGACCTTGCGCAGGGCCGGGGGAAAGGCG
>NZ_KI914757.1:0-4983 GCF_000520515.1 Arthrobacter sp. H20
CAACTCCAATGCCCTCGCCAAATAAACCATGAATCAAGTCTGACAAACAATCAGCCCCAAAGGAATCAACGACACGCTACACTAGGCACTCCTGGACCCACCCATGACAAGCGGTCCTGGACCTTCGACCTCGACCCGGACGGCCGCGATCCGGTCTTGGGCATCGAGCGGTTGCAGGAGGCGTTCTTCAAACGGGATCCCGAGTATCCCCGCGGTATCACGGTCCCGGCGATCGTCGACGTGCCCACGGGTGCGGTAGTAACCAATGACTTCCCGCAAGTCACCCTGGACTTCGCCACCGAGTGGAAGGACTTCCACCGCGAGGGCGCCCCCGATCTGTACCCGGAGCAGCTCCGCGCCGAGATCGATGAGGTGAGCAAGCGGATTTTCACCGAGGTCAATAACGGCGTGTACCGCTGCGGATTCGCCGGTTCGCAGGAAGCCTACAACGAGGCGTACGACCGCCTGTTCACAGCTCTTGACTGGCTCGAAGAACGGCTCAGCCATCAGCGGTTCCTGGTAGGGGACACCATCACCGACGCCGATGTGCGGCTTTTCACCACGCTGGTGCGTTTTGACGCCGTCTACCACGGGCACTTCAAGTGCAACCGCAACAAGCTGACCGGAATGCCAGCGCTGTGGGGCTACGCCAGGGATCTGTTCCAGACCCCAGGTTTCGGTGACACAGTTGACTTCGATCAGATCAAAGATCACTACTACATCGTTCACGAGGACATCAATCCCACGGGGATTGTGCCCAAGGGCCCAGATTTGTCCAACTGGCACGCTGAGCACGGCAGGGAACGTCTCGGCGGTCGCCCGTTCGGTCACGGAACGCCTCCGGCCGCAGCCTGACTCGTCGGTAGCATCGTCCGCGAAACCCCGCCCGTACCGGACCCCCCGGTTTCTGGGCGGGGTTTCGGCGTGTTGGGGCGACACGCCGAACTACCGGCGACGACGGCGGCAGGTGGGGAAACCTGCACGCCGTGGGGGATCCTGCGCCCACCGC
Source organism: Arthrobacter sp. H20 (assembly GCF_000520515.1). GTDB lineage: Bacteria > Actinomycetota > Actinomycetes > Actinomycetales > Micrococcaceae > Arthrobacter_D. The sequence goes on from NZ_KI914757.1 coordinate 1,010, forward strand.
CGGAGCGCAATTAGGGAACAGAACCGTTTCCTAATAGAGGTAACCGTAGGCTAGCCTTACTTCTGTCCGGGGTTTGTCGGTAGGGAGGTGCGTGATGGCAGTCGAGACTGCACCACCCCCTTCCCCGGGCGCACCGACCGCTTCGATCAGGACCCGGGCACAGCGCCGGGTCCCGAAGCTGATCGCATCAGTGGTAGTTCTCGCCCTGATCTGTGCCGCGTCGCTAGCCTTCGGCTCGCGACCCATCAGCTTCGACGTTCTGGTTGCAGCACTGACTGACTTCGACCCAGGCGACGGCGACCATGCGGTGGTCCACTCCCGGATTCCCCGCACGGTGACCGGCCTGATGGTTGGAGCTGCCCTCGGCCTCGCGGGCGCCGCTATGCAGGGTGTGGCCCGGAACCCGTTGGCCGACCCGGGCATTCTCGGTGTCAACGCCGGTGCGGCGCTCGCCGTCGTCACTGGCATCTACGTGTTCGGGGTAGCCGACGTGACCGGCTACATCTGGTTCGCGTTTGCTGGCGCTGCGTTCGCCGCCATCGTGGTCTATGCCATCGCCAGCCTCGGCAGGGAAGGCGCCACCCCAATCAAACTCGCCCTTGCCGGAGCTGCATTGTCCGCCGGATTGGGCAGCCTGATGAATGCGGTACTGGTGTCCAGCCAGGAAACGCTTGATCGGTTCCGGTTCTGGCAGGTGGGCACCGTGTCGGGTCGGGGCTGGGACGTACTGCTGCCGGTCCTGCCTTTCCTGGTCGTCGGTATCCTGCTGACCCTCCTGACTGGCAAAGCGCTCAATAGTCTTTCCCTCGGCGACGATATCGCCAAAGGGCTAGGCCAAAACGTGGCTGTCGCCCGAGGCGTCGCCGCACTTGGAATTGTCATTCTCTGCGGTGCGGCGACCGCAGCAGCAGGGCCCATCGCGTTCGTTGGCCTGGTAATTCCGCACATGGTGCGGGTGCTCACCGGCCCTGACTACCGGTGGATCCTGCCGTTCTCGGTGGTCCTCGCACCCGTCCTCCTGATCGGCGCAGATATTGTCGGGCGGTTGATCCTGCCACCGGGTGAGGTGCAGGTGGGCATCATGACCGCCGTCATTGGTGCGCCGGTGTTCATCTGGCTGGTCCGACGTCGGAAGCTGGCCCAGCTGTGAGCCTCAACACCGGGCGGCCTACTGCCGCCGCGGCGGCAGTCACCAGCCCAACGTCCTGCACCCCAGAGGCCATTCTTCGTAGTGGCCGGCACCGCCAAACGGCCCGACGCCGCCTGGTGATCGGGACGCTCGCCGGGATGACCGTTATGCTCTTCGCGATCACAGTCCTGTTGGGCACCTACACGGTGACTATCCCCGACTTCGTCAGGATCCTCGGTGGCGCGGATATTCCCGGTGCCACCTTCATCGTGATGGAGAACAAGCTTCCCCGCGCCGTGATCGCCGTCCTCATCGGGGTGGCCTTCGGCCTGGCGGGAACCATCTTCCAGACCATGCTCCGCAACCCGCTCGCCAGCCCCGACATCATCGGTATCAGCTACGGCGCCAGCGCCTCAGCAGTCGCCGCTATAGTGCTCTTCGGCGCCGCTGGCGTCACCGTTTCCCTTTCAGCCCTGATCGGTGCGCTCGCCGTTGCAGCGGCCATCTACCTGCTCTCCCGCCGCGGATCGGTGGCGGGTTACCGGCTGATTCTCGTGGGGATCGGATTCGCCGCGGTCATGCACGCAGTGGTCAGCTTCTTGCTGACCCGCACCGACATCCGAACCGCTTCGGACGCCCTGGTCTGGCTCAATGGCTCCCTAAACTCCAGCAACTGGAACCGCGCCACCATCCTGGCGCTCGCCCTCCTCTTGCTGGTCCCCGCGGCTGCGGTCCTGTCGCGGGGGCTGCGCGGCCTGGAATTGGGCGACGACACCGCGGCGGGCCTGGGTCTGCGGGTGGAGCCTTCGCGGCTGGGCCTGATCACCGTGGGGGTCGCACTCGCCGCCGTCGCGACGGCCGCTGCCGGCCCCGTAGCGTTTGTTGCCTTCCTGGCCGGCCCGATCGCCCGCCGACTGGTCAAGGGTGCCGTGTCACTGACCGCCTCGGCGCTGGTTGGCGCTGTTATTGTCCTTGCCGCAGATTTCGTGGCGGCCACCATGATTCCCGGCGTGTCTTTGCCGGTCGGGGTGGTGACGGGCGTCCTTGGCGCCCCGTTCCTCCTCTGGCTGCTCGTGACCGCTAACCGCTCAGGCCAGGGAGGCTGATATGGCGCTTGCAGCCAGCGAACTGACACTCGCGTACGATGACCGCACAGTGGTCCAGGACCTCACCATCGAACTACTGACCGGCAAGGTCACTGTGATCGTTGGCCCCAACGCCTGCGGCAAGTCCACCCTGTTGCGGGGCCTGGCCCGCCTGCTTAAACCGACGGCCGGCGTCGTCAGCCTCGACGGCAAGGACATCCACTCGCTGTCCACCCGTGCCGTCGCGCGCACGCTGGGCCTGCTGCCGCAGACGCCGGTGGCCCCTGACGGCATCACCGTTGCAGACCTGGTAGGGCGTGGCCGCTACCCGCATCAGGGCTGGTTCCGCCAATGGACTGACGACGACGACGCTGCGGTCGCCTCAGCCCTCGAGGCGACCGACACCCTCGAACTCGTCGACCGGTTTGTCGACGAATTGTCCGGCGGGCAACGGCAACGTGTCTGGATTGCCATGGCCCTGGCGCAGCAGACCGACATTCTGCTGCTGGATGAGCCGACTACCTTTCTGGATGTCACCCACCAGGTGGAGGTGCTTGATCTCATCACCGACCTGAACCGGCGCGACGGCACCACGGTCGCCATTGTGCTCCACGACCTCGACCTCGCTGCGCGTTACGCCGATCATCTGATCGCCATGAAGGACGGCCGGATTGCCGCTCAGGGCCGCCCTGCCAACGTGGTGACCGAGGAAACAGTCACTTCAGTCTTCGGACTGCAATGCCGTGTGATCCCTGACCCAGTGTCCGGCACACCCATGGTGGTGCCGGTTGGCCGGCACCACTGTGACACCGGTTCCACTTCCGCATCATCCGAAACGACCGCTGGTCAGGGGTTCCTGCCAAACCCGCAGGACACGCTGTACCCGCCCCAGCTGGAGGAAGCATCATGACCGAGGTCAGTAACCGTGCCAGCCGGCAGGCTCAGCGCGCGCCGCGCGCCGAAGCCGCCATCTCGGCAGTGACCGCTTTCGACGTCGTCGTCACCCGGGTGCAGCGCCTCAGCGACAACTTCCAGCGCATCACCTTCGGCGGGTCCTGCCTGCAGGACTTCGGAGTGCAGGGACAGTCACTCGACCTGCGCATCAAGGTGATGATTCCCGCTTCTCGGGACGACGACGCCCCCCGGCTGGACCTGCGTGCACTACTTGAGTCTCCGGCCGAGGGCTCCGGGTGGTACCAGCAGTGGCTCGCCCTGGACCCCGCCGAGCGCGGATCCATGCGGACCTACACGGTGCGCGAAACCCGGTGCGCTAGTGATCAGCCTGAGATTGACGTTGACTTCGTGATGCACTTCGATGCTGAAGGGAACGGCGGACCAGCCTCACTCTGGGCCGCGGCCGCCACCCCCGGCGACCGGATCTGGTTGATCGGTCCGAACGTCAACGCCGCCACCTGCACCACGGCAGGCTCCTACGGCGGTATTGAATGGCGCCCGGGGCTCGCACAGCACGTTCTGCTGGCTGGGGACGAGACCGCAGCGCCGGCCATCAGCGCCATCCTCGAGTCCCTGCCTGCCGACGTCGGTGGGCATGCGTTCCTTGAGGTACCGGTCGCAGCGGACTTCCAGCAGGTAGTGACCAATTCATCGGTAGAGATCACATGGCTGGCCCGGGGGCAGCGACCCCACGGCGAGCTCCTTGATGCGGCTGTCCGCAATGCCGTTCGTGTGCCCGGCTGGGTGTCCCTGGCCGCGCCATTTGCCGTCGGGGTGGATGCCAGCTCTCCCGCCGGATTGACCCT
>NZ_KI914757.1:5083-36803 GCF_000520515.1 Arthrobacter sp. H20
CGGGCCGGAGCCGGAAGAGGTGAATATCGACGAGACGATCCTCTGGGAGACGCCTCAGCGCTTGAACGCCTCCACCATCACTGCCTCGCTGAACCCTGACCGGCCCCCGGGGGCCCTCCCGTTCTATGCCTGGATCGCCGGCGAGGCGGCTGTGGTTCGTGGGTTGCGGCGTTACCTGGTGCGCGACGTCGGCATCGACCGCAAACAGGTCGCCTTCATGGGGTATTGGCGCAGTGGGCGCTCCGAGCCAAGCTAGCAGACACGCCGCCAGCTTGATAACGGAATTGTAACTTTTCTGCTCCTCACTTATGCTGGTAGGGAGCTATCAGCATCACTTTGGCTCCCGGACTGCACGCCTAACCCTGTCAGCAGCCGGCTCCCGATTCATCGTGACAGGGGTGGAGGAACCAACTTTCGGCAGTAATTCCTGCCGTGGGGTGAAGCCCTTCGCATATCGCTCGTCCCCGCTTGTGCGGGACGCAGCAGCAGTGGGCCGAGTCAACTCTTGCTCGAATCCGACAGCTAACTTCATCGGCGTTGCAGAGAGGCAATTGTTTTGTTCCAGCCGGTCACCTCCGGACGCCGCCGCGCGTCCGCGTCAGCCACGCAGTCCCCCAATTCACCAGCCGCAACCAGCCCGGCGTCGCGCGCGCCTGAGGCTGGCGAGCTGCCCACATCCGGACGCCGGGCGATTCGCCGGCGCGGGTCCGCACGTCGATCGGCCCTATTGTCAGTCGGCGCACTCGCCGTCGCCTCGGGGGTGGCCCTCACCGCTGTCCATCCCGGCCAGCAGGTCCTCACCTCCGAGTCCACCGGTGCCGTGGGGCAAGGCGGTGCCGCTGTGGCGGCGCCGGTCACTGCTGCCGCTGAGGCGAACGTCGATTTCACGAGGGAATCCCCAACGGCCTCGGCCAGCGAGGACCCAGCGGGAACCATCAAGGCGCAGTCCGAGACCATCAGTGAGACTGAGGCGTTCGCCGCGCCGCTAGCGCAGGCAATAATCGCTTCCCCGTTCGGGTACCGGGTTAATCCAATGGGCGGCTTCGGAAATGAGCAACATACCGGGACCGACTACGCCGGTGCGTGCGGCACGCCCGTCCTCGCCTCACGCTCCGGCTCAGTGGTGGCGTCCGGGTGGCATGCCTATGGCGGTGGCCAGCGGATCGTGGTGGACCACGGAGGTGGGATCCAAACATCGTACAACCACCTGAGCGTGCTGGGCGTCACCGTCGGAGACACAGTGGGGCAGGGTCAGGAGCTGGGCGCCGTGGGCAGCACCGGCAACTCGACCGGCTGCCACCTGCACTTTGAACTGCTGGTCAACGGGGAGAAAGTGGACCCGCAGACCCGGCTCTGATCCTCGAACGGACTAGGGCTCCGGGTGGGTAACGACGGCGGAGTCCTTCTTGCCGTAAGGCATCCGCAACCGCAACGAGTGCGGATCGATCCGAAGCGCCAGATGGGTGCCTTTGCCGAGAGGATCGCCGTCGAGCTGAATCTCCTGCGGTTCGTCGAGTTCAACTTCGGCGCTCCTGCACTGGAAGTACTCCAGCGATGGGTCCTTGCCCTTACCCCGGGCGAACAGCTTACCCAGCACGCCAAACCACCCCAGCCGTCCGTTGGGTGCAACTGTCATGATGTCCAGCAGGCCGTCGTCGATCTTCGCCCCCGGGAAAATCTCCAACCCACCCATGATCTTGCCGCAGTTCCCGCCCATTACGCTCCGGAGCCGGCGGTCCATCGGCTCGCCCCCATCCAGGGTGATGCGGGTACGGGTGGGTTTCCCATTGAGGTTCCGGATGCCAGCGTCCACGTAGGCCAGCCATCCCACCTTGTCCTTCAGGTCGTCGCGGGTGTCCGCCATCACCGAGGCGTCAAAGCCCAGACCCGCCATCACCAGAAACACGTGGGAGTCCTGAGCCCGGTCTACTGTGACATGGACGACGTCGACGTTGCGTTCGGTGCCGAACAGGGCGGCCTTGGCAGCCTGCCTCGGATTGTCGATGGGGATATCCAGGTTGCGCGCCAACAGGTTGCCAGTGCCAAGCGGGATCAGACCCAGCGCGACGCCGGTGCCGGCGACCACTTCGGCCACGCAGCGGACCGTCCCGTCGCCGCCCGCAGCGATCACCACATCCACGCCGGCGTCAACCGCTTCCTTCGCCTGGCCGCGGCCCGGATCATCAACAGTCGTTTCCAGGTACAGCACGTCATCCCAGCCCTCGGCAGTGCCGAGCTCCGAAACGATCGCACGAATGTCAGCGCCGGTGTTCTTGACCGGGTTGATAATCAACGCGGCGCGCTTGGTCCGGGGGTCGGAGGGCTGGCTCATGGTGTCCTTCTGAAGTGTCGATGAGGTGGGCGAAGCTGTGCAGCAGGGAAAAGCTATCAGCAGGCCTGCTGCCGCCAGCCTATCCCGCCTCAGGAACAGGTAGCCTCGTCTAGTGGAATTCTCTCAGCGTTACGTGGCTCTTGGCGATTCGTTCACCGAAGGCGTCGGCGACTGGCGTGAGGCCAGCCCCAACGGCGTACGAGGGTGGGCGGACCGGGTTGCCGAGCAGTTGATCCTCGCCGACAGCTCCTGGGGCTACGCAAACCTCGCGGTCCGTGGCAAGAAGGTACGCCAGATCCTCGATGAACAGGTCGATCGGGCCCTCGCACTGCAGCCCACCCTGATCACCCTCTATGCGGGTGGCAATGACATCCTGCGGCCGAGAATCGACATCGACGCGCTGATGGCCGCCTACGACGACGGCGTGGGCCGGTTGGCGGGCTCAGGGGCCGCCGTCGTGCTCTTTACCGGTTTTGATTCGGTGGGGTCTGCGGTATTTGGCAAGACCCGCGGCCGGACGGCCATCTACAACGAGCTGGTGCGCGAGATTGCGGACCGGTATCATGCCGATGTGGTGGATTACTGGCGGTTCAGGGAGTTTCAGAACTGGGGCTACTGGGATACCGACCGCATGCACATGTCAACAGCCGGGCATACCCTGATGGCCAAGCGGGTACTGGAAGTGCTGAAGGCATCCCACGAAATTGACCTTCCCGAGCTCAAAGCGGTAGCTGCCGCATCGCGGATAGATCAGCTGCGGGCGGACGCCCAGTGGGCGCGGGACTACCTCTCGCCCTGGGTGGGTCGGCGTCTGCGCGGCGTGTCCTCGGGCGATGTGCTGACCGCCAAGTACCCGGAACTCGCCCGCCCGGTGTGGCACTAGCGCCCCCGGTGCGCACCGGGCGCGGCCGGCGTGCGGGGGACTATGCCAGAATTGGCCAATGACTGGTGCCCGATGGCTGAACCCCGAGGAGCGGCAGGCCTGGCTTGCACTCTACGCAGTCACCACCATCCTGCCCGGCTCCCTTGACGCACACCTGTTCCGACAAGCCAAGATCACCCTGTTCGACTACCACGTACTGGCGATGCTCTCAGAGACCGAGGACCTCACGCTTGCGATGAGTGATCTCGCGGCACGCTCAAATGCGTCCCTGTCCCGGTTGAGCCACGTGGTGAAGAAGCTTGAGCAGCGGGGCTGGGTGGCTCGCTGCCCAAGCGAAAGCGATGGCCGGGTGACAACTGCTGCCATCACTCGGGACGGGCTGGAGAACCTGCAGTTGTTGGCGCGTGAGCATGTGGACCATGTGAGGAAAGCGGTCTTTGACGCGCTAACCGAGGATGACGTGCGAGATCTGGAGCGAATCGGCAAGAAGATCCTGACCAGCCTCGACGATACTCACTGGATCTTGAACCAGCCCCCACCCGGTAAGGTCACCCACAGCGATTGGTCTTAATCCGCGCCAGCTCCTAGACTGGAAGGGCATCAGGTGGCGGAGCGTGCGCAATTGCTCCGATTTTCAGGAAAGTTCCTTCCGGAGAGTCGGTAGTTAGGGGCTCAAGTTGCGCGAAAATCGCTAATATCCCGACGGCTTTCGCTGTCGTTTTGGACGCCCCTGGACGCATTCCATGGCAGGTACGACAGCCGGTCTATTTGCTTTATTTATTTTTTGGAGGATTGTCATGGCAGCTCACTGCCAAGTGACTGGAGCCGAGCCGGGCTTTGGGCACAGTATTTCCCACTCACACCGCCGCACCAAGCGCAGGTTTGACCCGAACATCCAGAAGAAGCGCTACTGGGTTCCGTCCCTGCGCCGCAACGTCACGCTGCAGGTTTCGGCCCGCGGTATCAAGACCATCGATGTGCGCGGTATTGACGCCGTCGTAGCGTCGATCCTGGCTCGGGGAGTGAAGCTCTAATGGCAAAAGATAAAGACGTACGCCCGATCATCAAGCTGAAGTCCACGGCAGGCACCGGGTACACCTACGTGACCCGGAAGAACCGCCGTAACGACCCGGACCGCATGGTCCTGATGAAGTACGATCCCAAGATCCGTAAGCACGTCGAATTCCGAGAGGAGCGCTAAACACATGGCTAAGAAGTCTAAAATTGCCCGCAACGAACAGCGCAAGGTAATTGTTGAGCGCTATGCTGCGAAGCGCCTCGAGCTGAAGAAGACCCTGGTTGACCCTGAGGCAACTGATGAAGCCCGCGAAGCTGCACGCCTCGGCCTGCAGAAGCTTCCCCGCAACGCTTCACCAGTTCGCCTGCGTAACCGCGACCAGATCGATGGCCGACCCCGAGGCACCCTGCAGAAGTTCGGTATCTCCCGTGTCCGCTTCCGCGACATGGCTCACCGTGGCGAGCTGCCCGGCGTAACCAAGTCCAGCTGGTAACACTCGCTGGCTGGTAAAAGCCAAGTACACGAGGACGGCGGCCCCAGGGTCGCCATCCTCGTGCGTTAAGGTCCGTGAGCGGGTAATCGTCACTGCTGTCTTAGTGGTCTTCGCCTGTGCCGCAGCAGAAACTGCTTCAGCCGCCCATGGTGCTGCTGGCCGGTGGCGGTCCTGGCCCTGATGATGGTCTGCACCGGCGCCAGACAGGGATTTGCTCGAATGACCACTGAAATAGTGCCCATCGGCACCTAAAAACCCTCAAAATTGCCGTAAACGACCGGATTTTGGCCCTCAAGCTGGTAAGTTTTCGCACAGAGGCTTTCGGAACCGTGAAGGCTTTACAAATAACTGACAAGTCCAGGAGGACGTAAATTGGCAACGAAAGAAACCAAGAACCGCAGCGAACTGGTAGCAGAAGTAGCAGCGAAGGCTGACACCAGCCAGACCGCCGTTAACGGCGTTCTTGACGCACTGTTCGATGTACTGGCAACGTCAGCTGCCAACAACGTCAAGGTCACCATCCCAGGGTGGCTCGCTGTTGAGCGCACTGAGCGTGCCGCCCGCACCGGCCGCAACCCCCAGACCGGCGAGACCATCCAGATTGCAGCAGGCAGCAGCGTCAAGCTGACCGCCGGTTCCAAGCTGAAGGCTGCTGTCAAGTAGTCAAGTGGTCCGCTAAGGACTCCAGGCCGTCACCTTTTCCGGTGGCGGCCTTTCCCTTTAACCTCTGAGACAACCTCTGAGACCGGGTAGCGGTGCAGGCTGGGAAGGCGCCGAATTGTTACCTCTTCTACGCAGGGTAGACAATAGTAAGCGTGGCTACTACAACCAAGGTGCCCCGGCCGACCGACCGCCCGGGAATCAATAACCCGGGCGTGAAGCGCGGCTGGCTGATCGCGGGCGGCGCAGCAGTCGTGTGCGCACTGATCCTTGCCCTCCTCTTCTCGGGTGCTGCTGGCCCGCGCCAGCTCGGCGACCCGGGAGCCCTGACGCGTTGGGGGCTTCCGGTAGCCAAGGCACTCAACAACGTCTCGGTAGCAGCGGTCATCGGGTCGCTGGTCTTCGCTGTGATGATCCTTCCACGGCGGGTCGGCTCGGAACGCCGCCGTTCCAACACGGCCGACACCGCAGGTGAAGAACACCCAGCATTCAGCGCAGCAATGACTCTCGCCTCAGTTTCAGCGGTGTCCTGGACTCTTGCCGCAGTCGGCGTGCTGCTGTTCACCTACTCCGACGCCGCTGGTCTGCCGCTCAGCGGCGACCCCGGCTACACCGAGGGTCTGGCGTCCTATCTGACCGATTTCGATACCGGCCGAGCATGGCTGTCAACGGTGATGATCGCCGCAGTGGTCGCCACGATGACGTTCGGCGCGCGGTCCAGCGGCTGGCTGGCGCTGACCGGGGTCCTCTCGCTCCTCGGGCTCGTGCCCATGGCCCTGATCGGCCATTCATCCAGTGGTGACGACCACTACGCTGCCATCAACTCGATCGCCCTGCACCTGGTGGGGGTCTGCCTGTGGATCGGCGGCATCATTGTGCTGGCGGTTATCAGTGGGCGGCTGGGGTCGCTGACCACCAGTGTGCTGCGCCGTTTCTCGGCGCTCGCAGGATTCGCTTTCGTGCTCGTGGTGCTCTCCGGCGTGATCAACGCCAGCCTGCGCATCGATGACCTGGGCCAGCTCGGCTCGGAGTGGGGGCTGCTGGTCACCTTCAAGACAGTTGCCACCCTGCTCCTCGGCGGGATCGGCCTGATGCACCGGCAGTGGATCATTCCGCAGCTCGGAGAGAGCAGCGGGTCCCCGACCGGTGGTCAGCTCTCCGCCCGGCGGGTCCTGTGGCAGCTGATCGCCGTTGAACTGCTGATCATGGGCGCCGTCTCGGGTGTCGCCGTCGCGCTCGGGCGCACCGCGCCACCGGTCAGCGAGGAGATCGCTCCGGATGCCTCACCGGCGCGGATCCTCTCCGGCTATGAGCTGCCACCCGAGCTGACATTCGAACGCTGGTTCACTGAATGGCGCTTCGACTGGCTATGGGTTGCGTTCGTTGCTGTTGCCGCTATCGCCTACCTGCGTGGTGTGATCAAGGTGCGCAGGCGAGGAGACCAATGGTCCCTGCTGCGCCTTGTGACCTGGCTGGTGGGACTTACCCTCCTGACCTATATCACTTCCGGGGCGCCAGCCGTCTACGGGATGGTGCTGTTCAGTACCCACATGGTGGGTCATATGGCGTTGACCATGGTGGTGCCACTGTTCCTGGTGCTCGGCGCGCCAGTGACCCTGGCCCTGAAAGCCCTGGCCCCGCGCGGCGACGGGTCGCGTGGTCTCCGCGAGTGGATTCTCGTGATCGTGCACTCGCGTGCCTCGGCACTGGTCACCCACCCACTCTTTGCTGCGGCAAACTTCGCCGGCTCCATTGTGATCTTCTACTATTCGCCGCTGTTCGGCTTCGCAATGCGGGAACACGTGGGCCACGAGCTGATGAACGTGCATTTCCTGATCACCGGCTACATCTTTGTGCTCTCGATGCTGGGCTCAGATCCGGTGCCCCGCCGGGCACCCTACCCGCTCCGGCTGCTGCTGCTGTTCGCCACCATGGCCTTCCATGCCTTCTTCGGCGTCGCTCTCATGGGCTCCACGTCGCTGCTCCAGGCCTCCTGGTTCGGCAACATGGGCCGGGACTGGGGGCCCTCAGCCCTTGAAGATCAGCAAATCGGCGGTGCCCTGACCTGGGGAATCGGAGAAATTCCTACCCTGCTCGTGGCGATCGGCGTCGCCATCATGTGGTCGCGCGACGACGCACGGGAGTCCAAACGAACCGACCGCGCAGCTGACAGGAATAATGACGCCGATCTCACCGCTTACAACAACATGTTCGCCTCGCTGGCGGACCGCGACACTCGGCGCGGTCCAGGGGCGCCGGGATCCGGCGAGCCAGCACCATCCCAGAAGCCTGACCGACCAGGAGCGCGTGAATGACTGAGACTTCGATCCGCACCGACTATCGGGTGCGTGCCTCCGAACTGGTGGGGCGAAACTGGCTCAATACCGGGGGACGGCAGCTAACCCTTGAGGACCTACGCGGGAAGATAGTCATCCTGGACTTCTGGACGTTCTGCTGCATCAACTGTCTGCATGTCCTGGACGAGCTGCGGCCGTTGGAGCAGAAGTTCAGCGATGTAGTGGTCACAGTGGGCGTCCACTCACCCAAGTTCGAGCACGAAGCGGACCCGGACGCCCTGGCCGCAGCCGTGGAACGTTACGACATTGCGCACCCAGTGCTTGACGATCCGGAGCTGACCACCTGGCAGGCCTACACCGCACGTGCGTGGCCCACCCTGGTGGTCGTCGATCCCGAGGGATACATTGTGGCGCACCTCTCCGGTGAAGGGCACGCGGCCGGGCTTGAATCGCTGGTCAAGGAACTCGTCGAGGAACACACAGCCAAGGGGACCCTGCATCGTGGTGACGGACCCTACGTTCCTGCCGAAAGCACCGCCGGCGATTTGAGGTTCCCCGGGAAGGCAGTTCCGCTGGCGAACGGCACACTCCTGGTGGGCGATACCGGCCACCACCGCCTGGTGGAAGTAGCCGCTGATCTGGTGACCGTGCTGCGCACCATTGGATCCGGGGTGAAAGGCTCCACCGACGGCTCAGCCACCCAGGCACAGTTCAACGAGCCGCAAGGCCTCGCAGTCCTCCCCGCCCACATTGCCCGGGAGGTGGGTTACGACGTCGTCGTCGCCGACTCGGTCAACCACCTCCTCCGCGGCGTTTCCCTCGCCGACGGCGCGGTCCGCACCATCGCGGGCAACGGGGTGCAACGCCTGTTGGACGCGGGAAACCATGTGAAGGCCCGTCCTGCCGAGCTGCAGGAAAATTCAGACCAGGCCGGCGGCTACGACGTCGGGACCCCCGAGGACGCAACCCCGCGCCTCACCGACAGTCACCTCGGCACCCAACCGCTTGAGGTCTCCCTGTCCTCCCCCTGGGATGTGCTCTGGTCCACGGTGCTTGAACGCGTGGTGGTGGCCATGGCTGGTACTCACCAGTTGTTCACCTTCGACCCGATCACCGGTGCCGTCGATATTCTCGCCGGAACCGGGCTGGAGGGATTGCTGGACGGCGACGGCGCGGAAGCCTGGTTCGCCCAGTCTTCGGGCCTTGCCGAAGACTCGAACGGCAACATCTGGGTTGCCGACTCGGAAACGTCAGCCGTGCGGACCCTGTCCTTCCCCGAGATCAACGGCCGCCGACGGACCCAGGTGCTGACCGCCGTCGGCACCGGGCTTTTCGACTTCGGCTTCCGGGACGGCCATGCCGATCAGGCCCGTCTACAGCATCCGCTGGGGATCACAGCCCTGCCCGATGGATCGGTGGCCATCGCTGACACGTACAACGGCGCGGTGCGGCGCTACGACCCCGCCACCGGTCAGGTCTCAACATTGGCACGTGGCCTCTCAGAGCCCTGCGATGTTCTGGTGGACCTCACGCCTACAGCGACCGGTAGCGAGCCGCTCCTGATCGTCGTGGAAGCCAACCAGCATCAGCTGGTCCGGGTGCCGATCCCCAAGGAGGCACTCGCCGTTGATGAAGGAGCTTCCCAGACGCAGCGTCCGCAGACCGCAGTAGTTCCCGGAGTGCATGCCCTGACCGTCCGCTTCTCGGCGCCGAAGGGCCAGAAGCTCGATGACCGCTGGGGTGATCCCACGCAGTTGAAGATTTCGTCGTCCCCCGAGGAGCTGTTGGTCTCCGGCGGCGGGACCTCAGTGGGCCTGACCCGGGAACTCGTGCTGTCGGACACCGTCAGTGAGGGTGTCCTGCACATTACCGCGCGCGCGGCCGCCTGCGACGGAGAGCCCGGCGGGGAGATCCCCGATCACGCGGCCTGCCACCTGTACCAGCAGGACTGGGGTATCCCGGTGCGGCTCAGCGCCAACGGCGAAACCGGGCTGACCCTCGACCTGCGGGGGCTCGACTAGTACTGGACCACGGGGGTGACGGCGATCTCGTCGTCGTCCACGGAGAGCCGGGCCGTGAAACCGAACTCCCGCTGCACCGTGACGGGTTCGATGGTGCCGGTGAAAAGATCCTGCAGCGAGGTGGACAGCTCGGCGACACCCGAGAGCGGCGCCATCACCCAGTTGCCGTTGAAGGGTTCGATTGAGACGCTCGGGTACTCGGTGATTGCCCAACGGATATCGCCAGCTACCCGGCTCTCAGTCTGGAAGTTGAACGGGCAGTTGGCTGGTTGGAACACCGTCTGTGCAGCGCATTCGTCCAGGAAGCGCCGTACCTGAGCGTCCACCGCCTCCACCAGGTCGTCGGTGGCCTCGGTGGCCAGGGCGAGTCGCCTGCCGCTGGTTGAACGATCAGTGACTGACACCGTCTGCGCTGGCGCTGCAAAGAACTCGCTGGTGTAATGGGCTTCGAAATCGCCTGGGTAGAAAACAGCAAACCGGTTCCTCCCCTCGGGCATGGCCACCCGGGTGCCGTTGAGTGTTGCCTCCGCCTGGTTGATCACGGAGAGCTCAAGGGTGGGCAGCACCGAGGGCACAAACTCCCACGTATTGAAGAAAAGCCACTCAGTGCCGGTGCGTTCCAGCGGGAAGGTCGAGGTGAGCTCGGTGCCGCGGACCGTGTAGGTGATGGTGACGTCCACCCGGTTATCTCCAACGTCGACGGCGTCGCCCACCGCCACATCTTCGACGGCCGCCATTGACTGTTCCAGCGGCGCGCCGTCGAGCATTGCCGCGTTGGCGTTGGGTACCGACGCGTTCAGCAACCCCAGGGCCCGTTCACCATCACCGTCGGAGACGGCCTCGAGGTAGTTGTGAACCTGCTCCTCTGGGTTGAAAATGTGCGCGTTGACCACCACCACAGTGGTGATGGCACCGGCGATCACGACCAGAAGTCCTAGCAGCCAGGCTGCTAGGACTTTGATCACTGATGACGTTTGCACGCTATTTACGTTACCTGTTGAGCGGGGCCCGGTTTCCCGAGACGGCGCCGGAGCCGTCGCGGGTGCGGGTGTAACCCGCCCCGGGGTGAGACAGGGATTCTGCTCGGGCTCAGCTGGCAGCGGCGTGTTTGCCGCCACCGTTCTGACTATTGTCGTCGGCACCGTTCCCGTGGGCTGCACTCGTTCCGTGCCCGTTGGCCCGGTCAGCTTCCTGGGCAGTCGCGATCTCCTCGGCGCGCTCCTGGCTGGCTTCCTCCGTGAGCGCTGCACCGGCCTCCGCGTCGCGGGTCAGGTTCTCGCCCGACTCCGGATCGAACAGGTGCAGCTTGCGGGTGTCCAGCCAGATGTCGGCTTCACGTCCGCCGCGGATCCTGCTGGCGGCGTCGAGGGTGACCACAATCTGCGGGCGGAGCTCGTCTGCGTCCATGTCGCGGGCCAGATTGTTGAGGAGTTCACGCACCTCGGGGTCTGGATTGAAGTTGATGTAGCCGTACTGCTCGTTGCCCAGCCACTCCGTGTGAGTCAGGGTGGCGGAAAAGACCGAGCCGTGGGGTCGCTTGGATTCCTCGACCAGTTTGGCGTCTTCAAAGAACTCGGGCCGCACTCCGACGAGGACAACCTTCCTGCCTTCCGCCTTCGCTGCCTTGTCGGCCGGAATGTCAAGGTCGCCGAGCACTGTCTTCAGTTTCCCGTCTTCGATGGTTGCTGGCAGGAAGTTCATCGACGGTGAGCCGATAAACCCCGCCACGAACAGGTTGACTGGCTGTTCATAGAGCTCCCGTGGGGAGGCAATCTGCTGCAGCTCGCCCTTCTTGAGGACCGCCACGCGGTCGCCCAGGGTCATCGCCTCGGTCTGGTCATGGGTGACGTAGACGGAGGTCACCCCGAGTCGGCGCTGCATCTGGGAGATCTCCGAGCGCATCTGACCGCGGAGCTTGGCGTCCAGGTTGGACAGTGGCTCGTCGAAGAGAAACGCATCAGCCTGGCGCACGATGGCCCGGCCCATGGCCACCCGCTGACGCTGGCCGCCTGAAAGGTTAGCTGGCTTGCGCTGCAGGTGATCGGTGAGCTCAAGGGTGGCTGCAGCCTCGGTAACGAGCTTGGTGACCTGTTCCTCACTGTGTTTGCCTTTGGCGAGCCGCAGGGGGAAAGCGATGTTTTCGTACACGGTGAGGTGGGGGTAGAGCGCGTAGTTCTGGAAGACCATGGCCAGATTGCGGTCCCGGGGTGCCTTGTCATTGACGCGTTCGCCGTCAATCAGGAGTTCGCCGTCGGTGATGTCCTCGAGGCCGACGATCATTCGCAGGAGGGTCGACTTGCCGCAGCCTGAGGGACCAACCAGGATGATGAACTCGCCGTCGGCGATGTCAATGCTGATGTCGTTGACGGCGGGGAACCCGTCGCCGTACTTCTTGACCAGGTGATTGAGAGTGATTGAAGCCATTTTCTGGTGATCCTTTTCTATGTAACTGGCGCAAGCGGCTGGGACTACGCGATTAGCCCTTGACAGCGCCCGAGGTCAGGCCGGAAACGATTTGACGTTGGAACAGCAGCACCAACAGAACGATCGGGATGGTGACGATGATCGCAGCGGCCGAGATGGCACCGGTGGGTGACTCGAACTGTGAGGCGCCGGTGAAGAATGCCAACGCTGCCGGAACCGGGCGTGCCGCTTCTGTTGACGTCAGCGAGATGCCGTAGACGAAGTCGTTCCACGCGATGAAGAACGCGATGATCGCTGTCGTGAAGACACCCGGCGCGGCCAGGGGGACGATGGCCTTGCGGAAGGCCTGCCACGTGGTGGCGCCGTCAACCTGTGCCGCCTGTTCCAGTTCCCATGGAATCTGACGGAAAAACGCCGCTAGCGTCCAGATGGAGATCGGGAGCGTGAGCGAAAGGTAGGGGATGATCAACCCGAGCCACGTGTCGTACAGTCCGATGTTCCGCCAGAGGTTGAACAGCGGGGTGACGATGGAGATCACCGGGAAGATGGAGACCGCCAACGCTGTGGTGAGCACCAGCTTCTTGCCGGGGAAGTCCAGCCGGGCAATCGCGTAGGCACACAGGGTGGCCAGGACGACGGCAATTGCCGTAGCGATCAGCGAGATTCCGATGGAGTTCCGCAGGGAGCTGAGGAACAGGTCCTGGGCGTCGCCGACGAGGATCTGCTCGTAGTTCGACGTCGTGGCCGCGCCGGGCGAGGGAAGGAAGGAGCCGTTGGTCAGGTCGCTAGGGGATTTGAAGGACGTGGCCAGGATGGACGCCACGGGGAACAGCGCATACACCAGGACCAGAACGGAAATGACCGCCCACCAGATTTTTTCGCGACGGGAAGAGTTTTTCATTTCTTTTCTCCTCTCGTGCCGGCAAGATCCACTTTGAAGATCTTGATGGCAGCGAAACTAATCAGGATGACGCAGATGAACAGGAGGACGGATACGGCAGAACCGAGGCCTATCTCAAGACGGCTGATCGACGTCCGGTAGGCCAACAGTGAGAGCACTTCTGTGTTGTTCTCGCCGTTGGTCATGATGAACACGTTGTCGAATATTCGGAAAGCATCGAGCGCCCTGAAGAGAACGGCGACCATGATCGCTGCCTTCATATTGGGGATGACCACCTTGCGCATCTGCTCCCACCAGGTGGCGCCGTCGACCTTGGCGGCCTCGGTCAGCTCATCGGGTACCTGCGCGAGGCCGGCCAGGAGAAGCAGTGAGATGAACGGGGTGGTCTTCCAGATCTCGGACGCCATGATCACAAACAGTGAGGTGCCGGTCTGCGCGAACCAGTTGAGGTCCGAGTCGATCCCTGGGACCCAGTCGAACCAGGCATTCACATACCCGGAGTTGATGTCGAATGCGTAGAACCAGGCGTAAGCGGACACCACGGTAATGATGCCGTAGGGCACCAGGATGGCTGTCCTGAGGATGCCCTTGAGCGATTTCAGTGCCTTGCTCATCACCAGCGCCAGAGCAAACCCCAGAACCAGTTCGACGGCGACAGTGATCACCGTGATGAGAACCGTTACCAGCAGTCCCTGCCACCAGACGCTGTCGGAGAGGATAGTGACGTAGTTGGCGAACCAGATGAACTCACGTTCGTCCGGTGCGGTGAGCCGGAACGCGAAGAGGGATTCGAAGAATGCCTGCAGGATCGGATACAGGGTCACCAGGAGCATGACCACGAAGGCCGGACCGGCCAGGTACCAGCCCATCCGCCGTTCGGCTTTGACCCTGTCGCTGTGCTGCTTCTTCGCTTTTGTGTCCCTGTCCGATTTCGGCGTCTTACCGGCGTCGGGCTTGTTGATCGTTGAGCTACTCACAGTAGCCTCTCCCCTCTAAGCACTGCGGTGATGAACTCCTGGGACTCTTCGGGGGTTACGTCAGGGTCCACCTCGTTGGGCGGTGACCATTCCTGCTGGAGTCCGGTAGAGATTTCGTTGTAGAACGGTGTCTGCGGGCGAGGCGCTGCAAGTTCGAGGGAATCCCTGATCGTTGTCGCCATCGGGAAGTCCTCTTCAATGGCTGGATCGTCGTAGGCCTCCGAATTGGAAGGCGGGTTGCCGTTGGTGATGAAGTACTCGGTCTGGTTCTCCGGCTGGACGATGCATTCGATCGCCTCGTAGGCCAGGTCCGGGTTGTCACTCGCTGCGCCAACGCCGAGGTTGATGCCGCCCAGCGGTGGAGCTGTGTCCTCGCCCTCGGCGACCGAGGGGAAGAGGGCCCAGCCAATGTCGTCGACGACCGACTGGTCAATTGACCCGGCCTCGACGGCGCCCAGCGTTGCCGGCCACACGAACGGGTAGTTGACCATAAAGGAGCCCTCATCGCCCTGGAAGAGGGTGAGGGAGGTGTTCTCAGTGGAGGTCGGCAGGCCTGGTCCGCCTAGACCCTCAGCGCCGATGGTGCCGATGATCCGTGCTGCCTCCTGGCCGGCCTCGGAGGTCAGGCCAAGCTCGAGTTCGTCGGCGGGTGCCTCAGGGTTCTCGAGAATCTGGCCGCCAGCGGATTCCACCAGCGCGTTGATCCACACGGTCATCGACTCGGCGGGGGAGCCCTGCACACCGAGAAGCTTGTCTTGCTCGGTTGCAGCGTCGATTAGCTGGTCCCAGGTGACCGGCTGGGACATGTCCAGCCCGGCGGCCTCGGCCACTGATTCGCGGTACCAGAGAATCTGGGTGTTGGCCCAGAAGGGCACGGTGACCAGCTCGTCTTTCCACGTGGCGCCTGCGAGGGCGCCTTCCAGGACGTTTTCGGAGAAACCGTCGACTGAATCCTCAGGAATGGGTGCCAGGAAGCCCGGCTCGGCGAGCTCAGGAATGAACGGCGGGTCGATGCTCATGATGTCCATTGACGTGTCCCCGGCTGCGAGCCTGCGCGCCAATTGCTCGCGCTGGGCGGCCGCGTCGGTCGGCAGGAGGGACGTCTCAATCCGGTAGGCGCCGTCGGCCTCTTCGGTGCAGCTGGCGGCAATCGCAGCCTGCCCGCCAGCATCGGGGTTGATGTACCACGTGAGCGTGGTAACGCTCTCTGCCGAACCACAGCCCGTCAGCAGCATGGTTCCCATAGCCAGTGTCGCCACAGCTGCGGACTTCGGCCGGCTCCGGACTGGATCTTTTTTCGTTCGCCTGTTCGGCATTCCCACAGTGCCTCCACCTCGTTGTGACAGCCCCTTCACCCTAGGTACATCAGGCGATCCGAAGCAACCTTGTCTTTGAGACCATATGCCCTGAGTCGGAAATTCGCCAGAATATCCGACGGTGATCCGGGCACGGTTTGGTGAAGAAAAAGGGGGGGAAACCTAGGCGGCTACGTTAGATCGCTGAGTTGTTGAGGGCATGCGGGGGGCGTTCGAGGCCATCGATGACGCTTTCCGCTGGGTCGTTCCCAAGGTCGACGATGCGGTTGCGCCCGTTGACGTGGACCACAGTTGGCAGATGGTCATGCGCCTCAGCGTCGGTTAGCTGTGCGTAGGTAATCAGGATGACCGTATCGCCCTGATGGACCAGGTGCGCGGCCGGCCCGTTGATCCCCAGGACGCCTGAGCCGCGCTCGCCGGCGATGGTGTAGGTTTCGAGCCGCGCGCCATTGGTGACGTCGACAATCGAGACCATCTCACCGGGCAGGATATCTGCTGCCTCGAGCAGGTCAAGGTCCACGGTGACAGAACCTACGTAGTGCAGATCGGCGTGGGTTACCGTGGCTCGGTGGATTTTGGACTTGAACATTGTGCGATTCATCAGCAGTAAGTCTACCGCCGCAGCGCTGTGCCCGGCTATGTGGTGTTTCACACCCGAGGTGAGGGGCATGAGCTGAGCCTGGGCGGGGTGGACCTCTCAGCGCGGCAACCGGGGCAGGGGAGCCCGTCACGCGTCCGGTGACTTGCGCAGAGCGCGGCCCATGATCGCCGACGTGAGCGCTTCCACCAGTTCCTGGTTGGCCAGCGGGTTGCTGAGAAGAGTGAAGTCAACGGCGCCGACCGGAGGCAGATTGAAGCGGTTACTGACCTGCACCAGGTCCTCGGGGATGAGTGACTGCGGAAACACAGCGAGTCCAATCCCGGCCCGGGCGGCAGCAAGGACACCATTGATCTCGCGGGTGTTGCAGGTGATGCGCCAGGTCCGGCCTGCCTTCTCAAGGGCGTCAATTGCCATTTGTCGGGTGAGGCTGGGGGATTGGTAGACGATCAACGGCACTGGCGCTCCCTCCTCGAGGGTGGTTTTCCCATGCCCGGCCCATACCAGTTGATCGCTCTGCACCAGTGTCCCCTCTCCGGTTCCGCTCATGTACTTGATGAATATCAGGTCCAGTTGGCCTGCCCGCAGCCGGCGGAGCAGCAGGGGGCTCTGAGCCACTGTGAGCTCAAGGTTGATCTGCGGGTAGAGCTGCCGGAAATGACGGAGGATGCGCGGCAGCTGGGTGATGGCAAGATCATCGGCTACCCCAAAGCGCAGCCTCCCGCGCATCGCCGAGCCGGAGAAGTAAAGCATCGCCTGTTCCTGCGCAGCGAGGATGGTCCGCGCGAAACCCGCCATGGCATCCCCGTTGTCGGTCAGGCTGACACCGCGGGTGTCGCGGGAGATCAGGAGTCTCCCGGCCGCTTCCTCGAGTTTTCGGATGTGCTGGCTGACCGTGGGCTGGCTCAGGTTCAGCCGGCCTGCGGCACCGGTGAAGCTCAGCGTTTCAGCGACGGCGAGGAAGGTCTTGAGCTGGGCCGGGTCATACATGGATAGTCACCTATTATGTTCATGAATACGAGTTATAGCCACCATACGCTTTCATCATGATCCGGCGCTGCGTAGCGTGGAGAGCATTCCCACTCCTTACGCTCAGGAAGACACCTTGGCACCCCCACCTCCCTCCGCTGGCCCCGCCGGAGACCCCGCGCTGACCGCGCCCCTGCCGATCACAACCCAGCGTCCTGCCTGGCGCGATACCTTCATCTCACTCCGCATTCCCAACTTCCGCCGGTTCGCGATCTCCCACCTGGTTGCCGTCGTCGCTGTCTGGATGCAGCGGATTGCCCAGGACTGGATGGTGCTCGAACTCTCCGGCTCGGTCACCGCCGTCGGCATCACAGTGGCACTGCAGTTTGCGCCGTTCCTGATTCTGGGCCCCTATGGTGGCATCATTGCTGACCGCTATTCCAAGCGCACCCTGCTGATCATCACCCAGGGCATGGCCGCCCTGATGGCCGCCGTGCTGGCAGCGCTGGCACTGACTGGGCTGGTCGAAGTGTGGCATGTCTATGTCATCGCCTTCACACTGGGTCTGGTGACAGTGGTCGATGCACCCGCCCGTCAGGTATTCGTCAATGACCTGGTAGGTCCGGTTCACCTGCGTAATGCGATCAGCCTCAACTCATCGATCTTCCAGGTCGGGGCGATGGTTGGCCCGGCAATCAGTGGCGTGCTGATTACAGCGATCGGCGGCGGGTGGGCCTTCGCGGTAAACGCTGTCGCCTGCCTGTATACGGTGATCACCCTCGCGCTGCTCAAGACAGATCAACTATCAGTCGCCGTCCGGGCACCCCGATCCAAAGGGCAGCTCCGGGAGGGTGCGCGGTACGTGCTGCGGAAACCAGCCATTTTCTGGTGCATGCTCATGGGCGCGTTCGTTTCGGTGTTCGCCATGAGTACCCCGGTGCTGATGGCCGCTTTCGCTGACACAGTCTTCGACTCTGGCGCTCAGGGATATGGCTTCCTCAACACCGCGCTGGCGACCGGGTCGCTGGTCGGTGCCCTCGCATCAACCCGTCGCACCACGCTGAGACTGCGCGGAGTGCTTGGCGGCGCCGCGGCGTTCGGCGGGTTCATGGCTCTCGGATCCGTCGCGCCCAACCAGGCAATTTTCGCGGTCCTGATGTTCTTCGCCGGCATCGGCTGCCTGTGGTTTATCACCGGGGCAAACCAGCTGGTACAGATCTCGTCCAACCTGGCGATCAGGGGCCGAGTGATGGCGTTGTACATGATGGTCATCATCGGCGGTCAAGCCATCGGCGGTCCCATGATTGGCTGGTTGGCGGAGAATATCGGCGCTCACACCACAGTGCTCATCGCCGGGGGAATGCCAGTGCTCGCCGCTGGGGTCTTCGCAGGCGTGCTGGCGCGCAAAGGGCAGCTGACACTGCGGTTCCGCTACACAGATTTGCCCAGCCAACGACGGCGGCTGGTGGCAATTGTGCCGAAGTCTCCTGATGCGCGGAGCCACGCGGCCGTCTGACACGCCGACTCCTTGCGCCGCCGAGTGAGATCGGGCAATAGGGGGTGGAAGGTCCGCTGGGCGATAATGCTGTATGACTGTTGCCCTCGTTGTGGTCCTCTTCGTCTTCGCGGCGATCGCCGAAATAGGTGGCGCGTGGCTAGTGTGGCAGAGCATCAGGGAAGGTAAACCATGGTGGTGGGCCGGCCTCGGAGTGATGGCGCTCGCCGCCTACGGATTCATTGCGACCCTGCAGCCGGATGCGAACTTTGGCCGGATCCTCGCCGCATACGGCGGCGTTTTCGTTGCAGGGTCGCTGGCCTGGGGGATGGTCTTCGACGGATTCCGGCCGGATCGATGGGACATTGCAGGGTCAGCGCTCTGTCTGGTGGGGGTCGCTGTGATTATGTTCGCGCCCCGGCCCGCGCTCTGACGCCGCGGGCAACCGGAGAAAGTGGAGCGGGCGACGGGAATCGAACCCGCGTATCGAGCTTGGGAAGCTAGCGCTCTACCATTGAGCTACGCCCGCCTGAAGACCAGCCACAACCGCGGCGTGAATCCCTGCAAAACAACGAGATTCAGCCTACCTCACGTGTGCGCTCCCGAAAACACCACGCCAGGCGAACCCGCAGTATCCGAGGTGGGTACCCTAAGACCATGAGCGTGGAGAAGAACACCCGGGACCTTGAGGCGGGTATTGAGAAGGATTTCACAGCGAAAATGAGTTACGGATCCTATTTGTCGCTGGGCGATCTGCTGTCAGCCCAGCACCCGGTGAGCCGCCCCGAGCACCACGATGAGATGTTGTTCATCATCCAGCATCAGACATCTGAGCTGTGGCTCAAGCTTGTCCTCCACGAACTGCGGGCGGTGCGCGCCAAGTTGCAGGTCGACGACCTGCGGTCGGCGATGAAGGGCGTAGCCCGGATCAAGCACATTCAGCGCTCCCTCACCGAGCAGTGGTCGGTCCTCGCCACGCTCACCCCGTCAGAGTATGCGGAGTTCCGAGGCGATCTGGGTGCGTCCAGCGGCTTTCAGTCGTATCAGTACCGGGCGGTCGAGTTTCTGCTCGGCAACAAGAACTCGGGCATGCTCGAGGTTTTCGCCGATGACCCGGCCGCCAGCCAGCTGTTGTCCACACTGCTGGAGCAGACGAGTATCTACGACGAGTTCATCCGGTTCCTTTCCCGCAGGGGGCACCCCATTCCGGCAGAATTGCTGGAACGGGACGTCAGCACGGCTCACATCTTCAGCCCCGATCTCGTCCAGGTCTACAAGGCGGTGTACGAGAACGCCGGGGAGAACTGGGATGTCTACGAGGCCTGCGAGGAGCTGGTGGACCTCGAGGACAACTTCCAGCTTTGGCGGTTCCGCCACCTGAAAACCGTCGAACGCACCATCGGGTTCAAACGCGGCACTGGCGGGTCATCGGGAGTCGGGTTCCTGCAGAAGGCGCTCGAACT
This sequence comes from Arthrobacter sp. H20, assembly GCF_000520515.1. Lineage (GTDB taxonomy): Bacteria > Actinomycetota > Actinomycetes > Actinomycetales > Micrococcaceae > Arthrobacter_D. The sequence goes on from NZ_KI914757.1 coordinate 24,931, forward strand.
CACCTTCTTCCCGGAGCTGTACGCGGTGCGCACTGAGATCGGCCGGTAAACACTTACTGGACTGACTGCGGTATTTTTGAACCGTGCTGATCTCCGACCGCGACATTCGAACCGAAATTGACCGCCAACGAATTGTGCTGGATCCCTATGACGAGGCGATGGTCCAGCCCTCTAGCGTGGACGTCCGGATTGACCGCTACTTCAGGTTGTTCGACAACCACAAATACGCCCACATTGACCCTGCCGAGGACCAGCCTGAGCTGACCCGGCTGGTTGAGGTGGACCCCGACGAACCATTTATCCTGCACCCAGGGGAATTTGTTCTCGGATCAACCTATGAGACGGTCACGCTGGCCGACGACATTGCTGCGCGGCTGGAGGGAAAATCCTCGCTGGGGCGCCTCGGGCTGCTGACGCACTCCACCGCCGGATTCATCGACCCGGGCTTTTCAGGGCACGTGACCCTCGAGCTATCCAACATGGCTACCCTGCCGATCAAGCTGTGGCCAGGCTCCAAGATTGGGCAACTCTGCTTCTTCAGGCTTACGTCCCCATCGGAACACCCTTACGGTTCCGGACCCTACGGCAACCGATACCAGGGCCAACGCGGCCCGACGGCGTCGCGCAGCCACCAGAATTTCCACCGCACCGCTATCTGATGCCGCCCGCTGAATTCTGGGCGCTAATAGGAGGGCGCGACGGCGGGAGCCACCTTCGCTGGCGGCTTCACCGGTAGCAGCACCAGAAGCCCGGCTAGCAGGACCACTAGGATGCCGATAATCCCGTATCGCTGTTCGCCGAAGATGGTGATCGAGGTGGCGAAGAGCGCTGGGGCCAGGAAGCTGACCGCGCGGCCCGTCGTGGCGTACAGGCCGAACAATTCGCCCTCCTGTCCGGCAGGAGCGAGCCGGGCAAGATAGGCTCGGGACGAGGCCTGAGCCGGGCCGACAAAGAGGGTAAGCATCAGGCCGAACACCCAGAACGTTGTATCACCGGTCCAGATGAAGCCCAGGAACTCGTGGGTTCCTGGGCCCAGGATCAGCACAGCCGAGCCGGCGATCAGCAGCCCGATCAATGAGATGACAATGACCCGTTTCGGCCCAGCTCTGTCATCCAGGAAGCCGCCGCCGACAGCTCCGACAGCGGCGATCAGGTTACCGGCGATGGCGAAGACGATCACCTCGCTAAGCGTGAAACCGAATGTGCCCGCAGCGATGATGCCGCCGAAGGTGAAAACCGCGGCCAACCCGTCACGGAAGACAGCACTGGCCAGCAGGAAAAAGATGGTGTGGGGGCTGGTGCGGTAGATGGCCTTGACCCGCCGGAACAGCAACCCGTAGGAAGCGAAAAACCCCAGTTGTGCGGATTTCGCCTTCCGCGGTACTTCCGGGACGGCGAACATCACTGGCACAGCAAACGCAAGGAACCAGAGGGCCGAGAACACCGCCACCAGCCGGATGTTCAGGCTATCGGTGGTGTCAGAGCCGAACCAGGTGAAGATCGGCTCAACAAACGCCACCAGCACCAGGACCAGGGCCACGATCCCCCCGACATAGCCCATGGCCCAGCCGAACCCGCTGATCCGGCCGATGCTGCGCGGGGTCGAGATCTGAGTCAGCATCGCGTTGTAGTTCACGCCGGCAAATTCGAAGAAGACGTTCGCCAACGCGATCAGGGCTACTCCCAGAAACAGGAACTCCGGTCGGGGGAAGACGAAAAAGCACAGCCCCGTCAGGACCGCCACCAGGAGGCTGTTCACGCCAAGCCAGAGTTTGCGTCGCCCGCCATTATCGGACCGTTGGCCGGTCACTGGGGCCAGGAACGCAATCAGCACGCCAGCGGTGGCAAGACCCCAGCCCAGCACCACCGACGCCCGATCTTCCCCACCGAACGCGTCGGTCGTCAGGTAGACGGTGAACACGAAGGTGGTCATGACGGCGTTGAAGGCGGCGGACCCCCAATCCCAGGAGGCCCACGCGAGGACCGGACGCGACAGCAGCCGGCCCGCACCAGCAGCAGTGCCCGGTGTCGGGACTTCCGGCCGGGCAGTTGGAAGTGGATGGGACGGCACCGGCTGGGGGGAATCCACGCTCATACGGTGAATGCTATCCCGCCACCACCTGTAGTGAAGTGAATAGTTTCAGTTGACCGCTTGAACGCGAGAAACCCGGCCGATATTCCGGGACCGGGCCAGCAGCCGCCCACGGCGTAATGCGGCACGTGGGCCAGTATTCCACGGGTAGAATAAATCGGAGCCCCTGACCGTCCGTGCTGGCAACAGCTGACCGTCTCATCTGAGAGATCAGGAGATCATCGTGCTAATCGTGCTCATCGCGTTGTTCGCGGTAGCCCTTGTCGCGCCCTTGATCTTCCGGCGACTCGGACGCTCGGCTTTCTATGTTCTCGCCGCAGTCCCGGCAGCGGCGTTCAGCTGGCTGATCATTACCTTCGACCAGTACACCGTTGAGGGCCAGAATCTCCTCGAGGGCCAGCCCAACGCACCGCCGTCGATAGTCATCCAGTGGATTCCGGGTCTGACTCTCGAGCTGGCTTTCCGGATGGATGCGCTGGCGGCGATACTCTCGCTCCTCATCCTCGGGATCGGTGCGCTGGTGCTGTTCTATTGCGCGCGGTACTTCAAACAGGACGAACCCAACATCGGGCCGTTTGGCGCCCAGCTGCTTGCCTTCGCCGGGGCCATGTTTGGTCTGGTCACCGCCAACGACATGATCCTGCTGTTCATCTTCTGGGAACTGACCACTGTCCTGTCCTACCTGCTGATCGGCTACTCCCGGCATCGCCTGGCGGCGCGGCGCGCTGCACTGCAGGCACTGATCGTGACTACCTTCGGCGGCCTCACCATGCTCGTGGGCATGATCATGCTGGGCCAAACCACCGGAACCTACCGGATCTCGGACATCATGGCCCAGTCCGAGTCGCTACTCTCCAACGGACTGGTGATCGACGTCGCCATTGGGCTGATCCTCGTGGGCGCCCTGACCAAGTCAGCCCTGGTGCCCTTCCACTTCTGGCTCCCCGGAGCAATGGCAGCACCCACCCCGGTCAGCGCCTACCTGCACGCAGCAGCGATGGTGAAAGCCGGCATCTATCTGGTTGCCCGTTTCGCACCGGGCTTCGCCGATGCCGCATCGTGGACGCCAATGGTGATGACCCTGGGACTTGCCACCATGCTCGTCGGCGGCTGGCGGGCCCTGCGGCAGCATGACCTGAAACTGATCCTCGCCTACGGGACGGTCAGCCAGCTCGGATTCCTCGTCATGGTGGTTGGACTGGGCGGGCCGGGTGGTGCGCTCGCTGGACTGGGCCTCCTCGTTGCCCACGGACTGTTCAAGGCCACCTTGTTCCTGGTGGTCGGCATTATCGACCACCAGGCGGGAACCCGCGACATCCGCAAGCTAGCGGGGATCCGCCGAACCGCCCCCGCGCTGGCGGTCATCGCGACCGTTGCTGCGGCCTCCATGGCTGGACTCCCGCCACTGCTGGGATTCGTCGCGAAGGAATCAGTCTTCGAGGCCTTCGTCCACCAGGCAGAAGTCGATCCCACTCCCATCGGGACCATTCTGCTCGTCGGCATAGTTGCTGGCTCGGCGCTCACCTTCGCCTATAGCGCCCGATTTGTCTGGGCCGGGTTCGCCTGCAAGGGCAACGAAGCGACCCCGTTCAAGCGGGTGGAGAAGTCATTCCTCTTCGCACCAGCGCTTCTCACGGTGTTCACCGTGGGACTCGGGCTCTGGCCCGCTCCGTTGGATTCCATCATCCAGCCCTACGTCACACTCTTCGAGGCCGACGGCGAGGAAAGCTACCTGGCCCTGTGGCATGGGTTTACTCCCGCACTGCTGCTATCAGTCGTTACCATCGCCGTGGGCGTGCTGTTGTTCTGGTTCCGGGCCACGGTGGAACTGACACAGTCAAAGGTGCCCTCGGTGGTCGATGCCGAGCGCGGCTACAAGTACACGATCGGGACCCTCGACGACGTGGCGGTCTGGATCACCGGGCGAACCCAGCGCGGTTCCCTGGCGTTCTACCTGTTCGTCATCCTGACCACGGCGATCATTACCCCCTTGACCGCAATCGTGTTCTTCGACGCACCGGTTCCGGATCGGTGGCACTACGCGGACTCACCAGCGCAGGTGGTGGCCGGCGTCGTCATCATCCTCGGCGCTCTCGCTGCCCTTCGTGCCACCAAGCGGTTCATGGCTGTGTTGATGGTGGGAGTGACCGGGTACGGTATGGCACTGATTTTCGCGTTGCAGGGCGCGCCCGACCTGGCGCTGACCCAGATGCTGGTGGAGACCATCGTCCTGGTCGCGTTTGTCCTCGCTCTGCGGTCCTTGCCAGCCCGGCTGTGGCACCGGGAACCCGGGCGGTACCGGTTGCTGCGTGCGGTGTTGGGCATCTCCTTCGGCCTGGTGATGGCGGCGATTGCCATGTCATCCATGGCGTCACGCGTCGCCAGCCCGGTGTCCCTTGCCTACCCCACGCTCGCTTATGACGACGGCGGCGGGGAGAACATTGTCAATGTCATCCTCGTCGACATCCGGGCCTGGGACACCTACGGCGAGATTTCGGTACTGGCCATCGCAGCCACCGGTATTGCAAGCCTGATCTTCATCCGCGGGCGCGGCGACACGCGCCAGCGCGCCGAGGGAGTGCAGTCCGGGACTGTCGACCGTGGACAGGAGCCCATTGCCGAGTTCGGTAGGGAAGCTGCAGCGTTGGACCTGGCGAAGAAATTCTCCTCGGTGTCCCGTGACGCCTGGCTGGTGGCGGGACGCACGCTGGCCCCCGAACGTCGGTCAATCATCTTCGAAGTGATCACCCGGCTGCTCTTCCACTCGATCATCATTTTCTCTGTCTACCTGCTGCTCGCCGGTCACAACCTGCCCGGCGGAGGATTCGCCGGCGGGCTGCTGGCTGGGTTGGCCCTGACCGTGAGGTACCTTGCGGGCGGACGATTCGAACTGGCGGAGGCGAGCCCGGTCAGCGCCGGGTTCCTGCTCGGGACAGGCTTGGCCACCGCCTCCCTGACCGCCGTCGTGCCGGTGTTCCTGGGCGGCCAGATCCTCCAGAGCGCCATCCTTGAATTCGCCCTGCCCGTGTTTGGTGACGTCAAGTTTGTCACCTCGACCATCTTCGACATCGGTGTTTATTTGGTAGTGGTGGGACTGGTCCTCGACGTGCTGCGCAGCCTGGGATCAGAGATTGACGAACGCAGCGAGGGCGGTGCCGGGTCCGGCGAGCTAGATGACATGCGGGCCCAACAAAGGCAACACACCGAGTCCGGCGAGGGAGTGGCCCAATGAGCGTCAATATCACCCTGCTGGTCGTCATGGCAGCTCTCTTTGCCGCTGGCATTTACCTGCTGCTGGAACGCAGTCTGACCCGGGTGCTGCTGGGTCTGATCCTGTTAGCCAATGGCGCCAATATTCTGCTGCTCTCCACGGGTGGCCGCGCTGGTGTAGCTCCCCTGTATTCGGAGGACATTCCTGCTGGTGACTATTCCGACCCGCTGCCCCAGGCATTGATCCTGACGTCCATTGTGATTTCCTTCGCCGTGACCTCGTTCATGCTGGGCATCATTTACCGGTCCTGGGTGCTGGGCCGGCGCGACGAGGTGCAGGACGATATGGAAGACCGCAGGGTGGCAAGCCAGGGCAGCTTCGACGCCGAAGACGACGGCGATGTGCCCGAAGAAACCACTGAATTCACCCCGCTCGAGGAAGCAGAAGAAGCTCCCGGATCCCAGAATGCAGGAATCATCGACCTTCCCGCCGACCCGAAGGAGCCACGGTGAATATCGTAAGCCTCGCGCCGCTGGCGGTAGTTCTGCCGTTCCTGGGCGCCGCACTCGCGTTCCTGCTGATCCGGCACTCCCGGTCGCAGCGCATGGTCAGCATCTCGACCCTCTGCATCACCCTGGTGCTGGAACTGTTCCTGTTGCAGAACGCTGCAGAGAACGGTGCGACTGCCGTATTTATCGGCGACTGGATGCCTCCGTTCGGCATCACGCTGGTAGTCGACCAGTTCTCAGCGCTGATGCTAGTCATCTCCACAACTGTCAGCCTGGCGGTCCTGGTCTATGCCACCGGGCAGGGTATCGCCGACAACGACGAGGATGGCCCGATCTCGATCTTCCATCCCACCTACCTGATCCTGGTGGGTGGAGTGTCGAATGCCTTCATGTCCGGTGACCTGTTCAATCTGTATGTGGGCTTTGAGATCCTCCTGACTGCAAGCTACGTCCTGATGACTCTGGGCGGGACCACTCAGCGAATCCGCGCAGGTGTCACCTATGTAGTGGTCAGCGTGGTGTCATCACTGCTATTCCTGATCGCGATCGGCATGATCTACGCTGCCACCGGCACCATCAACCTCGCGGACCTTGCAGTGAAACTGGGCGAGCTCGACGGATCAACACAGATGATGCTGCACCTGATGCTGTTGGTAGCCTTCGGCATCAAGGCCGCCGTGTTCCCGCTCTCCTTCTGGCTGCCGGATTCCTACCCGACTGCGCCGGCACCGGTAACTGCTGTGTTCGCCGGGCTGCTCACCAAGGTAGGCGTGTATGCGATGGTGCGCACCGAAACCCTCCTCTTCCCGGGGGACAGAATCAACACGCTGCTCATGGTGGTGGCAGTCCTGACTATGCTGGTAGGCATCCTGGGCGCCTTGGCGCAGTCCGACATCAAACGGATGCTTTCGTTCACCCTGGTCAGCCACATCGGGTTCATGGTCTTCGGGCTGGCGATTTCAACAGTGGTCGGTCTGAGCGCGGCGATCTTCTACGTGGCCCACCACATCACGGTACAGACCAGCCTTTTCCTGGTGACCGGCCTCATCGAACGCCGAGGCGGGACCGCCAACATGGACCGCCTCGGTGGGCTTGCGAAACTGTCACCCATATTGGCAGTGCTGTTCTTTATCCCTGCAATGAACCTGGCAGGGATCCCACCCTTCTCAGGATTCCTTGGAAAGCTTGGCATCCTGCAGGCTGGCGTCGAGCTGGGCACTCCGATGGCATACATTGCGGTCGCGGCCAGCGTTCTCACCAGCCTGCTGACCCTGCTGGCGATCGCTCGCGTCTGGAACCGTGCGTTCTGGCGCCGTCCGGAGGATGCCCTCCACCCGGATCCGATCCTGTTGGCCACCAAGGCCGACGGTTCAGCGGTCCGCACCTCGCGGCGCGTCAACGCCGAACCGACCGGCCGCTTCGCCGGACGCAAGCCGGTTAACCTGCTGCCACGCGCCATGGTGGGCCCAACCATGGGCCTCCTGGGGGTAGGCGTACTGCTCACCGTCCTCGCGGGTCCGCTCTTCGAGATCAGCGACAACGCGGCCCGCAACATGCTGGAGCGCACCGACTACATCGAAGCTGTCCTGGGTGAAGGGAGCGCGCCATGACGCGGGAACGAATACCGTTCATCACCGAGCTGCCCCTGATCATCTGGCTGGTGATCGTCTGGGGTGCCCTATGGCAGGACTTCAGCCCAGGCAATCTGATTTTTGGTGGCCTGATCGCCTACGCGGTGGCCAACCTCCTGTACCTGCCGCCGGTGGAACTCAGCGGCCGCTTCAATGTGCTCTACGCCGTGCCCTTTGTCGGGCGGTTCATCTACAAGCTGGTGGTGGCGAGCTTCGAAGTGTTCTGGCTATCGCTGACCCGCGGTCCGCGGCTGGTCAACGCCGTCGTCGCTGTGCAACTGCGCAGCCAGTCCGACCTGTTGGTGACCACCACCGGGCATGCCTTGTCCCTGATCCCGGGGTCGCTGGTCATTGAGGTGGACCGTTCCACCTCGACGCTTTACCTGCACTGCCTGAACATCGAGACACCCGGGGACGCTGCGAAAATTCGTTCCGATGTGCGAGCCACCGAGGCCTGGCTGATCAGGATTATGGGGACCAGAGATGACCTAGCGCTATTGCAGACCGAGGATCGTTTTGCCCAGGAAAACGACAACCGTGAGGGAGGGGTCAGCAAATGACCGTGGCAGTCATTGTGGTGGGTCTGCTCCTTGGGCTGGCGTCCCTGTGCGCCCTCTACCGGATAGCCCGCGGGCCCTCGATTCTGGACAGGGTACTGGCCATCGACGTGCTGCTGGCCACCATCGGCGGGGCACTCGCCGTCGACATGGCAGTCAACCGGCACCTGGACAATGTGGTGCTCCTGGTCGCCATCTCGGTGATTGGATTCATCGGTTCAGTCACCGTGGCACGCTTCGTGACGGACAGGAAGTAAGACGTGAACGACACTGTGATTGATGTCCTGACCGCCATCTGCCTGCTCGGCGGGGCGCTGATGTCCGTGGCCGCTGGCGTTGGGCTCCTCCGGTTCCCTGACCTGTTGGCCAGGATGCACGCGGCGACCAAACCGCAGGTGCTCGGACTGCTGTTGTTCCTGCTCGCGATAGGGTTGCAGATGCGCAGTTGGGTGTTGGTCCCGGTTCTGATGGTCTGCTGGATTTTCATGCTCCTGACAGTCCCGGTGTCGGCGCACATGGTCGGCCGTGCGGGTTACCGCACCAAACACATGCGGCGTGATCTGCTCAGCATGGATGAGCTTGACGAAGTGGTGGAGAAGGCAGCAAACAAAAGGGCGCCCGACCGGAATCCGACCGAACGCCCCGACGAAACCTAGCAGCGCTTACGTGAGGTCGCGGGTCTTCGCGAACCGGTTGGCAGCGCGCTGCGTGGTGCGGTTGGTGAGTACCTGCAGCACCGCACGGACCGCTCCGGAGATCAGGGCGAATGCGATGGCGGAACGCAGGCTGTTTTCCAGGCCATCCTCGTCCTTCGGCGACGCTTTGCCGGTGGTCTTGTGCCAAATGAAGTCCACTAGCTTGGCGCCCACAATTCCGGCGCCGAGGCTCAATGCGACGCCCAGCAGTTTCATAAGCTGATTCATGGTTTCTCCTTCGATGGTGGCTCTTTTTCCAAGCCTAGCGTTTCCCTTCGATTACTTTAGACGCACCATCCGTCCCAGTGACCCGCAGCGCATCGTTGTGGTTGGCAGGAACTGCGCAGGTGTAGTGTTGATATTGCTAAACATACGACAGGGGAGCGCAGTTCATCCAGGTGAACGGGCGCTGAGAGTGCGGACTGCCGCAGACCCTCGAACCTGATCCGGCTAGTACCGGCGAAGGGAGTCGAGTATCTCAGGGTGCCCGGCCAGTGGCATTGCTGCGGGCCGGATTGCCCTCCCCTCCTGCACCCCAGGAGGAATTCATCATGGCTTCACCAATTGCACCAACTCAAAACACTCAGTCACTCAGTGACCGCTACCAATGGCGGGTCGTCGATATTGTCGTCGCCTCAGTGGTGGCAGTGGCCGTCGGGGTGGTGTTCTTCGCCTGGTCCGCTGGCTACACCGGTATCGCAGCGCTCACCGGCGCCTTCCCGCCCTTGGCTGGACTCTATACGGGCGGCTGGCTGATCGCCGGTGTCCTCGGCGGCCTCATCATCAGGAAACCCGGAGCAGCCATCTACTGCGAGGTGCTCGCGGCAGCCGTTTCGGCGCTCCTTGGCACCCAGTTTGGGTTGACCACGCTCCTGTCGGGGGCCATCCAGGGGCTGGGCGCCGAGCTCATTTTCCTCCTGTTCCTTTACCGCAGGTGGAACCTTGGGGTGGCTCTGCTCGCGGGACTCGGGGCCGGGCTTTCCCTTGCGATCAGCGAAAACATCCTCTACAACGCACTGTGGACGTTTGAGTGGCAACTGTTGTACGTGGTGTTCGCCGCCATCTCGGGCGTGGTCATAGCGGGTCTGGTCTCATGGCTTGCAGTCCGGGCGTTGGCTAAGACAGGAGTACTGTCGGCCTTCGCCTCCGGACGAACCGCTGACGTCTAGCCGGTATGACTGAGCGAGGCAGGACGACGTCGGCCGTCAGCATCAGCGCCCAGGGCTGGAGTTGGCGTCATGCTGGGCGCAAAGCCCCAGCAGTCAGGGACATCGACCTGGCGGTGGCACCCGGTGAACGGGTGCTCCTGTTGGGCGCCTCGGGCTCAGGAAAGTCGACGCTCCTGCACGGGCTCGTCGGGGTCCTTGGGGATGACGGGCAGGGCGAACAGCACGGGTCCCTCACCCTTGACGGCCGCCCGCCCGGGGAAGCACGCGGGCGTGCAGGACTGGTCCTTCAGGACCCCGACACCCAGATCGTCCTGGCCCGGGTGGGTGACGAGGTGGCCTTCGGCGCCGAAAATCAGGCGGTTCCCCGGGCAAAGATCTGGGAGCGCGTCCGGCGGGCACTCGACGACGTCGGGCTGGACGTCCCGCTGGACCGCTCCACCAGTGCACTCTCCGGCGGGCAGAAGCAGCGCCTGGCGCTCGCTGCTGTCCTGGCGATGCAGCCCGGCTTGCTGCTGCTCGATGAACCGACAGCCAACCTCGACCCGGCTGGCGTGCTGGAGGTGAGGGACGCCGTCGTGCGCGTTCTGGACCGCACGGGGGCCACCTTCGTGGTGGTGGAACACCGGGTGGCCGTCTGGGCCGATGTGGTTGATCGGGTGGTGGTGCTGGCGTCTGACGGCGGCGTCCTCGCCGATGGTCCACCGGACACGGTGCTGACGCATTCTGCGACCCGCGCCCGGTTGGCGGAGGCAGGAGTATGGATCCCGGGCCATCAGCCACCGGTTCCCTCCCTCCTGCCTACGCCCGGGGGCATGCTCCTGTCCGCCCGTGAGCTCTCCGTCGCCAGGACCAAGCGGGGGCCAACGGTGCTCGACGACGTCGACGTCACCGTGAATGCTGGCTCTTCCCTGGGGATTGTTGGCCCCAATGGGGGAGGCAAATCCACGCTCGCGTTGACGCTGGCTGGTCTGTTGCCAGCGCGCGGCGGGATCCTGGATGCCGCACCGGCGCTGGCCCGCGGCGCGGGCAGCAATCCGCACTCCTGGAAGTCGGCGCAGCTGGTCACCCGGATGGGGACAGTCTTTCAGGAACCCGAGCACCAGTTCCTGACCAACCAGGTCATCGATGAACTGGAGTTTGGGCCGCGACGGATGGAAGGCAGTGACGAGGCGGCGGTCCGACGGCGGGTGGATCCCCTTGCCGAGCGGCTGAGGCTGACCTCCCTGCTGCAGGCCAACCCGTACACCCTCTCCGGCGGGGAAAAGCGACGGTTGTCAGTGGCAACGATGTTGGCAACCGATCCGGACATCCTGGTCCTGGACGAGCCCACCTTCGGGCAAGATGCCAATACCTGGGCCGAGCTGGTGGCGCTGCTGGCCGAGCTGATTCACAACGGTGGCAGCCTCCTGGCGGTCACCCATGACCAGGAATTCACCGAGGCGTTGGGCAGCCGCCTGCTGCGGGTCGCCGACGGTCAGGCTGTCTTTGAGGTAGCGCCGTGAGCGTTGATGTATTGACGCCCCAGCTCACTGGGCGCCTGCTACCGCGGGCGAATCCGCTCTCCAAGTTGTTCGCCGCGGTGCTGGTGACGGTGGTGGTGATGCTCAGCATCGACTGGGTGAGCGCCGCCGTCGTTCTGGGAAGCGAATTGCTGCTGCTTCCGCTGCTGGGGATCAGCGCCTGGCAGCTGCTCCGACGGACCTGGCCGCTGGTGTTGGCGGCGGTGGTCGCAGCCTACGGCACTGCACTGCTGGCAGAGAAAACCGGCGCAGTCCTGCTGGAATTCGGGCCGATCCTTTTTACCCAGGACTCTGTGAACTCGGGGATCGCGATTGGGCTGCGTGGGTTGGCCATCGCGCTTCCCGGCATCTTTCTGCTTACCACCACTGATCCAACTGACCTGGCCGACGCGCTGGCGCAAAAGCTACGGATGCCGCACCGGTTCGTGCTGGGCGCCCTTGCTGGTTTGCGGCTGGTGGGGCTGCTGGTCGATGAGTGGCGGACGCTGG
>NZ_KI914757.1:36903-56398 GCF_000520515.1 Arthrobacter sp. H20
GTGGCGGACGCTGGGACTCGCCCGCCATGCCCGGGGTGTTGGCTCCGAGGGGAACCCGGTGGCGAGGATGAAGAACTTCCTCGGCCAGGGGTTTGGTTTGATTGTGCAGGCGATCCGGCGGGCCACCAGGTTGGCCGTCGCCATGGAGGCGCGAGGGTTCGGGGCCGGCGACCGCACCTGGGCCAGGGAAAGCACTTTCACACGGCTCGATGTTTGGGTGTGCCTGGCCGGGGTCCTGATCGCCGGGACCGCGGTGACCGCCGCGGTGCTGGCGGGAACGTGGAACTTTCTCCTTGGCGCCAGCTAGCCTTTGGGCGTCACCGGGGGTATCCGGGTGATCTCGGCGGCCCGTTTGCGAAGATGATCCCGTTCCGCCTCGTTCCCGCACAACTCGATGGCCAACTCGAACGAGACGCCCGCCTCGGCGGTTCGTCCCGCGCGTACCAGGAACTCGGCTCGCACGGCAGGCAGACGGTGATGGCGGGGGAGCCGCTCATCGAGCCCGTCGAGCAGGATAAGTCCGGCGTCCGGACCATCGGCCTCCATGACCGCTACCGCCCGCGCAAGGCGCACCACCGGTGAGCCGGTTAGCGCCTCCAGCTCTGCGTACAGGTCAGCGATCCGCCGCCACCCGGTATCGGCTGATCGCGCAGCAACCGCGTGCTCGGACGCGATCCGGCCCTGAAGCAGGTATTCGCGGGCCAGGCCGCTGGCATCCGCGGGAACCTGCCGCAGGAGATCCAGCCCGGCCCGAATCTCCTCGGCATGCCACCGGCGACGGTCCTGATCCGGCAGGAGGACCAGCCGGCCGTCAGCTGAAACCCGCGCGTCGCGGCGGGAATGCTGCAGGGTCATCAGGCTCAGTAGCGCGAGCACCACGGGCTGGTTGGGAAGCAGCGCATCGAGCACCCGTGCCAGCCGGATGGCCTCGACGGCAGAGGAGGTCCGCAGCAAGTCGTCACCGGTCGTCGGCGCGTACCCGGAGGTGAAAACGAGATACACAACGGCGGAAACCACTTTGAGCCGTTCGGCGAGCCGGTCGGGTGCCGGCACGGTAAACGGAATGCCCGCCGCAGCGATCTTCTTCTTGGCGCGGGTGAGGCGTGCGGCCATGGTCGACTCCTGCACCAAAAACAGCCGGGCAATCTCGGAAACGGTCAACCCGTTGACGAATCGCAGCGACAGGGCCGCCCGCGCATCGGGTGAAAGGGCAGGGTGGCAGCAGGTGAAGAGCATCCGCAGCCGCTCGTCAGGGATGTGCCCTCCATCGTCGACGGCGGTGGCAGCGGCTTGCCGCGCTCGCGCATCGACCACCATCAGCGGTTCCCGGCGGAAGGCAATGGCCTCCGAGCGCAGCTGATCAAGGGCCCGACGCCGAGCCACGGTGAGCAGCCACGCCGCCGGTGAGTCAGGGGTACCGTCGGCTGGCCAGGTGCGCACTGCTGCGGCGAAGGCCTCAGCGAGCGCATCCTCGGCCAGGTCCAAGCGGCGGAAACGGCCCACCAGGAGAGCCAGCAGTCGCGCCCAATGGTCCTGCCAGGTTTGCTCAAGCGCGACCGCCGCGCTGTCGGGCATGCCTGGCATCTGAGTGGATCCCGCTAATATTCGGTGATGGGCCGGAGTTCGACAGTGTATTCGGGCAGCAGTTTGACCAGATCGACAGCCACATCAAGATCGTGCACTTCCAACACGTAGAAGCCACCGAGCTGTTCGGTGGTTTCAGCAAACGGCCCGTCGGTGAGGCTCACCTGGTCGCCACGGCGGCGGACAGTCGTCGCCGTCGAGACGCTGGCAAGAGCCTCACCCGCGACTATTTTCCCGCGGTGACTGGCGGCCTCGGAAAAGGCATCGTGATCGGCCATGTACTGAGCTACCTCAGCCTCGGTGGCGTTGGCCCAGACCGACTCGTCCTGGTATAGGAGCACTGCGATTTTCATCTAGCTGCCCTCGCTAGGCCGCATAGTGGCCCTAATCTCCGCCGGACCGGCGGTATCAGCCAACAACTCGTTAACGAGTTTCGCCAGTGTCCCACGGTTGTCGGTTTCGACCAGATAGAAGCCCCCCAGCTGCTCGACTGTCTCGGTATAGGGGCCGTCGGTAATGCCGACACTGCCCCCGCGCAGGATGGTGGCGGTGGTGGACGGCTGCAATTCCGCGCCGCCAGTCACCCGGTGTCCGTCCTCCGCGCAACGCCTCGAAAATTCTGTATGCCGCCCGTAGGTCTCGGCGCGTTGCCCAGCCGTCGCTTCCTGCCAGTCCAACTCGTTGTCATGCAGCAGGATGATGTACTCGGTGCTCATCGTGCAACCTCCTATCGTGTCTGGGACGACGCCGGGTGCGCCGCTCATTCCCATGACGGTTGGGGCCGGCCCACATCGACAGCCGGCCTCAGGAAATTTTTGCTACTAACTCCGACAACTCGCCGGTGAGCTCGGCGGCGGTGGCGATCTGCGCTCCGTCGAGGGAATTGACCGGGGCCAGGAGGCGGATGCTGGAAATCAACCAGACGCCGTCGGCGTCGAACAGGTCGGCGGGCACCAGCGGGCCGTACCCGAGTTCCCAGCCCGCAGCCTTCGCCACGGTAAACAGTGCGCTTTGCGAGGTGCCTGGAAGGATTCCACTTTCCAGCTGCGGGGTCAACAGGGTTTTGACGCCGTCCCGGACTCTGGCCAGCAGCACGGTCGACGTCGGCCCTTCCAGCACCTTGCCGTCCGAGGAGGTGAAGATGACGTCGTCGGCGCCGTGGGCGTGCGCATACCTGACCGCCGCCATGTTGACGGCGTAGGAGAGGGTCTTGGCGCCCATGAGCAGCCAGGGCGCATGCTGCGCCACGGTGCTGTCATATCCGCGCTCCAACAGCAGCACAGCCAGCCCGTCACGCCGCTGCCGCTGCGTCTTGGCGGGCACCGGTGCCACCTGGACCCAGGCAGTGGGCGAAGCTGCACCCTCAACCCCGCGGGTGACCATAAGCTTCACCGCCAGCTCGGTGTCAGCCTGAACAACTGCCCTTGAGGTGTATTCGTCGAGCGCGGTGGCGATGGCCCGCCGCCAGGTGTCCTCAGGCGGGAGGTCCAGGTCGAGCGCCCGGGCTGATGAGGCGAGCCGGTCGAGGTGGGCCTGCACCTTCCGGGCCTCGCCATTGAGGGCCAGCAGCGACTCGAAAATACCGTCACCCCGCGTTGCGCCCAGGTCGGTGGCCATGATTTGGGGGACCGAGGCGTCAGCGACGCGGCCGTTTTCTTGGGCGGGATCCAGGAACACCAGAACAGTCATGGGATCAGCATAGTTGCGCAACGGGCGACGCCGGCGGCGCGCCAGCCCTCTTTCCCTGCGGCAACCGGTGCCGGATAGAATCTTGTCAGTAGTGTTACCAATGGCACGCACCCCGCAGCAACGGGAGAAACCTCCAGAGAACGGACAGCAATTGTGATTGGATTTATTGTCGCAGGACTCATCATCGGCGCCCTGGCACGGCTGATCAAGCCCGGCAAGCAGAACCTTGGGTTGCTGGCGACGCTCCTGCTGGGACTCGCCGGCTCGGTGATCGGCGGCGTCATTGCCAGCCTCCTGGGCACCGGAAAAATTTTCGAGCTGAACGTCATCGGATTCGTCGCGGCAGTCATTGCCTCGGTGCTGCTGGTCGGCGTCGCCGAGGGCATCAGCGGACGCCGCAAGGTCGGCCGCTAAGTCAGCGCCGCCGTGTGGGCGCCAAAGCGCTGACACCCCACGAAGAGTCCGACACCCACCGCACCTGAATGATGTATCTGTGAGGCAACTGAGATTGTGGGGTCGCTCGATTAGGTTGCTCCTGTCAGTAGCTGCGCCTCGAGGTTGAATGAATAGTGAAGGGAGCCGGTATGTCGAAGGAGATTTCAGCCCAGGTATTCACGATTGGTCATTCGACTCGAGGTTTCGACGAGGTGCTTTCAATGCTGCGTGGCAATGGCGTGACGGAGCTGGTTGATGTGCGTTCGTTTCCGTCGTCACGAAAGTTTCCGCAATGGAACAAGGACTCGATCGAAGCAGCGATGCCCGCAGACGTCGAGTATCGGTGGATCCGGGATCTTGGAGGCCGCCGGCACACGCCAGCTGGGGTGGCGAGTCCGAATGGTGCGTGGAGAGTCAAGGCCTTCAGGGCTTACGCCGATTACACAGCAACCGAGAGTTTTCGTTCCGGGTTTGCTGAGTTGCTGCAGGTCGCGAATAGTTCGGTGCCGGCCATTATGTGCAGCGAGGCTGTGCCGTGGCGCTGCCACCGGAGGCTGATTACGGACGCGATGCTCCTCGAGGGCGCTCAGATGTTCCACATCATGTCGGCCTCGTCGACCAAGCGTGCCGAAATGACCACCTTCGCGGTGGTGAAAGACGGCCAGATTACCTATCCCGAAACAGATGAGGAGTCATTGTGAGGGTGCCTGGCGCCGGGGAGGTCCGCACGTTCGACGCGATAAGGCAGTGTCTTGTCGATGATGAGACCAATGCGTCGATGCGGCATCAGGGGTGGGAGCCGTTATACGCGGCATCCCCACGTTCGAGAATCGCCGTCATCGGGCAAGCGCCGGGGCGCCGGGCGCAAGCGAGCGGTGTGCCCTGGGACGACGCCAGTGGGAAGAACCTCATCGACTGGCTGGGTGTCAGCAAGAAACAGTTCAGGAACCCCGAGCTGTTTGCCCATCTGCCGATGGATTTTTACTATCCAGGCACGGGCCGCAGCGGGGACCTACCGCCTCGGAAAGGGTTCGCTGAGCGGTGGCATCCGCCGCTCCTCGCGCTGATGCCGGACATCCAGCTGACGCTGTTGATTGGCCGGTATGCGCAGGTCCACTATCTCCCATCAGCTCGTCACTGCACGCTGACCGACACGGTGTTCAACTATCAGCAGTTCGTCCCGCAACAGTTTCCTCTCGTTCACCCGTCTCCGTTGAACTTCAGGTGGCAGGCAAAGAATCAGTGGTTCGTCACCGACGTGCTACCAGATTTGAGGAACCACGTTAGCGCCGCACTCAGCCAGCACGTCAACCCGAGTGGATAGCGGTGACAGCATCAATGGATCGTCTCCCGAGAATGTCGAGCGTCGGACGAGAGCTGACGTATGGCGTTTGCAGACGACCGCCAGTTTCCGCTGGCATGCGAGCGGGGGTGAGCGAGCAGATCGCTTCAATCAGAGGCATCGCCTCAACCAGGGGCGGTCGGCGGTGCCAGTGCGGTCTCTGCCCATCGATCGAGCTGGAGCAGCTGCGTAGAAGATGCAAAAGGGTACTCGCCGCATCGTTCTCAGCGCACATTGCCCCGGCACGTTCCTACTGCTCTTCATCGATGGGGGCGGCGCTTTCAAAAATTTCCCCGCCGACGAACGAACCCTTCGCACATTCGGCCACCTGACCGTGAAGAGGTCATTTGCCCTTAGACTTACCACCACTGATCGATCAGCCTGTGACAAAAGTGAAACCAGGAGGCACCATGCCCATCGTTGAATCGGCTTTGACCAAGGCTCTGCAGGAATCCGCCGCCAGTGACAAAGGCCGTTTCGCTGAAATTCTTGTCCATGATGGTCCACTCCGACAGACAATCTTGGGCCTCAAAGCGGGGCAAGTGCTTGCCGAGCATAATTCTCCTCCCGCCGCGAGTCTGTATGTGCTGCAGGGTCGGGTGCGGGTCACCGGACAGGATCAGTCGGAAGTGGTTGCCGGGGAGATCGTCGCGCTGACCCATGTGCGCCACGGCGTCGAGGCGCTCGAAGACTCAGCATTCCTCCTGACCACTGTGACCAGCCAAGCTGGTGACAGTCACGGCGGTAGCTCCCACCTCAACCCCGGGTAGGTGCGACCACTGCCTAGTTATCCGGGAATTCAGCGCCGAGACCGGACAACACGCCGAACGCTTTGGCGCGCACTTCATCCCACTCATCCGCCGGGTCCGAGTCGGCGGTGATCGCCCCGCCGACGCCCAGCGTCAGCCGGGTGCCGCCGTCGTCGTCCTCAAGGACGAGCGTGCGGATGACGACGGCCAGATCGGCCGCGCCGTTCAGCGAAAAGTAGCCGACGGCGCCCGAGTACAGGCCGCGCGGGGCCCTCTCCAGCCGGTCGAGGATCGCCATGGTGCTGATTTTGGGCGCGCCGGTCATTGACCCTGCGGGGAAGGCCGCAGCCACGGCCTCGGTACGGGAGGTCCCGGGCCGCAGCTGGGCATCGATGGTGCTCACCAATTGGTAAACGGTGGCGTAGGTTTCAATCTCGCACAAACGGCTGACGCTCACACTGCCGGGGACCGCCACATGGGACAGGTCGTTGCGCAGCAGGTCAACGATCATCACGTTTTCGGCGCGGTCCTTGCGTGATGTCAGGAGGTCCTCACGTAAAGCGCGGTCGAGCTCCGGGTCAGGCGAACGACGGCGGGTGCCCTTGATCGGCTCGGCTCGCAGGGCGCCGCTGGCGCTGAGCTGCAGGAACCGCTCCGGCGAGGTGCTTGCCGCGGCAAAGCCCGGAAACCTGAGGAAATGCGCGAAAGGGGCAGGGCTGACCCTGCGCAGGGACCGGTACACCTCGAGCGGCTGCAGGACCTGGCGGGTGCGCGCGTTCAGGGAAGTGGTCAGGCACACCTCATAGGTGTTTCCGGCCCGGATCTGCGTCTGCGCCTCAAGGACTTTATCCAGGTAGCCGGCCCGTGTGTCGCGGGAGGAGAAAATGGGCGGCGGGCTCCCTGCCCGGGGCCGGCCCAGGGGGCGAACTTCCCGGACAGCCTTGCGCGCGATGGCGAGCCAGTCCTGGACCTCTTGGTCGTGGGAGGGGCCAGCCAAGGTGAGCAGGTAGGTTGCCTGTTGTTCGTGGTCCAGGACCACGGCGCGACCGGCGAAGATGAGCGCCGCGTCCGGGAGCGGACCCGTGGGAACGGCGCTGCCACCCGTTTCCCGTTTGAGTTCATAGCCGAGGTAGC
The DNA here is from genome assembly GCF_000520515.1 of Arthrobacter sp. H20. GTDB lineage: Bacteria > Actinomycetota > Actinomycetes > Actinomycetales > Micrococcaceae > Arthrobacter_D. The sequence continues at coordinate 43,837 of NZ_KI914757.1, forward strand.
CGAGCCAGCCCAGGGTGAAGCCACACTGATAGTCATCAGGGGTAGGCACTGCCCGCCGCCCCCAGGTGGCGTCGAGCCACCGAAAAAATGGCCCGGGGATCCGTGCTGTGACCGGCCCCGAGACGATCTCGGTGTTGCCGGCTGAATGCCGGGCCAGCTGGCCAAAGCGCCCGCCGTCGTCGGCCATGATCGTGAACCGGCTTCGCCCACCCACGCCCGGCTCGGCATCCGAGCTATCCAGCCAGACCGCGCGCTCCGAGGCGCCGTAGAGGGCAGTGAACAGGGCCGTGTCGTCGGGGCAGCCCTCCCACCGCTCGATCTGGACGGTAGCGGCGCGGCGCTGCGCACGCTCCGCAGCGAGCAGTGACCCACACTGCGGAAGGCCAGTGAGCGCCAGCCGGACCCGCTCGGGCGCTGCGGCATCCCGGTGGCCGGTGACCACAATGTCGGCTGTGAGCTGCGGCTGATCCTGGGCGAGCCACGCCTCTTCCTGCCCGGCCCAGAGATCCCAGAAGGGGGCGTAGGTAGCGCCGTCGCGGCTCAGCGCGGTGGTGCGCCGTACCTCGTCGGGGGCGTCCACCCAGATGCTCACGTCGAGGAAATCCAATGCGGCCCGGCACGCTGCCCCCACTCCCTCAACGATCACGACGTCGGCTGGTTCGGTGCGATGCTCGGGCCCGTCGTCGTCGGCGGCCCAGTCCCACGCCCGCCACGCTGCGGCGCGGCCGGCGGCCAGCGGGCTGAGAACGCCCGAGACGTAGCGCTTCATGCCGGATTCCAGGCCGTCCCAGCCCGGGTAAATATCCTCGAGGTGAAACAGGCTCACCGTGTGGTGCTCGCGGAGGAGTGCGGCCAGCTCGACGGCGAGCGTGGTCTTGCCTGCACCCGACCGGCCGTCGACGGCAATAATCAACTGTGCGACGGCGGTCCTGGCTTGTGGTGCCATGGGCTGTTGATCCTAGGGAAGGGTTAGGCGACGGCGAGCAGGATGCCCACGGCTACAAACAGTAGGCCAAAGACCCGGTTGACAACCATCTGTCCACGCGGATTCTGCGTATACCGCCTGAATGATTTCGCGGCGGCGGCGTAGAAGAACCACATGACCAGCACATCGATCGCCACTACCGTGCCAGCCAGGACGCCGTACTGGCCCAGCAGGGGTGCGGAGGGGGTGATGAACTGCGGAATGAAGGCGAGGAAGAACACGATTGCCTTCGGATTGAGGAGGTTCACCCACAGGCCGCGGCGGAACAGGGAGAAGGCGCCCTCCACGCGGCGCACCGCTGCCTGCTCCTCTTGATCCGGTGTCTGGAGGAGTTTCCGGATGCCGAGGTAGACAAGGTAGGCAGCGCCACCGAAGCGAATGACGTTGAACGCCACGGGGGAGCTGGCGACGAGCAGGCCGACGCCCGCAGCGACCACAGCAATGTGCACCAGGAGGGCCACCTGCTGTCCGAGGATGCCCCACATGGACCGGCGGAAGCCCACCGTGAGTGAGTTGCTCATGGTGTTGACTGCCCCTGCGCCGGGGCTGAAACTGATGAGGGCCTGTGCTCCGAGCAGAGCGAGCCAGACGGAAAATGTCACCAACCGATCTTACCGGGCACGCCGACAGTGCGGTGCAGCCGATTCCGGCCATGAAATGTATCGTCATAGGGTGACTAGGCCAGGTATACGGAGGGCAGCTCTGCTGGTGACCGGCCTGACCGCTGTGTCCACCCTGTTCGGATTTGTCCGCGACGTCGTCATAGCCGCCGTCTTTGGCGCTGGCGCCGAGCTGGACGCCTACCTGGTGGCACAAGGACTGATGAACATTGTGCTGGGCCTGATCGCCTACGCCATGGCCCGGGCAGCCATCCCCGTCACCTCTCGTGAGGCCGCCGAGGAGAAGGACGGGTGCCGGGGCCATCCGGGGTTCAACACGGCACTCACCGTCACCATGATCGTGCTCGGCGTCGGAGGGGTGGTGATGAGCATTTTCGTCGGCCCAGTCACGGCGGTGATCGCGCCGGGGTTCGACGGCGCCCAGGCCGAGACAACCGAATCCCTCACCCGTATCGTGCTGATTGCCACAGTGCTGATCGCTGGAACTGATCTGTTGGCCTCCCTGTCGCAGTCCCACGGACGAGTGGTCTGGTCGGCGCTGCAGGGGGTGCCGTTCAACATCATCATGATCGGTGCAGCCGGGCTGTTTGGACCCACCTATGGGATCGCTGCGCTAGCTGTTGGCTTCGTCGTAGGATCGGCAGCGCGGCTGCTTCTGCAGCTCCCTCCACTGTTCTCGCTGGGGACGCGGGTGCGACCCCAGCTGGATCTTCGCGACCCGGGGTTCCGTGAGATGGCCCGTCTGATGCCACCCATGCTGGTGGGCAGCGCGATCGGCAATATCAACACGCTGGTGGACAGGGCGGTGGGCTCCACTCTTGAGGAAGGCGCCATCACCGCGCTGTCCTATGGGTGGCGTCTCGTCAACCTGCCGGAAACCCTGATCATTGCTTCGCTACTAGTCCCCTTGTACCCGGCGTTGAGCGCTTCATCGACTAATATCGCCGAGGTACGTCGACTCGTGGGGCGCGGTCTGGCGGTGGCGGTCAGCGTACTGACACCGCTGTGCGTGGTGATGATCATCGCCGCTGAACCGCTTGCCGAGGTGGCTTTCGGTCGCGGTGCCTTCAGCGGAGATGACATCACGTCAACAGCTACTGCCCTGGCCTGGTACACGCCAGCGCTTCTGGCCCTCGGGTGCCGGCAGGTGGTGGTCAGCACTTCCTATGCCCTCGGCGATGCACGGGCCCCGGTGGTCGTGTCAGTGATTGCCATGGTGATCAACGTGGTCGGAGACATCATGCTCGCCCCCATCATGGGGATTGCGGGTATTGCTCTGGCAACAACCGCTTCGCTGGGGTTCGCGGCTCTGGCGAACGGTTGGCTGTTGCACAGTCGGCATCGGGGACTCGACCTGCTGCCCACCGTCGCACTGGTTGCTCGTGCTCTGGGGCTTGCCGTCGTCGCCGGGGCTGCTGGTGTTCTCGTCCGTGCGGCCGTCGAGGATCAATCTGCAATTGTGGTCAGTGGCGCTGTGGCCCTGGCGGTACTTGGGGTCTACCTGGTGGGGTTGGTTCTCCTGCGGGCGCCGGAGCGGCTTCTCGCCCTCGACATGGTCAAGAGCGTTGTCCGCAGGGGCCAGCGAGGCTAGGCGCCGCCGGGTCGGACCAAAAGTCAGCTGACCGCCGCTGCCGCCTTGGACTTCCGATCGACCGCCCGGAGCCGCGCCGACGCAAGGTGCAGGGTGGGGCCGGGGTCGCGCAGGTCCCACACACTATGCCTGGCCCACCGGGCCCACAGGAGAGTATCCACCACGTCGGCAATCCTTCCACCGCGTCGCTCGACGCCGGCCCGTCGCAGGTCACCAGCGGTCCACGCATACCGCTTTCCCGGGGCGGCATCGGCCAGCGCCTCAACTTTTTCGTCCAGCACCAGGCGTCCCCACAGGTCGGTCAGGCCAGGTCGTGCTGCGTTGGTGAGTGCCATCGAACCGAAGAACCGGCCGTTCAAGTCGATGAGGTGATGAACGCCGTCGCCGTCAATCAGGAACTGCAACTCCACCAGTCCCCACCAGCCGAGGTCACGTAGCAGGGCCTCGGCGCGGGTGGCCAGATCCGCGTTAACCAGGACAGTCTCTGCCCGGGTAGACACACCGTTCGGGGTGGGCCATAGGCGTGAGGTGATCTGTTGCACCCGTCCGTTCAGACTGCCCCCGTGGAAGACCCCGATAAGTGCACCGAGATGGCCAGCGACCGGTTCCTGGAGGATCGGTTCGGCGCCAGCTTTCCTGACGCGGTCAATCTGCGGTCCTGCGGAAACGACATCGGGGAAAAGTTTCGCTTCAATCCGATGCGGTCGGGTCTGCCCGGGGGACCAATGCGACAGGCACTTGACCACCACCGGGCCCTCCCATTCCGAAACGGCCTGGTCGGTGGCCGGTACGGTGCGAGGTGCGGCGAGGCCGGCTCGGCGGGCGCGGTCAGAAAGATCCACCTTGTTTAGTGCGGCGTCCACCACTCCAGCGGGGGGATGGGCAACGCGGGTAGGAATGTCATCCCGATAGGTTGCGAGGGCTGCCATCCAGTCGTCGCCGCCGCCGAACACGACATCGTAGGACCCGAGCGCCACAGCGAGGCGGACTCCCTCGATAAATGCCGCGCCGTCCTGTCGCGGTCGTGGCACCACATGCCTGGCGGAGCAGGCGACTGAGGAACCGAGCATTCCACCGCCGTCGGGAGTTCCGACACCAACCACCCACCCGGACTGGCGCAGGGACCGGACCGCTGCGAGCGCACCCCTGTCCCGGCTGGTGCTGATGACGAGGGCGCGGGGCCCCTCGGGTGGTGTATTTTTCACGCTCGCCTCAAGATATGTGAGCGGCCGTCCGTTGCACCGCATCGGCGCGGACGCTCGTGGTAGATCCAGGTTCAATAGCTTTCACTCTACTTGCGACATCACGCGCATCGCCGGTTGCGCACCCCGCTCGGCGTTTTCTCATCAAGCTCTACTGGTCTCCAATAGGGCCATCGCCGCGCTGTGGCCGCCCAGACCGCTGACGCCGCCGCCCCGCCGGGATCCCGCCCCGCAGAGCAGGACGCGCGGGTGGTCGGTGGCGACACCCCACCGTTCGGCCGGCGTGTCCAGGGCCGCATCGTCTTCAGCGAACGGCCAGGATAGGGGGCCATGGAAGATGTTGCCGCCGGTCAGGCCCAGCGTTTCTTCCAGATCAAGTGTGGTTTTCGTTTCGATGCAGGGCTTCCCGGCGCCGTCGTTCAGGATGCAGTTTTCAATTGGCTCGGCCAGCACACTGTTCAAGGAGGCCAGCACGGCCGCCTGGAGTTCGGCCCGCAGGCCATCGTGGTTCGCATCGTGGGTCAGCCGGTGCGGGGTTTGCAGGGAGAAGACCGTCAGAGTATGGGCGCCCGAGTCCCGCAGCGACTCTGAAAGGATCGACGGATCTGCCAGGGAATGGCAGTAGATCTCGATGGGCAGCGGCGACGGAATACCACCGTTCTCTGCTGCGGTGTAGGCGGCATCGAGCTGCGAGTAGAGCTCGTTGATATGGAAGGTTCCCCCGAAAGCCTGCTCCGGGCGCACCTGCGGGTCCTTGAGTTTCGGGAGCCGCGACAGCAGCAGATTGACTTTGACCTGCGCCCCCTCGGCCGCGCCCCCGGGCGCAGCGAAACCGTCGGCTCCGGGGCCGCCCATCAACCGTCCCAGTACGGCCGGGGTGACGTTCGCCAGCACATACTCGCCCGTCACGCTCTGCAGCGCAGCATCTCCCCCAAGCGGTTGGTAGTGTACGACGCCGTTGGGTGCCACCGCTGTAACGTCAGCGTTGGTGCGGATTACCACTCCGGCATCCAGCGCTGCACGTTCCAGTGCGCCGCTGACGGCTCCCATGCCGCCGACCGGGACATCCCAGTCCCCGGTGCCGCCGCCCACCACGTGGTACAGGAAGCACTTGTTCTGTTGCAGGTCCTCGTCGTTGGCGCGCGCGAAGGTGCTGATCAGCCCATCTGTGAGGAGCACCCCGCGGGCCAGATCGCTGTCCACAGAGCGCTCGATGACCCTACCGAGCGGCTTCTCGATGAAGTCATTCCAGATGTGGTCGTCACCGACAAGGGCTCTCGCCTCTGAGCGTCGGAGCAACGGTTTAGTGAACGTGGGCCACAGTTTGTCGGCAAGGATCGCCGTGCGTCCATAGAACTCGCCGAAGGCTCCGGCGTCGGGCCCGGCCCCAACGCGGCTGAAGCTATTGCGGGTTGCCTCGCTATCTTCGTTGTCGACCAACAGCCCCGAGGCGCCGCCGGGCAGCGGTGTATAGGAGGAGTAACGGCGGCGCACCAACTCCAGGTCGAGCCCTAGATCGTCAATGATCTGCTGCGGGAGGAGGCTGACCAGATAGGAATAGCGCGACAGCCGGGCACCGGTACCCGGGAAAGCCTCGGCTGAAACGGCTGCCCCGCCGACATGGTCCTGGCGTTCAAGCACCACCACTGACCGGCCTGCCTTGGCCAGATATGTCGCTGCGACCAGCCCGTTGTGCCCGCCGCCCACTACCACCGCGTCGAAATGATCTTCTCTGGCCCGTGACTGATCCATTGACTCAGCCTAACAACTCAGCTCAGAGGGGTGGGGGTTGGGCGATGCCTTCCCGTGCCGCAATGGTGGCCGCGGTGATCTGGTGCATCATTTCTGTGAGGAGCTGCTGCTCCTGACGGGAAAAATTGTCCAGAGCGCCGCTGATGTGCTGGGCCAACGGGGCGAAGAGCCTGCCGCCGGTCTCCATTGCCTTCTCAGTCATTTGCAGATTGACCTGCCGGCGGTCGACGTCGCTTCGGGAGCGCTTTACATGGCCGGCACTGTCAAGGCGGTCAACGAGCGCCGTGGTCGCTGGGGAACTCAGGTGCAACTCAGCGCGCAGCATCCCGGGCGTTACCGTTGTTCCGGCCCGCGCTGCACCCATCATGACGCCGAGGGCATTGAGATCGGTGCGGTAGAGCGAATCGCGGGCGCTGACGGCGTCCACGTACCGGTCAGTTTCCACTGTGAATTGCTGGAGCAGTGCCATCAGCTCAAACCGCGGATTCTCTGCCATGCTCGCTCTCACCTCGTCGGTTCATCATGCCGCAGAAACAACTCTAGTCCGTCTACCCATATATCTCCATCATGGATATAGTCTTCTTCAGAGATAAGTTGTCATTCGAGAGGCGTTCATCATGCACAGCAAGTGGTTACGGGTTCTGCTACCCGCAGTCGTTGTCCTCATCTGGCTGGTGGGCGCAGCGTTTGGCGGTCCAACGTTCGGCAAACTGGAGGAAGTCTCCACCAATGACCAGGCCTCGTTCCTGCCGGCCAGCGCGGAGTCCACCGAGGCTGGCGAGCTGCAAGCGCAGTTCACCGATTCGGATGCACTGCCCGCGGTGATCGTTGTGGAATCGGACACCGAGATTCCGCCGGCGGATTTGGGAGCCTACGATGACCTGGCCACGTCCCTGGCCGCCGTGGAGGGGCTGGAGCCGGCTGAGGCGGGTGCACCGGCGGTGATCGGGCCGGTGCCCTCCGAGGACTCGTTTGCTATCCAATACATCGCCTTCGTGTCCGACGACGCGGAACTGGGCGAAGTGGTCGAGGCGCTTCGCGAGGTGCTCACTGCCGAGATCCCCGAAGGAACCGCCGGGTATGTCACGGGGCCCGCAGGTTTCGCCACCGACCTGGTCAGCGCTTTTGGTGGCATTGACGGCCTGCTGCTCGGCGTCGCCCTCGCTGCGGTCTTTGTGATTCTCTTGGCTGTCTACCGGTCGGTGATCCTGCCATTCCTGGTGCTGCTTACCTCGGTGTTCGCTCTTGCCACCTCAATCCTGCTGGTTTACGCGTTGGCCAGCTGGGGGTGGATCCAGCTCAGCGGCCAAAGCCAAGGCATCCTGTCCATTCTGGTCATTGGTGCGGCAACAGACTATGCACTGCTGCTGGTGGCGCGGTTCAGGGAGGCACTCGGGGAGTTCGAGTCCAGGTGGGACGCCATGCGGGTGGCGTACCGCGGTTCCTTTGAGCCCATTCTTGCCTCCGGGGCGACGGTCATCATCGCGCTACTGTGCCTGCTGTTCTCTGATCTGAACTCCAACCGGAGCCTGGGGCCGATTGCTGCGATCGGTATCGTGTTCTCCCTCGGCGCAGCGCTGACCCTCCTGCCCGCTTTCTTGCTGCTGTTCGGTCGGGCCGCGTTCTGGCCGCTGCGTCCGAAAGCCGGTACTCACCATATTCAGCCCGAAGGCGTTGACGCCACCGGGCTCGAGGGCCTCAAGGGGATCTGGAAGCGGGCAGCGACGCTGATTTCCCGCCATGCACGCACCGTCTGGGTGGCGTCCTTCCTGGTGTTGGCCGCCGGCTCGCTGGGATTGTTCCAGCTGCAGGCCAATGGGGTGCCTCAGTCAGCGTTGATCCTGACGGAATCCAATGCAGTGGACGGGCAGGACGCCCTGGCACGGCACTTTGATGCCGGGTCGGGCAGCCCGGTCTCGGTCATCACCGCGGAGCAGGATCAGGATGCTGTGCTGGACGTGGTGAAAAACCAGTCGGGCATCACCGACGCCGCGCTGACGGTTGAGTCGCCGGAACCGGGGGCCGACGTCGTTGTGGTCGATGGCAACGTGCTGATCACTGGAACGCTGCAGTCCCAGGCCGACTCCGAGGCGGCCGAGGATGTGGTGCGCGACCTGCGGACCGCTCTCGATGATGCCACTCCGGACGCGCTGGTGGGCGGCGTGACGGCGATTGCGATTGACACCAATGACACGGCCCAGGCCGACCTGGTCAAAATTATCCCGATCGTGTTGGCGGTCATCCTGGTGATCCTGATGCTGCTGCTCCGCTCCATCATCGCTCCGGTGCTGTTGATCTCCAGCGTGGTGTTGTCCTATGCGACTGCGCTCGGCGTCTCGGCGCTGGTGTTCAACAACGTGTTCGGGTTCGAGGGTGCCGACGCGTCGGTGCCCCTGTTCGGATTTGTGTTCCTCGTGGCGCTGGGGGTCGATTACAACATCTTCCTGATGACAAGGGTGCGGGAGGAGTCGCTGCGCATCGGTACCCGCCCGGGAATCTTGAGGGGCCTGGGCGTCACTGGCGGCGTGATCACATCGGCCGGTGTGGTGCTGGCCGCGACCTTCGCGGCGCTCGGAGTGATTCCGATCCTGTTCCTGGCACAGATTGCGTTCATCGTTGCGTTCGGGGTGCTGCTGGACACGCTCATTGTGCGATCCCTGCTGGTGCCCGCTCTGGCCTACGACCTGGGGCGCCGCATCTGGTGGCCGTCGAAGCTTGGACGGGCAGCCGGTCCCGTGCACCGTGGTGGTTCATCAGGCGCGTCGGCTGAAGGGCATCAGCGCCGCGCCGAGCCGGCCCACCGCGGATAAGTTTCAGGCCCTCGCCGAGCGCTTAGAAATGATGGCCTGAAACGCCCGTGCACGATGTGGTGAGGCAGAACTGTCCGTTAGGTCATGAGACTCCACAGCGAGCTCTGCCTCTGTGAGCCATCGTGCCTCACGATTCGGCGAAGTCAGATTCGGCGAAATTAGAACTACGGGCCAGGAGACAGAGCCAACCAAGGCGGACTTCACCCTAGAACGGTGGTGGGGTTTCTGGTTTTGATGGTGGTGGGTTGGGTGTGGTGCGGTAGGTTTCCCCGGCGGGGGAGATCGCGATGATGGTGCCGGGTTCGGGTTGGGTGTAGTGCCAGTAGCCTTCGGTTTTGAGCATGTGGTGGCGTTTACACAGGCACGCGAGGTTCCCGTAACTGGTTTTCCCGCCCTGGGACCAGGGGGTGGTGTGGTCGAGTTCGCAGAACACGGCCAACCGATTACACCCCGGATGCCTGCACGTCCCGTCCCGCACTCTCACTGCATCCTGTAGGTCCTTCGGGACCCGGTAGGTGGTCGCATCGGCTCCGAGTCTGGTCCCGGTGTAGGGGTGGGTGAGGATTCTGGTGAACGACGGTGCATGGCCGGCAAGACTCCGGGCGGTGTCGGGGCTGATCGGCCCGTATCCTTCAAGCTCACCGGGCTTATCCCCGCCGAGGAGGGTCATGACCGGGACGGTCACGAAGACTTTCGCCTGAACACCCCAATACACCCTGCTCTCCCGCGACTGGCCAGGTTCGCCATTCCTGACGCTCGGCCCGTTCCCGGGGTTGTTCTCGGCGCAAGTACCCGCGTCGCCGTCGGACCCGCTGGCGGATTCCGGTCCCGCGCTGGTGAGGACGTCCATGAGGACATCGGCCCGGAGTTGGGTGAGGGTGCGGGGTTCGTCGGTGCCTTGCAGGTTGCGGGCTGCGGTGTCGACGCGGTGGAAGATCCCCGCGGCGTCCTGAACGGGTAGGAAAGCCTGGAGCCAGGCCATCCCGTCCTGAGCAGGGTCGAGATACACGCGACGGTCCTGGACAGCTTTCCGATGCCGGATGGTGATCGATTCCGGGTGGAGCATTTCCCGTAACCGTTGGGCCTGGCGGCAGAACTTCACCACAGTGGTCTTCGCTGCCAGGCCGATGAGATGGCACTCGAAAGCGGCGATCACACCGGGGGCGGTATCCGGGATGCTGATCGCTTCCCCGACAACCGCCCACGCGTGGCGCTTCGATAGCTTGCCTTCCTCCATCGCGGCAAGGGTGGTGGGCAAGTCCCGGGTCAGCAGATCACTGTGATCAACCAGGGCCCCCGCGGTCACCTCCGGCACCAGTGTGGCCGCAGCAATCTCCGCCGCGGCCAGGGTCCTGACCCTCCCCGGGTCTCCCACCCAGGCGTGCGCCTCGGTGGTGAGGTCATGGAGATGGGTGACCGCCTTGGCTTCCTGCGCATCGACCCAGGAACGCAACCTCCCAAGGTCCTTCAGCACCTCCAATGTCTGCCCTGAGTCCAGGCCGACCACGGCAGTCAGCGCTACCCGGCCGGTCAACCCAGCAGACCCGCCACCCGGGCGCACCCGGGGATCAGGATCAGGATCAGCGAAGGTGTTGGTCGGATCAGCCGGGGATTCCCGATCATCTACCGGGGCCATCCACACCGCGTCGGTACCTAACGGACCACCAAGGCCATAGCCACCGGACGGCCCGCCGGAAGTCGCGCCGAACGTCCCACCGGAAGTCCCGCCGAACGTCCCCGCGGCGGTATCCGAGGACCCGCCATAAGAGCCGGGATCCGCACCGGAATCGGGTAGGAATCCCGTTCCGGTAGAAGAAGCTGTGCTGCTTTTCATACCCCCATTCCATCATCGGGCACTGACATTTTCAGGGGTCAACCGGGGTACCCGAGAAGACTTTTTCAAGTATTTTCAGACCAGAACACTGGCCCCCGAAAAGCTTTCAACCACTCCCACCCAACCGTGAGAGGTGGTGAGACAGAACTGTCCATGAGGTCATGAGACTCCACAGTGGCCTGAACGCCCGGACCGCCATATTTGGCCGCTCTGCGTAAGGGTGCGGGCGGTCTAGACACGCTCTTTACAGCTGAATCATCGGAGGCCATAGTTGGTCGCATTACAGCCTCCATTGATTCAGCGCGCTGATTATTCGACAGCCGAGGAGCCATCATGGGCGACCAAACCGAACCAACCAGCCAAACCCATCACGATGCACTGCATGACGATGCGCTGGGTAAAGACCTGGTTCTGAAGGCCAGACACCGGGCCCTGTGGGCCCTGGGCGACTACCCGGCATTGGCCGCAGACATCATCCCCGGACTAGGAGTTGTGCTCGTTGACGCCGCACGGGTTCAGCCAGGGGACCGGGTACTCGATGTCGCTGCCGGAACCGGCAACGCGTCACTTCCAGCGGCCCGTGCAGGCGCCAACGTTGTGGCAAGCGACCTGACTCCTGAGCTGCTCGACGTCGGACGCCGCCTGGCCGAGGAGCAGGGGGTGGACATTGAGTGGCGCGAAGCCGACGCCGAATCGCTGCCGTTTGCCGATGACAGCTTCGATGCCGTCCTGTCCTGCGTAGGGGTGATGTTTGCGCCGCACCACCAAGCGAGCGCTGACGAACTAGTGCCCGTCTGTCGCGCCGGCGGAACCATTGCCCTGCTGAGTTGGACGCCTGAGGGGTTCATCGGCCAGATGTTCGCCGCCATGAAGGAGTACGCACCGACTCCTCCTCCCGAGGCCCAACCACCACCGTTATGGGGCAATGCGGAGCACGTCAGGACGCTCCTGGGCAACTCCGTCACCGACGTCGTGGAGCGGAAGGCAACAGTGCGGGTGGATCACTTCAGCAACGCTGAAGGGTTTCGCGACTACTTCAAGACGCGCTACGGTCCAACCATCTCTGTGTATCGCACCATTGGCGACGACGCGGGGCGGGTCGCCGCCCTCAACCAGGGGCTCGCAGAACTAGCGCGAAAGCATGATCTGGGCGACGGCGTCATGGAGTGGGAGTACCTGCTGCTGACGGCTTCGGTGCGATGACCTGGGGTCCGGCGGATTCGCCGGTTTCACGTCGTGCCGCCGCTGTCGAGGCGGTGCTGCCTTATCGGCTGCTTAATAGCTTCCTCACCTCCTCCACTTACGCGGAGCGGCAGGGCGAGGCGAATATCTGTGATCTGACGTTCGGCAACCCGCACGAGATGCCGCAGGAGGCGTACGTCGAGGCGCTCCTTTCGGCAACGAGTCCCCGCAATGACCAATGGTTTGCATACAAACGAAATACCCCTGGCGCCCAGGAGGCCGCTGCGGCATCCCTCCAGCGCTTGCTGGGCGTCCCCTTTCGGCCCGAGGACATTCACCTCACCACCGGTGGCTTCGCCGCTATTGCCCTGGCGCTTAAGGCGGTGGGTGACCCCGTTGACGAGGTGATCTACAGTCTGCCGCCCTGGTTCTGTTACGAGCCGATTGTCGTCGAGGCCGGACTCGTGCCGGTGAAGGTCACCATCGATCTGGACACCTTTGATCTCGACCTCGGGCAGATCGCCGCGGCTATTACGGACCGGACCCGGGCGGTGATTATCAATACTCCTAACAACCCCACCGGCCG
>NZ_KI914757.1:56498-77088 GCF_000520515.1 Arthrobacter sp. H20
CCCACCGGCCGGGTCTATCCGCCCGACGTGCTGTCGCGGCTGGCGGCGGTCCTTGAGGAGGCCTCGGAAACACACGGGCGCCGCATTTATCTAATCTCGGACGAACCTTACAACCGGATTGTCTACGATGAGGCAGACTTTCACAGCCCGGTCGAGTTCTATCAACACACCTTGCTGGCGTACTCCTATGGAAAGACCCATCTGGCACCAGGCGAGCGCATTGGCTATTTGGCGCTGCCGCCGACCATGCCCGACCGCAGGGGGCTCTCCTCGGCAATCGCTGCACTGCAGCTGGCCATGGGGTGGATCTATCCCAACGCCGTTCTCCAGTACGCGCTGCCCCGCCTGGAGCAGTTCTCCATTGATATTCCCAGATTGCAACGCAAACGCGACCGCATGGTCGAAGCCCTCCAGGGCATGGGTTACCGGCTCAGCCGGCCAGAGGGTACGTTCTATCTGTTTGTGCGGTCCCCCAACCCCGACGACGAAGCCTTCGTCGAAGTACTCGCCGATCAGGGCGTGTTCGTGATGCCTGGCGCGCTGTTCGAGACGCCTGGGTTCTTCAGGATCTCGCTGACTGCCAGCGAGGACATGCTTGAGAGGAGTCTGCCGGTGTTCGCTGCAGCAATCGGCTGGGCAGGCCGCGCCCGCGGTTAGCTGGACGAACGGGACCGCGCCGGGACAGTCACTGACCTAGGTATTTTACAAGGCCAGCAGTGGACACTCATGCAAGAGGAGTCGATGGTTCCGAGACCGCCACCCACGCCTCTGGAAGCCGGTGTTTGGAGCCGGCATCCCTGACGGAGCCGTCCGACCGCCCCTAAAGACGGCGGCTCCGTTCGGGGGGCGGCCCTTTCTCCGCCCCGTTCTCTCACGGCGGAACCGGCGGCGACACCGCCACACGCCCGCCATTTCGGGACCCAGACGTGCGGCAATCAGCGCACTTGAGTCAACGTGACTCAACTTCAGTTTGACTCTGATCCCAGCCTGAGTACAGTTGAGTGAAGAACGCTCAAGCCCCGGCTCTCGCTGAAATGCTTCGCAGGATCCAGCGGCTGGGCGCTCCCCTCATGACGGGCTTTTGAAAGGAAATACGCATGTCACGTGCAGTAGGTATTGACCTCGGAACCACCAACTCAGTGGTTTCCGTACTCGAAGGTGGCGAGCCCACCGTTATCGCCAACGCTGAAGGCGCACGGACTACGCCCTCGATCGTTGCGTTCTCCAAGGGCGGTGAGGTGCTGGTTGGCGAGATCGCCAAGCGCCAGGCCGTCAACAACATCGACCGGACCATCGCTTCTGTCAAGCGCCACATGGGCACCGACTGGGATGTGAAGATCGACGATAAGAACTACACCCCACAGGAAATCTCAGCGCGTATCCTTCAGAAGCTGAAGACCGACGCCGAGAGCTACCTGGGTGAAAAAGTAACTGACGCCGTCGTCACCGTCCCAGCATATTTCAATGACGCCGAGCGTCAGGCAACCAAGGAGGCCGGTGAAATTGCTGGCCTGAACGTCCTGCGTATCGTCAACGAGCCAACCGCCGCTGCACTGGCATACGGCCTGGACAAGGGCAAGGAAGACGAACTTATCCTGGTCTTCGACCTGGGCGGCGGAACATTCGATGTGTCACTGCTTGAGGTTGGCAAGGACGAAGATGATTTCTCCACCATCCAGGTACGCTCCACCTCCGGTGACAACCGTCTCGGCGGCGACGACTGGGATCAGCGCGTTGTTGACTATCTCCTGTCCCAGGCCAAGGCCAAGGGAGTTGACTTGTCCAAGGACAAGATCGCCCTGCAGCGTCTGAAAGAAGCAGCAGAGCAGGCCAAGAAGGAACTGTCCTCTGCCAGTTCCACCAACATCTCGCTGCAGTACCTGTCGGTCACGCCTGACGGCCCCGTCCACCTGGACGAGCACCTGTCCCGCGCCAAGTTCCAGGACCTGACCAAGGACCTGCTGGACCGGACCAAGAAACCCTTCAACGACGTCATCGAAGAAGCAGGCATCAAGGTTGCCGACATCGATCACATCGTGCTCGTGGGTGGCTCAACCCGGATGCCCGCGGTCGTCGAACTGGTCAAGCAGCTTGCCGGTGGCAAGGAGCCCAATAAGGGCGTCAACCCCGATGAAGTAGTAGCAGTTGGCGCCGCCCTGCAGGCTGGCGTGCTGAAGGGTGAGCGCAAGGACGTGCTGCTCATCGATGTCACTCCTCTGTCCCTCGGGATCGAGACCAAGGGCGGCATGATGACCAAGCTGATCGAGCGCAACACGGCCATCCCCACCAAGCGCAGCGAAACCTTCACGACGGCTGACGACAACCAGCCATCGGTTGCCATCCAGGTCTTCCAGGGCGAGCGCGAGTTCACCCGGGATAACAAGCCACTGGGCACCTTTGAGCTGACCGGGATTGCTCCGGCTCCCCGCGGTGTGCCTCAGGTTGAGGTGACGTTTGACCTTGACGCCAACGGGATCGTTCACGTGTCAGCCAAGGACAAGGGCACCGGCGCCGAGCAGTCGATGACCATCACCGGCGGCACTGCCCTGTCGAAGGAAGACATCGATCGGATGGTCCGCGAAGCCGAAGAGCACGCCACAGAGGACAAGCAGCGCCGTGAAGCGGCTGATACCCGCAACGGTGCAGAGCAGTTGGCCTACTCGGTTGACAAGCTGATCGCTGACAACTCAGGCAAGCTGCCCGAGGACGTCAAGACCGAGGTTCAGGCCGACGTCGACGAGCTGAAGAAGGCGCTGGAAGCTAACCCCGAGGACGCCGGATCGGCTGACACGGTCAAGGCAGCGTTCGACAAGCTTCAGGCATCACAGACCAAGCTCGGCGAGGCGATCTACGCGGCGGCCCAGCAGGACGCTGCAGCACCAGGTGCAGACGCTCCTCAGGACGGAGCGACGCCTGACGCCGACTCCGCCTCGAATGACGAGGACATCGTCGACGCCGAGGTAGTCGACGAAGACGACTCCAACGAAAAGAAGTAATCATGCCGCACCACGGAAATGAAGAAGAGCACCAGTCCGAACCGGTCAGCTTCCACGACAATCGGAAGATCGATCCTGAGACAGGTAAGGTCCGTGGGCAGCACCAGGATGACGGCGGTTCACAGGCTGGTCCAACCGATCAGCCTGTGACCCCGGACTCCGTGCAGGACCCTGTCGAGGAAGCCGACGCCGGAGAGCAGGCCGCCGACGGCAGCGATGCGCTGGCCCAGGCCGAGGCAATACTCAACGGGATTGACGGGGAAGGGCTGAACGAGCCCTCACCTGTGGAAGCCGAACTGCGCACCGATCTGCAGCGCCTGTCGGCCGAGTACGTGAACTACCGGAAGCGCGTCGAGCGTGATCGGGATGTTGCACGGGACATGGCGGTTATTGGAGTGCTGAACTCGCTGATGCCCGTCCTGGACGATGTCGACGCGGCCCGCCAGCACGGTGATCTGGCCGACGGACCCTTTGCCGCGATCTCCACGAAACTGGAGAACGCGCTGAAGACCTACGGCCTGACCCGGATCGATGAGATGGGGGTGGAGTTCGACCCGAACATCCACGAAGCCCTGATCCAGCAGCCGAGCGCCGACGTGCGGTTCGACGTCGTAAGCCAGATACTCCGGGCTGGTTACAAAAAGGGCGACCGTGTCCTTCGGGCGGCCCAGGTCATCGTCGCAGTACCTGAGTAGTTGTCTTTGAAGCCGGTGCTGGTTACGAACCGGCGGCAACGAAGTTTTCCGAACCCGCAAGCTCGATCGGAAAATGTTACAGCCGCCCTGTTCGAAACCAGCACCGGCTTCTGACAAACTCACCTATTCTTTGAATTCATTACGAAAGGGGACGCCAATTGGCTAGTCAGGATTGGGTCGAGAAGGATTTCTATAAGATCCTTGGCGTCTCCAAAGATGCTTCCGGCGCCGACATCAAGAAGTCGTACCGCAAGCTTGCACGTAAACACCATCCGGATCGGAACCAGAGCACGGGCGGGTCGGACAAGATGTTCAAGGACATCTCCGAGGCCTACTCAGTACTCTCTGACCCAGAGGATCGGCAGCAGTACGACGCCATCCGAGCCATGGGCGGTGGCGCCCGCTTCACAGCCGGGGGCACCAGTGGCGGAGCGGGGGGCGCCGGTTTCGAGGACATCTTCGGCAACCTGTTCGGTCAAGGCGCTGGCCGTCCGGGCCCCGGCCGTCCCAGCGCTGGCCGCCCACGGGCGGGGGCCGGCGGTGCAAGCTACGGAAACCTCCCACCGGAGTTCGCCGACCTGTTTGGCCAGGGCGGTGGCGGTGGATTTCCGGGCGGTTACCAGCCCACCCCCCGCAAGGGCTCCGACAGGACAGCGACCACCAGCATCTCGTTCGCCGGTTCCATCAACGGCACCACCATCGGGCTGCGTGAACCATCCGGTGAGGTCATCGACGTGCGGGTTCCCGCCGGCATCAAGGACGGCCAGAAGATCAGGGTCCGCGGCAAGGGCCAGGCTGGCGCAGCTGGCAACGGTGACCTGATGGTCAGCGTCAGCGTCAAGCCTCATCCGTTCTTCGGACGCGACGGCGACAACATCCGCGTCCACGTCCCGATTTCCTTCCCCGAGGCGGCTCTGGGAGCACACATCAGTGTTCCAACTCTTACTGGGAAGACTGTGAAGGTGAAGGTTCCCGCGGGGACGCCCTCAGGGCGCACCCTGCGCGTCAAGGGCCGAGGGGTCTCGACGGCCAAGGGCACGGGAGACCTGTTGGTGACCATCGACGTCGTCGTCCCCCAGAAGCTGAACAAGGACGCCGAAGCTGCTGTCGAGGCGTTTGCTGCCGCGACCGCCGACGCTGATCCCCGATCAGGTCTTGCCACCAAAGCGAAACTCTAAAGCCGAAACCGCTTCGAAAGGAGGTCACGATGGCAATCGACGCAACCCTGCCCATCTATGTGATCTCCGTCGCCGCCGAACTGGCGGACATGCACCCCCAGACCTTGCGCCAGTACGACCGGTTGGGGCTGGTGACACCCAGCAGGGCCCCAGGTCGTGCGCGGCGCTATTCCCAGCGCGACGTCACCACCCTCCGCGAGGTGCAACGGCTCTCCCAGGAAGGCGTGTCGCTGGAAGGCATCCGCCGCATCCTGCAACTCGAGAACCAGGTCACTGCGCTTCAGTATCGGGTGCAGGAGCTGACCGACGAGCTGGCCTCCCGGCGTCGCCATCCCGATTCCAGCCGGGTATTCGCCGCGGGACTGGCGGGAGACGTCGTCACCCTCGCGCGCGGGCAGCGCCCCCGGCCTCGAAGCCAGGCCATGGTGGTGTGGCGACCATGATTGCCGCGTGCTTTCGGTGAAGCGGCCCCGAACGGTGAAGTAGCCGCCCGGCGGCGCGCTAGCTCCCGGTCGTCGTGAGCGCTGGGCCTGCGCCAGTGGAGCCCCGCACCACGAGATCCGCCTGGAACAACATGTCAGCCCTGGTAGCCCGGTCGCCGTTGAGTTCAGTGACAAGTGCGTGCACTGCCGCCTCGGCCATTGCTGGGATATTCTGCCGCAGGGTTGTCAGCGGTGGATCGGTGAACGCCATCAGCGGCGAATCGTCGAAGCCGACAACCGAGATGTCCTCAGGTACCAGTAGCCCCCGGGTCCGCGCCGCTCGCATGGCACCAAGCGCCATCATGTCTGAGGCGCAGACAATGCCGGTGTGACCACTGTCGATCAGCTCGTTCGCAGCGCTTTGCCCGCCCTCAATCGTGAACATGCTCGTTGCGATGTGGGAATCCGCGTCGTCTTCACCGAGGAACTGCACCAGACCGGACCGGAATCCCTCGAGCTTGCGCCGACTGGGGATGAAACGATCAGGCCCTGTCGCGAAGCCCACTCGCTGGTGGCCCTGTGCCACCAGATGCCGCACTGCGGTGCGGATGGCTGTCGCGTCATCGTTCGAGATGGACGGGGCATCGATCTCCGGGCGAGCACCGTTGACCAGAACAAACGGGACGCGGCCGCGAAGGCGCCGATAGCGCTCCACGCTTGCCCGGCCATCCGAGTGCGCCGCACAAACGAAAATGATGCCGCTGACGCCCTGGTCCAGCATGAGCGCCACATATTCGTCCTCCGTGATACCACCGCCCGGCAGTGTGCAGAGTGCAGGAATGTAATCGTTGGGTGCCAGCAGCGCCGCGATGGCGCCTGCGAAAGCAGGAAAAGTAGGGTTTACGAGGTCCGGAACCACGACGCCGATTTGGCCCTTCGAACGCCCTGCGGAGCGTGCGGGGCGCTCGTAACCGAGGTGATCCATCGCAGCAAGGACTGCTTGACGTGTTTCCTGGGAGGCACCACCTTTTCCGTTCAGGACGCGGGAAACAGTGGGAACACTGACACCGGCGGTGCGCGCAACGTCATCCAGTCGGGGACGCTCATTGCGGCTCGGGGGTGTCATTGCTTCAATCTAACGCATGCCAGATGCCGGGCCAGTAAAGTTGCGTGAAAGTTTCGGAAAAGGCTTGACCGTGGGCGCGTCCAATCCGTAGGGTTTGGGACATCCACTCCTGCTCTGTTCGGCCCTGCAGCGACGCACGGCCGTGGAAGGACCACTATGATCTCCCTCGAAACTTCCGGCGTTGCCGCCAGGACGCCCGCTCAGCGTCGAGTGCGCTTGGCCGCCGTCGCGCTGACCGTGCCGCTGCTTGCAGCGCTGGCGCCAACTCCCGCACTCGCCGACCATACGAATGTCCCGAGCTCCGTGGCGCTGGTCGGTTCACTGCAATCGGAGCTCGGCTGCACGGCTGATTGGCAGCCCGAGTGTGCAGCCACACGGCTGGAGCCCGTGGCAGGTTCGCCGGACAGCTGGGCGGCAACCTTCGAACTCCCCGCCGGAACCTATGCCTACAAGGCGGCGCTGAACGAATCGTGGAGCGAGAACTACGGCGCAAACGGTGACGCTGGAGGGGCCGACCTGTCGCTGCAGGCGCCCGGCGGCCCGGTCACCTTCACCTATAACCACCGGACGCACATCATCTCCAGTGACGTGCCGGAGGGTCCGGCAGCGGACAACGCGGCGCATTGGCTAACCGAGAACACTATCGCATGGGATTCCAAGGACCTCCCGGACGACGCCCGGTACAGGCTTTACGCTGCCCCCGATGGCGGACTGGCCGTCGAGAACGGCATCGTGGTGGGCGGGACGGCAGTTGATCTCGCCCCGTCAGGGAACGAGCTTCCGTCGGCTCTGGCGCAGGAGCACTCACACCTCGCTTCGCTTCCGACCTTCCAACTCGGTAAGAAGGACGCCCGCCGTGCCGGTGGCCTGCTGAAAGGTCAGCTGTTGATGACCGCGGTATCAGCCGACGGCGTCGTGTTGGCCGCCACGGGCGTGCAGGTTCCCGGCGTGCTCGATGACCTGTATTCGGACGCCGAGGGCCGGGAACTGGGCCCGCACTGGAAGGGCAACAAGCCGCAGCTCACACTGTGGGCACCTACCGCGCGGAGCGTGTCAGTGCAGGTCTTCAGCGAAGGGTCGGACGGCGAACCGGTAGCCGTCCGCATGCTCCGCGAGGGCAAGGACGGCACCTGGAGCGTTCGCGGCGAGAGGGACTGGAAGGGCATGTACTACCAGTTCGACGTCGAGGTCTTCGTGCCAGAGAGCGGAGCCGTGGAACACAATCTTGTGACCGACCCCTACAGCGTGGGACTGTCGACGAACTCGGAGCGCTCCCTGCTCGTGGATCTCGCCGACCCAAGCCTTGCGCCGTCGGGCTGGTCCGGGCTGAAGAAGCCAGCGCTCGAGCGACCGGAGGAACTTTCGGTGTACGAGCTGCATGTCAGGGACTTCTCGATCGGTGACACAACGGTTCCGGAAGTCGAACGGGGCACCTATGCCGCCTTTACGCGGCAGGACAGCGACGGCATGAAGCGGCTGTCGGAACTCGCAGGCAGCGGGCTGAACGCGGTGCATCTCCTGCCAGTCAACGATATTGGCACCATCGAGGAAGACCGCGCTCTCCAGGCCGAGACAGACTGTGATCTCGCGTCCTTCGCACCCGACAGCGACCGCCAGCAGGAGTGCGTCTCGGACGTCGCTTCCCGGGATGGCTTCAATTGGGGCTACGACCCGCTGCACTACACAACTCCGGAAGGTTCCTACTCCACCAATCCGGAGGACGGCACGCGCATCCGTGAGTTCAGGGACATGGTTGCCTCGCTGAACACCTCCGGCCTGCGCGTCATCCAGGACGTCGTCTACAACCACACCGCCGGCGCAGGGCAGGAGTCCACAAACAATCTCGACCGCATTGTCCCCGGCTACTACCACCGCCTCAACCCGGAATCAGGCGCAGTCGAGACCTCGACCTGTTGCCCGAACACTGCCACCGAGCACACCATGATGGGCAAGCTCATGATTGATTCGATGGTGACCCTCGCGCGGACTTATAAGCTCGACGGCTTCCGGTTTGACCTCATGGGGCACCACACGAAGCAGAACATCCTCGATGTCCGGGCGGCGCTGGACAAGCTGACTCTCAAGCGCGACGGCGTGGATGGGGCATCGATCTACCTCTACGGCGAGGGCTGGAACTTTGGAGAGGTGGCGAACAACTCGCGTTTTGAGCAGGCAACACAGGCCAATATGGCTGGCACCGGCATTGGTACCTTCAACGACCGCCTCCGGGATGCAGTGCGCGGCGGCGGGCCGTTCGATGCCGACCCGAGGATCCAGGGCTTCGCTTCCGGACTCCTGACTGATCCGAACGGTGTCGAGGCGAACGGCACCGAGGAGGAACAGCGTGCCCGGCTGCTGCAGTCCCAGGACCAGATCCGGGTAGGGCTCACCGGCAACCTGAAGGATTACGCTTTTCTCGACCGCTTCGGTAACAACGTGAGAGGGGCCGGCGTCGACTATAACGGATCACCAGCCGGCTATACGGCCGACCCCCAGGAAGCCATCACCTACGTCGAGGCGCACGACAACGAAACCCTCTTCGATGCGCTGGCCTTCAAGCTGCCGACTGATACGCCGATGGCTGACCGGATCCGGATGCAGACCCTCGCCCTGTCCACGACGGCGCTGGGCCAGGGCATCTCCTTCTGGCACGCGGGCGGCGAAGCGCTGAGGAGTAAATCCCTCGACCGCAACAGCTACGACTCCGGCGATTGGTTCAACATCCTCGACCACACGGGGACTGACAACGGCTTCGGTCGGGGGCTTCCGCCTCGCCCCGACAATGAAGACAAGTATGGGCTCATGCAGCCGCTCCTGGCCGATACCGCTCTCAAGCCCTCACCAAACGACATCGAAGCGGCGCGGAACCAGGCCCAGGAACTGCTCACCATCCGCAAAGGCAGCCCACTGTTCAGCCTGGGTACCGCTGAATTGGTGCAGCAGAAGCTTTCCTTCCCGAATGCCGGGCCGGATCAGGCCCCGGGCGTGATCGTCATGCACCTCGACGACACGGTGGGACCGGACGTCGATCCGGAACGCAAGGGCATCGTGGTGGTCTTCAATGCCTCCGACGAGGCCACCCTTCAGCAGGTACCCGGTGCCGAGGGCCAGGCGTACGTGGTTCATGCCACGCAGGCAGGGGGAAGCGACGACGTCGTCCGCCAGGCTGAGGCGGGATCCGACGGTTCCTTCTCCGTCCCGGCCCGGACCGTCGCCGTCTTCGAGGCGCGGTAGGTCAAGGACCCGTACCTCAAGAGCGCACGGCGGCGCCGACGTTAGACAGCCGGTGCTGCCGTCCTCGACCGGATGATGAGCGCCGTCCGCGCATCGCGATGAGTGGGGCGATGGGCATCCGGGTCCTGCAGAATCTCGAGGAGGCGCTGGACCGCGCGCTGGCCTTGCTGGTGCGGATATCGGGCCACAGTGGTCAGCCCCAGCGCCTCCACGAGCTCGTGTCCGTCGATCCCAATCACTGAAATGTCCTCAGGTACGCGCAAACCAAGCTCACGCGCCGCGATGATGGTGCCGATCGCCATTTCGTCCGAAGCGTAGAAGACCGCCGTCGGCGTTTCCGCCCCGGGAAGCGGCCCGCCGATGTGCGCAATCCGCCGGTGGCCGAGGTCAATGAGGTGCTCAGTCGCCAGTTCGCGGGCGCGGTGCCCGGCATCTTCGTTCAGGTTGTAGAGCGTCAGGCCATACCCGTCTTCGAGTGGCGAAGCCGCTCCGCTGTCCACGATCTGTGAGTAATACCAGCGAGCCACCGACGGCACGACGACGCCCACGTTGCGGTTACGGTCCGAAGCTAAGGACGACGCCGTCGAGCTCATCACAAAACCGAGTTCCTTCGCGGCCTGCAGGACACGGGCAGCGAGAGCGGACCACGAGGGCCTAGCGGTCTCGCGTGACCTCCTGCCGGGGCCCTGGGACGACGCTGGACAGGTACACCTGGGATGACCGGGTGCAACAGGTGGGAGGGAAGGCGAGGCGTTGATGCTGTCAGGGCAGCGCCCCGGCCTCGAGGCCAGGCCATGGTGGTGCGGCAACAGCGATTGCCGAGTGCTTTCGGTTAATCCCGGAGTCTCGGCGCTGGAAACCCGCGCGCTTACAGTGCAGACTGGGGGTATGCCTCAACAGTTCTCCGACTCCGGTGACTTCGGTGAAACGCTCATGCAGCTGCTCCTTATCGGCGGGGCAACGCTGCTGGTGATCGGCCTGGGAATGGCCCTTGCCACGTGGGTGATTGTCCGGCGCCTCCGCCGCTCCGGCGTCGTGCAGCGCAGCTTTTCCACTGGCGTTCTTACCGCTCGTTCGTACGCCGTCGACGACGGCGTACGACGGATCGCGCGCCTCCGCCTCGATCTCCGGCGCTCCGGTCAGGCTACTCGCCGGGCACTCGACGCGGCGTCTGGCAGCGGAGGGCCGATCGGTGAGTTGCCAGCAGTAGCGCAGGACCTCCTTCGGGCCGAACGGGCGCTCGAGGACCAGCTGCGACTGGCCGAACGGGAACCGGACAAACAGCTCAGACGTGATCTCGCCGGACGAATTGGTGAGCAGGTGCAGTCCTACAACACGCTGTCGGCGGACCTGCGCCGATCCCTGATGCACGCGGGTCAATCCACGGGCGGCGCTGAAATTCAGCGGGCGAGCACGCGCCTTACCCGCGAGATCGGGGTGCTACAGGCGTGGAGCAAGTCCTACGGCACCCATGATCAGATCCAGTAGAGGCTGAAGGAATCACCACCATGTCAATTGGCCGCCGCATCTCCCGCATCGTCCGTGCCAAGCGCACCGCCGTCAAGGAAAAGTCCAGTGACCCCATTCAGACGGTCGACGACGCCCACCGTCAGCAGCTGGACCTGGTGGACAAAGCCCGCCGCAGCGTTGCCGACCTGGCCGCTAACCGTCATCGCCTTGAGCTACTAGCTGGGGAAGCGGGCGCCGAGCTCGACCGATTGGATCGGCAGGCATCCGATGCGGTGAACGCGGGCGACGACGACGGCGCCCGTGCAGCCCTGCGGCGGAGCCAAACCGTCGCGAAGAGGCTTGAGACCCTCACCCGTCAGCGCGATGCGCTGGATGTGCAGGTCCGGCAACTCGATTCGAACCTGCAGCGGCTTGAAACCCGGGTGGAGGACAACGGACTTCGTTACCAGACGTTGAAGGCCCGTCACGGAGCGGCGCAGGCCGAATTAGGCATGCAGGATGCCCTCGCCGGGTCAGGACAGGCAGCAGCGGGCGCCGAAGCGGCGGCGCGGCAGGCTGAGCTGGAAGCGCGACGGGTGCAGGCCCAGGCCGCGGCGCACGACGAACTGTCCTGGTCCGACCCCAACTCGCGGCGGATCGAGGAGGCCTTTGAGGAATTGGAAGCCAGTTCGGCGGCTGACCGGGAACTGGAACGATTGAAGAAACGGCGGCCGGGGGACTAGTTCTGTCCCTGATCGCCTCACGCGGCGGCGGCGGTGACGACGAGGTGGGTAGACTCGGCGATATGACAACAATCAGTGGCAGCCATTTTCTCGTGATCGGCGCCACGGGTGTGCTCGGCGCAGTCGTGGCACGGCAACTCGTGGGTGCTGGCGCACAGGTGACCTTATCCGGACGGTCTACGGACGTGCTTGATCGTCTTGCGGCTGAGCTCGGTAGCTCGGTCATCGGGACCGTTTCGGCCGATCTCACGCACCCAGGTGCCCCCGACGAAATCGCTCAAGCCTGCGGGGACATCGACGGGCTGGTCTACGCGGCCGGAGTGGTGGCATTTGGTCCAGTCACTGAACTGGACGACGAAACCCTCGACGAGCTCCTCCTGGTCAATGTCCTGGCGTATATCCGGCTCATCCGGGCGGTCTCGCCGCAGTTACGACGGGATTCAACAGTTGTCCAGATCAGTGCTGTGGTGGCCGAGAGCCCAACCGCTGGCATGGCTGCGTATTCAGCGAGCAAGGCGGCGCTCAGCGCGTTCGGCAAGGCCTTGACTCTGGAAGTCCGACGGCAGGGCATCCGGGTGGTTGATGTGCGTCCACCACATACGGAAACGGGGCTGGTGAACCGGGCGATCGCAGGGTCAGCGCCGCGGCTACCCCAGGGTAAGGACCCGGAAGCCGTAGCGGCCCGGATTGTGCGGGCAATTGCTGACGGCGAGAAGGACCTGCCAGCGTCGGAGTTCAGCTAGCGGCCATGCCGGCACGGACCTGATCCAGCCGGCTGGTTCGGGACTACTTGAAGCGGCGGCCCTCATCCCGCCGGTTGGCCCACAGAGCCAGCGCGCCTAACCCAAGGGTCCAGACTGTAAGGGTCAGAAGCGACAGTGGCTCGATCACGCCACCGGTGAAGACCTGAACTGAAATGTCGCGTGCGGCGCGAGAGGGCAGGAACAGTGAGAAGGTGTTCAGCCAGTCAGGGAAAAGAAACGGCGGAAGCAGCATTCCTCCGGCGAAGGCAAGCGGGAAGAAGACCACCTGCGTGACGGCGATCGCAACTTTTGACGTGCACAAATACCCGATGAACAGGCCCAGGCACAGGAACGGCAAGCCGCAGAGCAACCACACCACTATCGAGAGGGGAACCCTCCACCAGGAGAGCGTGCCGTCAGTGAATGCCTCGGGCGCCGCAGTCAGCGTCGTGCCAAGGATCAGCACCGGGATCAGGGCTATGAAGGCAAACAGCATGGCGGTCAGCGCACGGGCTATCGTCGACGGCAAAGCGCCAACGGGTAGCGTGCGAAGGTAGCTGCTCCACGGATTGGCTCGGTCTTCAGCTACACCGATTCCGTAATTGAACAGGAAAGCGCTCATGACGCCGAAGAGCGCCAGTTGCGCCACCGCCGTCAGGGAGGCCAGCGGATCCTGCACAGTGGCCTGCTGCGGGATGACGAAAAAGAGCAGCGCCAAGGCGGGGAAGATTGTGGACGAAATGACAGCTACCGGAATCCGGAGCTGTTCCAGGACCTGGGCCTTCGTATGAGCCCTGATCAGGGTTACCTGGGTGGGCGCGGATGTGCGCGGCCCCGATGCGACTGTCATGGCTGCTCCTGACTATGGGCGCGGATCGGGCCGTCGTCGACGCTGCCTGACTGATGATTTCGGGTCAATGCCCTGAACGCTTCCTCAAGGCTGGCTGCATGAACTTCCAGTGACCTCACATCGAGGTTCTCCAGAACCAGTGCCCTCACCGTCGCGTCACCGTCGGCGGTCACGATGGTGACACGGCCGTCGTCGTTCGTCTCCACGCCAACGGTGTGCGGCAGGCGTTCAAAGGACGACGACGGCAGTCCGGTTCGGAAGGAGACCCTGCTGAGAGTGACGTGACCGCGAATGTCGTCGACAGTGCCGTCAGCAATGATTGATCCCTGGTCGATCACTACCACTCGGCCAGCGAGGGCCTGGATTTCCTCAAGGTAGTGACTGGTGATCAGGAGGGTTCCCCCGGTTCTTTGGTACTCACGCAGCTGATGCCACAGGCTGTCGCGGGCATCAACGTCGAGTCCGGTAGTGGGCTCATCGAGGATCACCATTTCTGGGCGGCCGACCAAAGCAAGCGCAACGAGGAGGCGACGCTGCTGGCCTCCTGAGAGGCCGCCGCACTGCTTACGTGCCATCTCACCCAGCCCAAAGTCAGCCAGGAGATCGGCAGTGGGAACAGGGTCCGGATAGTGGGCTGCGACAAAGTCGACTGTCTCGCTGACCCTCAGGGTTTGGGGCACCGATGTC
Source organism: Arthrobacter sp. H20 (assembly GCF_000520515.1). Taxonomy (GTDB): domain Bacteria; phylum Actinomycetota; class Actinomycetes; order Actinomycetales; family Micrococcaceae; genus Arthrobacter_D. The sequence goes on from NZ_KI914757.1 coordinate 70,622, forward strand.
GCCTGCGGTGTTGTTCCAAGCCGCAACCTGGCTGCGGGGTCCAGTGGGCTTCGCCCGAACAAGCGAACCTCGCCGGCGTCGACCCGCCGGAGCCCGCAGAGCAGGCTGATGAGCGTCGATTTGCCGGCACCATTGGGGCCAAGTAGACCTACTGCCTCGCCGGATCGGATGTCCAGACTGATGCCGTCTAACGCTGTCATCCCGCCGAAGCGTTTGACGACGTGTGAGGCCGAGGCGAGTACCGGCATGGTGGGGGACGTGGCAGGAATGGTCATCACAGCTCCGGTCAGTGGGTCAGGATAGTCCAGCGAGGAGCTCCCGCAGGGCCTTTCGGTAGTCAGCAAAGGCGGCTTTGCCCTTGATAGTGATTGCGACGTAGGTGGCGGGGGTGCGGCCCTCGATGGTCTTGGTGACTTCCACATAGCCGGCGTCTTCGAGTTTGCGCAGGTGAGTGGAGAGGTTTCCTGCGGTCATGTTGAGGATCTTGCGGAGCTTCGTGAAGGCGATCCGGTCCCGCTCGCCGACCTCGTTAAGGGTGGTGATTGCTCTCAATCGAGACTCCGCATGGATGATTGGGTCGAGATCAGGCATGGGACAACTGCCTCTGCTGACGACGGCGTAGCGCTTCCACCAGAGCTGCCACCAGGAATCCGCCCGATCCGAAGATGAAGAACACGGTGAGGTAATGCCCTGAGCCGCTCAGTAACGCCGCCATGTTGACCACCAGGAACCAGATACCCATGACCGACTGCGTTTTGTCGTTGAAGGTAGTTCCGCCGGTGATGTACAGGAGGCCTACTATCAGGATTGCGATGCTATTCATCAGCATGCCGCGCACCCAGAAATCGTCGACGACGTTCAGGATGATCCCGCTCAGTGTGCCCATCACCAGGAAGCCCAGCGCCCAGGCGGCACCGTACATACCACCGATGAATGAGGTGTGCCCCCGGAGTCCGCGGCTATACCGTCCGGTCAGCACAATGGTGATCACGACTGCGATCAGCAGGATCGAACCGAAGATGCCGAGAGCCACCCCGTAATCCAGTGGAAGCCAGCCGAAGCGGGCTCCGTGCAGGGTCCCGAAGCCAAAAAGCCATGCGAGACCCCACATCAAGTAGAGCAGTGTTTCATTGCCTCGGAGCTCACGGCGGGCAGTGTCTTCGGCGCTCTGAACCACCCGGAGCGCACTGTGGAGATCGAGGGGCTGATCGCTGTCGGGTACTTGAGTTGTCATTGCTGCATCCTTTTTGTAAGACATACAAACCAGTTTGCCATGCAAACTGGTTTGTATAAAAGCATTGGCTGGATCCGATGAAGTGACTAGTGATTGGGCGCGTCGCGGAGGGTGGATGCAGCGACAATTCCGGCGATCAGCGCCAGACCGATAGCAAAGAGGACAACCCCGGTCCAGCCGAAGCCGCCGAAGAAGAAGCCTCCAACCCAACCGATCAGACTGGACCCGGCGTAGTAGAAGAAGTTGTAAAGGCTGGACGCCTGGGCACGGCCTACCTCGGTGAGCCTCGGTGTCCACCCGGCAGCGACTGAGTGGACGGTGAAGAACCCGCCGGTGAAAATGACCAGGCCGACAATGATCAGAGGCAGGGAATCGGCGAGAGTGATGATCAGGCCGATCACTATTACCGGGATCCCCACCAGCATTACCCTGAGCCGGCCAAACCGTGCGGCAAGGGTTCCGGCCACCCGTGACGTCACGGTGCCGGCGAGGTAGGCGAGAAACAGCAGGCTGATCACGGCCACCGGGAGGCCGAACGGTGGCAGTTCAAGCCGGAATCCGAGATAGTTGTATACCGCGACGAACCCACCCATTAACAGGAAGCCCTGGGAGTAGAGGCCCAGCTGCCGGGGGGAGCGCAGGTTGTGGGCAATTCGCTGCGACCATTGGGGTCCGACGCCTCGAACCACAGCTGCAAACCCGCGCGGTGCCGGTGCGAGCCAGACGAAGGCCACCGCCGCCACGGCTGCCATGAGGCTTGCAGCCAGGACCCCGGCCCGCCAATCGAACAGGTCTGTTACCGGCCCCGCCACGAGCCGGCCGGACAGCCCACCGATAGTGGTCCCAGCAACATAGGTCCCGGCAGCGACGGCGGCGTGCAGCCGCTGTACCTCCTCGTTGAGGTATACGAGGGCAATGGCAGGGATCCCACCCAGCGCCGCACCCTCAACGAATCGAAGCACCAGCATCAACTCAAATGTGGGAGCCAAAGGCACGAGCAACCCGAAGGCGACGGCGGCACTGATGGCCCAGGTCATGGTCCGTTTACGGCCCAGCCGATCGGCGACCCAGGACCAGGGGATGACCGCCAGGGCAAGGCCAATGGTTGCCGCTGAGACGGTGAGGGCGGCCTGGGCGGCGGAAATCGAGAAGCCGTCGGCGATGCTTGTGAGTACGCTCTGCACCGAGTACAGCTGGGAAAACGTTGCAACACCCGCGAAGAACAGGGCCCAGAGCATCCGGTTGTACGCCCGGCTGCCCTTGGGGTGGCCCTCCCACGCCTCGGGCGGGCTCATCGAAGGGCACCGCGTGCATGATTCCCCAGGTCCTGCAGGCAGCGACGGCGTGTCATCACAAACACGCCGTCTTGCGGGCAGGTATCAGACCAGTACCTGGGCAACCTGGTACGCCTAAAGCCGGCGAAAGGTCAGATCGAAGATCATCCGGCCCGCTTCATGGGCCTTGTTCTCAAAACTAGTCAGAATCCGGCCGTCAAAGCGGGGTGCCCAGCCGCCTCGGGCATCGACTCCCTCGTTGACGCCGGTATTCCCGGTGCTGACTGGATCCTTTCCTTTACGGACCGGGGCCCCACCGACCACCAGTTCCACGCCGCTCTCCCATACCTGGGTCAGGGGGCTGTCCGCGCCGGTGCGTTCGCCGTCGTGCGCGTTAGTGAAAGCCTCCGACGTGTCCAGAACATCGCGCATTTGCACTGCGTAGTCGGACCAGTCGGTTGCCAGGCGCCACCGGCCGCCCGGCGCGAGCACCCTTGCCGCCAGGTCGACGAAGTCGTTTTTGACCAGGCGGCGTTTCCGGTGGCGGGTCTTGTGCCACGGGTCAGGGAAGAAAACCCAGAGCTCGCTGACTGAGCCCTCAGGCAGCATGGTGGCAAGGGCCTCGGCGGCGTTGGCCTGCGCGACGCGGACGTTGGTGAGACCCTTCTGTTCGATCCGCAGGAGGGTCTGGGCCAGGCCCGGTTTGTAGACCTCGAGCGCTAGGAAGTTAAGGTCCGGCTGCAGCTCAGCGGCGTGGGTGAGGGCCTCTCCGAGACCCGAACCAACCTCGACGACAAGCGGAGCGTCACGGCCAAACTCGGCGGCGGCGTCGAACCGGTACCCGGGGTCTACTGAGGTGTCTGCCATCGAGCTGCGCGGTACCCCGACCACAAACCCGTCGAGCTCGGCCCACGCCTGGCGGCGTCGGCCCTGAAGGCGGGACCCTCTGCGGACAAAGGAAACCGGCTGGGACAGATGCGGTTCGGCCGGGGGAGTCAGGCCTGCTGGGTGAGTGCTCATTGTTCTTAGGATATCCAAACCAGCGAGACGCGCCCGCAGTGGTGGTTGAAACTGGCCCGTCAAAGCTGGCCAATTCACCCATTGCGGGCGCGTCCTGCGGGGAGCGGACCCCGCGGCGGCGAGGGCCTAGTGCTCCGACTCGGCTTCGGCTGCAGCTGCTGCCTTCTCGGCATCCTTTTCGGCGCGCAGTGCTTGAGATTCGTCCTGCTCTTCGGCTTTCTCCTGGTGGATGACCTCTGCAAGGAGTTTCTCCATCTCCTTGGCCACGCCGCCGGCGGAGGCCGGGTTCTGGCCGGTTACCAGGCGTTCGTCCACGATGACCTTCTCTTCGAAGACACCGGCTGAAACGTGGGTTGCGCCCTGTTCTTCTAGGCGATCCGCCAGGAAGAACGGGACAATCTTGTCCTTGTCGGCTGCGACTTCCTCGTCGTTGGTGAACGCCGCGACACGCTTGCCTTCAACGAGCCGCAGTCCGTTTTCCAGTTCTACGTTCAGCAGGCCGGCAGGACCGTGGCAGACCGCGCCAACAACGCCACCGGCGTTGTACACGCTGGCCACCAGCTTCTGCAGGCCTTCGCTGTCGGGGAAGTCCCACATGGTTCCGTGCCCACCAACGAGGTACACGGCGTCGTACTGCGAGGGGTCAACCACGTCAACCCGGGCGGTGTTGTAGAGGCCCGCTTTGGTGGTTTCGTCCTCGGTGAATGCCACCTGGATGGGGTCTGAGGTATCCACCTCGTCCTGGGGCGGCTGGCCACCCTTAATGGACGCGAAGTCAACGAAGTGTCCCGAATCCTTGAAAACCTTCCAAGGGTGGGCGGCCTCAGCCACGTTGTAGCCGGTCTTCTCACCGGTGTCACCAAGTTCGGAAACGCTGGTCAATACAAGCAGGACCTTTTTCATTGAATACTCCTTTTGTAGTTGTTTCCACCCTAGGCGAGGAGCACTGCCAGCGCACCTCGTGCCGAAGCGGCCAGCGCTACAGAAACCGTCAGCCGCGGCAGTTATATCGGGCGCGGCTGACTGTTTCTGCAGCGGGGGCGCATGACCTTCTGCAGGCCGGGTGCCAGGAACATGGCGTTTGCCGGGTGCGGAGCACTATCAACGACGTCGTGTCCTGACCCAGGGCTATCCCGTGGGGCAAGCCGGGGAGCGCTTAGAGGACCGGTAGCTGTGGGGTCAGTCACTTCCACCGGCCAGTTTACGACCAAACCACCCCCGGTGCAGGTCCCCGGGAGCATTCGCTGGTAGAGTTGGGGGACTCGTCTGCGTGTCAGCTTGATTGGGAACGATCCAAACCAGCTGGTCATTCACGCAGCTTGCGTCGATGAACGCATTCTTTTGTCCCGCATTTGAGCTCCCAGTATCGTGAGCGCGGTTGACACTGTCTGACTTTTCTTCGGCGAACCCTTCGCGTCAACCGATTCGTAGGGAAGATGAGAAGAAAGCTCGTGTACTTACATGACTACTTTTGCTGCACTCGGTGTGCCCAAGGCGCTGGTCCAAACCCTTACCGCCCAGGGAATCACCGAACCGTTCCCCATCCAGGTCAAGACCCTCCCGGATACCCTGGCCGGCCGCGACGTCCTAGGCCGTGGCCGCACCGGCTCAGGGAAGACCCTCGCTTTCGCACTTCCCATGGTGGCCCGTCTGGCCGAGCAGGAAGCCGCCTACCGCCGGAAGCCAGGTCGCCCCCTGGCGTTGGTCCTCGCACCAACCCGCGAGCTCGCCACCCAGATCAACGCCACCATTGAGCCACTTGCTACAGTGCTCGGCTTGAACACCACGGTCATTTACGGCGGTGTCTCCCAGGCCCGCCAGGAAAAGGCACTGCGCGCCGGCGTCGACATTGTCATCGCCTGCCCGGGCCGCCTTGAGGACCTGATGCGCCAGAAGCTCATCACTCTGGACGCCGTCGAAATCACTGTCCTGGACGAGGCCGACCACATGGCCGACCTCGGCTTCCTTCCGGTCGTGAAGAAGCTCCTGGACACCACACCCAAAGAAGGCCAGCGCCTGCTGTTCTCCGCCACACTGGATAATGGCGTGGACAAGCTCGTCCAGCGGTACCTGACCAACCCGTTGACCCACTCGGTCGACGATCCCCAGGCGTCGGTGACCACCATGGAGCACCACGTGCTGCTGGTCGGCGACCAGACCCAGAAGAAGCAACTGATAGTTCAGCTCGCCTCAGGTAGCGGTCGCCGTCTGCTCTTCATGCGGACCAAGCACCATGCCCGCAAGCTGGCCAAGACTTTGACCGATGCCGGTATCCCGGCCGTCGATCTGCACGGCAACCTGTCGCAGAATGCCCGTGACCGCAACCTCGCCGAGTTCTCCTCCGGTGACGTGCGCGTGCTGGTTGCTACCGACGTCGCCGCCCGTGGCGTGCACGTTGACGACGTCGAACTGGTAGTCCACGTCGATCCCCCCACCGAGCACAAGGCGTACCTGCACCGCTCGGGCCGTACCGCCCGCGCCGGCTCGTCAGGCACAGTTGTCACGATCACCATGCCGGAGCAGAAGTCCGAGGTGCAGAAATTGATGCGAGCCGCCGGCGTCGACGTCGCTTTCGAAAATGTGAAGGCTACCTCGCCGCTGGTCGGCAAGCTGATCGGTGATGTCGCCGAAAAGATCGATCCCCGGACCCGAGCGTCGCTAGTGGCTTCGCGCGAAGCCCAGCGCGGCGGAGGGACCTCCACCGGAGCCAACGCACAGCGTAAGCGCCGCGGGGCCGCTGCACCGTCAACGGGTGGCCGTGGCGGACGCGGCGGACGTGGACGCGTTGCAGCTGAGTCTCAGGGCAACCGGTCAGATCGCCGTCAGGATCAGCCTCGCGCAGCACGCTTCGGCGGCCAGACCGGGTCCTCAAATGGTGGCTCGCGTCGTCGCGACGATGATCGTCCCGCCACCTCCGGCACCGGTGGTGGCGGGAACCG
>NZ_KI914757.1:77188-89530 GCF_000520515.1 Arthrobacter sp. H20
CGCCAGCGCGCCGGCGTCGAATGATCGCCGCAGCAACTAGCTAACCACAAACAACAGTGCCCCCCGCCAGATGGCGGGGGGCACTGTTGTTTGTCGAGTCCGCGCTGGGCTGCTCAGGGTCATCTCCCATAGACCAGCCTCGCGCTATGCAGGAAGATTGGATCCATGAACGCAATTCTGAATGTTATCTGGCTGGTTTTCGGCGGTATCTGGTTGGCCCTGGGATATGTCCTCGCCGGGGTGATCTGCTGCCTGCTGATCGTGACCATCCCCTTCGGGATCGCATCCTTCCGAATCGCCGCATACGCCATTTGGCCCTTCGGCCGCTCAGTGGTGGACCGGGGAGGCCATACCTCTGTGCTGTCAACCGTCGGCAATGTCATCTGGATTGTTGTCGCAGGCATCTGGCTGGCCATCGGACACGTCTTGACGGCCATTCCGATGTTCCTGAGCATTATCGGCATTCCACTCGGTATTGCGAACCTCAAAATGATTCCCGTCTCGCTGACACCACTCGGTAAGGAAATCGTCGAGACGCGCGGCAGCAGGGTCCCCCAACTGCGATAGCGGTTGCGCGGGTGGAGTCCAGATTACAGGCGTGGTCAGGCCTCCCACCGGAACTGGGCCGAAGTCCCGCGAATCGATTGACGCGGCCCGGTTATCCCCAAGGACGAAGACGTGCCCTTTAGGAACTGAGACGGGCCCAAAATACGTGCCATCGATGCTCTCGTAATTGACAAAGGGTTCCTCGGGGGCAACCCCGTCAATGAAAAGGACAGCGTCACGGATCGCGACTTCTTGACCCTCAACCGCCACTACTCGTTTGAGGGTCAAAGCGCCGTCCAGCGGGTTGGGGAAGACGACAAGGGAGCGGGCCTCGCCCGTCGGACGCCATTCGAACAACAGGACTGTGCTGCCCTGCTGCACTGTTGGCTCCATGCTGTCTGACACGACGGTGAATGGTTCGACGGCCCACAGCCGGAGCCCGAGGAGGGCGGCGGCCCCTATCAACGCCGCCGCCACGAACCGGCGGTTTCCGGTGCTAGCCATCCCACGATGCGGGTGCCGCAGTGATCGGGTCATTGGAATCCCAGTCGTCTTCCTTCAACCCAACCCGGAATTGCACCATCATGTCGTGATCCTCGTGCGGAAGGTTGTGGCAGTGCATCATGTAGCGGCCCTGATGAGGGCCAAACTTCATCAATAACCGGACCGTCTCTCCTTCGCCGACATAGACCACGTCCTTCGGGCCCTTTTCGTAGGCAAAGGGTGTCCGGCCGTTGCGGCTCAGAACCTTGAAATCGACTAGGTGAATGTGGACGGGATGGAACCATCCGCCGGAGCTGTTCTCGATTTCCCACACTTCTACAGCGTCCAGTTCAGGATCAGCGCTGACTTTTCTGTACCCGCTGGCAATGACATCCTGCCAGGTCACGCCGCTAATGTTCCACAGGTTGGTAGCGTCGTCCCGCTTTACCCTGAACTTACGGATCTTTCGTGCAGCGGAAGCGTCGAGGGCCATGACGGGGTTGTCGGTGGCGAGCTGGACCGGAATGGTGTTCCAGGTGGGGTCGGTCTGGTCAACGGGCTCGTCGGTGACGTCAAAGGCCATGATCTTGTTCGTGAAGTCGTAGTCCACGTTGTTCTTGTTCGAGAGGTTCCGCAGCTCGATCCTCTGGCCGGTGCGGTACTTCCGGAAATCAATCAGGATCTCATACCGTTCGGCGCCGGCGTGCCGCCAGTTAGCAACGGTCTGGGTCACTGGCATCAGGCCTCCGTCGGTACCGACCACCACCACCGGATCACCAGTGCTTAGTGTGGGCCGCAGCGAACGGGAAATGCTGCAATTGAGAACGCGGAACCGATAGATCCGCTTCTGGACCTTCATTACCGGCCACGGTCGGCCGTTGACGAGGATCACGTCGCCCCACAGCCCGGAGTGGGTATTGTCGTCGTACCCGAGTGCGCCGTTCGAAGCGAACATCGCGTCGGAGATGGTCAACGCCACATCGAATCGCCCCTGGGGTAGCAGCGCCCGCTCCAACGGGTCGTGGAGGTGATATTGCGCGGCAAGACCGGAATAGGCGTTCTGAGCAGTGAAATGGACGCCGTGGTCGTGGTACCACAGGGTTCGTGCTGGCTGAAAGTTGGGGTAATGGTAGTCCTTGCGGAATCCAGGGCTGGTGATGTCACTGGCGTAGCCATCAAACTGCGGAAGTGACGCCGAACCGTGCAGATGCGTTGATGTGGTCAAGGGGTGGCCGTCGGAGGGATGCGTTGGTGGCAACTGGTTCCGCACCCGAAGCACTGCCCTGGTCCCCTGGTCGAGACTGATCGTGGGCCCCGGGAACACCCCGTTGTATCCCAGAATCGGGGTCTTCAACCGCGGGAGAATGGCGGCGCTGGCGGCCATCTGCGTGAGCGTGAAGTAGTGAACTGGGGCTCCGTCTGCCGGATCTGTTCCGATGGAGTCCGGCGTCAGGAGGGGCGCGAGCAGCAGGGGAGTCTGGAATGGACGCGGCATTTCCGAGGAGGGCAACCGGCTGATGGACTTCGCATCGAGGGAACGCGTCGGGACGGACATTGCCCCGATCGCTCCTAGCGCACCCAGACCGCCTACCAGTAGCACCTGTCGGCGTGAAACGGACATTATTGCCTCCTTCGAACGGTTAGTTCGAGGATGCCAAAATGATCTTGGGGAAACCCTGTGCGCGTTTTGTCGCGGTCAGGCAGCCGAAGGTACTCGGCTGAGAGTTGCGATCACTGACGTGCCACCGCCAGCACCCGACAGCACCTGCAGCGACCCGCCAGCCTCCCTGATGGTGTCTTGCATGAGGCGGAGGCCGAGGTGACCTTCAGGCGGACCATTGTCCGGGTTGAAGCCGCGACCATTGTCCTTGATGGTCATCACTGTGCTGTCTTCACCCTTGAGCAGGGAAAGGTGAACGGTACTCGCCTCGGCATGCTTCACTGTGTTGGTAAGAACCTCCCGGGCCACCCGATACAACATGGCTGCGTGGTCCCGGTCCAGCTCGCAGTTCTCTGGAACTTGCAGAGCCACGTCGATACCCTGGTCGCGCAGGATTGTGGCCAGCCGGGTCAGAGCGGCAGACAGCCCCAGCTGGTCCAGATCAGGAGGATAAAGCTCGCTCGTCATGGCCCGCAGGGTCCTGACATTCTCCTGCAGGATGGACCGGACGCGGGCGAACAAGGGACGCTGAGGCACAGCACCCCGCTTCTCCTCGGATTCCATGGCGTAGGACAGACCCGCGAGGTCCTGAATCACTTCGTCGTGCAGATCGCGGGCAATCCGTCGGCGCTCCAGATCTGACGCTTCAATGGCGTACTGCAGCAGCTTGCGTCGGGACGCCTCCTGCGCCTGGATCCGTCTGGCGAGCTGCACGGCGGGAATGAGCTGCGCCATTTGGAGGACGCCGAAGGAGAGGAGGAAGATCGGTGCGATGGCCAGGAGCACCGAGGTCTGCTCCGCACGAACCGTCTCATCGGTGTAGTAGGCCTCGAAGATCAACGGCTCACCACCGGCCGCAGCTGACTCGACATACACTTCGACCAGTTCGCCGGAATTGGTTTCATATTCGTTCTCCAACTCATCCTGGTCCTCAAGGGAGGCGCTTCCGTTGTCTCCGGAGTCACCATCCGAGTGGGGATCGGGGGGTACGAATTGTTGCCCAATCAAGGACCGCATATCCGAGTAGACAATCGTGCCATCGGCGGTCCACACCTTGACTCTCAGGACCGCACCCCGTTCCAGCCACGGTTCCAGACGCCGATCGAGGTCTGCGATGGCTGCCGTGTTCCCAGCAATCAGCTGATCAGTTATCAGGGGGCCGACGGCGTAATCAGCAAGCCGCTGGGTCATGAGCTGCGCGTTTTCCAGCGCATGGTTTTCCGCTTGCGCACGGATCCAAAAGGCGACGGGCGTGGCAATCAGTACCATAACGCACAGCCCCGTCAGCAGGAATCGCCCCACCGCGCTTCGGACCTCAGAGCGTTCCGCAACGGTTCCCCTGTCACCCGGTGCCCGCTGACGCCAGCTGTTAACCACGTTGCTGATCGATGAGAAGGCCCAGCTTGGCCGCGACCGCCACAGCTTCCAGTTGTGAATGTGCACCTAGTTTCGCCAGGATGGACTTCACGTAACCGCGGCAGGTGTTTTCTGTAATGCCCAGTTTCCTTGAATTCGCGCGTACGTCGTTTCCCTCGGCCATCAGCACGAGCACCTCCAGCTCACGTCTGGTGAGCGCGGCAAATCTGGTTCCTGGAGTCTGGACCTTTCGGCGAGCCCCGAGCTGAGCGACGAGGAGCGGATGCACCATCATGCCCCCATTCCGGGCGTGCCGCAGCGTTTCCAGCAGTGTCATCAGCGAACCATCTTTGGGCAGGAAAGCACAGATGCCAATGCCTGCCGCACGTGTCAGGGCCTGGGGATCTGGATCGCCAGTCAACATGACCACACGGATGTCCGGCGCCAGAGCGAGGATCCTTTCCGCCGCGGTGATGCCGTCGCCGTCGGGCAGATGATAATCCATAACGACCACATCCGGTTGCAGGAAAGTGATTTGTTCAATGGCGGAGCTGATGCTGGTCGCGAACCCAACGCAGGTCAGGTCAGGTTCGCCCGAGAGTGCGTGTGCCAGCAGCTCGGCGAACGTGGTGTGGTCATCGACAATGACCACTCGAATATGGGTCAGTTCGACGCGGACGGCGTCGGCTGCCTGAACTGTCATGACATATCACCCCTACGGTGTCACGCCCCAACAGCTGTGTGTAGTTAGAGTATGCATCCTGCGCGGCCGCCAGACCAGCGAATCTTGAGGAAACCCTGGGAATCTTGCGGGACCGCGAACCGCGGCTGTGCGCGCCTGCTGTTGGCAGGGTTTCTCCAACCCCCCGGTGGGACGGTGGAGCCAATGTGTGAACAGGTCACGCAGGAATCAGCAGACGGGGTGACCCATGGAACTACAACCCAGACTTAGAGAACCGGTACGGCCACGGAACGCAGTTCGGCGGCGAATGTGCAGCACGGGACTTGCAATCGGGGTGCTGTGCTCAACCTCGATTCTTGTGCCGTCCGCCGCCAGCGCTGCCGTCCCATCCTTTCCCGACAATATTGTGGTGTTCCCCGACAGGGACTTCGTGACGATTGAGGGATTCCAGGACCGGTTGGGCCAAACTGCCACTGTTGAGGTGTCACGCCCCAGTGTGGGGATCATTGGGTCCGCCCAGGGAACAGTTCAGGCCGGGGATGTCGCATTCGAGGTTAATCATCCCGGCGGATACTGCTGGGGAGCGGGGACATCGCTGAAGGTGACACCGGACATTCGCCCGGGTGACACAGTGTCGATCAAGTTCGGGGCAACCTCAGCTGGCGAAACAAGGGTTCAGGACATGTTTGTCACGGGGGGCTCGTCACTCGACGGCACCACAGTCACGGTGAAGGGCCACATAGGCGCCGGTATCAACCAGTCGCAGGTTGAGCAGCGCATCATCGAACCGGCGTTGGAGGACACAGCGGTGCAAAGGCGGGACGTGCGCGCTGTCCCGGGCCCAATGACGCCGTCGCCAAAAGGGGGCTACAGCTCCAGCCTGGTCTTCGGTGAAGAAGGGCCGAATACTTTCAGGGCGCAATATGAGTTCGACGACGAGGGGACGGCTGAGGTCGCCGCGAACGCCACTGGTGAGCGGGCCATGGCGTGGGAAGCCGAGGACGCGGACGCAAACCGCCAGGGCATCACGATCGCCGAGTTCGGAGAACTTGGCGGCCCGGGGATGGGCGGCTGCCCGAATGGACCGCTGCAGGCGGGACCGGCCGGTCCAACCAGCGTGTCCGCGGCACTGACTCCGGCCGGCCTCAAGATCGGCTGGATTCCTTCCCAGGCGGTCCCCGGCACTCCCCCGATCACCGGCTACCGTGTATCAGCCGTTGCCCGGACTAGTACCGATGGAGAGCAGATTGAGATCGGACGGCGGATCTCGGGCAGCACGGCCAGGGGCACCACCATCACAGGCTTGAACCCTGACGAAAGCTACGACGTCTTCGTGGTCGCGGTCAGTAGCGTCGGAGAGACCTTTCCAGCGGTTCACGCTCTACCGCTAACCGACACGATGCCTCCGACAGTCACTGCGTCGCCCAACGGTGGTAGCTTCTCCCGAGCGCAGGAAGTCACCTTGGAAGCTGATGAGAACGGATCGGAGATCTACTACACCACGGACGGCTCCGCGGTAGTGATGCCGGGGTCAGGCGTCTCAGACTCAGCAACTCTTTACACTGAGCCGATTTTGATTGAACAAACGGCGTTGCTCAGGTTTGTGGCCTTCGATCCCTCAGGCAACGCTTCTGATACTGGTGAAGCTGATTTCACCATCACCAATGACCCCGTTCCGGAGGCGCCCGTCATAACTGGTGACCCGGTGGCTGGGGTAGGCAGTGTGACGCTGAACTGGTCAGTACCCGATCCCGGGGCGGCTGGACTGGCCATTACCGGGTATCTGGTGCAGGCCTACAGCGCAGACGGCGTTGCCGTCGGTGGGGTCAGATCCGTTCCGGGTGACGCCACATCACTGGTGTACGACGGACTGGCCGTTGACACCGCGTATCAGTTCACTGTCAGCGCCGGAAACGTTAACGGTTTTGGTCCCGTTTCGCCGAAGAGCTCACCGGTAACCGTGCTCGGCGAGCTAGTGGCAAACGCGGGGCCTGACCAGGTTGTTGAACGGCGCGTAAGTGCAACAACTGTCACTTTGGATGGCACCCGTTCCACAGCTGGCGGAGCCACCTATCTGTGGCAGCAGGTCCTCTCGGGGCCGACCGATCCCAACGCGGTGACACTAGCCAACGCGGAGACTGCGTCACCGAGTTTCTCACTCCCGGTGTTCAGGACGCCGATGACCAACAGCCCCCTCACCTTTCGGCTGACAGTGACCTCTGAGGCCGGGACGCGAACTGACACGGTGTCAGTAACGCCGGTGCCGGATCGGGTCACGGTAAGCCTGGCGCAATGGCGGGCGGGAGATCTGCGGATCGGTGGAACAAGTTCAGTGGTTGGGAGCACAATCACAGTTCATCGCGGCAGCGCGACGGGGCCGGTGCTAGGCCAGATAGCGGTGACAGCCGCGGCCGCACCTCAAACCGGAGGGGTGTTCAGCCTTCGGCTGCGCAACGCGGCGGCAGGAACCAGCAATCCGGGCACCATCTGGATCGAATCCACTGTTGGCGGGACGGCGGGGCCCATCACGGTGGTCAATAAGTAGTCCATCGCAGCAGAGGAGCCCCGCAGCCAGGCTGCGGGGCTCCTCTGCTGCGATGGACTAGCTGGTTGCGAGTGCTTTTTGAAGGAAGCAGGACAACACCTCGCCGGCAATTCGGACGGCCTTTTCGATCGTGGGCTCGGACGAGACTGAATTTTGACCTGCATGGCCGTCCAGTTGGTTGTGCAGTAGGAGAAGGGCTGAGAGCACATCAGCCAATTCCGATTGGCCTTCAGCCGTAGCCTGGAGCAGTCTGGTCTGGGCCGCCCGAAGCTTTGGCCCAGGTGCACAGCCGAGCTCAAGATCCAGCGAACGCCGGCACCGCTCGTACGCCTGGAGCCCGTCGGTGTGCCGCCCATCCTGCTCCAGCGCCAGCACCAGCGCCGTCCAGGCGTTCTCATTGAGAGGGTCGGTCTCCAGAACACGTTGGGCCCAACGGATACCGTCCGTCGGCCTCAGTAAAACACTGGCTGTATCTGCCGCCAACAACAGCGCGGTGGTGACCCGGGCGGAGTGCAGGGTGCGCTCCTCCTGCGCCCATTCCGGTCGAAGCTCGTCGGCAAGCAACGGCTCAACGGCTAACTCGAGGGCCTGCTGAAGCAAGGGGTATCCAGCCTGGGGCGAGGAGGCCTGCACCGATCGCATCAGCGAATTGAAGCGGTCCAGATCAAGATCCACCAGCGAAGGGTCCATGAGGTAGCCGCCATTGGCTGTTCGCAGGGGGCCCGCTTTTCCTGCGCCCGGCTGAAGGTGTCGACGCAGCACGCTGACGTAACTCTCCAGTGTGCCCATGGCCTCGGCGGGCGGGTGGCTGGCCCAGAGCTGTTCGATCAGCCGGTCTTTCGAAACTGGCGTGCCGAGAGTGAGCAACAGAATTTCGAGAATTTGACGGGGTTTCGGGCCGCCGAAATCCTGGGCTTCCAGGATGGTTTCGCCGCGGCGGATCCGGAGCTTGCCGATGATCTGGACTGATAGCTGGACGGGCACTGGGCCGGGACGGTTCGTGTCGGGTGGGCTGATAGTCTCCATGATTTCCCCTAGGTTGGATGCCTAAATGATCCGCCCTCGGCCAGCCTCCTAGAAGCCCCAGTTGGGGGTCACATACCCCCTAAAATTGGGGTGTTGTCACTGCGCTCCGGAATGGTGGCCAGTGCCGAGGGAAAGGCTTGCGCCGTCGTCATTCTCGAGGGTCAGCAGGACTGCCTGGTCTGGCAATTCGAACACCAGGACTGCCGTGAGGGTTTCACCCTGGGCCAGTGACGCCGATTCGACCTCCGCCCACATAACGTCATACGGGCGGGTTCCCACCCCAGCGACTATGTACTCGTCGGCGGCGAAGTCGACGCCGCCGGGTTCAAGCGCAGTCAGCTCCAGCAGCACCCTGACCCGGTGGGAGCCTTCCGGGCCGGGTCTTCCAAGTTCCCTGGCGCCGCCGGGTGGCATCCACTTGTCGGATTCAAGGGGGATGATGCCGTTGATACGGCCCAATCCGCCTTCTATCGGCGCAGATGCACCGAGCGGAACGCTGTGAGTCTCCTTGCCCATGAGCAGACCATAGGTCCAGCTGCCGACAATGAGCAGCAGCACTGCAAGAATCAGCGCCAGGCGTCGTCGTGACCCCGTGCGGGTGCCGGTGATACCCCGGGTAGGGGAAAGTGCTGAGTTGTCGATGGCCATTCCACGATCGTCGTCGACCGACCATGGGAAAAGCCTGACAGGCTACCCTGCGGCCCCCCGCAGGAAAGCGTCCATGAGCGGGCCGCCGGAGGTGGAGCCCAGGTCGCCGTCCTCCACAAAAACCGCCACAGCCAGGTCGCCCTGCAGTGCAACGATCCACGCGTGGGTCCGGGGCGGGTCTTCGTCACCGAACTCAGCGGTGCCCGTCTTCGCAAGCACCGGCTCGCCGGGCACGTCAGCAAGCAGGTTAGCGCCACCTTCAATGACGACGGCGGCCATCAGGGTTCGCAGGGTTTCGGCCTCATCGGCGGTGAGGGCGCTGGGCTCGCCCGGTGGAGATGGTGAAGCTGTCGCCTCTTCGTCCGAGTCGGAGGTGATCAGGGTCGGTGTAACGCGCTCACCCGCCCCAACGCTCGCTGTCATCACCGCGAGTGCAAGGGGTGAGACCAGCACCTCGCCCTGCCCGATCATCGATGCAGCGTGCGCCGTGCCCTCGGCGGCCTCTGGCACCGACCCGAAAAATGCGGGAATGCCGATGGGCGCCGCGATGCCCACCCCGAGGTCAGCGGCCGCTGAGGCGAGCTCCGCCTGCGAGGTAACGTCACGCGTCGCGATGAAGCCTGTGTTGCAGGACTGGGCGAAAGTCTGCAACAGGGGGATCTCCCCGAGGAATGCGGCAGGGAAGGTACTCGCGTTGTTGAAGGACCTGCCGTCGACGACAAGCTCCTCCGTGCACTGGGTGGGTGAGTCAGGTGTGAATCCCTCCCGGAGCAGAGCCAGGGAGGTGGCGACCTTGAACGTGGATCCGGGTGCGTACTGCCCCAGCAGTGCTGTCTGCAGGCCAGCGCTACCGGGGCCGTTGGCAACTGTCAGGATTTTCCCGGTCGAGGGCCGCATGGCCACTAGGGAGGATGCCGAAGGCTCGTCCTGGAGCACGTCCTCAGCGAGCGACTGCAGTGTTCGATCGAGGGTGAGGCTGAGGGGTTCACCGGCCACCGGGTCCTTCTCAAGGAACACGGTGCGTTCGCCCGCACTGCCATCGGCAGGTTCTGATGGCGTTGCGGAGATGATCAGGCCGGGGGTCCCACCAAGCTGGCCATTGTGCTGCAGCTGCAGTCCTGACAGACCGGTGATATCGCCGGCTTCCAACTCTCCCTCGGACTTCTCGATCATGTCTGCGCTCGCTTGTCCCACCGAGCCCAGCAGCTCGCGGGCAAACCTGCGGGTGGGTGCCAGGGCAATCTCATCAGGGAGGGCCAAAGCCCCGGGGACGTCGTCGAGTTCTTCATCGGTCACTTCCCGTGAGTCCTCATCGCGGAGCACTATCGCTTCGACGAACGCTTCCGGTCCGGCTCCGGCCACCTGCGCGGTGAAACCCGCAGAGTCTACGCCCACCAGATCGGCGAGTTCCTGCGCTGAAGTGGTCAACTGCCCGGCCTCAAGCTGGGTTTTGTCGATGCCGATGCGCAGCACCGGGCGGTCAGTGACCAGTACGTCCCCCTCGGCGCCAAGAATGTCACCTCGTGCGGCAGGGGTAGACGACACCGCCAGGACTTCTCCCACCGCAAGGCCGTCCACTGCTACAGCTGGATCCCAGGCCACCTGCCAAACGTCGTCAACCAGTGAGAGCTCGGCGGTGGTGGTGTAGGTCCAGTCGGCGTCGCCCTCATCCAGGTCCCACACGTGATTCAGCTGCACTGTGGCCTGGTCCTCGGCCGAGGATTCCACTGATCCGACCGACACCGAGGGCGTCAGCGGGTCTAGGGCGGCCGTGATGGCGGCGAGCTCCGCGTTGACCGCGGAGCCGGACCCGGTCGAGAAAGCAGAGCCGGTGACGTCGAGAGCACTGAGCCCATCGGCGAAGGTAGCTGCCGCGTCATCGGCTGTCGGCCGAGTGTCGGTGCAGGCAGCGAGGGTGAGCGCGAGAGTCGCGATGGTCAGGACAGATGTGCGGCGTCGAAAGTTCCCCATTGGGCTATTATTGCCTACCGGCCGCTGCCCAACCGCTCCTGGCCGCAGTCACGCTTGGGCACCAATCGGCGTGCCACGATCGCCACTGGGCAGGTTCGACCGTGGTGAGACGTTACAGTGGCAGAACAGCACAGGTGAATCGTCACCTACAGGGTCAGCGCTCGGCAGGCCTACCGAGCGCTGAAGGGATTCTGTGGGCAGTTTCGCCAGCGAGCAGCAGGGTCCGACGACGCACCCGGGGCCCGGGATCTGGTGGTTAGCCGGCGCCGCTGTAGTGGCAGTCGTGATCATCGGCGGCTACCTGACCATGAACAGTGGTGAAGCAGTCGCTCAGAACCTCGGGAACATTAGCCTCCTCGTCTTTAGCCTGGCCGCTGCCATCAGCTGCGCAAGGCGCAAGGCGCGACAAGACAGCTGCCAAGGCATGGTGGCTGCTCTCGGTGGCGACGCTCGTGTGGTTTGGCGGCATGGCCGCGTGGACCTATTTCGGCGTGGCCCGTGACCACCTGTATCCCTTTCCCTCGATAGCCGATATCGGTTTCATCGGATACGCACTCCCGGCCATTGCAGCCCTCTTGCTCTTCCCCCGCCCGCCCGCAACTCTTGTTTCACGGCTTCACCTGCTGCTCGACGGCGGAGTAATCGCCGCGACAGTGCTATTCATCAGCTGGGCGACAGTTCTCGGCCCCGCCTACCGTTCATCGGATCAGAAATTTATTGGTCAGCTCACCGGTATCTCTTACCCGGTTGTGGACGTCATCATCATTTCGCTGGTGCTTGTGCTGGGTATCCGACGTCCAGTCGGAGACCGGTTGCGCTGGTTCTGTATGGGCGGCGGGTTACTTGTTCTCGCCATCACCGACAGCGTGTACGTACGGCTGACATTTGAGGGAGTTACCGGCGTCACCGGTTCGCCGCTGGTAATCGGCTGGATGCTCGCCTTTACCCTCATCGCCCTCGCCCCGTTAGTACCGCGGCACCCGAGCGATGACAACGACAGGCACCGCTACGCCGTCGGGCTGGAGCTTCTGCCTTATGCCCCAGTGGTCGTGGCGATCATGGTCTCGGGCTACATTGTGGTCGATGGCACCTACCCGGTCCAACTAGGGATCGGGCTAACGGCACTAGGGCGTGTCTCCTTATTGTTCGGTGAGGTCTTTGGGATGCTGGTGGTATGTCACGTATTGCTGTTTTGTCGGATGCTCAGTGGGCTCGGATTGAGCCGTTGATGCCGAGCTCGGACGGAAGCCCGGGCCGCCCCTTCAACAATCACAGGCTGGTCGTTGAGGGCATCGTTTATCGGTTCCGGGCAGGAATCCCGTGGCGGGATCTGCCGGAGTGTTTCGGGTCGTGGAAGACGGTGTGGAAACGCCACCGCCGGTTCAGCAGCGATGGCACCTGGGACAGGATCCACACCCAGTTACT
>NZ_AZRY01000237.1 GCF_000520515.1 Arthrobacter sp. H20
CCCGGTCACCGCGCTCATATCCGAGGTGAGAGGTCAGCTCAGCGCCCATCCCGCGCTCAAGGACCGCCTTGACCAACTCCGGCAGGAATCCACCGACGCCCGTCAGAGACACACCGTCCTCATCGACCCGCGACATCAGCCGATCGATCACTTCATCGGAAAACAACTCCTTACGCAGTGCCCGCGCAGCAGGCACCGAGTCCGGCGCGATCCCTATGTTCTTTCCATCGGTCTCGGTCATGCTCACAATGAAACTCCTTCGTCTCAAGAAGACCGCTTACACAGACTATTTGACACCCCTGAACCCCCGGGCCCGATCCAGGAACCATTGCTTCGACCACAGGCCGTCGATGTTCTGATGCCGCTTGGGGGCATGGATCACGTCGGTGGAATACTGTCCCTTCCGGCCTTGCCTGCGGACGTGTTGGCAGAGGATCTGATCTGCATCGAAGATCGTCACCATTGTGGAGGTGACCCGCACGCGTAGCAGCTGCCCGGCGTACGTGTAGGGCACCGAGTAATGCTGCGAGTCACAACTGATGTGGTAATTCCGTCCGACCTTCAGTTGCTTCCACTCCACAGTCTCGAACCCTTCGGCGGGAAGCGGCTGCAGCAGGTGTGCCTCCTCCGCGGCGAACCGTTCCCACCGAGTGGTGCCATCAGCACGCCGGATCTGCTCATTGATCTCGACGAGCCGTTCCGTGATCGCGGAGTTGAGGTCATCGACGGTGGTCCAGACTTCTTCAACCAGGTAACCGATCACACGCTTGTTGACCACATGCACCGCTGATTCGACGGCGGCTTTGTCGCGGGGCTTGCGTACCCGGGCCGGAACGATTCCCGTTGAGTAGTGATCAGCCAACTGCTGATACCTGGCGTTGACTACACGAGCCGCAAGTCTGACAAACAATCAGCCCCAAAGGAATCAACGACACGCTACACTAGCCCCTCGGCGCCGCGGAAATCGTGGGCGTGCAGCAGTGTGCCGGGAAACGAGTCGATCCCGGCAAACTCGGGCACATTCGGGGTGGAAAAATGCCCACTGGCCACTACCAGGCGATCGAAGACATGACGTGATGTTGTTCCCGAGGTGACATCCGCAACGATCACCGTGAACTCACCACTGTCGTCGCTGTAATTCACCCAGCGTGCAACGGTATTGAACTGCACATACTGTCTGACATCGCTTTTTTCAACCCGCCCTTTTATGTAATCAAAAAGTACAGCGCGCGGTGGAAATGAAGATATAGGGTGGCCAAAATGCTCATCAAAGGTGTAATCCGAGAATTCAAGGCATTCTTTTGGGGCCATTGGACCAAAGGTGACGACTTGGTGTCATAGCCTCGTAGCAACAACATAATCGAATGAGGGAGCTGCTGGTGGGCCGCAGGGTGTTGACGTTTTCTGATCGGGCGGACATCGCTGTAGGGATCCGGGCAGGACACACGGACCGTCAGATTGGGGTGGAGATAGGCCGTGACCATACGATCGTGTGGCGAGAACGGCGCCGGAACTCCACGAAGACCCGCGGCTACAAACCCGTGGCCGCAGACTGCAAGGCTGAAGACCGCAGGAAGCGTCCGCAAGTCCGCAAGATCGACGCGGACCTGGTTCTGATGGTCCGGGTGAAAGCGGACCTGCTCAGGTCCAGGACACCGCGTCAGATCGCGGGCCGTTTGCACTTAGAGGCTCGGGACTCCACCGTGGAGACCATGATCAAATCCCCCGACGCGCAAGGCCGGACCGTGTCCCATGAAGCGATCTACCAGTGGATCTACGCGATGCCCAAGGGCGAGTTGGCTCGGGAGGCGATCCTGCTGCAGTCCAAGCGCACCGTCAGGAAGCGTCGTAAACCTGTGGGTGAGCGCACCGGTGGGCGGATCATCGGGATGGTCAGCATCGATGACCGCCCGGAGACTGCTGCGGACCGGCGGGTCCCGGGGTCGTGGGAAGGGGATCTGGTGATCGGTCGGGCGGGCAAGAGCGCGGTGGCTACCCTGGTGGAGCGCTCGAGCCGGTTCCTGATCATGCTGGGCCTACCGGAGGGGAAAAAGGCTACCGGCCTGGCGGATGTGTTCATCGACCGGGTTAATGACCTGCCGGCGCTGATGCGCGGCTCTTTGACCTGGGACCAAGGCACGGAGATGGCCCGCCACGCCCAGCTCACCGTGGCCACGGACCTGCCCGTGTACTTCGCGCACCCCCACTCGCCGTGGGAACGCGGGTCGAACGAGAACACCAACGGGTTGATCCGCGAGTATCTGCCCAAAGGCATCGAGATCACCAGCCACCAGCCCTACCTCGACGCCATCGCTGACGAGCTCAACGACCGGCCCCGAGCCACTCTCGGCTACCTCACCCCACGAGAAGTCTTTACCAAACTACTCAACGACAATGTTGCTACCACCGCTTGACACCAAGCGATACATACTGCCGTGAACGGGCTCACCACTCTCGTCGAGTCCTGTACGCCAGCTGTAATTCCACTGTCCGCCCCACTCTGCCTGCTTTTCGAAGCAGGTGATATCAGGGATTTCCGCACCGAGTTTTCGCGCAGCTTCAAAGGCGCGCAATTGCGCCAGTCCGCTGGGGCCTGCGCCGATTATTCCGACCCGTAGTCTCATTGTGCTCCTCTGCATTGTGTCCGGCCGTGATGCCGATATTCCGGGATATTTACAGAAAAAATATCTCAGGGGAGTCTGATGGGACCTTTT
>NZ_AZRY01000238.1 GCF_000520515.1 Arthrobacter sp. H20
GGCTTCGACGGTGATGAGTGCGTGTCTTGGAAAACTGTAGTTTTCCGAGGCATCGCCCAGCCTGGTCGCGGCCGAAACCGACGTTGCACTTATGGCACCTGTCCGCACATTCTCATGATGGCGCCTGTCCGCACATTCTCAGCGAGCGAGGTAAACGTACTTCGATGCTCTAGCGCGGGCGAGAGTCGAGCCTCCGAAGTCAGTGAGGTCGCTGAACGGCCGGCTTACGGACTGTCCGCGCGGCCCACTACTAAGTCAACATGCCGCGGGTACAGTCGGTCCAACATAAAGTTGGGGGAATGAAATGACCGGTGCCGGAAACCGCGTGATGGCCGTCGTTTTTGTCGGATTGGGATTGCTCGCTGTCGCGGTGGTCCCCTTCCTGGTCATACCTGCGGCAGTCGCGGGTTCTTGGGTCCTAGCGGTGAGATTGAGAACCACGCACCCCAGCTTCTCTCGTGCATGGATGCTCGCTGGCCTCTCGGCCGGTCTCCTTGCAGCAGCGGTCAGCGCGAGCATCTTCATGGCTCCCCAGCTGATTGTGTCCGCTCTCCTGCTCTTGGGGTTCATCGCATACGCCGGAACCGTGGTCCTCTTCGGTCAGGGGTGGAGTCGTGGAAGTGACCATCCGACGGCGGCCTGGGTCACCGCAGTGTCGTTCGGTCTTGTGGGCCTGCTGGGCATGGTGCTCATGGGAGCATTTGGTCGAGGAATTGCCTTGGCAGATGCAGGACAGTCGTCGTGGCTGGTCAATACGCTTCTTCTGGTCAGCGCGATCGGCATACCCACGCTCCTCCTCGTTGGGCTCCTTGCCTTCTTGAGAACCCGACGGGAACAGCGTCCGGCGTCACTTGTCCGGTGAAGGATCCCTCGGAGCGCGCTCTGCCGCAGCGACCTTCATGCCTGTGGATGAAGGTCCGCAGGTCGGGTGCGAGAACAAATGGGGTGGTCGCTCACATGGTCGCTCACATGCACGCCGACGCCCGATGACACCGTTGCGCGTTGCTGATCACCGACGTAGTGTCTGCCACATGGACCGTGACGGAAAACCGATGTCGGAGTCGAACGGCCGAGCGAAGGGCGGGAGCGGAACATTCCTGCCGATCGGGATCGTGTTCCTTGTTCTTGCGGTTGCAATGATGTTTTCGGGGACGACGTCCTGGATTGCGTTCTTCACTGTGGGCATTACGTTTCTCATCCTCGGGACGCAGAAGCCCTCAAACAAGGATGAGCCCCCACCGAGCGAGACTTTGCAGGTCTGATCCCGACCGGCGCACGCCGATACCCGGTCCACTTATGCGCGTCGATCGGCCGTAAAACGGTGCGGAAACCATGCCACTTACCGCTGCAAACCACATATATGGGATTTTTGTCTTGGGGGAGTAGCTGGAATGTGTCGCGGTGGGGGATGGGCTAAAGGGCAGCAGGCGAGGTGCAAGGCGGGCCGAAGCTCCGTGATCGAACGAATGCAGAGGGGGACGAGCTCACCAAACTCCGCGCTCCCACGAACCGGTAGCCTTTGGTCATGGGAAATGATGCGGGCACCGCGACCACGTCCGAAGCCCTGTCGAAACCACTCGAGGCTCTCGTCCTTGACCTCGATGGTGTCCTGAGGATTTGGGATCCAGCGATTATGGCCGATGCTGAACGGGACAACAACCTTCCCGCCGGTAGTCTCGCAGCGGTGGCATTCGGCGATACCAAAATGCTGCAGAACGCAATTACCGGGGCGATCACGGATGGCCAATGGCGGGGAGGAATCTCTGACAAATTGGAAACGCATTACGGAACAGATGCCAAGAAGGCGGTGGCGCAATGGTCGAGCCATGCGGGAATGGTCAATGAGGTGGTGCTCAACATTGTCCGACGGGTACGAAAGCGGCGGACCGTCGCACTGTTTAGTAATGCCACGACCCGACTTGACTCTGATTTGTCATGCCTTGATCTCACCGACGAATTTGACCTAATCTTCAACTCCAGTGTCATTGGCATAGCGAAACCCTCTCCTGAATCTTTCAAGGCAGTGCTTGTGGAACTCGGTATCCCAGGTGACCGTTGCCTTTTCGTCGACGACACTCTGATCAACACTCGGAGCGCTGAAGGTTTGGGATTTAATGCGCACCACTTTAGGGGTGCCAGAGCTCTTGAGGAGTTCATTGCCTCCTGCGGAGGGAGGCCCAGCTGATCGCCGAACCCATCGGTGGACCCGCCCGAGAATGTGGCCTTAGGGGATCTGCGCTCCATCGGGCAGCGTGAGAGAGATGGAGTGATGGGTGCCGACGTCGTCGTGATCCTGCTTCCAGGCGGGAAGGGCACCCATGTTGAGCTTGGCATCGCGATCGCTCAAGGCAGGAGGACAATCCTGCATTCGCCGGACGAAGTCATCAACAACCTTGAGACCACCAGCACGTTCTACCCCCTACCTGAGTTGGAGAAGTGCCACGGAACTCTCGATGACCTCTTAGCTATGATCGTCGGCCGAGAAGTGACCGGTGCCACTGTCTGAGCCGATCGTGTCGTGGTGGGGGATCGGCGAATTTAAGCGGTCGTTGCAACGATGGGTTTGCCTGGTTCGAATAGTAGTCGTTCCATGGCTTGTGCGGGGGTGATCCCGCCGAGTGTTTTGCGGGGCCGGTCGTTGAG
>NZ_AZRY01000239.1 GCF_000520515.1 Arthrobacter sp. H20
AAAGCCGATCGGCCTGCGGACACTGGGTACTGCAGTTCGGCTTGTAGGAATAGGGTCGTGCCGGATCCCGTCCATGGACCGCGTGAGTCCGCACTACCGACCATCCCCGCGCGTGGGAGCCCGCCATGCTGCGATCCTGGAAATAGTGTCCGCAGGCCGCGGAGCCGCCGAATAGACCTGCAGCTCGAGATAGTCGGGCGATCCAATACCGAGGATGGAAGGTCGTCCTCCCGAAGGCGGACTACGCGGTAGCCCGCGGCCAAGAGGTCCAGGCTCTTGCGCCGGTCCACCTCCACTTTGGCTTCCGGGCTGTGCCAGTACGCGCCGTCATACTCGACGGCGATGGTGTGCCCGTCGTGCTCGACCAGAATGTCTACCGACCAGCGCTTTCGTGTCTCGAAGGCGTCGCTGCGGACGAATGCTCCGGACTTCACGATGGCGAACACCTCCTTGGCTGCATCGAGGTGCTGCAGTTCGACGCGAGACTTGCCGGCCTGCTTGCACTCCGGACAGTCGGAACCACCGGACCGAGATGTCAGGGAGGCCTCCCACCGGTGTGCGGAGTCGACTGAGCAGATCCAGCGGGGCAGGAAGCTCGTCTGCCCGTGTGGCCTGACGTGCCAGGGCGTTGTGGGGTTCTCCAGATCCCATTCGGCGGCCAGGCCCGGGTCCACGTAGCCGAGTGAATCGAGGATCGTTCGGCACTGCGGGCAGCGCTGGCGCTGGTACTTGTTCCGGTTGCGTACGGGTTCCGCCCATTCGTGGCCGCAGCAATCAGTGAGCCAATGCGCCGTTCTCTTCGAGTCAGGGCCGAGCTTTTCCGGCGTCCACCTGCCGTTCAACGTCGGGTGCCATTGGCCGGCAACCTCCGGCTGCGCTTCGGCAAGGGTCGCGCGCTGGGTCTCTGGCTGCTCAGTCCTGCGGCAAAACTGGCACCCCGATTGAAAGTACGCCGTCGGTGTCACCTTCGGCTTGTGGCCATTCTGGCATTGGAACTTCCGCGTCCGATGACTAAGGACCATGACGGTTCCCGGATCGGCCTCGTCGTTCCAAGCTGCCAGTAGCTCCGGAACATCGGAGACCGGCGTGACCTTGAGCCGATCCCGCTCGGCGCCCCAGTCCTCGCTGTCTCGGCTCGTGCACTCAGGGCACCTGGGCAGGGCAACCATCGAGGCGACCGAAGAGGTGAACGAGTGGGTGCAGGTCGGGCATTTCCAGTGCCCCTGCGTTTTGGCTTGCTCTGCCACGGTGGCCAGGACTGACGGCTCGTTGAGGTTGTGGTCCCACCAGCCCAATGCTTCTCTACCGGATTCGACGAACAGCTTCTTCTCGCCGCGGGTCCTGCCCACCAGAGAGGACCGTGGCTTGCTGTTACGGGTGCAGACACAGCCCCACCCGACGTCCCCCATGCGTTCCGCCGACTGGACACCGCAGAGCTTGCAGCGCGTGATGACAGGCCAACCACCGCTCGGCAGATCGAAAAGCTCCTCAACTGGTTCAAATTCATGTGCCTCGAGGTGCGCGGCCACCTGTTCCATACTCACGGGATGCACCGTGCCGGAAAGCCGGTCGCTCATGACGGTCCATTGGATCCAGTAGCACCGACGGCAGGAGGGCTCGCTGCGCGTCTGCAACTCGAGCAGGTAATCGAGCTTGTAGTCACACTCCGCCTGACAGAGACGGCAGCGCGTCCGCCAACGCTTGTCCTTCCCGGGAAAGGCAGTCACCGGGTTCATGTTCAGCTCACCCAGCATCGCTACTAGACACGGCTCACACCAAGCCGGCTTCGTCCTCGTCGTGAAGGCTGCCTGGTTGGAGCAACCGTCAGAGGTGCACTGCTGAGCGACCAATGAGCTCCCCCTGTTCCGCTGAAACCTGCCAATGACAGGGCATTTTCTGGGGCCGTTACGGCTACCGAAGGCGAGCCGCGAATGTTGTCCGAAGGCACAGGATAGTGCGCTCAATGTACCCAAGGGCCGGAGATATCCCGAGCAAATCGTTGGTGGAGGCTTGAAAATTTTCAGGTGTTGATCTCGAAGATGATCTCTAAACCGTCTTCCTCATCCTACTGTTCACCGACTATTTCGAACCCGTAGTCCTCTACAAGAGTGCGAGATGCCACATTCTCGGGGCTGATGGTAGCCGGAACGGTTTGGACCTCGGGTTCGGTGTGGGCAATAGCAAGCGATGCCTCAAGAGCCAGCCGCGCATACCCGGGACTGCTGAGGGTTTGCCTGACACTTTTCAGTGTAACGCCGATAACGTCCCAATATGTCAGCTTGACCAGATGTGCCGTGGAACAGCAGTTCACTCACAGGTGGACGGCTTTGAGCTCACTCCTTGGGGCTCCACCCGCCCACAGGTGGA
>NZ_AZRY01000240.1 GCF_000520515.1 Arthrobacter sp. H20
TGCAGCCTAAATACGTGGTGTCCCACAAACTGGAAACGGTTCAGGAGACAGGCGGGCAGGGTAGGGAGCGAGAGGGTGCCCCCACCCTGCCAGCACTGGTTTAGTTACCGGCGCGGGCGGTCCGGACCCGGGCGGCTACCACTGCGCCGGAGAGCAGCACCAGGCCGAGGGCCCCTGCTCCGAGGATGGCGACGGTGTTGTCCTGAGCCGGTCCAGCCTGTGCACCAGGCACGGCTGCGGGGTCGGAGTGCAGTCCCTCAATCACCTGGGTGGCGAGGGCGAGGTTGCCGTCCTCAAGGCTTCCCCAGGCGTAGACGATTGTCGCTGTACCTTCACCGAGGGTCAGGTCGGCTGGGCCGATCACTGGGTCGGTGGTGCCAGTCGCGGCGACAGCCGCAGAGATAGTTCCGGGGTCGGTGGTCAGGGTTGCCTCGTCGGGATTGCTGAGGTTCTCGACTACCACCGCGTCACCAGCGAGCACGTCAACCGCTGGGGCAGCTGCGGTGTGCCGGACCGTCAGCCGTGCCTGTCCGGCCTCCACAGCTGAGACGTCGTTGGTGTAGAAGTTCGCCGTCGGGGCGCCCTCGGCGTCGAGGTTGGCCGTGGCAGTGTAGTTTCCGCCGGCTTCCAGGGTCACTGGGACGGGGCCGATCACTGGTTCACTGGCATCAGCAGCGTCAGCGGCTGTAATGGCCAACTCGTAGTCCCCGGCAGGAAGTTCCAGCGGCCCAGCGAGTTCACCGGGGGTGAAGTCGTCGAGGGTCAGGTCACCATTGACGTAGACGTCGACTGTCAGGTCGGGGACCGCGTGCAGGACTGACAATGAGGCAGTATCGGCGGTTTCGGTTGCTACCGCCGGTGCTGCGACTGACGCAGCGCCCAGGACGGCGACTGCTCCTACTGCATAAAGGGGCTCTTCATAATTGAGGGTGTAGTCGGGGTCTGAAGCCGCCGGTTTCCAGGAGTGAGCGGGCGATGTAGTTGGCGATATTGCGGAAGCCCAGGGCTGAGCCTCGGAGGTGTTCGAGGCGGCCGTTCATGGCTTCGGTGGGTCCGTTGCTGGTGCCGGGCCGGTCGAAGTACGCCAGGACGTCGGCGGCCCGGCGTTTGAGGGTCCGGCCCAGAGTGCGGATCTCGGTGAGCGCGGCCGGGACACCGGCGCTGACCGATTCGATAAGTGCTTGCATCAACTCGCGTCCTCGGGCCCGGTCCTCGTGCCGGTAGGCAGCGATCATCCGCTGGTAGATGCCCCAGGTTGCCTCGACTTGGACGTGAGTGTCCGTGGTGAACAGGTCGGTGAGGCGTTGTTCCTGTTTGTCGGTGAGCAGGTCCGCCCCCGTATGCAGGGTCCGCCGTGAGCTGTAGAGCGGGTCGCCCTTGCGTCCGCGGTGACCGCAGGTAGCTTGCTGGATCCGGCGTCGGCACCCATCCAACGCGTCCCCGGCGAGACGGACGACGTGGAACGGGTCCATGACCGCCACCGCGCTGGGAAGCTCCTCGGCGGCCGCGGTTTTGAAGCCGGTGAATCCGTCCATGGCGACGACTTCCACCCCGTCCCGCCACGCCTGTGGGCGTTTGGCTAACCACTGCTTGAACACGGCCTTTGAGCGGCCCTCGACCATGTCCAACAACCTTGACGGCCCAGTCTTTTCGCGAATCGGCGTGAGATCGATGATGACGGTCACGTACTTGTCCCCGCGGCGGGTATGCCGCCACACGTGCTCATCGACGCCGATCACCTTCACCCCTCTCGAACCGGAGCGGGTCATCGATCAAGACCCGCTTTCCCTCGGCCAGGACCGCGGTGTTCGCGGTATTCCACGACACCCCAAGGCCCTCGGCGACCCGGGCGACGGTGAGGTGTTGACACACGATCCCGGCCAGCGCCCAGCGCAGACCCCGTCGGGAGAGTTTCGCCCGCGGCTCGGCGGCCTTAGCGGTGTTCTGCCGCCACACGTGAGCGCATCCGGTGCACCGGTAGCGGCGGACCCGGATCAGCAGCGTCGTTGGCCGCCAGCCGAACGGTTCGTGCGCCAGGCGGCGGGTCACCATGTCCCGTGCAGTGCCTTGGGCTCCGCAGCGCCGGCACCACGAGTCCGGT
>NZ_AZRY01000241.1 GCF_000520515.1 Arthrobacter sp. H20
TGCTTTCATGCATGCATGAAAGCAAGTTCTCTAGGTGGGGAACTGCTTTTGCCGGTCTTGGGCAGCTTGTTCGATTTGTTCTGCGAGGCGTAGCCGCCAGGGCAGGGGCATGGGAGTTCCTGCGGCTATTTGCGCGGCCCGTTGGGTTTGTTCTTCCAGCGTGCGGCGGCGCTCGATTGCCTGCCGGGCGGTTGCTTCTTGGTGGGCGGCTTCGGCTCGCTGATCGGGGGAGCGCAGCAGCTCGCCTTGGCTGGTCCTCCAGCCGTCGAGTCGGCTTCTGATCCAGCCGCGTAACCGTTCGCAGGCGTGGTGGTTGAAGCTCTGCACTACGTCGGGGATGCCGCTGTCAGGCCACCGGGTGCCGTCCGGGGTCCACGCTAGAGCGTGTTCGATATCGGCAACGGTCCAGCCAGCGAGGAAAGCTTCTCGCAGACTCGATGCCAGGTCTTTGTGCGACATTCTGCGGAAACCTGGGGTGCGGTGCCAGATCTCGGTCGCTGCCGCTAGACGCTGTATTTGGCGGGTTGGCGTTACATGGCTGGGCCAGCACAGCTCTGGTCGATACGGCGTTACGGGACCGTCCTCGCAGCTTGCGGCGGCAATGTTGATCTGTCGGGGCGGAGCCGCGTCCTCTGAGGTTCTTTCGCGCGCCTGTGTAGGAGTTAAGTTTTTAACATAAAGGTGAGTACCGCCTACGGCGGGAGGGGTGACATTTATATCCCCAGCTTCTTCTTCTGGTGCGGGTGCAAGACCTAGATCGTGAGGCACACAGAGCACGTAGACAGCGGCTTCTGCGTGGCGTTCGCCGTTCTTATCCGGGGGAGAGCACTCGGCACTCCTGCCGCCTGCCACACGGCCTAACAAGCCCCACTGGATGAAGTGCTCGATGTACCGGGCAACAGAGCGGGGTGTGCAGCCTGTGGCCTTCTCTATGGCTTCCCAGCCTGGACGAGTGGTCATCGTCTCGTAGTTGGCGTGCGCGACGAGACAGGTCATTGCGGCTAAGTGGTTGCGCTGGCCGTCTGCCTTCATCCTGAGTTCGGAGAGGATGAATCGGAGGCGGGCTATCACTTGGTCGCCGTGTGCGCCGCGCACGCTTCCCGGCGGGATCGCCCACTTGATTACTTCGGGGTCTGTCTCCAGCTCGCGGGGAATCCGGCGGAACGGGCTACGCGGGACCGGCCCGAGGATGCCGCCGTCAAGCGGCTGGTCGGTGCGTTTGTGGTCCTCAGGGACAACGGTTAGCTCAGCGCCGAGAGCACGGTACCGGCCCCGGATTTTACGGCGCGGCGTAGCTAAATCTATTTCAGTAAAAGCGATTGCGTGTAGAGTGGGCAGCATAAAGGCCTCTCCGTCCGGAGGGTGTGTTTATAGAGGCCCTTCACCCGGTCGCCGGCAAGCTTTGGGGTGAAGAGCTGAATAACTTGATATGAGGGCCCGCCTACATGGCGGGCCTTCTTCGTTTAACTGGCCTTGGCGATAGGCAAGGCCTCCTGTCCGTTGATGTGGTCGAGGTCGACAGTTTTCAGGTAGCTGTGCACTAGTCTCGCGACTAGATCGCTCCTGGTTTCATCAGTAGCCGCAACGACAGCTGCCAATTTTTCGGCGTCGTTGATCGGCAAGCGTGCAGTGATGACGTGGCGTGTGCCTTTGCTGCGCTGTGCCATGGTCCCTCTTCCGGTTGAAGCTGTACCCCCGATCCAACCTGAATCTGATTGAGTTAAGTGGGACATGTTTCGGCGTGTCGCCGTCCATACTGCGCTCACAATCCCTGCGCTACTGCTGCGGCTGCTGCTAGCCAGGCACGTTGCGTAGCTGGTTTTGTGCAGCCTGTGCGGATGCGTCCGGCTTTGAGTGCCTGGTCGTAGGGGACGGTGACGACGCGGCGCACCAGTGGCGCGAATCCGTCTGCAATTCGGCGGGCTTCTTCGCCGTCCTCGGCTTTCCATTGGGAAATGATGACTACCGCGTTCGCGGCCAACTGGGCTGAGTGTTCATCTCGTGCGGCGAGGGTTTGCAGGGTGAGTTTCGCGGCCTCTGCGCGGTCCTCCATGGTTGTTGTGGGGATGACGAGCTGGTTGGTGTGGCCGATCATG
>NZ_KI914758.1:0-536 GCF_000520515.1 Arthrobacter sp. H20
CCCGCGACATCAGCCGATCGATCACTTCATCGGAAAACAACTCCTTACGCAGTGCCCGCGCAGCAGGCACCGAGTCCGGCGCGATCCCTATGTTCTTTCCATCGGTCTCGGTCATGCTCACAATGAAACTCCTTCGTCTCAAGAAGACCGCTTACACAGACTATTTGACACCCCCCTCGATACCAGCGAATTCCTCACCCGCGACTACCAGGCCACCCTCGCCGCGTTGGAGGACGGCAGATTCTCCAAACGCCACGCGTGGGCTGTCGTTGGAGAGGCCATCAGCATCCCCGATACCGTCCCTGCTCTGGCTGTGGCCTTCGAGGCCCAGCTGGTCGCGATGGCGTGTAACACCACTGTCGCGAAATTTTGTTACCAGGCTCAACGGTTACGCGAAACGCTGGACCCGGACTCGATCACCGTCCGGCACAGGAAAGCGGTTCAGGACCGCCGCGTGTACCTCAACCCTGCCCATGACGGGATGGCCTGGCTTGAAGCGTACCTACCCGTCGCCCACGCCGCAGGGATCTTCCACC
>NZ_KI914758.1:636-1347 GCF_000520515.1 Arthrobacter sp. H20
GGTAATGACGCTCCTCGGCGGTGACGCCCCGGGCGAACTCGAAGGCTACGGGCCCATCGACCCCGACACCGCCCGCCAACTCGCCGGACACGCACCATCCTTCACCCGGATCCTCACCCACCCGTGTTCAAGGTGTTCAAGGTGTTCAAGGTGTTCAGGCGAAAGTGTTCGTCACCGTCCCGGTAATGACGCTCCTCGGCGGTGACGCCCCGGGCGAACTCGAAGGCTACGGGCCCATCGACCCCGACACCGCCAGGGGCGGCTGCTGCAACTCAACCCTGCCCACGACGGGATGGCCTGGCTCGAAGCGTACCTACCCGTCACCCACGCCGCAGGGATCTTCCACCGCGTCGACACCGCCGCCCGCCATCTGCAAAGCCCCGACGAGCCACGGACCCTCACCCAGTTACGCGCCGACGTCTTCACAGACGTCCTCACCACCGCGGGCCCAGCCGAGAGTGCCGGCGGAGCCAGCCACCAGGGTGTCCAGGGTGTCCAAGGTGTTCAAGGTGTTCAAGGTGTTCAAGGTGTTCAAGGTGTTCAGGCGAAAGTGTTCGTCACCGTCCCGGTAATGACGCTCCTCGGCGGTGACGCCCCGGGCGAACTCGAAGGCTACGGGCCCATCGACCCCGACACCGCCCGCCAACTCGCCGGACACGCACCATCCTTCACCCGGATCCTCACCCACCCCCACACCGGGGCACGACTCGA
>NZ_AZRY01000244.1 GCF_000520515.1 Arthrobacter sp. H20
CGGTGTGGAAACGCCACCGCCGGTTCAGCAGCGATGGCACCTGGGACAGGATCCACACCCAGTTACTGGCAGAAGCAGACGCGGTAGGGATGATCGATTGGGAGGTTTCCGTGGACTCGACAGTGAACCGGGCTCACCAACACGCAACCAACCTTCCGCGCACCACAGGGGGACCTGTCGAATTACATGAAACTGCGCGAGGAGCCTCCTGACCACGCGATCGGCCGCTCCCGTGGCGGGTTGACGACGAAAATCCATCATCTCTGCGACGGGAAAATGCGGCCGTTGGTGATGCTCATCGGACCGGGCCAGGGCGGGGACTCACCAATGTTTCCGCTCTTGCTCGATGCGTTGCACGTCCCGCGGATAGGCAAAGGCAGGGCTCGGACCAGGCCGGACCGGGCGTTGGGAGATAAGGCGTATTCTTCCAAAGCTAACCGGAACCTCCTGCGTTCCCGCGGGATCCAGGCGGTCATCCCGGAACGCTCCGACCAGCAAGCGAACCGTAAACGCCGCGGCCGCAGTGGTGGAAGACCCGTCGGTCTCGACAGGGAAGCCTACAAACGGCGCAACGTTGTTGAACGTTCCTTCAACACCTTCAAACAATGGCGCGGTCTGGCCACCCGGTACGACAAACTCGCCCTCACCTACCGCGGAGGAGTCGTACTCCGAGCCATCACTATTTGGCTCAAAGAATTAGGAGACACGCCCTAGTTGCAACTCCTAAATAGTCAGGTGTTGCAACGACCGCTAGACGCCAAGCTCGCGAAACGGTTCACGATATGACCATCGCTGACACGGGTAACCCCCCGGACGTTAGTCTCATGAAGAACACCTCGCGGCGGCCCGGTGCAAGGGGAAGCTGCGGCAACATGGTCATAACGCTGGGCACTAAGACCAGGGCGGCCAGTGTGGTGTTGCCGCCTGCATAGTGATGCACGGCACGTAGGGCCGACGTCGAGCGGTAGGCCGAATGCTATCCGGTGGGGAGAATGACTGGCGGCGCTAATCCCCGCCGTTGCTGGGATTACCCGGTGTGCGGAGTGCGTTGAGCGGGCTGGAGTATGACGATTTGTCTAGGCTCAAAGTGGTGTGTAAAGTAGAACGAGTCGCCGCCGCTTCTGCGGAAAAATAGCGACCGACCCTTACAAACAGCCTGGAAATGGCATGCTTCTTGCGTGTGATTACGGCGGGTTGGGATCCGTCCGGTTGAGCTGCAGATCGCAAATATGTTGATTTGCTAAAGCTTCCGAGTTCGGGTAAGTTTGAAAAGTTGCTCCGGAGCGATGGTGGGACTGTTTGGTTCTGTTTGGTGCCGGGTGTGTCTGTTGTTTGAGAACTCAATAGTGTGCCATGTTTGTTGATACCGATTGTTTTATTGATTGGTTGAATTTGGCTGCATGATGCTGCT
>NZ_AZRY01000245.1 GCF_000520515.1 Arthrobacter sp. H20
TTCACCTGGACCAAGTCAGCGGAGTACCTCCTGGGCAAGATGAAACGCAAACAAACCATTAACACGGAGCACTAGGAAGTATCCCGATGAGCTTCGTGAGCGGGCGGTCCGTCTGGTGACGGACGCGCAGAAGGACCCTAGCGGTCGGCGGGGCGCGTGTACCAGGATCGGTGCTCAACTGGGCATCCCGGCGGACACAATCCGTGGCTGGCTGCGTACCGTCGAGATCGATCAAGGCCTGAGGCCGGGGACAACAACCGATGACGCTGCCCGGTTGGCGTCGCTCGAACGCGAAGTCGTTGAGTTGCGCCGGGCCAACGGGATCCTGAAATCGGCGTCGGCTTTCTTCGCGGCGGAGCTCGACCGCCCCTTACGACGATGATCGCCTACATCGATCAGCACAAGGACGAATACGGGGTCGAGCCGATCTGCAAACAGCTGCCGATCGCCCCATCAACGTACTACGCAGCGAAGGCCCGCCCGGAGTCCAAACGCTCCATCACTGACACGGTCACGACGGAGAAGATTACCCGGGTGCACTCGGAGAATTACAGTGTTTACGGGGCCAGGAAAGTGTATGCAGCCCTGAACCGTGGAGGACATCGGGTAGCCCGCTGCACGGTGGAACGCCTGATGCGTGGTGCCGGTCTGCGCGGGGTGCGTCGGGCCAAAAGTCCGCGTACGACCGTGCCGGGGCCATTCTCGGAGCGGCCAGCGGATTTGGTCCGTAGGCAGTTCACCGCGCCGGCCCCGAATTGTTTGTGGGTCGCGGACATCACCTATATTCGGACGTTCTCCGGCTGGGTGTACGCGGCGTTCGTCCTGGATGTGTTCTCCCGCCGGGTGGTCGGCTGGCAGCTATCCACGACCCTGCACACGGACCTGGCGTTGGATGCGTTGGAGATGGGTTTGTGGACCCGTCAGCACGCTGGAAAGGACGTCTCCCAGCTCATACATCACAGCGACAGAGGAGTGCAGTATCGGGCGATCCGCTATACCGAAAGGCTCGCTGAGTCCGAAGCAGTCGCTTCCGTCGGCGCTAAGGGTGATAGCTACGACAACGCCATGGCCGAGGCCCTGAACTCGCTGTTCAAGGCCGAGCTAATCCGGAACAAAG
>NZ_AZRY01000246.1 GCF_000520515.1 Arthrobacter sp. H20
CTCAAGGCTGAGGCCGCGTTCTTGAAAAAAGCGGCCTCGTACTTTGCAAGGGAGCCACGGTAGTGGCGAAGTACGAGTTCATCGGTTCCCAAAAACAGGCCCCGGGAAACACGGACCCGGTCTGGAAGATGTGCCGGTGGCTAGCAGTATCAACCTCGGGGTTCTATGACTGGCTTTCCCGGCCACGGTCGGCCACCGCGGCCCGCAGGCAGGTGCTGGCGGTGCGTATACGGTGCTTCTTCGACGCAGCCGACGGCACGTACGGGTATCGGCGGATCCACGCGGACCTCGCCGCTGAAGGGACCGCCTGTTCCCCGGAGCTGGTGCGCAGCATCATGGGTCAGGAGAAGTTAGTGCCGTGCCAGCCCCGCCCGTTCCGCATCACCACCCAGGCCGACGCCGAAGGTGCTGCTGCGGTCCCGGACCTGGTGAAACGGGACTTCACCGCGGACCGCCCGGGGATCAAGTTCGTCGGGGACATCACGTATATCCACACGTGGCAGGGTTTCATCTACCTCGCCACCGTCATCGACTGCTATTCGAAGAAGGTCGTGGGCTGGTCCATCGCCGATCACATGCGCACCGAACTCGTCGCTGACGCGTTGAAGAACGCTGCCGCAACGACCCTGATCGCCCCTGACGCGATTTGGCACTCGGACCGTGGCAGCGTCTATACCTCGGCCCGGTTCAGGGCCTTGGTCACCGCCCTGGGCATGCGTTCCTCGATGGGCCGCACCGGGGTGTGTTGGGACAACAGCATGGCCGAAAGTTTCTTCGGAGCTCTGAAGAACGAACGGGTCTACCGGAGCGGGAAAATCAGGAGCTCAAGGCTGAGGCCGCGTTCTTGAAAAAAGCGGCCTCGTACTTTGCAAGGGAGCCACGGTAGTGGCGAAGTACGAGTTCATCGGTTCCCAAAAACAGGCCCCGGGAAACACGGACCCGGTCTGGAAGATGTGCCGGTGGCTAGCAGTATCAACCTCGGGGTTCTATGACTGGCTTTCCCGGCCACGGTCGGCCACCGCGGCCCGCAGGCAGGTGCTGGCGGTGCGTATACGGTGCTTCTTCGACGCAGCCGACGGCACGTACGGGTA
>NZ_KI914759.1:0-33509 GCF_000520515.1 Arthrobacter sp. H20
GGAACCCAGACGGACCTTAGGGAACCCAGACGGACCTTAGGGAAGGGGCACGGGAGTGACACCGAGGGGTTCCAGCCTGGATGCTCCCCCGTCTTCGGCACTGAGGACCCAGATACCGCCGGGGTGCACCGCTACTGTGTGCTCCCATTGACAGGAGCGTTTGCCATCGGTGGTGACCACCGTCCAGTCGTCGTCGAGCAGGGTGGTCTCAAGATCGCCCAGCACCAGCATGGGCTCGATCGCCAGGCAGAGCCCTGATCGTATCTTGGGGCCGCGGTGCCCGCTCCTGTAGTTGAGGACGTCAGGGGGTTGATGCATCTGAGTCCCAATCCCATGTCCAACATAATCCTGCAGGATGCCAAGTGGCGAGCCTTCAAGGCCTGATACGTAATCATCGATCGCATTGCCGACGTCGCCGACATGGCGTCCGCCTGACAGTGCTGCGATGCCGTGCCACATGGCTGTTTCGGTGGCGTCAGAAAGTCGTTGGTCCTCAGGCCGCGCCTGTCCGACAATTACTGATCGGGCCGAGTCTGAGTGCCAGCCGTCCACTATCGCTCCGCCGTCGATGGAGAGGATATCCCCATCCTGTAGCACGTAATCACCTGGGATGCCGTGCACCACCTCGTGGTTGACCGAGGCGCAGATCGATGCGGGGAAACCGTGGTAACCCAGGAAGTTCGACGTCGCACCCGAGGCCTTCAGCACCCCTTCGAACACGGAGTTGAGCTCGAGGGTAGTGACTCCCACTCTGGCCGCCCCGACAGCCTCGTCCAGAGCCGCAGAGAGAATCAGCCCAGCCTTGCGCATCGTGCGGATTTGCTGGTCTTTCTTGTACTCGACCTTTGACTGGCTGAACATCCTCGACCTACCGTGAACCGTTCAGCGCGCTGACAACGCGCTCGGTGACCGTGTCGATGGCTCCGATACCGTCGACACGTTTGACTATCCCGCGCCCTTCGTACTGCGAGACGACGCCCTCGGTCTGCTCGTGGTAAAGGTCGAGCCGGTGGCGGATCACTGTGTCATTGTCATCGCTGCGGCCGTCGAGCTCAGCGCGACCGGTCAACCGGCGGACCAGCTCCTCGTCCGGAGCGGTCAACTGAAGGACAGCATCGAGTGGGAGTTTGTTTTCCGAAAGGATGTCATCGAGCTCAACGACCTGAGCCGCGGTGCGTGGGTACCCGTCGAGAAGGAACCCCTCGCGCACGTCATCCTCCTTGAGCCGATCCCGCACCATCGAATTCGTGACGCTATCCGGAACGAAGTCCCCGGCGTCCATGTACTTCTTGGCTTCCAGCCCCAGAGGGGTCTTGCGCTTCACGTTGTCCCGGAAGATGTCCCCGGTGGAGATTGCTACGACGCCCAGTCGCTCGGAGATCCGCGCGGCCTGCGTGCCTTTGCCGGATCCGGGAGGACCGATTATGAGCATGCGTGTCATCGCAACAACCCTTCGTAGTGACGCTGCTGAAGCTGAGCGTCGATCTGCTTCACCGTCTCGAGTCCAACGCCCACCATGATGAGAATTGAAACGCCGCCGAAGGGGAAGTTCTGGTTCGCGTTGATCAGCACGAGGGCAATCAACGGGATCAATGCAACCAGGCCGAGGTAGATGGCGCCCGGAAGGGTGATACGGGACAGCACGTACTGCAGGTATTCAGCAGTGGGGCGGCCAGCCCGGATACCCGGGATGAACCCGCCGTATTTCTTCATATTCTCAGAAACCTCGTCCGGGTTGAACGTGATCGCTACGTAGAAATAGGTGAAGAACACAATCATGGCGAAGTAGAGCGCCATGTAGAGCGGGTGATCACCGTTCGCAAGGTACGTGGTGATGAAGTTGACCCACTCCGGTGGCGGTGTCTGACCATCCGTTGGCGTGTTGAACTGAGCGATCAGGCTCGGCAGGTACAGCATGGAGGATGCGAAGATCACCGGAATGACGCCGGCCATGTTGACCTTGATCGGGATATAGGTGCTGCTGCCGCCGAGGGTGCGCCTACCCACCATCCGCTTGGCATACTGCACGGGGATTCGCCGCTGCGACTGCTCGACAAAGATGACGAGCGCCACGACTACCAGGCCGATGGCGATGACAGCCACAAACACGGTCCAGCCCTGGGTGCGGAGGATCTCGCCGAGTGAGGTGGGGAAGCCAGCCGCGATGGCGGTGAAAATGAGCAGCGACATACCGTTCCCGACGCCACGCTCGGTGATCAGCTCACCCATCCACATGATCAGTCCGGTACCCGCGGTAAGCGTGAGGATCAGCAGCAGGACGGTGATGATGCTGTCGTCCGGGATGATCGGAACCGGACAGTCGCCGAGCAACGCACCGGATCGTGCGAGGGAAACCAAAGTTGTTGCGTTAAGCAGTGCCAATGCAATGGTCAGGTAGCGAGTGTACTGCGTCAGCGTGGACTGCCCTTGGGCGCCTTCCTGATGCAGTTCCTGGAACCGCGGGATGACCACGCGAAGGAGCTGGGTGATGATGCTCGCGGTGATGTAGGGCATGATGCCCAGCGCGAAGATGGACACTTGCAGAAGCGCGCCACCA
This sequence comes from Arthrobacter sp. H20, assembly GCF_000520515.1. Classification (GTDB taxonomy): domain Bacteria; phylum Actinomycetota; class Actinomycetes; order Actinomycetales; family Micrococcaceae; genus Arthrobacter_D. The sequence goes on from NZ_KI914759.1 coordinate 2,558, forward strand.
CTGAAAAGGTTCACGAACTCGTAGAGTCCACCCTCAGTGTTGCCGAGCTGCAAACATTGCTGAACATTGCCGTAGTCAACACCTGGCGCGGGGATGAACGCACCCAGGCGGAAGATGGTGATGATTCCCAGCGTGAACAACAGCTTGCGCCGCAAGTCTGGCGTCCGGAAAGCCCGGCCAATAGCGCTAAGCAAGCGTCCTCCTGAAGGTCTTGGTGTCCATCGCGGACAGATACACAACAACCGAGTCTAACGGTTGAAACCCGGTGTCTCGGACCCGGGGTCGGCTAGGTAAGCCTACTAGGCCATAAAAAAACTCTTGGTGGACCGGAATGTTCCGGCCCACCAAGAGTCTAGTTGCTAGATCGGGTAGATCACAGCGGCTCTGCCTAGAGTCCGGTAACCGAACCGCCGGCTGCAGCGATCTTCTCTGCAGCGCTGGCCGAGTAGGCGTGGACTGTGACATCGACCTTGACGGTGATATCGCCGGTCCCCAGTACCTTCACAGGCTGGTTCTTGCGAACCGCGCCGTTGGCTACCAGGCTCTCGACCGATACCTCGCCACCGTTCGGGTAGAGTTCCGAGATCTTGTCCAGGTTGACTACCTGGAACTCGACCCGGAAAGGGTTCTTGAAGCCGCGCAGTTTAGGTAGGCGCATGTGCAGGGGAAGCTGTCCGCCTGCGAAGCCTGCCTTGACCTGGTAACGGGCCTTGGTTCCCTTCATGCCGCGTCCGGCGGTCTTACCCTTGGAGCCTTCGCCACGGCCCACACGGGTCTTGGCGGTCTTAGCTCCGGGGGCGGGACGCAGGTGGTGGACCTTGAGCGCGTGAACGCGCTCAGTGCCCGGTTCTGTGGCTGTCGCCACTTTTTTCTCTGCCATTAGTTGGCCTCCTCAACCTTCACGAGGTGCGGAACCGTGTTGACCATGCCAACGGTGACGGCGTCGGCGGTGCGGACAACTGTGTGTCCTATCCGCTTGAGGCCGAGAGACCGCAGCGTGTCGCGCTGGTTCTGCTTGCCGCCAATGGCGGACTTGATTTGGGTGATTTCAAGCTTCGCTGAGCTTACTAACACGCGCTTGGGAGTCGCCATTACGCACCTGCCTTTTGTTCCTGCATTGCGCGCAGCATCGACGAGGAAGCAACCTGGTCCAGGGGCAACCCACGACGGGCGGCTACTGCCTGAGGCTCTTCCAGTCGCTTCAGCGCGTCAACAGTTGCGTGAACAATGTTGATGGCGTTCGAAGAACCGAGTGATTTGGACAGCACGTCGTGAATACCGACGCATTCCAGCACAGCACGCACCGGACCACCGGCGATAACACCGGTACCTGGGGAGGCTGGGCGGAGCAGGACGACGCCTGCTGCCGCTTCACCCTGAACCAGGTGAGGAACCGTGCCACCGATGCGTGGGACCTTGAAGAAGGTCTTCTTGGCCTCTTCAACGCCCTTGGCGATAGCTGACGGAACTTCCTTGGCCTTGCCGTAACCGACGCCGACCATGCCGTTACCGTCACCGACGACAACCAGGGCGGTGAAGCTGAAGCGACGCCCACCCTTGACTACCTTCGATACGCGGTTGATGGCTACGACGCGCTCAACAAACTTCTCTTTGTCGTCGCCACGGCCACCATCGCGGCCACCACGGCCACCATCGCGACCGCCACGACCGCCGTCACGGCCACCGGCGCCGCTGTTGCGGCCACCGCGTTCTCCACGGGCACCGCCCTTGCGGTCGTCGGCTACTGCCGTTGCGGGTGCCTCTGTAGCCGGAGCTGCAGCAGCAGGCTGTTCAGTACCTGTACTCAATTCAGGTTCCTTTGCATTGGTTTCCTCGGTCACAGTGCCAACCCACCTTCGCGGGCGCCATCAGCGATGGCGGCGATGCGGCCGTGGTACTTGTTGCCGCCGCGGTCGAAGACAACTGCTTCGATTCCAGCGGCTTTGGCACGCTCTGCGACGAGGGTGCCCACGCGCTTGGCCTTGGCGGTCTTATCACCGTCGAATGCGCGAAGATCGGCTTCGAGGGTGGATGCCGAAGCAACAGTGACACCTAGTCCGTCGTCGACAACCTGAACGAACACGTGGCGTGCAGACCGGTTGACTACCAGACGCGGACGGACCGCGGTTCCGGTGATGCGCTTACGCACACGGAGATGGCGGCGACCGCGCTGTGCGGACTTGCTCTTGGAGCTTCGCTTCTTATTAATGCTGATAGCCATGATTATTTACCAGACTTTCCGACTTTACGGCGAACAACTTCGCCTGCGTAGCGCACGCCCTTGCCCTTGTAGGGGTCCGGCCTCCGCAACTTGCGGATGTTTGCGGCGACTTCGCCGACCTGCTGCTTGCTGATGCCGGAGACGGAAACCTTGGTAGGTCCCTCAACGGTCAATGTGATGCCCTCCGGCGCCTTGACGGCTACCGGGTGGCTGAAGCCCAGTGCGAACTCCAGATCGGAACCCTTTGCCTGCACGCGGTAACCGGTGCCGACAATCTCGAGGTTCTTCTTGTATCCGTCGGTGACACCGGTGATCATGTTGGAGATCAGCGTGCGTGTCAGGCCGTGGAGGGAACGCGACTCGCGCTCGTCGTTCGGCCTGGTGACGGACAGCGTGGTCTCGTCGAGTTCAACCAGGATCGGGCTGGGCACTGTGTGGCTCAGCTCGCCCTTGGCTCCCTTGACGGACACCAGGTTTCCGGTGATTTTTACCTCAACACCCGCGGGAACGGAGATGGGGAGACGTCCAATACGTGACATGTGTTTACTCCTTCTCTGTTCCGGCTACCAGACGTAGGCGAGGACTTCCCCACCCACACCCTTCTTGGATGCCTGACGGTCTGTCAGCAGTCCGGAGGACGTGGACAGGATTGCGATGCCAAGTCCGCCCAGCACGTGGGGCAGGTTGGTCGACTTCGCGTAGACGCGCAGCCCCGGCTTGGAGATGCGGCGGATGCCGGCGATTGAACGCTGGCGCTCAGGGCCGAACTTGAGGTCGATGGTCAGCTTCTTGCCAACCTCCGCTTCCTCTTCCTTCCAGCCCGCGATATAGCCTTCAGCCTTCAGGATGTCGGCGACGCGAGCTTTGAGCTTGCTATATGGCATGCTCACGGTGTCGTGGTATGCGGAGTTTGCATTGCGCAGACGTGTCAGCATGTCTGCCACAGGATCTGTCATTGTCATGTGGGCTCTTGCCCTTCCTCGTAACGGTTTCCGGGGCCCGGTCTAGGGTCGTGGACTTGCGTCCTACCCTGCCCGGTGCGGACCTGGAACGTAGTTAGATTAATCTTCGGATTTGAACGGGAAGCCGAGCGCTTTGAGCAGTGCACGGCCTTCGTCGTCGGTCTTTGCGGTGGTGACAACTGTGATGTCCATGCCACGTACGCGGTCGATCTTGTCCTGGTCGATCTCGTGGAACATTGACTGTTCGGTGAGTCCGAAGGTGTAGTTGCCGTTGCCGTCGAACTGGCGGCCGCTGAGGCCGCGAAAGTCACGGATACGGGGCAGCGCCAGCGATACCAGGCGGTCAACAAATTCCCACATACGGTCGCCACGAAGCGTTGCGTGGCAGCCGATGGGCATGCCTTCGCGCAGCTTGAACTGTGCGATCGACTTGCGTGCCTTGGTGACCTGGGGCTTCTGACCGGTGATCTGAGTCATGTCCCGGACGGCACCGTCAATGAGCTTGGAGTCCTTGGCGGCATCTCCAACACCCATGTTCACAACCACCTTCACAAGGCGTGGAACCTGGTTGACGTTGGTGTAACCGAATTCTTCCTGCAGTCCTGACTTGATTTCAGCGGCGTAGCGCGTCTTCAGGCGCGGGGAGATCTTTGTCTCTACGGCTTCGGTAGTCATTAGAGATCCTTCCCTGATGCCTTGGCGACGCGGATCCGGACCGTACGCTCTTTACCGTCTTTTTCGACGGTATCGATGCGGTAACCGACGCGGGTCGGCTTGTTGGTCTCGGGGTCAACCACTGCAACGTTGCTGATATGGATGGGGGCTTCAATGACCTCGATACCGCCGGTCTTGGAGCCGCGCTGCGACTGGCCAACCTTGGTGTGGCGGGTGACGCGGTTGATTCCCTCGACGAGGACCCGGTTGTTTTCCCGGAATATCCTAAGGACCTTGCCCTGCTTGCCGCGGTCTCCGCCACGTTCCTGCTTGGCTCCGCTGATGACCTGAACCAGGTCACCCTTCTTGATCTTGAACTTCACTGTCTTGTTCGCTCCCATGGGTTAGAGCACCTCCGGCGCTAGCGAGATGATCTTCATGAAGCGCTTGTCGCGGAGTTCGCGACCAACGGGACCGAAGATACGCGTACCGCGTGGGTCGCCGTCTGTCTTCAAGATCACCGCAGCGTTCTCGTCAAACTTGATGTAGGAACCATCCGCGCGGCGGCGTTCCTTCTTGGTGCGGACGATAACCGCCTTGACGACGTCGCCCTTCTTTACGTTGCCGCCGGGAATTGCATCCTTGACGGTGGCGACGATCACGTCACCGATGCCTGCGTAGCGGCGTCCAGATCCACCGAGAACGCGGATAGTCAAGATTTCCTTGGCACCCGTGTTGTCGGCGACCTTAAGCCGCGACTCCTGCTGAATCACTTATTACTCCTGTCGTCGCGCTGGTTCTCTCTACGAGCCTTGCGGAACGGATATGGGTTGACCCCGTAATACTGGTCCTCAGCCTGCGCGGGCGCGGAAACGCCAACGCAAAATGCTGAACAAGATTATCGGGCTTTTGTCTCAATCGCCGGTGTGAAAGCTCATACCTCTAACCCACCGGACAGACAAGATTTTCATCTTATCGCGAAAGCGCCCCGGACGCGAAATCGCTACTGCGATATCACGTCCGGGGCCCAGTCGTATACTGCTGGTTCCCTTGCGGGAGACTACTTGGCGCGCTCGATTACCTCGACCAGACGCCACCGCTTGGTAGCGGACACCGGGCGGGTCTCACTGATGAGAACGTGATCGCCGATGCCAGCGGTGTTCTCTTCGTCGTGGACCTTAACCTTGGTGCTCCGGCGAAGAACCTTGCCGTACAGCGCGTGCTTCACCCGGTCTTCAACCTGGACCGTGATGGTCTTCTCCATCTTGTCCGAGACTACGTAGCCACGACGGGTCTTACGGTAGCCGCGGGCACGATCATCCGACGTCGTTGCTTCACTGTTCTGTTCACTCACTTGGCGTCCTCCTTAGAAGCCTCGGTGCCTGCAGGTGTGCCTGCATCAGGCGTGCCCGCATCCGGGGCGTCTTTGGTGGAGGCCTTCTTGGACTTCTTGGCCTTTTCAGGCTTTGCTTCCTCAACGGGAGCAACAAAGTCAGGCCGAATGCCGAGCTCACGCTCACGCATCACCGTGTATAGGCGTGCGATATCGCGCTTCACTGAGCGCAGCCGCCCGTGATTTTCCAACTGACCTGTAGCGGACTGGAAGCGAAGGTTGAACAACTCTTCCTTGCCCTTGCGGAGCTCCTCGACCAAGCGATCACGATCGAAGCCATCCAGCTGCTCGGAAGTCAATTCCTTTGAACCTATAGCCATGTCTATTCACCACCCTCACGACGCACAATGCGTGCCTTCAACGGCAGCTTGTGGATTGCTAGGCGCAATGCTTCGCGGGCTACCTCTTCTGATACACCGGAGAGTTCGAAAAGAACCCGACCCGGCTTGACGTTGGATACCCACCATTCTGGTGAACCCTTACCGGAACCCATGCGGGTTTCGGCTGGCTTCTTGGTCAGTGGGCGGTCAGGATAAATGTTGATCCAGACCTTGCCGCCACGCTTGATGTGGCGGGTCATGGCAATACGTGCAGCTTCGATCTGACGGTTGGTGACGTAAGCCGGGCTCAGAGCCTGGATCCCCCACTCACCGAAGCTGACTTCAGTGCCACCGGTTGCAGCGCCGGAACGACCCGGGTGGTGCTGCTTACGGAACTTGACTCGACGTGGGATAAGCATTTAAGCCTGTCCTCCTTCCGCTGCTGCGGGAGCTGCAGCTTCAGCCGGTGCGGCAGTTGCCTGCGCCTCGGCGGGAGCGGAACCTGCCGGGTTACGACGACGACGGTCTGCACCGCGGTCACCGCCACGGTCGGCTCCGGCTGGGCCACGGCTCGGCCGGTCGCTTCCGCCGCCGCGTCCACGGGACGGTGCAGCTGCGGCCTGGGCCGCAAGCTCCTTGGCGGTGATGTCGCCCTTGTAGATCCAGACCTTCACGCCAATGCGGCCGAAGGTGGTCTTGGCTTCGAAGAAACCGTAGTCGATGTTCGCGCGGAGGGTGTGCAGGGGCACACGGCCTTCGCGGTAGAACTCCGAACGGCTCATTTCAGCACCACCCAGACGACCGGAGCACTGGACACGAATGCCCTTGGCTCCAGCGCGCTGCGCAGACTGCATGGCCTTCTTCATCGCACGGCGGAATGCCACGCGTGAGGAGAGCTGCTCAGCAACGCCCTGGGCAACAAGCTGAGCTTCCATCTCGGGGTTCTTGACCTCGAGAATGTTCAGCTGAACCTGCTTGCCGGTGAGCTTCTCCAGCTCGCCGCGAATACGGTCTGCCTCAGCGCCGCGGCGGCCGATAACAATACCGGGGCGTGCGGTGTGGATATCCACACGGACACGGTCACGGGTGCGCTCGATCTCTACCTTGGCGATGCCGGCGCGGTCCATGCCCGTCGCCATGAGCTGACGGATCTTGATGTCCTCGCGGACATAGTCCTTGTACCGCTGACCGGGCTTGTTGCTGTCGGCGAACCAGTGCGAACGGTGGTCCGTGGTGATACCGAGCCTGAACCCATGCGGGTTTACTTTCTGTCCCACTAGCGGACCTGCGCTTTCTCAGGGGTGGCTACTACAACTGTGATGTGGCTAGTCCGCTTCAAAATGCGGAATGCACGGCCCTGGGCGCGCGGCCGGAACCGCTTCATCGTGGGGCCCTCATCAACAAATGCCTCGCTGATGAACAGGTTATCTTCGTCGAATGCGACGCCGTCCCGGTCCGCGAGGACCCGGGCGTTGGCGACGGCCGACTGTACTACCTTGAATACCGGCTCTGAAGCTGCCTGTGGGGCGAACTTCAGTATTGCCAGAGCCTCATTCGTCTGCTTGCCACGAACCAGGTTGACGACGCGCCGGGCCTTCATAGGCGTGACACGCGAAAAACGCGCAACTGCCTTGGCTTCCATTGCTTTCCTTCTCTCGTCTTCTGCCGCTTCGAGCAGCGCCTAGCGGCGCTTGCCCTTGCGGTCGTCCTTTACATGGCCGCGGAAGGTCCGCGTCGCAGCGAATTCGCCGAGCTTGTGCCCGACCATTGACTCTGTGACAAACACCGGGATGTGCTTGCGCCCGTCGTGCACGGCGATCGTGTGCCCCAGCATGTCGGGGATGATCATTGAGCGGCGGGACCACGTCTTGATGACGTTTTTGGTGCCCAAGTCGTTTTCACGAGCTACCTTCACAAAAAGGTGCTGATCGACGAAGGGGCCTTTCTTCAGGCTGCGTGGCATGTCTCCAGGCTCCTATCGCTTGTTCTTGCCGGAACGACGGCGACGCACGATCAGTGAGTCGCTCTCTTTGTTTTTGCGGCGGGTACGGCCTTCGGCCTTACCGTTCGGGTTCACCGGGTGACGGCCACCAGAGGTTTTACCTTCACCACCACCGTGTGGGTGGTCAACCGGGTTCATGGCAACGCCACGAACGGTTGGGCGGACGCCCTTCCAGCGCATACGGCCGGCCTTGCCCCAGTTGATGTTGGACTGTTCTGCGTTTCCAACTTCACCGATGGTGGCCCGGCAGCGAACATCCACGTTGCGGATTTCACCGGAGGGGAGGCGGAGCTGCGCGAAGCGGCCCTCTTTGGCAACCAGCTGGACTGATGCACCGGCTGAACGGGCCATCTTGGCCCCGCCGCCTGGGCGCAGTTCCACGGCGTGGATCACGGTACCAACCGGGATGTTGCGCAGTGGCAGGTTATTGCCTGGCTTGATGTCAGCGCCCGCACCGGCTTCCACCATGTCGCCCTGCTTCAGGCGGTTAGGTGCAACGATGTAGCGCTTGGTGCCATCGACGTAGTGGAGCAACGCGATGCGTGCTGTGCGGTTGGGATCGTATTCGATCTCAGCAACACGGGCATCGACGCCGTCCTTGTCGTGACGACGGAAGTCAATCAGGCGGTACTGGCGCTTGTGGCCACCACCCTTGTGACGGGTAGTGATCTTACCGGTGTTGTTTCGACCACCCTTTTTGGGGAGCGGGCGCACCAGGGATTTCTCCGGCGTGGACCGAGTGATTTCTGCAAAGTCAGCAACGCTTGAGCCGCGACGGCCGGGCGTTGTTGGCTTGTATTTACGAATAGCCATGTGTCATTTCCTCGTTAAAGTGGTCTCCGCCCTAACCGAGCGGACCGCCGAAGATGTCGATCGTTCCTTCTTTGAGGGTCACGATGGCACGCTTGGTGCCCTTACGCTGACCCCAGCCGAAGCGGGTGCGCTTGCGCTTACCCGAACGATTGAGTGTGTTGATCGAATCGACCTTGACGGAGAAAATCTTCTCCACGGCCAACTTGATCTCTGTCTTGTTCGAGCGAGGATCAACCAGGAAGGTGTACTTACCTTCGTCGATCAGGCCATAGCTCTTTTCCGAAACGACCGGCGCAAGGACGACGTCGCGGGGATCTTTGGAGATGGTCGCGCTCACTTGGCGTCCTCCGTAGCTGTTGTGCTCTCGTCAGCATCTACGGTCGTGTCAGCTGAGCCGACAAACGTGTCGTAAGCGGCCTTCGTGAAGATCACGTCGTCAGAAACGAGCACGTCATAGGTGTTGAGCTGGTCAACATACAGGACGTGTACTTCCGGGACGTTTCGCACGGACAGAGCCGTGAGATCGTTGGCGCGCTCAATGACTACGAGCAGGTTTGGACGCTCCGAGATGCTGCGGAGCGCATCGATCGCACCCTTGGTGGACGGCTTGTCGCCGGACACCAGGGACTCGAGTACGTGGATACGGCCGTTGCGTGCCCGGTCAGACAGGGCACCGCGCAGGGCGGCAGCCTTCATCTTCTTGGGGGTGCGCTGGCTGTAGTCGCGTGGGGTGGGTCCGTGCACGACGCCGCCACCGGTCATGTGAGGTGCGCGGATCGAACCCTGACGGGCACGACCTGTTCCCTTCTGCTTGAACGGCTTGCGGCCTGCGCCGGATACCTCTGCGCGAGTCTTCGTCTTGTGCGTACCCTGACGGGCAGCGGCGAGCTGAGCCACGACGACCTGGTGCAGCAAGGGCACGTTGGTCTGCGTGCCGAAGATCTCTGCGGGGAGATCGACCTTTACAGTGTTGACAGCCATCTGGCTATGCTCCCTTCACGGCGGTGCGTACGAGGACGACCTGGCCGCGGGCGCCTGGGACGGCACCCTTTATCAGCAGCAGCGACTTCTCGGCATCCACGCCGTGAACCGTGAGATTCAGGGTGGTCTGACGAACGGCACCCATACGGCCTGCCATTTTCATACCCTTGAAGACGCGGCTTGGGGTGGACGCGCCACCGATCGAGCCGGGCTTGCGGTGGTTCTTGTGGGCACCGTGGGATGCGCCGACGCCGTGGAAGCCGTGACGCTTCATCACACCGGCGAAGCCCTTACCCTTGGTGGTGCCGATGACGTCGACCCGCTGGCCGGCTTCGAAGATCTCGACAGAGAGCTCCTGACCCAGCGTGTAGGTGTCAGCATCGGAGGTACGCAGCTCTACTACGTGGCGGCGCGGCGTAACGCCGGCCTTCTCGAAGTGACCGGCCAGCGGCTTGGTCACTTTGCGGGGGTCGATCTGGCCAAAGCCGATCTGGACAGCCGTGTAGCCGTCCTGGTCCGCCGAGCGGAGCTGGGTAATGACGTTGGAGTCAGCCTGGACGACAGTAACCGGCACCAGCAGGTTGTTTTCGTCCCAGACCTGGGTCATTCCGAGCTTGGTGCCCAGAAGACCCTTTACCTGACGCGTAAGTGAAGTAGACATTATGATCCGCTCTCCCTTACAGCTTGATTTCGATGTTCACGTCCGCAGGCAGGTCGAGACGCATCAGCGAATCAACGGCCTTGGGCGTGGGGTCAATGATGTCGATCAGACGCTTGTGAGTACGCATTTCAAAGTGCTCGCGGCTGTCCTTGTACTTGTGCGGTGAGCGGATAACGCAGTACACGTTCTTCTCCGTCGGCAGCGGCACTGGGCCAACAACCGTAGCGCCTGCGCGCGTCACCGTCTCAACGATCTTCCGTGCTGATACGTCGATGACCTCGTGGTCATACGACTTCAGCCGGATGCGGATTTTTTGTCCCGCCATGGCGTCTCGACTCTCTCTCTCAAGAATTCTTGAATAACTGTCAGTTCCTGCACGTGCTGCGCCCGTTGCATTGGCGCTCCTCCCACAGGCTGAATCCGGAGTTCTCCGGGTTCCTCACCCTGTTGAGGGACCGACCCCCGCGCTCGGGCGTGTCGCGGATTTCCTGCAAACTCATCCTGCGGTTTGCATCCACGTTTCCAGCCGAGCTGAATCGGGGTGGTTATATTTGGGCTAACCGCCCGGCGAACACCGACCCTGCACCAGGCATTATCCTGATCGGGACGATATCTCAAACCGCGCGCACAAGCGCTTGAACAACTTGTCCAGTTTGCCAGATATCAGGCCATAAGGCCAATTCGGGCAGCGACACGCCTCGAGATCCGGCGAACGCTCCCAGATCCGGCCAGCGCCCCACATATTTCTGGCGCGCTCACTGGTTTCAGCAGCAGTTGCCGGATCCTACGGCGCTCAGTGGAGCGGTCTGCCAGCAGTGAGACCCTTGGACACCAGCAGCGAGAGCAGTCGCTGCGGTTTGTTGATGTCCTCCCAAAGCCATCGCACCACAGTGAAGCCAAGCGCCCGCAGCCTGTCCTCGCGGATCTTCTCATCGATCACCACCTGGCTGGCGCTACGACCACCCATGTACTCGGGCTTCTGGTACTTCACCAGGCCGTCGAGTTCGCCAATCAGCCCCCGGTCTCGCCAATAGAAGTCAGTGCGGGCGATGAAGCCCTGAGCATCGCTGAACGACTCCTGAAGCTCCGGCGGGCGGATCCCGAAAAGCGCCATGTACGCTCGGCTGGCTGATTCACCGGGAGACCCCGATGCCGGATCGCTGAAGTCCAGCACACTGTTCATCCTCCTCCTCGCCGCCGCCGCTTGAAGGCCTTGTGCGACGATCCGCATCTGGACTTGGTCAGTCCTGGCCCGCCGCAGAGAATCGTCAAGGGCGACGACGGCGCTGGCGAAGCTGGACTCACTGGCCAAAGCCAGCAGTGTGTAGTCCAGCGACGTGATGCGCAGTCCATCCAACCGCACCTTGACTGGCGTATAGTCGCTGGAGAAGTGGCGGCGGATGTCTTTCCTGGACCTGCTCGATCGCCCATTCTCCTGCTGGGTGTGCACAACCAGCGGAACACCGAGAATCGGAACTGAATGAATGAGGGCGGCGCTCTCATGCGAGAACAGCGGCGGCCGCCGGGCGCTGAGGTTCACCGCGAGGACTCGGACCCGATATCTGTCCCATCGGTCCAGTTCCTTCCACACCGCATCCCCAATGTAAATGCCGTGCCGCACCCGAACCAGAGTGCCCGTCCTGCATTGACGCTGCAGTTGGGTGGCGTCCACCCTCTGAATAGCCAGCTCCGCCGATGTTCTCAGTTGGTTGCGCAGGTCTAGAATTCTACTCATGGCTCGAGTCTGCCGTGCTGGTGACCGGCCTGGGGTCGAGGTAGTCGTTTTGTGGACAGTGTTCACTCGAACGAACGCCGGCGCAACGTCAGCGCCCTCAGAACCGTCAAGCGCCGCAGCCATTTCAGGGGCGCCAGCCGGATTCAGGGGCGTGAGCCGGTTTCGGGCGCGCTAGCCAGCAGGTGAAGCCCCAGGACACAAAGAAGGGCCCCACTGCAGTTGCAGCAGGGCCCTTCCCAGTGAACTCGTGAAGAGTTACTTGATGATCTTGGTAACGCGTCCTGAGCCTACGGTGCGTCCACCCTCGCGGATAGCGAAGCCGAGGCCTTCTTCCATAGCGATTGGCTGGATGAGCGCGACGGTCATCTCAGTGTTATCGCCAGGCATAACCATTTCAGTTCCCTCTGGGAGAGTAATGACACCGGTCACGTCAGTTGTCCGGAAGTAGAACTGCGGGCGGTAGTTGGAGTAGAACGGGTTGTGACGCCCGCCCTCATCCTTTGCGAGGATGTAGACGTTGGCCTCGAAGTCGGTGTGCGGGGTGATTGAACCCGGCTTGACGATAACCTGTCCACGCTCAACATCTTCGCGCTTGATTCCGCGGAGCAGGAGACCACAGTTCTCGCCTGCCCATGCTTCGTCGAGCTGCTTGTGGAACATCTCGATACCGGTCACCGTGGTCTTCTGGATCGGACGGATACCGACAATTTCGATTTCCGAGTTGATCTTCAGGGTTCCACGCTCGGCGCGGCCGGTTACAACCGTGCCACGGCCGGTGATGGTGAAGACGTCTTCAACTGGCATCAGGAACGGCTTGTCCTTGTCGCGGACTGGGTCCGGGACGCTGTTGTCGACTGCATCCATCAGGTCCTCGACGGACTTGACCCACTCGGCGTCGCCTTCAAGTGCCTTCAGGCCGGAGACGCGTACAACTGGTGCCTCGTCGCCATCGAAGCCCTGCGCGCTGAGGAGCTCGCGGACCTCCATCTCGACGAGGTCAAGCAGCTCTTCGTCGTCGACCATATCGGACTTGTTCAGCGCTACCAGCAGGTAGGGAACACCAACCTGGCGGGCAAGCAGAACGTGCTCACGGGTCTGAGCCATCGGGCCGTCGGTCGCAGCAACCACGAGGATTGCTCCGTCCATCTGAGCCGCACCGGTGATCATGTTCTTGATGTAGTCAGCGTGGCCGGGAGCGTCTACGTGTGCGTAGTGGCGCTTCTCGGTCTGGTACTCAACATGCGAGATGTTGATGGTGATGCCGCGCTGCTTCTCCTCGGGGGCCGAGTCGATGGACGCGAAGTCGCGTGCCTCGTTGAGATTGGGGTACTTGTCGTACAGCACCTTGGAAATGGCAGCCGTCAACGTCGTCTTTCCATGGTCAACGTGACCGATGGTTCCGATGTTAACGTGCGGCTTAGTCCGCTCGAACTTTGCCTTCGCCACGGGTTCCTCCTAGAACGTTTTGAGAAGATCTGCTTCCCAGCCGCGCTGTTCGCGGCTGAAACTGTTGCAAGTCTACTGGGGGCTTTTACTTTGATGAAATTACTGCATGCCGCGGGAGCCGGATCGCTCCGTTGATTGGTCTGCGGAAGTTATTCGCCGCGGGTCTTTTGGATGATCTCGTCGGCTACTGCCTTGGGAACTTCCGAGTAACTGTCGAACTTCATCGAGTACACCGCACGACCCTGGGTCTTCGACCGCAGGTCACCGATGTATCCGAACATACCCGACAGAGGCACCATTGCGGTGATGACCTTCACGCCGCTGGCGTCCTCCATGGACTGCATCTGGCCGCGACGGGAGTTGAGGTCACCAATTACTTCACCCATGTATTCCTCAGGGGTGCGGACTTCAACTTCCATCAACGGTTCGAGCAGCACTGGATTGGCCATCCGTGCGGCTTCCTTGAACGCCATCCGGCCGGCAATCTTGAACGCCATTTCGGATGAGTCAACATCGTGGTAGGCGCCGTCAAGCAGCACAGCCTTGATGCCAACTACCGGGTAACCGGCAAGGACTCCGTCGTTGAGGGCATCCTGGATGCCCGCATCGACGCTCGGGATGTATTCGCGAGGGATACGCCCACCGGTGACTTTGTTGTCGAAGGCATACAGAACGCCGTCTTCAACTTCCATCGGCTCGATGGCGATCTGAATCTTCGCGAACTGACCCGATCCACCCGTCTGCTTCTTGTGGGTGTAGTCATGCTTGGCAACTGCGCGCTTGATCGTCTCGCGGTAAGCAACCTGGGGCTTGCCCACGTTGGCTTCCACACGGAACTCGCGACGCATCCGGTCCACCAGGATGTCCAGGTGGAGCTCACCCATGCCGGCGATGATGGTCTGACCGGTGTCAACGTTGAGGGAGACCTGGAAGGTCGGGTCCTCAGCGGAGAGCTTCTGGATGGCCGTTGACAGCTTCTCCTGGTCACCCTTGGTCTTCGGTTCAATCGCCACCGAGATCACTGGGTCGGGGAAGCTCATTGACTCGAGCACAATCTGGTTAGCACTGTCGGACAGGGTGTCACCCGTAGTGGTGTCCTTCAATCCGATTGCCGCATAGATGTGGCCTGCGCGGGCTTCTTCAACTGGGATTTCCTTGTTGGCGTGCATCTGGAACAGCTTCCCGATGCGCTCCTTCTTGTTCTTCGTCGAGTTAGTCACCTGGGTACCCGCGGTGATGTGACCCGAGTAAACCCGGATGAACGTCAGCTGTCCGAAGAACGGGTGGGTAGCTACCTTGAACGCCAGAGCCGAGAACGGCTCTTCTGTGCTCGGCTTGCGGGTCAATTCAACTTCCTCGTCCCGGGGATCGTGTCCGATCATCGGGGGAACGTCGAGCGGATTCGGCAGGTAGGCGATAACTGCGTCAAGCATCGGCTGTACACCGCGGTTCTTGAATGCCGAGCCGCAGAGGACCGGGTAGATCTCCGAAGCAATTGTCAGCTTCCGGATTCCGGCCTTGACCTCATCGACTGAGGGCACTTCACCGGCGAGGTACTTCTCCATGAGCTCATCGTCGGCTTCGGCAACGGCTTCGAGCAGGCGCGCCCGGTAGTCGTTTGCCTTGTCCACGAGGTCAGCCGGGATCTCTTCGATCTCGTACTTCGCTCCCATGGTGACGTCACCCTTGGAATCGCCGCGCCAGGTCAGCGCACGCATCTCGACCAGGTCGACGACGCCTTCGAAGTCGTTCTCTGCACCAATGGGCAGCTGGATAACCAGCGGCTTGGCGCCGAGACGGCTAATGATGGTGTCGACAGTGAAGTAGAAGTCAGCGCCCAGCTTGTCCATCTTGTTGACGAAACAGATACGGGGCACTTCATACTTGTCGGCCTGGCGCCAGACGGTCTCGGACTGCGGCTCTACGCCTTCCTTGCCGTCGAACACCGCAACTGCACCGTCGAGGACGCGCAGTGAGCGCTCAACCTCAACGGTGAAGTCGACGTGGCCCGGGGTGTCGATGATGTTGATCTGGTTGTCATTCCAGAAGCAGGTCACGGCGGCACTCGTGATCGTGATGCCGCGTTCTTTTTCCTGCTCCATCCAGTCGGTCGTTGAGGCGCCGTCGTGCGTCTCACCGATCTTGTGGTTTACACCCGTGTAGAACAGGATGCGCTCGGTAGTAGTGGTCTTGCCGGCATCGATGTGGGCCATGATGCCGATATTGCGGACCTTGTTTAGGTCGGTAAGCACGTCCTGTGCCACGGTGTCTCCCTTATTCTTGGGTTCGTAGAAGTCGGAGTCTGGTTACCAGCGGTAGTGTGCGAAGGCCTTGTTCGACTCGGCCATCTTGTGCGTGTCCTCGCGGCGCTTCACAGCTGCACCGAGACCGTTGGACGCATCCAGGATCTCGTTCATGAGACGCTCGGTCATCGTCTTCTCGCGGCGACCCTTCGAGTAGCCAACGAGCCACCGCAGGGCGAGGGCCATGGAGCGGCCGGGCTTGACCTCGACGGGAACCTGGTAGGTTGCGCCGCCAACTCGGCGGGAGCGAACCTCCAGAGAGGGCTTGACGTTGTCCATAGCCTTCTTGAGTGCTGCGACAGGATCGCCGCCACTCTTGGCGCGGGCACCCTCAAGTGCGCCGTACACAATTCGTTCTGCAGTGGACTTCTTGCCGTCAACGAGTACCTTGTTGATCAGTTGAGTGACCAGTGGGGAACCGTAAACGGGATCTACAACTAGCGGCCGTTTAGGGGCCGGGCCCTTACGTGGCATTACTTCTTCTCCATCTTCGCGCCGTAGAGGCTGCGAGCCTGCTTGCGGTTCTTGACACCCTGGGTATCAAGCGCACCACGGACGATCTTGTAGCGGACACCGGGCAAATCCTTCACACGACCGCCGCGCACCAGCACGATGGAGTGTTCCTGAAGGTTGTGACCGACACCTGGGATGTAAGCGGTAACTTCGATGCCACCGTTGAGGCGCACGCGGGCAACCTTCCGGAGCGCCGAGTTCGGCTTCTTGGGGGTGGTGGTGTAAACGCGGGTGCAAACGCCGCGCTTCATGGGACTGCCCTTCAGTGCGGGCGCCTTGGTCTTGACGACCTTAGGTGTCCGGCCCTTACGGACCAGCTGGTTGATAGTAGGCACTTCTGCGTTCTCCGTAATGTCTAGAGATATTGGCTGTCGTTTGCTCCAAACCTACACATGTAAGCCGTCGCGACTTGACCGTAGGCGTGCGAAAATGTGGCATTCGTTGTACAAGTTCCCTACAACGCGGAGATACGCCCGTCAGGACGCCGATCCTCTGCCACACAAACAATTACCGCTACTCTACCAGAGATCGGCTGGCAGCCGGACCTGCGCCACTTGTTAACGCAGCGGGCCCCGCACACCCTGGGGTGTACGGGGCCCGCTCGACGGGGCCGCTTAGCGGAACTCGGAACCCATGTCGTAGTCATCGAGTGGGATGGCGTGGAACTCTGGTGCCATCGAACCTTCAACTCCTGCGTAGTCAAAGTCGCTGAAGGCGCTTGGCCCAGTAAACAGGTTGGCCTTGGCTTCTTCGGTCGGCTCCACAGTGATCTTCGTGTAGCGATCCAGGCCGGTACCGGCCGGGATCAGCTTGCCGATGATCACGTTTTCCTTCAGACCCAGCAGAGGATCGCTCTTGCCCTCCATGGCGGCCTGCGTGAGAACACGAGTGGTCTCCTGGAAGGAAGCAGCTGACAACCACGATTCGGTGGCGAGTGACGCCTTGGTGATACCCATGAGCTCGGGGCGGCCTGAGGCCGGCTTCTTGCCCTCGGATACTACCCGGCGGTTCTCGTCCTCGAAGCGGCGGCGTTCTGCCAGCTCTCCGGGGAGAAGTTTCGACTCACCCGACTCGATCACCGTGACGCGGCGAAGCATCTGGCGAACGATAACCTCGACGTGCTTGTCGTGGATACCCACACCCTGGCTGCGGTACACGGTCTGTACCTCATCAACCAGGAACTCCTGGGCCTTACGGGGGCCGAGGATCCGGAGAATCTGCTTCGGATCGACAGCGCCGAAGACCAGCTGCTGTCCCACCTCGATATGCTCCCCATCAGTGACCAGCAGGCGTGCACGCCGTAGGACAGGGTAAGCAATCTCTTCAGAACCATCGTCAGGGGTGACAACCAGCCGAAGCTGCTTCTCTCCGTCCTCGATGTTGACGCGACCCGCGACCTCGGAAATCGGAGCGACACCCTTGGGGGTACGCGCTTCGAAGAGCTCCTGGATACGGGGCAGACCCTGGGTGATGTCCTCCGCCGACGCGATACCGCCGGTGTGGAACGTACGCATGGTCAGCTGCGTGCCTGGCTCACCGATCGACTGCGCAGCAATGATGCCGACTGCCTCGCCGATGTCCACTGTCTTGCCGGTCGCCAACGAGCGGCCGTAGCAGAGCGCACAGGTACCGACACTTGACTCGCAGGTCAGCACGGAGCGCACCTTGATGTCGGTCACACCTGCTGCAAACAATTCGCCGATGAGGACGTCGCCGACGTCGGAACCCGCTGGTGCGAGCACCTTGCCCTTGGAGTCGAGGACCTCAGATGCCAGCGTGCGCGCATAAGCCGAGTTCTCGACCTCTTCGTGCAGGACCAGCTCGCCGTCGCTGTTCGGCACCGCAATGGTGACGTTCAGCCCGCGCTCGGTGCCACAGTCGTCTTCGCGGACGATGACGTCCTGCGACACGTCCACCAGGCGTCGGGTCAGGTAACCCGAGTTGGCGGTACGCAGTGCGGTATCGGCAAGACCCTTACGGGCACCGTGCGTTGCGATGAAGTACTCCAGGACCGATAGACCCTCACGGTACGAGGACTTGATCGGCCGAGGGATGATCTCGCCCTTGGGGTTCGCTACCAGGCCACGGATACCCGCGATCTGACGGACCTGGAGCCAGTTACCACGTGCACCTGACGAAACCATGCGGTTGATGGTGTTGTCCTTCGGCATCGCGCCGCGCATGGACTCGGCCACCTCGTTGGTGGCCTTGTTCCAGATGTCGATCAGTTCCTGACGGCGTTCCTCATCAGCGATCAGGCCCTTGTCGAACTGGGACTGAACCTTGGCGGCCTGCTTTTCGTAGACCTCCATGATTCCGGCCTTGTTGATCGGGGCGGAGATGTCGGAGATCGCCACGGTGACACCGGAGCGGGTTGCCCAGTAGAAGCCGGCATCCTTCAGGTTATCCAGCGTTGCCGCGGTGACCACCTTCGGGTACCGCTCGGCGAGATCGTTGACGATGGTGGACAGCTGTCCCTTGTCGGCAACCTTCTCAACCCATGGGTAGTCGGCTGGCAGCGTGTCGTTGAACAGGACCTGCCCGAGGGAGGTTTCGATCAACGCCGGCGTTCCTTCTTCCCAGCCTTCGGGTGCAGCGATATCAGCGCTGGGCACGAAGTGCGGGATGCGGATCCGGACAACCGAGTTCAGGTGCAGGACACCCATGTCGAAGGCCATGATGGCTTCGGCTGGGGTGCTGAACACGCGGCCTTCGCCTGCGGAGCCCTCACGCTTGGTGGTGAGGTGGTGCAGGCCGATGATCATATCCTGCGAAGGCAGGGTCACCGGACGGCCGTCCGAAGGCTTCAGGATGTTGTTCGAGGAAAGCATCAGGATGCGCGCCTCGGCCTGGGCCTCGGGGCTCAGCGGCAGGTGAACTGCCATCTGGTCGCCGTCGAAATCAGCGTTGAACGCACCACAAACGAGTGGGTGCAGCTGAAGGGCCTTACCTTCAACCAGCTGTGGCTCAAACGCCTGAATACCCAGACGGTGCAGGGTAGGTGCCCGGTTGAGCAGCACAGGGTGCTCGGTGATGATCTCTTCGAGAACGTCCCAGACCTGCGGACGGTAACGCTCGACCATCCGCTTGGCGCTCTTGATGTTCTGCGCGTGGTTGAGGTCAACCAGGCGCTTCATCACGAACGGCTTGAAAAGTTCCAGTGCCATCTGCTTCGGCAGCCCACACTGATGCAGCTTCAGCTGAGGGCCGACGACGATTACCGAACGTCCCGAGTAGTCAACACGCTTACCCAGCAGGTTCTGACGGAAACGACCCTGCTTGCCCTTGAGCATGTCAGAGAGCGACTTCAGCGGGCGGTTACCCGGTCCGGTGACCGGACGGCCGCGGCGGCCGTTGTCGAACAGGGAGTCAACAGCTTCCTGGAGCATGCGCTTTTCGTTGTTGACGATGATCTCGGGGGCGCCGAGATCGAGCAGGCGCTTCAGGCGGTTGTTGCGGTTGATCACACGGCGGTACAGGTCGTTGAGGTCGGAGGTCGCGAAGCGGCCACCGTCCAGCTGAACCATTGGGCGCAGTTCCGGCGGAATCACCGGGACGGCGTCGAGTACCATGCCCAGCGGGCTGTTCGTGGTGGTAAGGAACGCGTTGACAACCTTCAGGCGCTTCAGGGCACGCGTCTTGCGCTGACCCTTACCGTTCTGGATGATGTCGCGAAGCATCTCGGCTTCGGCTGGCATGTCGAAGTTCTCAAGCCGCTTCTTGATAGCTTCGGCGCCCATCGAGCCCTCGAAGTACAGTCCGTAACGGTCGCGAAGTTCGCGGTACAGGCCCTCGTCACCTTCAAGGTCAGCGACCTTGAGGCTCTTGAACCGGTCCCAGACCTGCTCGAAGCGCTCGATCTCAATGTCAGCGCGCTTACGCACGTTGGCCATCTGGCGATCAGCCGAGTCGCGTGCCTTCTTCTTCTCGGCGGCCTTGGCGCCTTCGCCCTCAAGCCGTGCGACCTCGTCCTCAAGGTCCTTGGCGATGGTGGCGATGTCGGAATCGCGCTGGTCGATCATCTGCTTCTTCTCAAGGTCGTGCTCGGCCTGGAGATTCGGCAGTTCGGCGTGACGGTTTTCTTCGTCAACGGCGGTGATCATATAGGCAGCGAAGTAGATGACCTTCTCCAGGTCCTTCGGTGCCAGATCCAGCAGGTAGCCCAAGCGCGAGGGAACGCCCTTGAAGTACCAGATGTGGGTGACTGGAGCTGCAAGCTCAATGTGGCCCATGCGCTCACGGCGTACCTTGGCACGGGTGACTTCCACGCCACACCGCTCGCAGATGATGCCCTTGAAGCGGACACGCTTGTACTTGCCGCAGTAGCATTCCCAGTCACGGGAAGGTCCGAAGATCTTCTCGCAGAAAAGGCCGTCCTTCTCAGGCTTGAGGGTACGGTAATTGATGGTTTCCGGCTTCTTGACCTCGCCAAAAGACCAACCACGGATTTCGTCCGCAGTGGCAAGGCCGATTCGCATGAGGCCGAAGGAGGATTCGCTGGACATATGGTCCCTGTTCTCTCTTTGTTCTCTAAATTCTTGAAGTCTTCATAAGGGGCGGTAAAGAGGTTCGACGGCGGCTGGCTGGGTGCGTTCGCAACCCAGCGAGCCCGCTGGTTCAGGGAGGTGCCCGGAGGAAGGCGGCTTTAATATTTCTAGGCCGCCCGCGGCCGACGAAATTTCGTTGCCGCCGTTCCGGGCACCGGACTGAACCGGACGTTCGCGCTAAACCTCTTCGACAGAACTTGGCTCGGCCCGTGACAGGTCGATGCCCAGTTCCTCCGCGGCCCGGAAGACTTCTTCATCCGAGTCACGCATTTCTATCGTGGTCCCGTCGGTGGAGAGTACTTCCACATTCAGGCACAACGACTGCATTTCCTTGATCAGCACCTTGAAGGATTCGGGGACGCCCGGCTCTGGGATGTTCTCGCCCTTCACGATCGCTTCGTACACCTTCACGCGGCCGTGGATATCATCCGACTTGATCGTCAGAAGTTCCTGCAGCGTGTAGGCTGCGCCGTAGGCCTCAAGGGCCCAGACTTCCATTTCACCGAAGCGCTGTCCGCCGAACTGTGCCTTACCACCCAGCGGCTGCTGAGTGATCATGGAGTACGGTCCGGTGGAGCGTGCGTGAATCTTGTCGTCCACCAGGTGGTGCAGCTTCAGGATGTACATATAGCCGACCGAAATGGGGTCCGGGAACGGTTCGCCGGAGCGACCGTCGAACAACAGCGCCTTGCCGGATTCGCCGATGAGGCGCTTTCCGTCACGGGTTTCCCGGGTGGAGTTCATCAGACCGACAATTTCGTCCTCTGTCGCACCGTCGAAGACGGGGGTCGCAACAGTTGTCGAAGCGCTTTCGCGGGGCAGGTTGGGGAGGTTCTTCAACCACTCCGGCTCGCCATCGATCTTCCAGCCCTGCTTGGCCACCCAACCGAGGTGGATTTCCAGGACCTGTCCCACGTTCATTCGACCCGGTACGCCCAGCGGGTTCAGCACGATGTCAACAGGGGTTCCGTCCTCCATGAACGGCATGTCCTCGATCGGGAGGATCTTGGAAATAACACCCTTGTTGCCGTGGCGACCGGCCAGCTTGTCGCCGTCGGTGATCTTGCGCTTCTGTGCCACGTAGACACGGACCAGCTGGTTCACGCCCGGGGGCAGCTCGTCGTCGTTGTCGCGATCGAAGATCCGCACACCGATAACAGTTCCGGACTCGCCGTGGGGAACCTTCAGTGAGGTGTCGCGAACCTCGCGGCTCTTCTCACCGAAGATTGCACGCAGCAGGCGTTCCTCGGGGGTCAGTTCCGTCTCACCCTTGGGGGTGACACGCCCAACCAGGATGTCGCCAGCTTCAACCTCAGCACCGATGTGGATGATGCCGCGCTCGTCAAGGGCCCCCAGGACCTCTTCGGAGACGTTAGGGATGTCGCGGGTGATTTCCTCGGCACCAAGCTTGGTGTCGCGGGCGTCAACCTCGTGCTCCTCGATGTGAATCGAGGTCAGGACGTCGTCGGAAACGATGCGCTGAGAGAGGATGATCGCGTCCTCGAAGTTGTGACCTTCCCAGGACATGAACGCAACGAGCATGTTCTTGCCCAGCGCGAGTTCACCCTGGTCGGTGGATGGACCGTCGGCGATGATCGTGTTGTATTCAACCCGGTCACCGTCCGAGACCAGGACCCGCTGGTTGTAAGCGTTGCCCTGGTTGGACCGGGCGAACTTCATGATCGGGTAGCTGGTCTCAGTGCCGTCGTCGTTGAGGATGCTCACCAGATCGGCTGAAACTTCCTTGACGACGCCAGCCTTCGTGGCGGTGACAGCGTCACCGGCGTCAACTGCCGCGTTCTTCTCCATACCGGTGCCCACGAGGGGACGCTCGGAACGGAGCAGTGGGACAGCCTGACGCTGCATGTTCGCACCCATAAGGGCGCGGTTGGCGTCATCGTGTTCCAGGAAGGGGATCATGGCCGTGGCCACCGACACCATCTGGCGCGGGGAGACGTCCATGTACTCGACCTCGATGGCCTCAACCAGCACGGGCTCGCCCGAGCCGCCACGGGTACGCACCAGAACCGTTGGTTCGATGAAGTTACCCTTGTCGTCGAGAGGAGCATTCGCCTGTGCGATCAGGCGCTCCACCTCGTCATCGGCGGTGAGGTAATCAATCTGCTCGGTGACGATTCCGCCAACAACCTTGCGGTATGGGGTTTCGATGAATCCGAACGTGTTGATCCGTCCGTAGGATGCCAGCGAACCAATCAGACCAATGTTCGGGCCTTCAGGGGTTTCGATGGGGCACATACGGCCGTAGTGGGAGGGGTGAACGTCACGAACTTCCATGCCTGCGCGGTCACGGGACAAACCGCCCGGGCCCAGCGCTGACAGGCGACGCTTATGCGTCAAACCGGCCAGCGGGTTGTTCTGGTCCATGAACTGCGACAGCTGGGAGGTTCCAAAGAACTCCTTGATAGCTGCCACCACTGGTCGAATGTTGATCAGGGTCTGAGGCGTGATTGCCTCAACGTCCTGGGTGGTCATCCGCTCGCGCACAACGCGCTCCATGCGGGAAAGGCCGGTGCGGACCTGGTTCTCGATCAACTCGCCGACCGCGCGGATGCGGCGGTTGCCGAAGTGGTCAATATCGTCGACCTCGACGCGCAGTTCGATGTCGCCGCCCTCGCGCTTGCCCGCGAGAGTCTTCTCATTGGCGTGCAGCGCTACCAGGAACTTGATCATGGCAACAATGTCGTCGATGTTCAGGACTGAGGCGTCCTTGTCGTCGAGGCTCTTGTCGATACCCAGTTTGCGGTTGATCTTGTAGCGGCCAACCTTGGCCAGATCGTAGCGCTTGGGGTTGAAGTACAAATTGTCGAGCAGCGTCTTGGCAGCCTCGACTGTGGGTGGCTCTCCCGGGCGAAGCTTCCGGTAGATATCCAGCAACGCGTCTTCCTGCGTTTCGGTGGTGTCCTTCTCCATGGTGGCGCGGATGGAGTCGTACTCTCCGAAAGTCTCGAGGATCTGGCCCTCGGTCCAGCCCAGTGCCTTCAGGAGGACAGTGACTGACTGCTTGCGCTTCCGATCAAGGCGAACGCCGACCTGATCACGCTTGTCGATTTCGAGTTCAAACCATGCGCCACGTGACGGGATGATCTTCGCGCTGAAAATGTCCTTGTCACTGGTCTTGTCAGCGGTGCGCTCGAAGTAGGCGCCCGGCGAACGGACCAGCTGTGACACGACGACACGCTCGGTGCCGTTGATCACAAACGTGCCCTTCTCCGTCATCAACGGGAAGTCGCCCATGAACACTGTCTGCTGCTTGATTTCACCAGTGTTGTTGTTCATGAACTCGGCCTTGACGTACAGCGGAGCCGCGTAGGTTGCGTCGCGGTCCTTGCACTCGGCCATCGTGTACTTCGGATCAGCGAACTCCGGCTCCGAGAAACTTAGGGACATGGTGCCCTGGAAGTCCTCGATCGGGGAGATCTCTTCAAAGATGTCAGCGAGACCGGAGGTGGAGGCCACGCCCTGCAGCTTCAGCTCCAGGGCTTCCTGCACGCGCGCCTTCCAGCGGTCGTTTCCTACCAGCCAGTCGAAACTGTCGGTTTGGAGCGCGAGGAGGTTGGGAACGTCCAGCGGTTCGTGAATCTTTGCGAATGAGAGCCGGGTAGAGACGCCGTCGGCGTCGACCTGGCTGGTAGCGGTTGCATTATTAGAGGTGCTCGAGGCGACCAAGAGGGATCCTTCCACAGACCTTCGGCTTGTTCAGCTATATCCGCCCTCTTTGCACTGCCGCCGCGTATCAACGCGGGGATTGTGTGTGCGAACCAGGAGTCTGCGGTCATTGATCGGACAGGTGACCCGCCGTTAAATGACTAATGCAAGACAAAGCCCACCGCTATATGAAGGCCGAGGTTAAGAGGAAAGACGCAAATATCTACTGTACGCCAGAGTGCCAGTCGTGTCCAGCCGGGGTGTGGTATACGTGATCCGGGTCAAGCCAACTGTGTCGCCCAGATCAGG
The DNA here is from genome assembly GCF_000520515.1 of Arthrobacter sp. H20. GTDB lineage: Bacteria > Actinomycetota > Actinomycetes > Actinomycetales > Micrococcaceae > Arthrobacter_D. The sequence goes on from NZ_KI914759.1 coordinate 27,084, forward strand.
AGCATGGTCACCAGGAACCCGGTCAGGAAGTTCAGCCTGATGAAACGCCGCCATCCCAGATTGGCCTTCTCGCAGTCCTTGTCATCAAGGGCCGCGAACTGCAGGATATTGACCACGTAGGGCAGGGCCAACAGCCCCCCGAGGATTGCAGGCCATTGAACGAATAGCATGAGGAGCCCACTGACCACATAGGCGCCGATGGCGAATCGCACGACGGTGCGTGCCCCAAGGACCGTCGCGATAGAGGCGATGCCGCCGTCGCGGTCTGCCTGGATGTCCTGGACCGCGCCGAACGCCTGACTGGCAACCCCCCACAGGAAGAAGGCTCCCAGCACCGCCCAGAGGCCGACGTCGAAAGTGGCGCCGGCCAGCACCAGCGCGAACACCGCCGGACTGACGAAATGGGTACTTGACGTGACCGAGTCAAGGAAGGGCCGCTCCTTGAACCGCAGGCCCGGAGCGCTGTACGCGACCACCGCGAACACGCTCACGGCGAGTACCAGCGCAGACATCGGGTTGCCCAGCAGCAGCAGGGCCACCAGGAACGGGACGTTCGTCAGCACTGCAGCCCACAGGGTGACGCGGTGGAAACGGCGGTCCAGGACTGCACCTTCGACACCACCCTTGCGGGGGTTCCGAAGGTCCGACTCGTAGTCGAAGACGTCGTTGATCCCGTACATCGCCAGGTTGTAGGGAATCAGGAAGTACAGCGTCCCGAGTACAAAGGCGAGGTCGATGGACCCGGTGGTGAGAAAGTACGCGGCAGCAAAAGGAAAGGCTGTGTTGACCCACGACACGGGCCGGGAGGACACCAGCAGCATTTTCGCCACCCCTGGCTGGCCGGTACTGGCCTGCGTGCTCATCGGTGGGTCCTCTCATCCAGGGGGGTAAAAAGTGACCACAGCGCTGGCAATAGCACCACTGCCGCCACCGTATAGGCGAAATCCTCGAGCGGCGCGACGCCCACAAACACGCCGGAGATCCAGTCAGGGTTGTACGCGACCAGTCCGATCCGGATCATCAGGTTGTCGAACACGGCGGTAAGCGATAACAGGATAGCTGCCGAGATGAGGACGGCCTGCCAGGAGACGGCGCTGGTCGATGCTCCAGCATGAGCACGACGCCGTGATCGCACCACGGTGAGGACTGCAACGATCGCGACGGGCGCCAGGAAAATCGCGTTGAGGGTCCAGTAGGTCATTGGGCCACCTTCACTCGCGCTTCGAGACGCCGTGTCAGGTACACATACAGGTTCATGGTCAGCCAGCACAGGAAGGTCAGAAAGAAGAGCTCCTCAAGGGGTAGCTCAGGTGCCAGCAGCACCCCCGTCATGAGCTCGGAGTCACCGCGGTAGAAGATCCCCAACCCGATACCGCCGACATCCCAGGCAAGGAAGAAGGCCACCCCCAGCGCCATGACCAGGGCTGCCCGGCGCGGTGCCGCCCAGAAGAACAGTCCATCCTGGCGGTCCCACCAGCCCATAACCGCCAGCGAACCCACCAGGCAGGCGAGGTAGAGGAGGCTGGTCATTGATGGACCGGACCCGACGCAGCAAGTGGTTCCGGCAGAGGCCCGGTGCTGATGTCGGAGCGCATCCGCTTGATCAGCAGTTCAGCGCTGATCAGGCACATCGGTATACCAATTCCCGGGATCGTCGAACTCCCGGCGTAATAGAGTCCCTCAACTTTCCGGCTGAGGTTACGCCCCCTGAAGAACGCGCTCTGTTTCAGGACATGGGCAGGGCCCAGCGATGTCCCTTTCCACGCATTGAAGTCACCCACGAAGTCCTGCGGCCCGTAGCTTCGGCGGACCACAATCCGCTCAGCAAGGTCAGGGATATTCGCCCAGGTGCTGATCTGCTCGATCACTGTGTCGGCCAGACGCTCGACGCCGGGATCCCCCTCGCCGTCAATGCCGCCGGCGCCCAGCCCCGGATCGGCCGGGAGCGGGACGAGAACGAAAATGTTCTCGTGGCCGTCTGGGGCAGCGCCGGGGTCGGTAGCGCTCGACCGGCACACGTACAGAGACGCCGGGGTGGGCACAGAGGTGCTCTTGCCGAAAATCCGGGAGAAGTTGTCTTTCCAGTCCTCAGTGAACAGGAGCGTGTGGTGCTCCAATTCGGGCAACTCCCCCGTGACGCCCAAGTACAACAGCAGCGCGCTGGGCCCAGCCGTGCGCTTGGACCAGTAGCTTTCCGGGTAGGTCTGCTCGGAAGGTTGCAGGAGTTGCGTCTCTGTGTGGTGCAGGTCGTTTGCCGCTACCACAGTGTCAGCGCGTGTGGTGTGTGCTGCTCCATCGGAGGAAACCCAGCGGACACCGGTGACTCGTGCCTTCTGTCCACGGCCACCACCTGGCAGCGTGAGGATCTCCTCCACCCGAGCGCTGGTAATGATCTCGACATTCCTGGCCCGGGCAAGCGAGGCAACGGCGTCGATGAGTCGTGAGAATCCACCCATCGGGTAGAGGACGCCGTCGTCGAGGTCCAGATGGCTCATCAGGTGGTACATGCTGGGGGCCTCGAACGGCGAGGTGCCCAGAAACACCGCCGGGTAGCCTAGGATCTGCCGCAGCCGGTTGTCGGTTACGGTTCCGGCGGCAAGCTGGGACAGCGGCTGCAGCAGCAGGCGGACCAGCTTGGGCGCGCGGCTGAGGACGTCGGGGCGCAGCAGCGGAAGAAAGGACTGAAAGGTCGAGTAGAGGAAGCGTCGGGTGGCCATGGTGTAGGTCTCGCCCGCCGAGTCCAGGTACTTTTCCAGGGCCGCTCCCGCCCCGGGTTCGACGTCGTCGAACAGTTTCACCACTGCAGCACGCTCGGCGGGGACATCGATCGGGTCGGTGTGACCCTCTGAATACACCCGGTACCCCGGATCGAGCTTGACCAGGTCCAGCTGTTCCGCGGCTGTGGTCCCGAGCAGCCTGAAAAAGTGGTCGATCACCTCAGGCATCAAATACCAGGACGGTCCGGTGTCGAACTTGAACCCGTCGCGTTCCCACAGCCCGGCCCGCCCGCCAGCGGCCTCCTGCTTCTCCAGGACGGTAACCGAGTGGCCTTCCTCAGCCAACAGTGCGGCTGATGCGAGCCCAGCGATTCCACCGCCGACGACGACGACGTTACGGTGTTGGCCGTTCAGAGGGGCGTGGGAGTTCATGGCAACCTTCCAGCGGTCATTGGGGGGTTTCGTGTGGCTGCGGTAGACGGCCCGCTAGCGCACGGGCCGCGATCCGAAGTTTGACTGGGTTCGGTACCCGAACCCGTGACGTGAGGAGATCTTCCGCTGGGGTGTGTCGCAGCCGGGCGGCAAGCTCGGTGAAGAGTCCCTGGGCCACGGCGACAGCCCGCCGACTGGAGCTCGGGAGATCACGGAGCGCCCCGGCGGATACTGCCAGGTCCTCGGCAATGTCATCCAGCAGCCGGTGTTTGTCCGCCTCATCGAAGTTCCCGGGCCTGATCCCCGGGAAATAACTGCGCCCCAGTGACTCGAAATCCTCGGCGAGGTCGCGGAGGAAGTTAATCTTCTGGAAAGCGGCACCGAGCCGCCGCGCCCCGTCGATGAACTTGCGCTCCTGCTCGGAGGTGGGAGCACTGGCTTCCTGGTACAGGAAGCATTTAAGGCACATCAGGCCCACCACTTCGGCTGACCCGTACACATAATTGTCGAAGGATTCCTGGGTGTGCTCGGTCTGGTCAAGGTCCGCGCGCATGGAGGCGAAGAAGGGCCGGGTGAGTTCATCAGTGATGCCTGTCTGCCTGGCCGTGGCAGCGAAGGCATGAACTACCGGATTCGCGCTGTACCCAGTGGCCAGGGCCCGCTCGGTTTCGCTTTCGAGTTCATCGAGGAGAGATCGCGTCTGGTCTGCGCTGAGCCCGGCGGCGGCCGCTGCGCCGTCGACCACCTCGTCGGCCACCCGAACCAGCGCATACACCGTCTCGACGTGCTGCCGGACGTCGGCACCCAACAGTCGTGATGCCAGCCCAAACGAGGTCGAGTAGGACCTGATGATGAGGGCTGAGGCCTGGTGGGTCACACCCGTGTAGAAGGCAAGAGCCTGTTGTGGTTGCATGACCGGCTACCGCACCCGTTCCAGCACAGCTGTCGCAACCGGCGTCAGAGCGGCTTTGAGCTGGGCGGGGACGTGGGGGTGGTCCAGTTGCAACAACGCTTGCCGTGCATGGGCGGTCGCCAAGGAGACGGCGTGGTCAAGGGCTCCGCTGGATGTCAGGACGCGGCGGATCTGATCGGCTCCATCAGCTGAGAGATCAGCCGATCCGACCAGTGCCGAAATCTGTCCCCACCACTCAGGGCGCTGAGCGACATAAGTGATCAGACATGTCCGCTTGCCCTCGCGAAGGTCCCCCCAGGTGGTCTTGCCGGTAGTTTTCTCATCGCCGAAAACGCCAAGGATATCGTCAGCGATCTGGTAGGCGATACCGACGTCACGACCGAAATCCCCGAGGGTGTCGATAATGATTTCGTCGGCTCCGGCAAGGACCGCTCCCGCTTTCAGCGGGCTCTCAAAAGAGTAGACGGCAGTCTTCAGCCGTGCCATCTGCAGGGTGTCCTGGGGCGTGGTCGTGGCGGAACTCGATGCATCGACGTCCAGAAGCTCTCCCGCCGCCGAAGCGAACACGGCGTCATCGAGGAGCTCGCCGAGCCGTCCCCTGGTGGCCAGATCGGTGCGGACCCCGTCCAGCAACCGGTGGGCGCTGGAAAGAGCTAGATCACCGGCGATCACTCCCATGGACAATCCGCGATGCACGGCTTCATCGGAGGTGTGCCCAGCAGTGTCCGCCAGCTGCCGGTAGCTTCCCGACACGTTGGGTATCCCCCGCCGCACAAAATCCCTGTCGATGACGTCGTCGTGCACAATCAAAGCGGTGTGGAGCATCTCGAAAGACGCCGCCACTACTGCGGCGGTGGCCCGGTCGGCCCCGGACAGGGAGTCGTAGGCAGTCATGACCATGCGTGGACGGAAGCGCTTCCCGCCAGCGGCGCAGGTTTCGAGCGTCTCCCAGAGGTGAAGATAGCTGGGACCAAGGAGCGCAGCGCGCGCTTTCGACCGGGCGAAACTTTGGTCGAGGACGCTCTCCACCTGCTCCAAGCCAAGGGAGTCGACCAGCAGGGTTTCCATGTCCATAGGTAAAGTAAACACTGACCTCGCATTCTTAAGCTAAACGACTCAGGTCAGAGAGTGGTCAGACAGTGTTAGTAACAGAAGGCAGTTCCGGCGCCGGCACGGAACTGGTGGTCCTGGTGGACGACGACGGCACCCCCACCGGTACGCAGGCGAAGTCCCAGGTGCATCACACATCGACCCCATTGCACCTCGCATTCTCAACCCACGTCTTCGACGACGGCGGGAGGATCCTGGTTACCCGACGGGCACTCTCCAAGCGCACCTGGCCCGGAGTATGGACCAACTCGTTCTGCGGGCATCCGGGGCCGGGAGAAAGCACAGTCGAAGCGATCGCTCGTCGAGCCGACTATGAGCTGGGAATCGCCGTCAGCGATCTCGCTCAAGCCATCCCCGATTTCAGGTACCGGGCCGTTGACTTCTCCGGGATTGTCGAAAACGAAATTTGTCCCGTCTACACCGCGCGGTGCGCGGGCGATCCTTCCCCTCGGGCAGCGGAAGTCAGCCAGTGGGAATGGGTTGACCCGCAGCAGCTGGTCAGGTCAGTCCAGCTGACCCCCTGGGCCTTCAGCCCCTGGCTAACGCTGCAACTCCCTTTGCTCTACCCGCCAACGTAGGGACCGCCTCCGGGTCAGGAAACCGATCTCCTGGATCGGGGACGGAGGTGCGCCGCCCACCGATCCCACGGTGGCACTACCCGCCAGTGCAGGCCGATGGTGTGAAACGCCCTGGTTACTCGTCGTCGTAGGTCAGCTCCCCCGGCGAGGGCTCGAGGCGAGATGCCGACGCGGAGAGAAAAGTCGCACACGGTGAGTTGGCCGGGGGCGAGCGCAAAGGCGAGGTCGACGTCGTCGTGCACCTCAGGATCCTGGCAATGGACGCGGGACCGAGCGGCCTCCCAGACGGTGGCCCGCAGCGCCATGTTCGAGCCGAATAGGGGCCAATGCGCCATGGCGGCACCCATGAGCACAAAGTAGGCCCGCATGTACAGCAGGTCCGCGGCAACGGCGCGGGGCCACGAGACCCCGTAGAACCGGCCCGGCCCGGTGAGCGCCGAAAGCGCGGGGTCGGCTGCAAACCTGGACTCGATCCGTTCCAGCCAATCCTCGGACGGCACCGAGTCGGCATCACAGCGCACGATGACCATGCCGAGCGCCGCGTCGTAGCCGGCCGCGGCAGCCGAGCCGATCCCGACCCTGGGTTCAGCCACCACTCGCGCGCCATAGGACCGGGCGACGGCTACCGTCGAATCTGTCGAGCCGTTGTCGACGACGACGATCTCCAGCGGCTGGC
>NZ_KI914759.1:33609-46706 GCF_000520515.1 Arthrobacter sp. H20
GGCCGCAAGGGACTCCAGGCAACGCGCCAGCAGCTCGCCGTCGTTCCGGCACGGGATGACCACTGAGAGGGTTGAAGGCATGCCTTTGATATTAGGCTGTTTAAATGATCGATGATCTCCTTCGACCTCCTGCAACCCTGGCGGCGGTGACCGCCGACGCCGTCCGCGGCGCCGCACTGCTCAGTGTCCTTGCCGCCCTGCTCTGGTGGGGACCGGTGGACACGGCAGTGCTCCTGCTTGTGCTTGGCGGTGTCCTCCTGTCACGCATGGTCCGGGTCGATCCGAGGGTTGATGCCGCGTACGGCGTGGCCCTCCTGGTTGCCGCCTGGAGCAGCATCGGCGGAGTCTATGAGCTGATCTCCTGGTGGGATCTGGCTATCCATACCCTTACCACTGCCGCCATCGCCCCGATCGCCTACCTGCTGCTGGTGCGGCTACGGTACCTGCAGCCAGCCGGGCACGGCACGCGGGAGGCAGCGGGCGTGACGATCGTTACCCTAGCGCTCGGCATCACCCTCAGCGTCGTCTGGGAGTTCGCCGAGTGGGCCGGGTACACCTATATCACCAGCGTCATCAACGTTGGTTAAGCTGACACGTTGGGAGATCTGGCAGCTGGTGGACTGGGTTCCCTGCTATCCGGGGCGCTGCTGGCCTCCTCACTGACAGGGCGTCAGCACCAGATTTCAGTTAATACTTCCTAGCTGAGTCTCGGTGGAGGAGGTAGCCTTGTGGCACCTGCTTCAACGACGAAAGTGAGCGACCCACCAGATGAGCACTCAAGAAATGTCACCGGCCGACGTCGTCATCGTCGGCGGTGCCCGGACGCCCCAGGGCCGCCTGAACGGACAGTTGTCCTCCTTCACCGCTGTTGAGCTGGGGGCCATGGCACTTGCCGGTGCGCTGGAAAAGGCTGGAGTCGACGCCGGCTCGGTTGACGCAGTCATCATGGGTCATGTCATCCAGGCTGGTTGCGGCCAGAATCCCGCACGGCAGACCGCGCTCAAAGCCGGGATCGGCTGGGACGTCCCAGCTGTCACCCTCAACAAGGTCTGCCTCTCGGGCCTCACGGCTGTCATCGACGCGGCGCGCTTGATCCGCAGCGGCGAAGCGACGGTGGTGGTCGCTGGGGGGCAGGAATCAATGACGCGCGGCCCCCACCTGCTGCCCGGGTCACGCCAGGGCTGGACCTACGGCAACATTCAGGCGATCGATTCGGTGGCCAATGATGGCCTTACCGACGCTTTCGACGACGAGTCGATGGGAGCTTCCACCGAGCGGGGGAACACTGGCCTCGGCATCGAGCGCAACGACCAGGATGCAGTGGCCGCAGCTTCACACCAGCGCGCGGCAGCAGCTATGGAATCCGGCGTGTTCGACGTCGAGATTGTGCCCGTGTCAGTTCCCCAGCGGAAGGGTGAGCCGATTGTCCTTACCCAGGACGAGGGGATCCGCCCCACGACTACTGTCGAGTCACTTGCAGGACTCCGGCCGGCCTTTGACAAAGCCGGTTCCATCACGGCGGGGAATTCGTCTCCGCTCTCCGACGGCGCCGCGGCCCTGATCCTCACCACGAGGGCCCATGCCGCCGAAAACTCCCTGACCATTCTCGCGGTGGTGGGCCAGCCTGGTCAGGTAGCGGGCCCCGACAACTCGCTGCATTCCCAGCCCTCGCGAGCCATTGAGCAGGCGCTGGGCAGGGCGGGCTGGAAAACCACCGACCTGGACTTCATCGAGATCAACGAGGCGTTTGGTTCGGTGGCCTGCCAGTCGCTTAAGGACCTTGACTATCCTCTGGAGAAGTGCAACATCCACGGTGGAGCAATTGCCCTGGGACACCCCATTGGCGCCTCCGGAGCCCGGCTCGCTCTGCACGCGGCTCACGAGCTGACCCGCCGGGGGACGGGAAAGGCAGCCGTTTCCCTCTGCGGCGGTGGCGGGCAGGGCGAAGCACTGCTCTTGTACCGCGACTAGGGCAAGTGATTCGGCTCTGACCGGCCGCTGATGGCACAAAGTAGCCCCGGACTCGCTGAGTCCGGGGCTACTTTGTAGTTGGCTGAAAGAGCCTACTTCAGGGTTACCGTCGCGCCAGCGGCCTCGAGGGACTCCTTGGCCTTCTCGGCAGCATCCTTGGTTGCGCCTTCCAGCACAGCCTTGGGGGCGCTGTCGACAACGTCCTTGGCTTCCTTCAGACCCAGGGAAGTCAGCGCGCGTACTTCCTTGATCACTGCGATCTTCTTGTCGCCTGCTGCTTCGAGGATGACGTCGAAGGAATCCTTCTCCTCTTCAGCATCCTCGCCTGCGCCGCCACCGGCTGGGCCTGCAACTGCAACTGCAGCTGCGGTGACGTCGAAGGTCTCTTCGAACAGCTTGACGAACTCGGAGAGTTCGATGATTGTCAGTTCCTTGAAAGCTTCAATGAGCTCTTCGTTGGTGAGCTTCGCCATGGCGAGAGCCTTCCTTCCTATAGTGGTGCCTGGCATCGAAGTCGATGCCGAGCACCGGAGTGTGGTGGATGAAGAAAATTACTTCTCTTCAGGCGCTGCGGCAGCTTCGGGAGCGGCCTCTGACTCGGCTGCTGCGGGTGCAGCTGCTTCCTCTGCAGCAGGAGCGTCAGCGGCTGGCGTCTCTGCTGCTGCAGGCGCTCCACTTTCCTCCTCGTTCTTGATGCGCAGGGCATCAATGGTGCGGGCGAGTGCTGCCATGGGTGCTTGCAGCACTCCGGCAACGCGGGCCAGCTGAAGTTCGCGCGACTCAAGAGCAGCGAGAGCTTTGACACCGGCAGCGTCGAGGGCTCGACCCTCGAAGAAACCAGTTTTGATGATGAGCTGTGGGTTGGACTTCGCGAAATCCGTGAGGCTCTTTGCCGCCGCAATGGCGTCACCCTTGATGAAGGCGATTGCAGTGGGTCCGGCGAGCTGGCTTTCGAACGCGTCGATGCCGGCTTCCTTGGCTGCAATGCCCGTCAGGGTGTTTTTGACGACAGCGTATTTGGTGTCCTGGCCGAGTAAACGGCGCAGTTCCTTGAGCTGTGCAACAGTGAGCCCGCGGTATTCGGTTAGGACTGCAGCATTTGAGTCTTTGAAATCGGTGACGATCTCCTCAACTGCGCTTACCTTGATTGCGGTTGCCATAACCCTCCTTCCGGGGAATTGATGCCGGCTTTTACTGCCCCAACAAAAAACGCCCCGCGCAGATGCACGGGGCTTCATCCAAGACTACGGTTCTACCGCTTATCCTGGGGAGCTTCGTTCACCTGCGCTGGTCGCCCTTCACGGGAACCTTCAGACGCATGCCCCGGCCCGCAAGCCACAGGAAAACCCGTGGAGAAAAGGTGGGATACGCATCGACCGACGGTCTTTGGTTCTTCAAGCGTACGTCACACGCCGGACGGTAGCCAAATCCAGCGTGCCTCGGGGAGATTCCGCAGAAAATTGGCTCACCCGCAGTGCCGTAGTTGGCCACCACTTTTTTGGGGCTAAGCCACCCTCCTGGCGACCGCGTGCAGGGCGGCCACTTTTCGCGTCAGTTTTCCTTCTTCTGCCAGACAGCTGTGTAGCCAGCGGGGACAAATCCCATCTCGACGTTGACCGCGAGCATGTGCTCATTCTCCTCGGCATTCCAGGTATAGACCCGCTGCGCTTCGGGCCAGACAGCTGGGACAGCCAACAGATTCGCCGCCTTCAACCACATACCGAGGCGATGCCCGCGGTGAGCGCTCAAGACCAGGGTGTCATCCTGGAAGGCCACCTCAGGCTTCTCCGGCTGGTACTCAAGGATGGTGTGGCCAGCAAGCAACCCAGTGGACCGATGCAGGACGGCCCGGACAAGTGAGGACCCGCCGGATCGAAGCAGACGCTCCTCCCCTTCCCTGATCCGCGCCCCGTCCCAGACCTCCTCCTCCCAGTCCAGATCACCCATGGGCACGTCGGTGCTCATGGTCTGGCGCAGGAGGGCGTACTGCTCCACAAGGTCATCGGGACAGCGATCCCGCCAGTGCACCAGCTCGTAGTCTTCACCGGCTGTTTCCTGCGCAGCCCTGGCCAGGGCATCGGTCCGGGGAAGCGAGGTCGCAAGATTCAAGACACTGCACCGGTCAACCTGCGCCAGCTGGAACCCGTTCCCGAGGGCAAGCGCTGTGGTCGCGCAGTTCCGCGGGAACGCTCCCGCCCCGGTCGCCGGAACCAGAACGTTGGAAGGGGCTGGGTCAAACCCAGCGGGCTCGTCCGTCCAGGACATGACGGTCGACCTGCCGATTCCGGTGGCATGGTCTTCCAGGGTGCGGTAAAGCCGGGAGCCCAGGCCTTGCCCCCGGTAGTCAGGGTGGACACAGACAAAGACGTAACAGGTCCCCAGGTTGTCGGTGAGCGGGATGTCGACAACAGCCTTCCCGACGACGTTCCCGCCGTCGCGCGCCACTAACATGACCCGCTCCTCATAATCATTGGGCTGGGACGACTCATAGCGGGCCTGTGCGCTATAGGCGTGGTCGTCGTTTCCCCACAGGACCCGATCCACGAGATCACTCAGGTCTGAGGCCGCCACAAAATCAGCGCCCTCGGGCAGCTGAAGCGACGCCGGTCGGGGCAGGAGGTCAATCGTGATGGATGAGGTTGTCATAGAGGAAGTCTAGCTCAGTGATTGATACTTGCCAATCACTCTTATTTTGAGGTAGCTATTAAACGGCTAGGGGCCGCAGCGTGAGCTGCGACCCCTAGCCGAAGTGGATGCCCAACGGCGCCCGAAACCTTATGCGTCGGCCAGAACCTTGGTGACGCTCGGGTCAACTGCGATGCCGGGGCCGAAGGTGGTGGAAACCGTTGCCTTCTGGATGTAACGGCCCTTTGAAGCTGAAGGCTTCAAGCGCAGCACCTCCTCCAGAGCTACCGCGTAGTTCTCCGCGAGCTTCTGCACATCGAACGACACCTTGCCGATGATGAAGTGCAGGTTGGAGTGCTTGTCCACGCGGAAGTCGATCTTTCCGCCCTTGATGTCGGTGACAGCCTTGGTGACATCGGCGGTCACGGTGCCGGTCTTCGGGTTGGGCATCAGGTTACGGGGACCCAACACCTTACCGAGACGGCCAACCTTACCCATGAGGTCAGGAGTGGCGACGGCGGCATCGAAGTCGACCCAGCCGGCGGCAACCTTTTCAATCATGTCATCGGAACCAACGAAGTCGGCGCCAGCGGCAATTGCCGCTTCAGCCTTCTCACCCGTTGCGAAGACCAGGACGCGCTTGGTCTTGCCGGTGCCGTGAGGAAGGTTGACCGTGCCGCGGACCATCTGGTCTGCCTTACGAGGGTCAACGCCCAACCGGAACGCTACCTCGACGGTTGCGTCGAAGGTGGATGGGTTGGTTTCCTTGGCCAGGACTACTGCCTCGAGCGGGGCGTACTGCTTGTCTGCCTCGATCTTGGCTTCGGCCGCCTTATATGCTTTGCTGCGCTTTGCCATCTGCTTTTTCTCCTTATGCAGTTGTGGTCTGCGGACCGCGCGGGCCCTGCCACACTCCGACAGTCGAATCCACCTGGTCGGCGGTTCTACCGTCTACGTTTTCTTGTGAGGTGCGCGGTGGATTGCTCCGCCGTGCGGTGGGTGGAAAGCTTCAGCTTTCGACAGTGATACCCATGGAGCGGGCGGTGCCAGCGATGATCTTGGCAGCAGCCTCGATGTTGTTGGCGTTGAGGTCTTCCATTTTCATGGTGGCGATCTCGTTGACCTGATCCTTGCTCAGCTTGGCAACCTTGACGGTGTGCGGCGTAGCTGAACCCTTGGCAACTCCGGCAGCCTTCTTGATGAGCTCAGCAGCAGGAGGGGTCTTGGTGATGAATGTGAATGAGCGATCCTCATACACAGTGATTTCAACTGGGATAACGTTTCCGCGCTGGGATTCTGTTGCAGCGTTGTACGCCTTGCAGAATTCCATGATGTTGACGCCGTGCTGGCCAAGTGCCGGACCAATGGGCGGTGCCGGGTTAGCGGCGCCTGCATTGATCTGCAACTTGATCAGGCCGGTGATCTTTTTCTTGGGGGCCATGAAGGGTCCTTCTTTCACATTACGTCCACAGGACAGGAGCGTCCCATGGGTTGTTGGTCACCATGGCGTGATGACCTGCCGCATCACCTGAGCTAAGCCGGCCCGGGTGGTACGAAGCTTGATTACTGCAGTTTGGTGACCTGGCTGAACGAGAGCGTCACAGGAGTTTCGCGCTCGAAGATCGACACCAGGACCACGAGCTGCTGGGACTCGGGCTTGATCTCGGAAATGGTCGCCTGCAGGGTCTCGAATGGGCCCTCGTTGACGGTGACCGGCTCGCCTACCTCGAAGTTGACCGTCGCGGGGGTGACCTGCGACTTCGATGGCTTACCCGATTCGGGATCGGTGTGGACCACAGTGTGCTCCAGCATGGAGAACACTTCGCCGAGGCTCAGCGGGACAGGGTTATGGGCGTTGCCCACGAAACCGGTGACTCCCGGAGTGTGCCGAACGGCGCCCCAGGATGCGTCGGTGAGGTCCATGCGCACCAGCACGTAGCCAGGGATACGTACCCGGTTGACGATCTTCCGGGCGGTGTTCTTGATCTCCACCACTTCTTCCATCGGAACCTGGATCTCGAAGATGTGCTCTTCCATGTCAAGGGTCTGGATGCGGGTTTCGAGATTCGCCTTCACCCGGTTCTCGTACCCGGCGTAGGAGTGGATGACGTACCAGTCACCCTCCTGCCGACGGAGCTGAGCCTTGAAGGCAGCTACTGGGTCTTCAGCAGGAGCGGCATCTTCAGCGGCTTCGCCGGCTTCAAGGGCGTCGTCGTCAGAGGGGGCGCCGTCGTCGTCAGCATCCTCGTCGTCGGAATCTTCGTCATCGGGTGTGACAGCTTCACCCTCATGGGGTTCCGCAACAGTCTCGGTCTCGCTATCGGCCGGGGCAGCACTGTCAGCCGGGGTCGCTTCAACACCGGAATCAGCTACCTGATCCTCGTTCTGGAGATCATTCTCAACAGAAGTGATCTGCCGTTCGAGTTCTTGCTCGGACACCTAGCCGCCTGCTTTCTAAGATTCTTCAGCTTGTTTATGCATTACCGAACGGGTCCCGCTATGCGCCGCCGAAGACCCACACCGCAGCTGTCCCGAACAGGAAGTCCAGGGCGGTCACTATCAGCATCATGATGATCACGAAGACCATCACCGTGATCGTGTACCGGACGAGTTCCTTGCGGGTCGGTACAACTACCTTTTGCAGTTCAGAAATAACCTGCCGCACGAAGAGGAAGATCCGGCCAAAGAAACCCCGCTTGGGAGTGTTCTTCTCTGAAGGGCCACCCTGTGAGCTGCCCGCAGCCGTTTCGGTCACCTTCAACCTCTTCCATCTGTGTCGGTATCTGATAGGTCCGCGAGGACCGTTATGTTGCGTCGAATGCGCAGGGCAGACAGGACTCGAACCTGCAACCTGCGGTTTTGGAGACCGCTGCGCTACCAATTGCGCCACTACCCTATGGAGCGATTTCGCCGATCCGGCTGCGCTAACGCAGGCATGGATCATCATGGCGAATTCGACACCGAGGAATAAGTCTACGCAATCACCGACCGGACGTCGAACCGGATCTGTCGGTGACCGGCGGATCCGCCCTCGTGCGAGGACTTTGGTCACCCGCTTCGTTGTCAGATGCCGTCTTCGGCCTAAGCTGGAATCACGTCACAGCCAACACCACAACAACTCTAAGGGAATACCATGACTGCCACCCCTGACGTCCAGCTGCAGGACAACCCGAACGAGCCACGACGGCGGATCTCACAGCGAATTGCTGCCATCGCTGAATCGGCAACGCTTGCCGTCGACGCCAAGGCGAAAGCACTCAAGGCTGCAGGGCGTCCGGTCATTGGATTCGGCGCCGGTGAACCCGACTTCCCGACTCCCGACTACATTGTGCAGGCAGCGATCGATGCGGCACGGCAACCACGATTCCACAGATATTCGCCGGCGGGTGGTCTTCCCGAACTGAGGCAGGCGATCGCAGAGAAAACCCTGAGGGACTCGGGCTACGCGATTGACCCCTCCCAGGTGCTCGTGACCAACGGCGGGAAACAGGCGGTCTATGAGTCCTTCGCCACCCTGCTCGATCCCGGCGATGAGGTGCTGGTCCCGACCCCATTCTGGACCACGTACCCCGAGGCAATCCGGCTTGCCGGAGGTGTTCCGGTAGAAGTCTTCGCTGGACCAGAGCAGGGCTACCTGGTGGCAGTCGACCAGCTGGAGGCCGCGCTGACCCCCCGCACCAAGATCCTTCTGTTTGTTTCCCCATCCAACCCCACCGGCGCGGTTTACAGTCCTGAACAGGTGAAGGAAATCGGTGACTGGGCCGCTGAGCGTGGGCTGTGGGTGGTCACCGACGAAATCTACGAGCACCTGACCTACGACGGCGTCCCGTTCACGTCCATTGCGTCAGCATCTCCGGCAATTGGCGATCGAATGGTGATCATCAACGGGGTAGCAAAGACCTACGCCATGACGGGGTGGCGGGTGGGCTGGATGATTGGCCCGAACGACGTGGTTAAGGCCGCCACTAATCTGCAGTCCCACGCAACATCCAACGTGTCGAACGTGCCGCAGATGGCTGCCCTTGCCGCGGTGGCTGGTCCGTTGACAGCAGTCAAGGAGATGAAGGTGGCGTTTGACCGGCGTCGCACAGCGATGGTTGATGGGTTGAATACCATCGACGGCGTTGACTGCCCTGTGCCTAAAGGAGCGTTCTACGCCTACGCCGACGTGAGATCCCTGCTGGGCCGGGAGCTGGGCGGCATTCGTCCCGCAACCTCAGCTGAGCTCGCCGCATTGATCCTCGACAAGGTCGAGGTTGCAGTAGTGCCGGGTGAGGCTTTCGGTCCCAGCGGCTACCTTAGGCTCTCGTATGCCCTGGGCGATGCTGACCTCGCCACCGGCGTCGGGCGTTTGCAGGAGTTCCTCGGGGCAGCGCGATAATTCCTCCTGTCCTCCTGGTCAGCCCCCGGCTAGAGGAGCCGCCGTTCGGCGGCCCACCGGGTGAGTTCATGCCGGGAGGACAGTTGGAGTTTGCGCAGCACCGCTGACACATGGCTCTCGACCGTCTTGATAGAGATAAACAGCTCCTTTGCCACCTCTTTGTAGCTGTACCCGCGGGCGATCAGGCGCATCACCTCAAGCTCGCGGGCTGAGAGACGGTCGAGTTCGCTATCCACCGATGCGACTGCCGCAGTACCAAAGGCGTCAAGGACAAAACCTGCAAGGCGGGGCGAGAACACCGCGTCGCCCGAGGCGATCCGCAGGACGGCGGCAGAAATTTCGGCACCGGAAATAGTCTTGGTGACATAGCCTCGGGCACCGGCACGGATCACCGTTACCACGTCCTCGGCCGCGTCCGACACGCTCAGCGCCAGGAACTGCGTCTCAGCGAGCAGCCCTGCGCAGCCCGCGATCACCTCGGCACCGCCGCCGCCGGAACCACCGGGCAGGTGCACGTCCAGCAGCACCACCTGCGGGAGGTGTTCATGAATGACAGCGATCGCCTCTTCGACCCCGGCAGCCTCTGCCAGCACAGCGATCCTGCCGTCGAGGTCTGCGCGCAAACCGGAACGGAAGATGGCGTGGTCGTCGACCACCACAACTGTGACCGACTCCTGGTGATTGTTCATTGAGCACCATCTGCTTCCTCTTCGGGCATGTCCAGCTTAACCTCGGTACCCTCTGAGTTGCTGCGGATGGACACCTCACCGCCGTGTCGATCCATCCTGCTGTACAGGGACTCGCGAATCCCCATCCGGTCCTCCGGGATCGCTGCCGGGTCGAACCCGCTGCCCCGGTCCCTGACAAAGATCGTTGATCCGGTTGGCCCGGCCTCCAGGTAGACGGAGATGCTGCCGCCGGCGTGTTTAGCGGCATTGAGGACCGCCTCACGGGCCGCCTGCGCGAGTACTTCCTGCCGGGCTGACAGTTCAGTGTCCCCCACGACCACCACGTTGATGGGAGCGCCGTAGCTGTCCTCGATCTCAGCGGCGATGGCCCTGATTCGCTCGGCAAGGTTTCCGGACTCATGGGTGGCATCGGCGTACAGCCAGTTCCGCAGTTCACGTTCCTGTGCTCGAGCCAACCGGACCACGTCCTGTTCGGAACCCGCCCGATTCTGGATCAGGGCGAGGGTCTGCAGCACCGAATCGTGCAGGTGCGCGGCAATCTCGGCACGTTCGGTTTCCCTCGCGCGCCCTGATCGCTCGGTCTCGAGATCACGCCAGAACTTCAGTCCCCATGGGGCGAGCACCAGGAAGACTCCTGCAAGAACTGCTCCGGTCGCTACCAGGGTTGACCACGTGAGTTCCCAGGAGATGGACCCGGAAACCATGATCAGGACTCCGACTGTGACCAAAAGCAGACCGGCGACGAGTCGAGCCAGGCCCCCCGTCTGCGAGGCCCCCGCGCGGTTCATCAGGCCCGCACGTCGGGTCTCATCCAGTTGGGTCCATGCCAGCACAGCCCCGGCCACCACCACGCCGACCGGCACCAGACTGTCAATGGGCAGGTTGGCGCCCAACTGCTGGGCGATCGCCACAGCTGCGACCAGCAGGAGACCCGCGCCCAGGAGAACTTCGCGTTTGCCAATCGACTGGCCACTGCGGTGGGGGGCACTGGCCGGCACGGCCGGCTCAGGCGGCCCAGCAGTCGGTTTGGCGGCAGGGCCGCCTGGTGGCCCGGCGGACGAGCTGTGGGCAGGACTGTCGGTCGGCCTGGCCGCAGCGCCGGCGGATTGTGGAAAGCTCAGGCGTGGGCCCACGGGAAGTGTGCCCTTACGAAGCTGCTCTTCCTGCGTTGGCACCAGCACCCATAGCCAGCCATAGAGAAAAATGCCGGCGCCGCCTGCGAGCGCTAAGCACACCATGGCGATACGAGCGACCTTGACGGTAATGCCGAGGTGAGCGGCCAATCCTGCGCAGACACCAGCGATCATCGCGTCGTTGGAGCGAAGCAGGGCTGGTCTCATGCCCTAATCCAAACACGATCACCGGTCCGCTGCTGCAGGATTCAGGGAAAGTCCAGCACTCCTCAGGGACAGCTCAGGGTAGGCCCCGATAGCAACTACTCTGCCCGGCCGACAGGATTGGGGTATGAACTCGCACCAGGACCCGAATGACCCCTCGGATACGCCTCCGATTGACCCCCCGCACACCCATCCGCATGAACCAGTTGAGTCGCCCACCGCTGATGGGCAGGACCCAACTCCCCCGCCGCGCCCTGCTCCGAGCGCGCCGACCGCAACCTCGCCCAACTTTTTCAACTGGATCCGTGGCCTCGGGGTGGCGCGGGGCCAAGACCGCTGGATCGGTGGCGTTGCCAGCGGCATCGCGGCCCGGACCGGCTTCGATCCCGTGCTGGTCCGCGGTGGGTTTGTCCTCCTGGCCATCTTCGGTGGCATCGGCATCCTGCTATACGGTCTGGCCTGGGCACTGTTGCCTGAGCCTGACGGACGCATTCACCTCGAATCCGCCACCCGGGGCAGCTGGACCTCGGGCATGACCGGCGCCTTGATCCTGACCCTCGTGGGGATCGGGCGCCCCAACTCCCCCTTCTTCGTCGATGACGGCAGCGGCGCCTTCTTCTGGACCATCTTCTGGGTCGGTGCCGTCGTCTTCGGGATCTACGCGGTGGTCAGCAGGTCGAACAAGAAGCCGGCCACGTCACCCCTGGCCGGAGAGATGTACAGCGCCGCCTCCGACACACAGGGAACGCTCCGCGCACCGGGCGCCCTCTCCCCGCCCCCTCTGTACAGTCAGCTGCCGCCCATCCCCGAGCCAGCGCTGGACCGTCCGAAGCCCGGCAAACCGCCCATCCCCAAGCCCACCGGCGCCGAGCTAGCCCTTTTTGCGGGCGGTGCGCTGATCGCTGTCGGAGCGGTTCTGGTACTCGACTACACCGGCATCTTCAACCTGGGTAACTCAGTGATTCCGGTTGCCATCGGTGCTGGGCTGATCCTCCTCGGCCTGGGCATTGTCACGCTCGGCATGCGGGGAATCACCTCAGGCTTCCTGGGCTTCCTCGTCGCCGTCGGCATAGTTGTGGCGGTAGTGGCCGGGTCCACCGTTACCACCGGAACGCTGGCGGTCGGCAGCGACGCCGGGTGGACTGCCACCAGCGCGGACGCAGCCAGCGAGGGATACACGGTGGCTGCAGGCCAGGCAACCCTTGATCTCCGCAACCTCACCGATCTGGACGAAGACCTGGTGGTCCCGGTGAACTCGGTGGCGGGAAACCTGGGCATCCTGATTCCCGACGACGTTCCAGTCCAGGTGCGCTCCTCGACCGCCCTCGGATCGCTCAACACTGTGGACAACGGCCAGGAAGAATCAGCCGGTGGTCTCTGGCAGCCCGCCGAGATCAATCTCAATGAGAATGCCACCGGGCCCTCCATCATCCTGGAAATTCGCAGTGCCATGAGCAACACCACTGTGGCTACCACCCAAACCGAACTTGAAAATGTAGGAGGCATCTCACGATGAGCACACCCGAGCACACCACCACTAACGCCCACGGCGCAAGGTCAGTCCGCGTTGGAACAGTGGTCTGGGGGCTGATAGCGATAGCCGTCGGAGCCCTGGTTCTGCTGTCACAGCTCGCCGACATCAACTTCGACACGGGTCTCGTGTTGATGGGACTCCTGGTCGGCACCGGAGTGGCACTGGTGGTTGGCGGCCTGGTCTCCATGACCAGCCGTAAGTAGCGTCACCGTACGGCCGCAATCCCGCGACACTAAACCACCAATCGACTACCGAAACGGGTTAGCCTGAATCATGGACAAATTCTTCGACATCCTCCGCAAATCACCGATCAAGCGCGCTCCGGGTGGCTGGCTCGGCGGGATTGCCTCAGGCATTGCCGCCTACTTCAACTGGCCGGTAGCCTACGTACGAATCGGGATCCTCCTGAGTTTGCTGCTCCCCTTCATCAGCATCCCGATGTACTTCGTGCTGTGGCTCCTCCTCCCCAAGACTGACGGCACCGTCGCGTTGCAGAAGATCATCAGCAGCCGGTAGCAGGCGAGGTGGAGAGGTGGGGTGTCCTGCTCCAGCAGGACACC
>NZ_KI914759.1:46806-50384 GCF_000520515.1 Arthrobacter sp. H20
TGCTCCAGCAGGACACCCCACCTCGGTCTACCGGACCTTATCCGAGGCATGCCGCAGCTGACATGCTGGGTGCATGAACCAGCAAGCTGCCACCGGCCGCACCGCAACGCCCGGTTTGACCAACGATCCGGCACCGGCAAGCGCCGTCGTCGTCGACTCCCTGAGGAAGTCCTACCGACAGCCGAAGAAGGCCGACCTCGTCGCCGTCGACCACTTGTCCCTGACCATTGGCACCGGCGAAACCTATGCCCTGCTTGGACCGAACGGTGCAGGGAAAAGCACCACCATTGAAATCCTTGAGGGGCACCGCAAGCCGACATCCGGGACCGTCACTGTCCTGGGACACAACCCATACAAGGCGCCAGCCCTGTTCCGGTCCCGCATTGGCATTGTGCTGCAGGAAGCCACCGACATGGGTACCCTCAAAGTCTTCGAGGCACTCAAGGACGCTGCCGCCTTCTACCCCAACCCCCGCAGCGTTGACGAGGTGATGAGCGCGGTGGGGATTGAGGACAAGGCCGGTTCCCTCATCAAATCGCTCTCCGGCGGTCAACGCCGCCGGGTCGACGTCGCCCTGGGAATGGTCGGGAACCCCGAGCTGCTGTTCCTCGACGAACCCACCACTGGCTTCGACCCCGCCGCACGACGCCGGTTCTGGGACCTGATCAGGGGCCTGGGAGACGCGGGAACCACCATTGTGCTCACCACCCACTACCTCGACGAAGCACAGCAGCTCTCCGACCGGCTCGGCATCATCGCCTCCGGCCGGATCATCGCCTCCGGTACGGCCGACACAGTGGGTGGGCCAGCCCTCAGGACCCCCCGGGTGCGGTGGACTGACGAGAGCGGCCCACACGAGGAGCCCACCACCGCGCCTGGCGCGCTGGTTCACCAACTGACCGAAGGCGGCACCCGGGAGCCCACTGGTCTTGAGGTCATCCGACCCAGCCTTGAAGACGTCTACCTTGAGCTCCTCCGCCAGCACGACGCCGACGCCGCTCCGGCCGGCATCCCCGAAGGAGTCCAGGCATGACCACCATTGATTCCGGCCGACCAGCAGGACCGGCGCGCAACGCCGCCTGGCGGCCCAACACTCTTGCCCTGGGCGGCCGCCGGGCCATCACGGAGATCAAGGCCTTCAACCGGGACGGACTGGCTCTGACCCTGATCCTGTTCTTCCCCGTGGTCATGATGGCCCTCTTCGGGACTGTATTCGGCGACGATCCCACGTTCGGCCCACCGGGGGCCATGGTGACGCCTGCACAGTATTACTTCCCGGGCATGGTGGCACTGGGGACCATTCTGAGCGGATTCCAGAACCTGAGCGGCTATGTGGCTGCCGATCGGTTCAACGGCGGTATCAAGCGGCTGGCCGGGACGCCACTGCCCGTGGTGTCCTACTTCATCGGCAAAATGGGCCTGACCCTTTACCTGATTGTTGGGCAGACAACCATTCTGATGCTGGGCAGCTCGTTGCTGCTCGGCATCGACCTCCCCACCTCCTGGAGTGACTGGCTGACAGTGGCCTGGCTCCTGCTGGCCGCGACAGCTGCCTGGGCAGTGGTCGGAATAGCGTTCGCCTGCCTCGCCAAGTCAGCCGAAAGCGCGTCAACCCTGGCGGTGCTTCCGGTGCTCATCCTGTCCTTTATCTCGGGTGTCTACTTCCAGTTCACTGGGCTCCCCGAGTGGCTGCAGTCAGCCGCCAATCTGACGCCACTGCGCTGGACCGCCAGCGGCATGCGGAGCGTGTTCCTACCTCCCGAATTCGAATTCGTCGAACCTGGCCAGACCTGGGCGGTGGGCATGTCAGCGCTTGTGATAGGGATCTGGCTGGTGGTTGGGCTGGTCCTGACGCGTCTGACCTTCAAATGGCCACCGCAGAAGTGAGGATCGGACTCCCGGCGCATCCCGGCGGCGACGTAGGGTGATGGCATGAGCGTGAAACCGGACCGTGCCACGAGGCTCATGCCTGAGAATTCGGTGTGGATCCATGGCATGAGGTGGTGGCATGCCGGTTTCTACACCGCGCTGGCGGCTGTGGCCCTGTTGATCCTTGGTGGTGAGCCGGACCCGGCCGTGAGGGCGACTACCATCGGCGCAATGGCCGTGCTGGGCGCCGCCTACCCATTCTTGACCCGCCAACACCACTTTGGGACGTGGCGGCCCCGGGGTTATGTGGTGCTCCTCATCCTGGTGGTCGGGTTCCTTGCTTTTCTTCCCGGCTCGGGGTCAGTGCTCCTCTTTGTCGCGTTCCCGCAAATCTGGATGTTTTCCTCCACCGCACGCGCCGGGCTGATCGGAACTGCGGCAATCTGTCTGGTGGTGGCCGCCGGGCAGCTCTTCCGGTTCGGCGGGTCCACCGAAAATCTGGTCGGAATCGGCCTGCAGACAATGTTGTCTTTTCTCGCATCGACCATGCTGGGGCTCTGGATCTACAAGATCATCGACCAGAGCGAGGACCGGGCGCAGCTTCTCGCCGACCTCGAGGCCACCCGAGCCGAACTCCAGCGCGCCGACCAACGGCAGGGAGCCATGGCCGAGCGGGAACGGATGTCCAGAGAAATCCACGACACCCTCGCCCAGGGATTCACCTCGGTGGTGATGCTGTCGGAAGCGGCGCTTGCCCAATTACGGGCGGCGCAGTGGGAGAGCGGCGCCCGGCTGGACCTCGGCGCCCGGCTGGAGGCCATCAACGCCACCGCCCGGGAGAACCTCCAGGAGGCCCGGTCCCTGATCGCCTCAACTGGGCCTTCCCAGCTGCAAGGTGGTGACCTGCTGGGCGCACTGGCCCGGTTGGCCTCTGCGGCTACCGCGTCCGGCTGCGAGACCTCCTGCACCCTGCCTGAGGTATTACCGGCGCTCACCTCGAACCAGCAGATCGCCATCCTCCGCTCGGCGCAGGAAGCACTCACCAACGTCCGACGGCATGCCTCAGCCTCCCAGTCCCAACTGGAGCTGAAACACTCGGGGGCCGAGTTGCTCCTGACCATCGCTGATGACGGAAACGGATTCGATCCGGATCAGGACACCTCCGGCTACGGGCTGAAATCCATCAGCGCCCGCCTCGGCGAAATTGCTGGAACCCTGCGCATCGCCTCAGCTTCGGGCCAGGGAACCACCCTGCAGATGCTGGTACCGGTGGTGGCAGACCGGCCCCAGGGAGCGCACCCATCGGACCCGACTCACCTCCGTGCTGAGCGGGCGGACACCCCATGACGCCCATCAGCTCTGACCCCAACCGCGTATTCCCCGGTCCGGTCGGCGCCGACACCGTGAGACTGCTGGTAGTTGATGACCATCCGGTGGTGCGCGCAGGGTTGATCAACCTGCTCTCCACCGATCCGCGCATTGTGGTTGCGGCTGAGGCAGCCAATGGTGACGAGGCGGTTGCTGCAGCCGCAGCGACCTCGCCCGACGTCGTCCTCATGGATCTGCGCATGCCGCTCCTTGATGGGGCGGACGCCACTGCCCGGATTCTGACGCAACAGCCGGGCATCAAGGTCCTGGTCCTGACCACCTATGACGGCGACTCGGACATTGTGCGGGCTGTCGAGGCGGGCGCGGTGGGCTACCTCCTG
>NZ_KI914759.1:50484-56224 GCF_000520515.1 Arthrobacter sp. H20
CAGTTCTCGCCCCGCCAATTGCAGCGAAGTTGGTGTCGCGAATGAGGGCACCGGAACCGCCCCCGCTGTCGCCGCGCGAACGCGAGGTGCTCCAGTGC
Source organism: Arthrobacter sp. H20 (assembly GCF_000520515.1). Taxonomy (GTDB): domain Bacteria; phylum Actinomycetota; class Actinomycetes; order Actinomycetales; family Micrococcaceae; genus Arthrobacter_D. Next base: position 50,583 of record NZ_KI914759.1, read on the forward strand.
GTTGCCCAGGGGTTGAGCAACCCCGACATCGCAGCGAGACTCCATATTGCCGAAACCACGGTGAAGACCCATCTCCTGAGGGTCTTCGCCAAGCTAGATGTCGACGACAGGACACGGGCGGTGGTGGTGGCGATGGAACGCGGGATCCTGAACGGCCACGCCTCCGGCGGGAGATAGGGTCCCTCCTGCCAAAGTGTGTTTAGAATCATAGCTGAGCTCAATGGGGCGCTCTAACCTGTCTTCACTCCCCACAGCAAGGACCCAGCTCCACATGAAAATCGGAATCCTCACCAGCGGCGGCGATTGTCCTGGACTCAACGCGGTGATCCGTGGAGCAGTCCTCAACGGCATCAAAACGCACAATCTGGAGTTCGTCGGGTTCCGCGACGGCTGGCGTGGAGTGGTCGAAGGCGACATCATTGACCTGCCCCGGCAGGCCGTCCGGGGCATCTCCAAACAGGGCGGCACCATTCTTGGTACCTCCCGCACCAACCCCTTCGAGGGGAACGGCGGACCGGACGCGATCAAGGCAACCCTTGAACGGCTGGGCATCGACGCGATGATAGTGATCGGCGGTGAGGGAACGCTCGCTGCCGCCAAGCGACTCACTGATGCCGGCCTGAAGATCGTCGGAGTGCCGAAAACCGTCGACAACGATCTCGACGCCACCGATTACACCTTCGGCTTCGACACGGCTGTACAGATTGCCACTGAGGCCATCGACCGGCTGCGGACCACCGGCGAGTCGCACAGCCGATGCATGGTGGCCGAGGTGATGGGGCGCCACGTGGGCTGGATTGCCCTGCACGCCGGGATGGCATCCGGAGCGCACGCCATCCTTATCCCGGAACAGCAGACCAGCGTGGAACAGATTGCCGAGTGGGTTACCGAGGCCAACGACCGCGGGCGCGCACCACTGGTGGTGGTGGCTGAAGGTTTTGTCCCTGCGCATCTGGACCAGGCCCATTCCGAGCGCGGGCTGGACACCTTCGGCCGCCCACGGCTCGGCGGTATCGCCGATCAGCTGGCGCCGGAAATCGAAGCCCGCACTGGCATCGAAACCCGCGCAACAGTGCTGGGACATATTCAGCGCGGCGGGGTTCCGTCAGCCTTCGACCGGGTGCTGGCAACCCGCCTCGGCATGGCGGCCGTGGACTCAGTGGTGGACGGGCTCTGGGGCACCATGGTGTCCCTGCACGGCACGGAAATTGCGCGGGTGGGCTTCGACGCTGCCCTGGGTAACCTGAAGCGGGTTCCCCAGCACCGGTATGACGAAGCAGCCATCCTTTTCGGCTAACGTTGCCTAGATGGAAATCGATCCCGGCACTGTTTCAATCATCCAACTCGGGTGGTCCAGGCTCCTGAAACTCGACGATACGGCGTTCGCTGACGCGGCGGGTGAGCGGCTCCACCGCAGGGACGACGACGCCGAGGTGCTGACTTTTGTGCGGCTCTTCGGACAGGAAGCCCTGGTGGGCCCCGGCTGGGCTATTGACGCTGCCACCGGGTTCGACGGTGAGGTCCTTGCGCGTCATTCGACCCTCCTGCGCCTCACCCGGGACCATGGCGGACGCGGACTCGGGGAGGCGAATCTATTCTTCTGCGACAGTCTTCCCACCCTTGAACACCGCGACGACGGTGCAGTGAGCGACGAGCCGGCCTTCGCGCTCGAGCTGGAGCGGCTCTGCCCGCCTGACGACACCGCCGAGGTGGGACTGAGTTCGCTGGAGCATCAGAGCATCCTGGTCGACGACTCGAACACTCCCCCACTGCCCTTCGCGGGCGCCGGGTACGACATCTGGGGTGGAATCCTGGCCCATCTGGGAGTGCTCACCGCCCCTGACCGGCGTGGGCAGGGGCATGCGACCTTCATCGCCAAGGTGGCCGTCGAGGACGCCATGGCAGCGGGTCTGATCCCGCAGTGGCGTGCGCGCACCGACAATACTGCTTCGATCAGGACGGCACTGCGCGCCGGCTTCATCGGGTGCGGCAGCCAGACGAGCGTGCTGCTGCCTGGCCGAGGCTAGGCCCTGCTGAACAGGTCGAGCATCTCCTGGCGCTTGAACATGTCCGCCGTCTGCCGCGCGGTGGGCTGGCCCTGATCGGGGTCAGCTCCAGCGCCCACCAGTACCTCAGCTACCGCTGTGTACCCTTTGAACGCCACGCCTGCCAGGGGTGTCTGGTCTTTGTCATTGACAGCGTTGACGTCAACCCCACGGCCGGCCAGATCAGCGACGATACCGGCATGTCCGTGATAGGCGGCCAGCATCAGCAGGCTGTCGCCTGCACCGTTGGTCAGCGTCGCCGGCACACCCGCGTCGAGGTACCGGCCGAGGGTAGCTGCGTCGCCCGTGCGGGCGGCATCGAACAACTGGTACGCCAGCTCGATGGCCTGTTCGGCATCACGATCAGTGGCACTGGTCTCGGGTCCGGTGGTGGTCACTGTTTTCTGCGTCCTTTCAGGAAGCCTGTAGCCCGCCCCACTACTTGACCGGCGTCGGGCGCCACAATGATTTCCTGTGCTGCGGGGTACACCTCATCGCCGTCCTGCACCACCAGTTCAGCCAGCGGATCAACCGATCGTTTGACCACAGCGAGCGCTATTGCGCCCATCTCATAATGCTGTGCCACCGAGGTCACTGTGCCGACCGTGCGTCCGCCAGCGACGACGGCGCTGCCCACCGCTGGCAGGGTGTGTTGGCTTCCGTCCAGTTGCAGGAAGACCAGACGGCGCGGCGGGTGTCCCAGGTTGTGCACCCGGGCCACTGTTTCCTGCCCCTTGTAGCAGCCCTTCGACAGGTGGACAGCGGTACGGATCAGATCCAGCTCATGGGGGATGGTCTTCTCGTCGGTTTCCGCACCGGCCCGCGGACGCCAGGCGGCCACGCGCAATGCTTCGGACGCCATCGCCCCGGCCAGGCCCAGTCCATGTCCAGCGAGCCCGGCGACCGTGTCGGCGAGCTCAGCCCGGGGTATCACGTATTCGAACCAGGGCCGCTCACGCCCGGGGTGGTCTTCCTCGGTCACTACCGAGTAGCCATACCCGCCCTCGGCGATCCTTGGCCACGGATCCACCCACACGGTCTGTTCCTTCAGCGCCTCAACCGGTCTGACTGAACCGAGCACCGCCCAGGCCTCTGACACGTCGGCAATTTCAACCCTGAGCATGAACTTCATCCGGTCCAGCCATGCGGCCAGGCCAGCTGCCTCGAGTCCTTCGACGATCAGCCAGGTGGTGGTCCCGTCGTCGACCACGCGGGCGTCGTACTCGATGCGGCCCTGCACGCTGAGCAGGAGCGTTTCGGAGCTGTCGCCCGGTTGCAAACCCAGCAGAAGCTGGGAGGAGAGGGTGTTCAGCCAACTCAGGCGGTCGGGGCCGGTGATCGTTACGATGCCTCGGTGGGACAGGTCGACGACGGCGGTGCCGCGGGCCAGGGCTCGCTGCTCCCTGAAGGGATCGCCGTAGTGGGAGGCTGTGCCCTCATCGGGTGCGCCAGCAGCGACGGCGCCGGGTAGGGATAGCAGCGGGCTGAGATAGGTCATGATGATGTCAACGCGTCCTTAGGCTGGCCGTATTCCTTGGCCCCTGCCGTCGGGGCGGGACTGGTCAGGATTCTTTCTTGAGAATTGCCGACGCGTGGGCTTTCAGCGGCTGGCCTTCGGCCGCCACGTCCCACCGCCAGTAGAGGTCCCCGTCCACCAGGCCATACAACCGGGTGGCAGCTGTGTACTCCTTGGAGTTTTGTCCGCGCATCACGAGATCGGTGCTGAGCTGGATCTGTGGGCCCTTGATCACCCCGTAGTACAGTTCGGCGATCCCGCCGGGATGCACGATTGTCGCAGTGATGTCGAACCCATCTTCAGGGTTGCGAAGCTGTTCCACCTCGTCAGCGCTCTTCAACGCCGGGACTATATCGGCGGGTTCAAGCCCCGGGCCGCCGTCGGCGTCGTTGAGTTTGCGGTCCAGGGCCCAGAACCCTGTTTCCACCGAGAGTGGACGGAGGCGGGCACCTTGCTCATCGGTGAGCCAGCTCTCAGCCGTGTACTGCAGGTACGGGAGGCCGTTTTGGGAAAAGGTGACACGCTGTTCAAAATGCTCCGACTCGGACGCACCCTCGCCGAGGCGTCCGGAACCCTTCCAGACACCCATGAGCCAGGACAGCGGCACTAACTCTGGGGTGAGGTCGGTGGGAATCTCAAAAGACATGGTGAGGAGGCAGCCTTACTTCTGGCCCTTGTACAGGCGTGTGATCACCAGCGCCGCTACTCCGGCCATTGCCAGGGAGGCGAGCACCAGCAGTCCAATGAAGAAGATTTCAAGCGCAAGAATCGACATGCGTCCATCCTAACGCGACGGGCCAGCAGCTCTCGACGCAGGCATGGCTACGATGCGGCGCGGCCGGGTGCCACGCACGCCTCAGGCGGTGAGCAGCTTGCCCAGGAAGTAGACAAGCGAGCCGATCACGAGGATAGGCGCGACGCCGATGGCCAGGGCAGCTGGCACGCTAACGGGCGCCTCACGAGCGAGGAGGAGGCGGCGGGCGCACACCACTACCGCTCCAGCGACTGCCCCAAGAATGCCTGCCGCAAGGGCCGGAACGTCGGTGAACAGCATGGCACCCAGGGGGCCGGCGGTCGCGGCCAGCGCTGTTCCGAGCGGCGCAACAATCCGGTCTGGCCAGGGCAGCAGCGACGCGGCCAGCGCAATCACTACGCTGATCCCGGTAACCAGCATCATGCCGGTGTTCCCTGCGTTGACTGTCAATTGGTCGGCTGCCACCCAGCCGGAGGCGAGGCAGACCAGAAAAACTCCCACTCCCGCCCCGAGGATTGACTCAAGGCGGTGGCTTTGGCCGGTGCCCCTGAACAGTTGAATGAGAAATATCCCGCCAAGGCCAAGGGCTGCAGCGATAGGCATCCACCGCATGTAGTCGGTGCCAGGGGCGATGAAGGCGGCAGCTGTGGCAGCGAGTGCGCTGAGCGCGATGACTGTTGACTGGCTCTTTTTTGCGGGGACGCCGAGCACGTGGGGCCAGCCGATGGCAGCGACCAGGATCAGCACGGCAGTGACCGATGCTACAGCGATGAGGGAGACGTAGGAGGCAGCCACCACCGAAGTGACGGCCGCTGCCGCCGCGGCGGCCACAATCCATATCCTCACCCCAGCAATACTGCCCTACCGCCCCGACAAGTGAAAACGAGGTTCCGGGTGCGACGCGTCACACCCGGTATACTTGACCAGATCTGCAAGGGCTGCGACGGCGACTCTTTACCCCGCATGCCCAACACAGCCCGCCCGATGATGCGCGTCCAATTATATGGAGGACATATGCCGCACATCTTGATGTTGACGAATAGCCCCGGATCCTCGGTGGGTGTGCTTCCAGCGCTCGAATTACTGAACCACAAGGTCCACATACTGCCCGCTGAACCGACAGCGCTGCTGGAGACCGAACCCTGCGATGTGGTGATGGTGGACGCCCGCAAAGATATGGTCGGAGCCCGTTCTCTCACCCAGCTCCTGAAGGCCACCGGTTTGAGCGCCCCGCTGATGCTGGTGCTCACCGAGGGTGGGATGGCTGCGGTGGCCGCCAACTGGCTGGCGGACGACGTCGTCCTGGATTCCGCTGGGCCCGCCGAGG
>NZ_KI914759.1:56324-61271 GCF_000520515.1 Arthrobacter sp. H20
TGGAGGCACGGCTGCGGCTGGTCATTGCACGATCCAGCGCCGCCGAGACCGAGACCAGCAACGAAATCCGTGCATCGGGCGTAGTCATCGACGAGGCCAGCTACACCGCCCGGGTCGGCGGCGAACCCCTGAACCTGACCTACAAGGAATTCGAGCTCCTGAAGTACCTGGCGCAGCACCCGGGCCGGGTCTTTACGCGCGACCAGCTGCTGCATGAAGTCTGGGGCTACGACTACTACGGGGGTACCCGCACGGTCGACGTGCATGTGCGCCGCCTCAGGGCCAAACTCGGCGCCGACCACGAGCAACTGATCGGGACTGTCCGCAACGTGGGGTACCGGTTTACGCTGAGCCGGGCAACTGACGATCGTCCAGCCGTCGACGCCTAGCCTGCCGTTAAACCACAGAAGCCCCTTCCCACTTGAGTGGAAAAGGACTCCTTAGGTATTGCTTCGGTGTTACTGAGTGGAGGACATACGGGTCGAACGTATCGCGGGCACCCCACTGGTGCATCCCCCGTGAACGATCACTCACATTACCCCACCGTTCGTGCCACTGGCAAAATTGTCTCCCGCAACCGGGATACGGGGCGTTAGGCTGAAAGCATGACCACAGCCCCCGTCCCGACCTGGCCAGTTCTCCACACCGCCGGGGCCCCCGAGCCCAGCTTCCTGCAGGACATCCTTGGGCTCGCCGCAGCCGCAGCGGAGGCCGACGGCAATCCGCCGTTGTCCGAGCAGACCCTGGTCAATCTGAGGACCGCCGGTGCCCATCCTGAATCACTTCTGGTTTTCGCCACCTACGCTGCCGACGGCGATTCGCCGTTGGCTGCCACCGCTACCCCTGAGAGCTCCCCGGCATCACATGAAGCGGAAGAGCTGGCCGGCGTAGCAGTGGTCAGTCTGCCCAGAGCGGGATCGGACGACAGCACCGATCCAGGTGTGATCGAGCTGGTGGTCCGGCCCACCTACCGCAACCAGGGGGTCGGAAGTGCACTGGCCGACGAGGTCAAGGCCAACGGTTTGCCTGCCCTGCGTGCCTGGTCCCACGGCAACCATGCGGCGGCAGTCAGCCTGGCCGCCAAAAACGGCTTCGTTCCGGTCCGTGAACTCTGGCGGATGCGCCAGACCCGGGCTGCACTCGAAGCCTCGGTCCTCGCGCCGACCGCTGACCAGGCGCCCCTGCCCGACGGCGTCGTCCTGCGCGCCTTCCAGCCCGGGGTTGACGAGCAGGCGTGGCTCGCAGCTAACCGGGCAGCCTTCGCCGACCATGCCGAGCAGGGGTCAACCACTCTTGAAGACCTGCAGGCCCGGATGGCCGAGGACTGGTTTGACCCGCACGGATTCCTCCTGGCGGTGCGGGAAGCTGACGGTCACTTGCTCGGCTTCCACTGGACCAAGGTGCACCCACGATCGGGTGACCACCCGGCCATGGGTGAGGTCTACGTTGTCGGGGTCACCCCCGAAGCGCAGGGAATGGGGTTGGGGAAGGCGCTCACTATCGCCGGAATCGAACACCTGCATTCGCTGGATCTCCAGGCGATCATGCTCTACGTCGACGCCGACAACACCGCAGCGGTGGCCCTCTATCGCAAGCTCGGCTTCACCCGCTGGGATGTTGACGTCATGTATGCGCCGCAGGTTGCCGGGGCAAGCTTGTAAGGTGGATCCTGATGCCGTGAAACCCCTTGCGAGAGGGGTGGATTGCGGCAACCCACCCGCCGTCAGGAGACACCATGGAATCCGAAACCGCAGCACGCGTTCCGGCGCGGTACGGCTCGTCCGAGGTAGCACCAGCCCGTGCCACCCAGGACCGCATCGATATCCCCGAGTTTGCCCCCAGCCTGCTTCCCTCGGGAGCCATCACGCCTGACCGGTTCCTCGACCGGGAGTCGAGCTGGCTCGACTTCAATGCCAGAGTGCTTGAACTCGCCGAGGACCCTGACCTCTACCTCCTGGAGCGCGTCACGTTCCTCTCCATCTTTGCCTCGAACCTTGACGAGTTCTTCATGGTGCGCGTCGCCGGGCTCAAACGCCGGATCGCGACAGGGCTCGCCGTGCCGTCGGCAGCGGGCCTGAGCCCCATCGAACAACTCGAGCAGATCATGGCTGACGGCTACAGGCTGCAGCAGCGCCACGCGGCAGTGTTTGCCGAGAACATTCGGCCCGCGCTGGCCGCCGAGAACATCCATCTGACCACCTGGGATGAGCTCGACGACGCAGCGCGCGCCGAGCTGAACACACTCTTCGCCGAGAAGGTGTTCCCCATCCTGACGCCGCTCGCGGTAGACCCTGCGCACCCCTTTCCCTATATTTCGGGGCTCTCGCTGAACCTCGCCGTCGTCGTCCGTAACCCGGTCAGCGAAAAGGAACTCTTTGCCCGCGTCAAGGTGCCCGACCAGCTGCCACGACTGATCTCGGTCGACGGTCCCCGCGCGGGCAACGTCACGGGCCGTACGGCGCGTTTCATCCCCCTGGAAGAGGTCATAGCAGTCCACCTGGACCAGCTGTTCCCCGGCATGGAAGTTCTCGAACATCACACTTTCCGGGTGACCCGCAATGAGGACCTGGAGGTCGAAGAGGACGACGCCGAAAATCTCCTCCAGGCGCTCGAAAAGGAGCTGTTGCGGCGCCGGTTCGGCCCCCCGGTCCGGCTTGAGGTCACCACCGACATCAACCCGAGCATCCGAGCGCTGCTATCCCGTGAACTCGGGGTGGAAGAAGACGAGGTGTATGGTCTTCCCGCTCCGCTGGATCTTCGCGGGCTGAGCGTGATCGGCGGCATCGACCGTGGAGAACTTCGCTACCCCAAGCATGTCCCGCACACCAACCGCGACCTGAAAGAGAGCGAGACGTCCAAGGCAGCCAACGTCTTCGCTGCCATGCGGCGTCGCGACATTCTGCTGCACCACCCGTACGATTCGTTCTCAACATCGGTCCAGGCGTTCCTTGAACAGGCAGCGAATGATCCGAAGGTACAGGCCATCAAACAGACCCTGTATCGCACCTCGGGTGACTCACCGATCGTTGATGCGCTGATCGACGCTGCCGAGTCCGGCAAACAGGTACTGGCCCTGGTCGAGATCAAGGCACGTTTCGATGAGCAGGCCAATATCTCCTGGGCCCGCAAGCTGGAGCAGGCCGGGGTGCACGTGGTGTACGGGATTGTGGGTTTGAAGACTCACTGCAAGCTCTCGCTGGTTGTCCGGCAGGAAATCGACGGGCTGCGCCGGTACTGCCACATCGGAACCGGCAACTATCACCCGCGTACGGCCCGCTACTATGAAGATTTCGGCCTGCTGACCGCCAACGAGCAGGTAGGCCAGGACCTCACCCGGCTGTTCAACCAGCTCTCGGGGTATGCGCCGAAGTCAACGTTCAAGCGGTTGCTGGTAGCCCCGCGGTCGGTCCGGTCGGGACTGATCGACCGGATTGAACGCGAAATCGCCAATCAGAAGGCAGGACTCGCTGCTCGCGTGATGGTGAAGGTGAACTCGATCGTGGATGAGGCAATCATCGACGCCCTCTACCGCGCCTCGCAGGCCGGCGTGACAGTGGATGTGATCGTCAGGGGAATCTGCTCTGTACGCCCCGGCGTCCCAGGGCTCAGCGAGAACATCACCGTCCGCTCGGTCCTTGGACGGTTCCTAGAGCACTCGCGGGTGTTCGCCTTCGAGAACGGCGGAGACCCGGCAGTGTTCATCGGCTCAGCCGACATGATGCACCGGAACCTTGACCGTCGGGTGGAAGCCCTCGTGCAGCTCAGCGCCCCCGAAGACATCAACTACCTCATGTCCCTGCTCGACCGGTACATGGATGAGGGTACCGCGAGCTGGCATCTTGACAACGAGGGAGACTGGACCCGGCACCACAAGGACGCCGATGGTGCTCCCCTGAGCGATATCCAGAGCTTGTTGCTGGCGTCACGGGCCCGCAATCGGTCGGCGGTCCGCCACTGATGGCTTCGATTGATGAGGAAACTACCAGTGCTGAAGATGACGAACCGTCGGTACTAGCGGCGGGCGCCATCTGCTGGCGGAAGGAGCAGGGTCAGCTCGAGGTACTCCTGATACATCGGCCCCGCTATACTGACTGGTCCTGGCCCAAGGGTAAGATCGACCCGGGCGAAACCACCCCCGAATGTGCGGTCAGGGAAGTCGAGGAGGAGGTGGGCCTGCGGATCTCGCTGGGCATTCCTTTGGCATCGACGCGCTATCCGGTGGCGTCGGGGACGAAGCTTGTGAATTACTGGGCCGCACGCACCGAGCGGATGGTGGTCCGACCGGACGGCAAAGAGGTGGACAAGTTCCTGTGGGTCACTCCGACCCGGGCAGCTGAGCTGTTGACCAACCCCACGGATAGGGAACCTCTCGAATTGTTGGTTGCCGCTCACGAGGACGACCAGTTGGAGACCTGGCCGCTGATCGTGGTCCGCCATGCCAAGGCAAAGCCGCGATCCTCCTGGACCCGGGCAGAAGGTGAACGCCCGTTGGCGGCGACCGGTCGGCGGCAGGCTGCAGCGGTCAGCCGTCTCCTTGAAGCATGGGGCCCCTCACGGGTGGTGAGCAGCCCCTGGGAGCGGTGTGTCCAGACCGTCGCTCCCTATCTGAAGAACAAGGACATCAAACTCAAGCTGGCCGACTCGATCACCGAGCAGGATGCCGCCCGCAAACCTGACAAGACCAGGTCGACTGTCGAAAAACTGTTCGACAAGCGCCGTCCGGTGGCACTGTGCACCCACCGCCCAGTTCTCCCAGTGGTTTTCGGCGTCCTTCGGCAGCATTTGCCGGAGGCTCTCGCCGGCGCGCTGCCGGCCGAGGACCCGTACCTCGCCCCTGGAGAGGTGTTGATCTCCCACGTGAGTAGCAGGTCCCACGGCCGCGTTGTGGCAGTTGAGCAGTTCAGGGCTTACGACGACTAGCTCCTGCGCCATCGGGTGGGCCCGGCC
>NZ_KI914759.1:61371-67731 GCF_000520515.1 Arthrobacter sp. H20
CCGCCCCGGACGCCGGATCCGTCCACCCGCCCCGCTCTGCCCCGAAACCGTCCACCCGTCCCACTCTGCCCCGAAACCGTCGAAACGCCCCGAAACCGTCGACCGCACCACATATCTCTAGCGCGCTTGCTGTTTTCTGCTGCGCTGGTCCGGATCTACCGCGTCTACCTGATCGGGCTACCTGCGGTGAGCACCTGGAGACTAGCAATGAAAGCAACCTCCGCCCACAAGTTAGATATTGCGGGTCGAAGGCCGTCTGACCCGCCATATCTAACCCTTCGGCGGAGGGGTTTCGGCGGAAGAGTAAGCGGACACGTCTGCGGAGGGGCTGAGCACGGGCTGTGACGGCCACGCCGGGGCGCTTTTGGGGTCCGAAAGAGCCCTACCACTAGAGTGGTACGCGTGAGTTCACAACCCATCCCCACACCGTACGAGGATCTGCTGCGCGATGTGATGGCCAACGGTGCCGTCAAGGCCGACCGCACGGGCACCGGAACACGAAGTGTTTTCGGGAGGCAGTTGCGCTTCGATCTCGCTGATTCCTTCCCTTTGGTCACCACCAAACGGGTCCATTTCAAATCGGTGGCGCTGGAGTTGCTCTGGTTCCTTCGCGGCGATTCGAACGTGTCGTGGCTGCAGGAACGTGGCGTCAAGATCTGGAACGAGTGGGCCGGCGACGACGGCGAACTCGGACCTGTGTACGGCGTCCAGTGGCGTTCCTGGCCCACCCCTGACGGCGGCCACATCGACCAGATTGCCCAGGTAGTCGAGGCCTTGAAGGTGAACCCAGATTCCCGCCGCCACCTGGTCTCCGCGTGGAACGTCTCCGAGTTACACAACATGGCGCTCCCCCCGTGCCACGCCTTCTTCCAGTTTTATGTGGCGGACGGCAAGCTGTCCTGCCAGCTGTATCAGCGCTCAGCAGACACCTTCCTGGGCGTCCCGTTCAATATCGCTTCCTACGCGCTGCTGACCCTGATGGTTGCCCAGCAGGTGGGCCTGGCCCCCGGTGAACTCATCTGGACCGGCGGGGACGTTCACATCTACGACAACCATGTCGAGCAGGTGACAGAACAACTGACGCGGCAGCCGCACCCGAGCCCGCAACTGCTAATCAACCGTAAACCCGAGAGCATTTTCGACTACACGCTGGAGGACTTTGACGTGGTGAATTACCAGCACCATCCGACCATCAAGGCACCGATTGCCGTATGAGCTCCACCAATCGGGGAATCATCGACGCCATTGGACGGGAACCGTTCATCGGCATGATCTGGGCCCAGACCGAGAACGGGGTCATCGGGAAGGACGGCGGTATGCCGTGGCGCCTCCCCGAGGACATGGAACACTTCAAACGGACCACCAATGGTCACCCGGTCATCATGGGCCGGCATACCTGGCAGTCGTTTCCCGCCAAATTTCGACCGCTGCCGGATCGGACCAACATAGTGGTGAGTCGGCATGCGCTGGAAGCGGGTGGCCTCGCGGGCGCCGTCGTCGTCGGCTCCCTCGACGAAGCCCTCGAGGAGGCCCGGCGGAGTCCAGGGGCGGAACAGATCTGGGTGATCGGTGGCGGGCAGATCTATGAGGCAGCGCTCCCGGCCGCGCAGGCGGCTGTCGTCACGGTGATCGAGTCGACCACCAAGGGCGACACCTTCGCCCCCACCCTTGGCCCGGACTGGCAGTTGGACGGGGTCACACCTCAGCAGGGCTGGCTCTCCGGCGCCAACGGCACCAGGTACCGGATCAGCCTGTGGACGCGGGGCAGGGACTAGGCAACGCCGGTGACTGGGGTTCGATCCTTCGTCATGAATCGGGGCCTACCGCGTCCGCTGACCTAGACTGGCAGCATGACATCTGCAGTAAATGGTTCTTCCTCAGCGCCCAGCGTAGCTTTCGTCGGCTGGCGCGGGATGGTCGGTTCAGTCCTGATGCAACGGATGCGGGATGAGCGCGATTTCAGCCTGATCAACCCGGTGTTCTTCTCGACCTCTAACGCTGGGGGCAGGGCGCCGTCATTCGCCGAGGGCACCTCAGCGCTCCAGGACGCGTACGACGTCGAAGCGCTGGCCAAGCTGCCCATCATCGTTACCGCCCAGGGCGGCGGCTACACCGCTGAGGTCTACCCGAAGCTGCGCAGCACGGGCTGGGACGGGTTGTGGATTGACGCAGCGTCTACGCTCAGGATGGAGACCAGCTCCATCATCGTCCTGGACCCGGTGAACCGGGACGTCATCGACGCCGGGCTGTCGCGGGGTGTGCGCGACTTCATCGGCGGTAACTGCACCGTCTCCTGCATGCTCATGGGGCTTGGTGGACTGTTTCGCAATGGACTCGTCGAGTGGGGCACCTCGATGACGTATCAGGCGGCCTCCGGCGGCGGGGCCCGCCACATGCGTGAGCTGCTGAACCAGTTTGGCGCCATTCACGGTGCTGTGGCACCCAACCTGGACGATCCGGCATCAGCCATCCTGGCCATCGACCAGGCAGTACTCGCACAGCAGCGAAACCCGGGCATGGATGCCTCTCAGTTCGGGGTGCCTCTCGCGGGGTCGGTCATCCCCTGGATCGATGCGGATCTGGGCAATGGGATGTCAAGGGAAGAGTGGAAGGCCGGCGCGGAAACAAACAAGATTCTGGGCACCGATGCTGCCGACGGCGCCTGGATCCCGTTCGACGGCCTGTGCGTGAGGATCGGGGCTATGCGGTCGCACTCCCAGGCACTGACCCTGAAACTTACCGAGGACGTGCCGCTGGCGGAGATTGAACAGATCATCGACGCCGACAACGCGTGGGCAACAGTGGTTCCCAATACCAAGGAGGCAACGATGGCCGGCCTCACTCCCGTCGCGGCGACCGGCTCACTGACCGTTCCTGTGGGAAGGCTCCGAAAAATGGAGATGGGCCCGCAATACCTCAGCGCCTTCACCGTGGGAGATCAGCTGCTGTGGGGTGCGGCCGAACCGCTGCGCCGCATGCTCCTGATCGCCACCGGAAACCTCTAACGCTGGAGCGCACAGCCGATCAGCAGGGGTTCGGGATGCAACCGGATCCCGAACCGGTCTTCGACGCCGTCAGCGACGAGCGCCGCGATGGCCAGGAGATCGGCGGCTGAGGCGCTCCCCCGGTTGGTGACGGCAAGAGTGTGCTTGGTCGAGAGCGAGGCACGGCCTCCGGCGGCCGAATGGCCGGCGTCATCGCTCAGTCCGAAGCCTTTGCTGAAGCCAGCCTGATCGATCAGCCAGGCCGCCGACAGTTTGATCTGCCCGTCGTCGGCGGTGGGGTATCTCGGCGCATCCTCGGGCAGCGTCGCAGCGGTAGCTGAGTCGACGATTGGGTTAGTGAAGAAGGATCCCGTGCTGAACGTGTCGCGGTCCACCGGGTCCAGCACCATCCCCTTGGCAGCGCGCAGCTTCAGCACCGCCCGCCGGACGTCATTGGCGTAGGCCCGCTCACCGATGGCAACTCCCACCTCTCGGGCCAGTTCGGCGTACCGCACCGGCGCGCTCATCCGGCCGAGAGCCAGCTGGAACTCGACGGTCAGCACCACATAGCGGGGCGACCCGTTAACAGTTGTGCGTTTCAGGAGAGAATCCCGATAACCAAACTTCAGCTCGAAGTTTGTAAAGGACTTAACAGTATTGGTTTCCCGGTCCCAGGTGCGGACCGTGGCAAGGGTCTGCGACACATCCGAACCGTAGGCCCCGACGTTCTGGACCGGAGTTGCGCCGGTGGACCCGGGGATGCCTGATAGCGCTTCCAGGCCGGAGAACGCATGGCGAACTGTGTATTCCACCAGGGCGTCCCAGGGTTGCCCGGCCTCCGCCCTCACCATCACCCCGCCGCAGGTGGCGTCGTCGTCGTCAACCACAAATCCCGTCGATGCCAGGCGCACCACTGTGCCGGCGAACCCTTCGTCGGCGATGATGAGGTTTGACCCGCCGGCAAGGATCAGCAGGGGGACGCCAGCAGCGTCAGCGGACCGAACGGCAGCAATGATTTCCGCTTCGGTGCGGGCCTCCACGAAGGTACTGGCGGGCCCACCCACACCCGCAGTGGTCAGCGGTGCAAGGAGAGTCACCAGACGCGCACTACTGCCTGGGCCTTGACCAGCACCTTCTGGCCCGCAGACGTCACTGTCAGATCAACACGGACAGTCGAGTTATCCAGATCTACCACACCGATTTTGCCAGCAACCTCAATGACTGCGCCCGGAATCCCCGCAGCTGTGGTGTCCTCTACGATTACCGGTTTGGTGAACCGCGTCTGGTAGTCGACGACGGCGGCCGGGTCGCCAATCCAGTCGGTAACCAGTTGGACCGCGGCACCCATGGTGAACATCCCGTGAGCGATGACGCCCGGTAACCCGACGTGCTGCGCAAAGTCGGGGTTCCAGTGAATTGGGTTGAAGTCACCTGAGGCGCCAGCGTATTTGACCAGGTCCTGGCGGGTGACGTCCACAGTGGTTGAGCCAATTTCCTGGCCGACGCTGAGATCGGCGATGGCGATACCCATTACTGTTCCTCTCCGCGCACTAGCAGCGATGATGTGGTGGTGGCGGTTTTTTCACCGTCGGTGGTGCTAATCTCGGCGCGCGTGGTGATCATCGCGCCACCTCCCATGGCCCTGACTGAGTCAACGTGGAGTTCAGCGACCAGCTCGTCGCCTGCCACGATGGCACGGTGATGGATGAATCGCTGATCGGCGTGCACCACGCGACTGAAATCAATACCAGCATCGGGATCGGAGATGAGCTGCGCATCAGCCATCTGGGCGACGATGATCGCGAACGTGGGGGGCGCCACCAGATCCCGGTGGCCGAGGTCCCGGGCGGCCTCAACCTCAAAGTGTGAAGCATGGGTTGCCTTCACAGCGCGCGCAAATTCGCGGATCTTCTCCCTGCCCACCAGGTAGGCAGGCCCTGCGGGATAGCTGCGGCCCTGCAGCTCTGGATTGATGGTCATGAGGCTCCTGACAAGTGCGGTCGAAGTATCTTTTCAGCCTAGTGCAGGGCGGCTATTTCTTCGGGTTTTGCGCCTGGTGCCTGCGCTTCGCGTCCCGAGCGCGGACCACTAGTCCCGCAAGGTGTGTCACCAGACCTGCAACGAGGACAGGGATGCCGGTGAAGACCGTCGCATTGCTGCCGGTAGCAGCGCCGAGGACGGCGATCAGGATGCCAGCGCCGGTCAGGACCAGCGCTGCGATCACGAGCCGCCGATAGAGATCAGATCCGGTGTCCCAGGGGGTGTTCAACATGGGGTTAAGCCTACCGGGACTCAACCCCGATCTGCGAAGGTGAAGCATACTGAAGGCTTCACCTTCCATCGTCCGCATCGGAGGATCGACATGGCCGCGGCCCCTCTGCCCTCCCGCAGGTATCGAGCGATAACCGCGGCCTTGTGCGCCACCTGGTTGGCCTGCGTTGCGCTTGTCGTTTTCAATCGGACGCCGGTGGACAGCGCGGCCGCAGACTTTCTACAGCGCGGGCTTCGGCTGCTGCACACCTACGGGCTACCTACCTTTGTCGATTACGGCGTGGTCGAATTCGCCGCGAACAGTGTCATGTTGGTTCCGTTTGGCCTGTTCTGGTTCATTCTCGCGGCCCGAGGTTGGCGCTGGCTCGGGCCCCTGGTGGGCGTCGGCCTCTCAATAGTCATCGAAATAGCCCAACTCACACTGCTCCCCGAGCGTTTCGCCTCCCCGTACGACGTCCTCGCTAATGGTGCCGGGGCGCTAGTGGGAACTCTCGTGGCGTGGCGTGCTTTGCGATCGCGCGAGAAGGCCCAGCAGCGGTTTCCCTAACTCGCCAAGGACGCGCTGCCCGTTCCTGACGTCAACGGCGGGCCATACCACCGGGCTCCGAACCACGTGTTAGAACAGTGCCACCTGAACCTCCGGAACCGGCGACAAAAACGGACCCAGCTCTATTCGCTGCCCTTTCACCCGGGACAGGTCGACCAGAAACGGTACGTCGGACCCCCTGAGGAAGGTAAGCGCTGCGGGCCCCACCATTGAGTGCACCCGGAACCCATGCTCCCCCGCCGCCAGACTATGGGGGTAAAGCTGTGCCCCTGCCACTCCGAGAACACTTGACCACGACGACGGCGGCTCCCACTGCTCGTCCACCACCCGGTACCCTGGGAGGTCCAACCCATCACTGAGCAAATCCCGCGCGCTTGAAGCGAACTCGGCGTTGATCCCCTCAAGCGTTGCGTTGGTGCGAGGAGAGACCAGCGCAGCAGTCTTCGCCGCCGACCGGACGGCCTGGGCCAGCCCCACACTGCGGGTCACAGCGTCTTCGAGCACCCGGACCACACGGCCGTCATCGGCGGACGCGATATAGCGGGCGACGACGGCGCC
>NZ_KI914759.1:67831-68783 GCF_000520515.1 Arthrobacter sp. H20
TGCCATTTGCGCAGGTTCGAGGCTGTGCCCACCTTGGAGGCACCGTCGGCAAAGGTGGTTACATAGAGCCAGTGTTCCTGGGCGAGATGGCTCAGGAGCCCCGCGGGGGCAACACCTGAGCGGTGAACGTCGTGCATGAACCGGAGGTCGTCACGGGAGAAACACCTCCCGCACTGGTAGCCGCGCTCGGCAGTGGTCTGCTGCGGGCAGGGGGTGTGTTCGCGAGCATCGGGACCAAACACGCGATGAAACCCAAGGCAGTACCGTTCGCCAGACCCGCTCAGGATGCGGAAGCCAAGATCGGTGCCAGCTGCCTCAGCTCCGCCGCCAGGTCCAAGGCCAAGCCCATGATGACCGCCGTCGGGGCTGGCCAGGGAGAGCACAGGTCCGTCCCGGTGCCAGCTCACGCCGCTGCAGAGGAATCGCCCGTCGACGCGATATAGCGGGCGACGACGGCGCCCTGCTCCGCGAGCCGGTGCCATTTGCGCAGGTTCGAGGCTGTGCCCACCTTGGAGGCACCGTCGGCAAAGGTGGTTACATAGAGCCAGTGTTCCTGGGCGAGATGGCTCAGGAGCCCCGCGGGGGCAACACCTGAGCGGTGAACGTCGTGCATGAACCGGAGGTCGTCACGGGAGAAACACCTCCCGCACTGGTAGCCGCGCTCGGCAGTGGTCTGCTGCGGGCAGGGGGTGTGTTCGCGAGCATCGGGACCAAACACGCGATGAAACCCAAGGCAGTACCGTTCGCCAGACCCGCTCAGGATGCGGAAGCCAAGATCGGTGCCAGCTGCCTCAGCTCCGCCGCCAGGTCCAAGGCCAAGCCCATGATGACCGCCGTCGGGGCTGGCCAGGGAGAGCACAGGTCCGTCCCGGTGCCAGCTCACGCCGCTGCAGAGGAATCGCCCGTCGCCCATCACCCATCACCCATCACCCATCACCCATCACCCATCACC
>NZ_KI914759.1:68883-100185 GCF_000520515.1 Arthrobacter sp. H20
CCATCACCCATCACCCATCACCCAACTCTAAACACCTGGTGACCACTGCTCCCAAACGCGCTGAGGGACCGGCGGTTTCCCGCCGGTCCCTCAGCCAAGCTCTGCGTTTTACGAGGGGCAGTTAGGCTGTCTGGCCCTCGTGCTCGCCCTCGGCGATCTCTTCGATCATCTTGTCGTTGAAAGCAGGGAGATCATTGGGGGTGCGGCTGGTGACAAAGCCCTGGTCAGTCACTACTTCGTCGTCGCTCCAGTTGGCTCCGGCGTTGCGCAGGTCAGTCTGCAGCGTGTGATAGGAGGTCAGGTCGCGGCCGCTCACCACTCCAGCCTCGATCAGCAGCCATGGCGCGTGACAGATAGCTGCGACAGGCTTGTGCTGCGCGAAGAATGCACGGGCAAAATCCTGGGCACCCTTGTCAACGCGGAGGTGATCGGCGTTGATGACGCCGCCGGGCAGTACCAGCGCGTGGAAGTCATCAGAGTTGGCGTCGGCTACCGTAAGGTCGATGGTAAAGGTGTCAGCCTTGTCAGTGCCGTTGAAGCCCTGGACGGTGCCAGTGCCCGGTGCCACCAGCACTGGCTCTCCGCCAGCCTGCTTCACTGCGTCCCAGGGGCTGGTGAGCTCAATCTGCTCCACCCCGTCAGTGAGCAGGAACGCGACCTTTTTACCGGAAATGTTATGGGGGGACACGCTTCCTCCTGTATTCAGAACGTCGATGTCGTACTCCTCAACACTATGAACATCAGAGATAATAAGCAACCTGTCTAACTGCTAGAGGCCTTCGGCAACCGCTGCCGTAGCCGACAGCCATGCCCGTTGCGTAGCTGGTTTCAGCGAGCCCCAGCGAATGCGCCCTTTATGCAATGCAGCATCGTAGGGAATGGTCACCGCGCAACGCGCCAGGTGGGCGAAGCCATCGGTAATTTCCTGAGCTTGCGCCGCAGTGCCGTTCTTGTCCGATTGGCTGACTATGACGACGGCGTTCTGCGACAGTTCAGCGTAACGGCCTCCCCGGGCTTGCAACGCCTCGAGCAGCAGGGCGCCAGCCTCCGCGTGTTCCTCAAGAGTGGTGGTTGCTATGACCAGCTGATCCGTGTGGTGAATCATCCGCAGCCATCGCTCGGCAGTTTCATCGTTGCCGGAATCTACGATGTTGAGTCTGAAGTACTTCGAGGCCACCTCGTGCAGGTCGTCGAAGTTGCCTGCCGTCACCTTCTGCTCGGATGCTAGGACGTCCGGCTTGGAGCGCAGGACGTCATACTTATCTTCGGTCTGGTGATGCACATAGCGGGCCAGCAAGGCGGACTGGGCCGACGGCGCAAGCAGCTGATCGGTCTGTGGCAGAAGGTCCATCACTGTGGCACTGTGGGGGCCCTGCTCCGTGCGCCAGCCCAGGGTGCCGCGCGTCTCGTTGTTGTCCCATGCGAGTACCGGGCCACCACCGTTGCGTGCGAACACTGATGACAGCATCACTGTGGTGGGAGTCTTGTTGGCGCCGCCCTTGCCGTTAACCACCGAGATGGTGCGCGGGCCGGGCCAGTGCTGGCTCACGGCGCGGGTGTTGGCACGTTCGACCAACTCGCGCTTCGACGGGGCAATCCGGATGCCGAGCTTGGTCAGGAAACCCCTCAACCCGGTCTCGGCCGGAACCCGTGAGGTGTCGGCGGCGAGGAAAGACTTCCGGCTGTTCGGCTGCTCTGCTTGCCGCCGGGTAGAGGTGTCAGTTGCTGGCGCTGCGGGGGCTGACTCGACGGGCGACAACTCGGCAGGGGCTGACTCGGCGGGGTTACGCGGTCTGAGAAGCGTTGCACCTCGGAGATCGGTTCATTTACCGGACCGGCCGCTACCTCCCGGCGTCGTCGGGCGCGCGTCGGAAGGTCTTCGGGATTGACGTCTGGTCCCCACTCGGAGAAGTTGTCAGTCATTGGTTCCGTCCGTTTCGTGGGCCGCGTGAGAGGTGTCCAGCGCCGGTGTGCTCGACCCATCCTATAAGGAGGCCCGGGACAGAGCGCTGGCCAGCAAAACCTCGACAAAAAGAAAGCAGGTCAGCGGCTCTCGGGCCTCTGACCTGCTATGTCTGTAGCGGTGCCGGGACTCGATCCCGGGACCTCACGATTATGAGTCGTGCGCTCTAACCAGCTGAGCTACACCGCCACAAATGAGTGTGCCCGCAGCCGGGCCGTTTAGCCTGCTTGCGGGTCTCTCATTTGAGAGCCCCCCACCGGAATCGATCCGGTGACCTCGTTCTTACCAAGAACGCGCTCTACCACTGAGCTAGGGGGGCAACAGCAGAAAACTTTACCAGCTTCTGCCACCTACACGAAATCAGAATCCGACCGCTCGGGCCGGGCACCGATTTCACCGTCGGATCCCCGGAAAACCGGGGATCCGGCGAAATCAATCAGCTCCTAAATTACCACTTGTCGCGACGCTGAGTGGTGCCTGCGCCAGCACCCTTACCGTGACGTTCCTTACGGGCGCCGCCGTCGCCAGCGCTGTGCCCCGAGGACCGGAAGCCGCCGTCGTGACCGCGGTCCTTGCGGAAGCCGCCGCCCTCGTCGTCACGCTTCTTGAAAGGCTTCTTGAAGCCGTCTCGATCACCTGAGGGCTTGCGGCCCTTGTCCAGTTCGAGGTGGATCAGCTCGCCACCGATCCGTGTCTTGGACAGCGCACGCCACTGGTCCTTGGAGAGGTCAGCTGGCAGTTCCACCAGCGTGTGGTCGGCGCGGATGTCGATGCCGCCGATCTGTGCTGACGACAGTCCGCCCTCATTGGCGATAGCGCCGACGATTGAACCGGGCATGACCCGCTGACGACGTCCCACAGCGATGCGGTAGGTCGCGTTGCCCTCGGTCAGGCTGCGTGTTGGTCCACGTGAGCCGACGCCGTCCTTGCGGCCTGCAGCGCGTTCCTTCTGCCCTGCGGGTGCAACCGGGATGTCCTTGACCAGAATCGGATTGCCACCCTGCGCCATGACAGCGAGAGCTGCAGCAATCTCGTTGGCTGGCACATTGTGCTCGGTTTCGTAGCTGGAAATCAGATCGCGGAAGATTGACACATCTTCGGTGGCGAGGGTCTCGGTGATCCGCTCAGCGAACTTGTTCAACCTCAACGCGTTGACGGCGTCAGAAGATGGCAGGTGCATCTGCTCGACTGGCTGGCGGGTAGCCTTCTCGATCGACCGCAGCAGGTACTTCTCGCGCGGTGTGATGAAGAGGATCGCATCACCTGAGCGGCCAGCGCGGCCGGTCCGGCCGATGCGGTGGACATAGGACTCGGTGTCGTGAGGGATGTCGTAGTTCACCACAAGCGAGATGCGCTCGACGTCGAGCCCGCGAGCCGCTACGTCGGTGGCCACGAGAATGTCGAACTTTCCGTCGCGCAGACCTTCAATGGTCCGCTCGCGCTGCTGCTGAGGGATGTCACCGTTGATTGCTGCAGCCTGGAAGCCCCGTGAACGCAACTTGTCCGCCAGGTCTTCGGTTGCCATCTTGGTGCGCACGAACGCGATGATGCCGTCGAAGTCTTCGACCTCGAGGATCCGCGTCAGGGCGTCGAGTTTGTGCGGGCCCATGACCTGCAGGAAGCGCTGGCGCGTGTTGGTGCCGGTCGAGGTTTTGCCCTTGACTGTGATTTCGGCTGGGTTGTTCAGGTACTTCGACGCAATGCGGCGAATGGCGCTGGGCATCGTTGCCGAGAACAGCGCCACCTGCTTGTCGTCAGGTGTGCCGGAAAGGATCTGCTCGACGTCGTCGGCGAAGCCCATCCGGAGCATCTCGTCGGCCTCATCCAGCACCAGGTACTGAAGGTTGGACAAATCAAGTGAGCCCTTGGAGATGTGGTCGATGACGCGACCTGGGGTTCCAACAACCACCTGCGCACCACGGCGCAGGCCTGCCAGCTGGGGGCCGTAAGGCGCTCCACCGTAGACCGGGAGGACAGTGAAGTTGTCGATGTGCTTGGCGTAGGAAGCGAACGCTTCAGCAACCTGCAGCGCCAGTTCGCGGGTTGGAGCGAGCACCAGGATCTGGGTGAACTTGCTGGGACCGTTGAGGTCGGCCAGCTCGGCCATCCGGGACAGTGCGGGGACCGCGAATGCTGCGGTCTTACCCGTACCCGTCTGTGCCAGGCCGACGACGTCGCGCCCTTCCAGCAGCACCGGAATGGTGGCTGACTGGATGGGGGAAGGCTTTTCGTAGCCGACATCGCTCAGGGCTGCAAGCACGCGGCCGTCAAGACCGAAGTCGGTGAATTTGATGTCGTCAGCTTCGGGAGCTTCGACGTTCTGAGGAACGTCGACGGCGTCAGGAGCTATAACGGTTTCGGGAGTCTGGGTTTCAGGCATGGGAGATTGACCTTCAGGTAGATGCCGGAGAGTTGGAATTAAAGGGTGATTCCAGCTCATGAACATAGAAATCCGGCACTGTTTCAATCCCGCGGCAGGACTTCGCGTCATAACTGGCGGCCGCTATCTCAGCGGTCTGTATGACGTTTTCTTCTAGCCGGCGCTCCCTGATGAATCTGCCCGCATGCTTACTCTGCGAGCCCCAACACAACCTATCCAGCCCAGCAAAGTGGGCGGAAATTAAAGGGAATACCGGTGTGGGGGATGTTTCAAGTGTACTGCATGGCGTTGGTGGAGCACACCCGCAATCAGCACGACGGCGCGTGAGCCTGCCCACATGAGGTTTCTTACAGCTAGGCCTATTGCGCTAGGCACTTCGCAGGACGGCAGCGAGCACCGTGTGAATTTCCGGACTTAGCGTCACACCCTGTGATTCGGCGTCCAGGAGCCGCCGGGCGGCGTCGGCGTCCAGTCCTGCGAACACCTGATGACCAGTGATGCCGTGCTCCGGGCGGTTCATCACGGTGACGGTGTCGCCCGCCTGGATCTGCCCTTTGGAGATCACGCGTAGGTACGTGCCCACCCGGTTTTCCTCGGCAAACCGTTTCACCCACCGCGGTTCCTTGAGGAACCGGGCGAAGTTTACGCAGGGCGTGCGCGGCGCGGTGACCTCGAGGACGACGTCGTCCCCCACCTGCCAGCGTTCGCCAATGACCGCGCGGCTGGCGTCGATCCCGTCCACCCTGAGGTTTTCTCCGAACTTGCCGGGGCTCATGTCCCGTCCCAGTTCGGCGTCCCAGAAGTCGGCGTCGTGCTGGGAGTAGGCGTAGATGGCCTTTGATTCGCCGCCGTGGTGTTTCCGGCTGGCCTGCACATCACCCGTGAGGCCGAGCTTGTGGACATTCACGGGACCGTCCACCGCCCGCTTGTCGATGGCGGTAACGCCCGTCGAATCCTGCGTGGGCAGCAGCGCATGAACCAGGCATACGGCGAGCAAAGAACCAGTTGTCATAGCGTCCATCCTAAGGATCCTCAGGGTTCGAAGCGGTATCCCATACCGCTTTCGGTGATGAAGTATCGCGGTCTGGTGGGGTCAGGCTCCAGTTTCTTGCGCAACTGGTTTAGGTAGACCCGCAAGTACTGCAGTTCCTTTGCATAGGCGGGTCCCCATACCTCCAGCAGCAATTGCCGTTGGGAGACCAACCGGCCGGGGTGGTTAACGAGCAGGTCGATGATCTTCCACTCGGTAGGGGTCAGCCGCACTTCGGTTTTGCCCCGCGTCGCCGTACGTGCGCCGGTATCAAGAGTGAAGTCGGGTGTTCGCACTACTGGAGCGTCAGGTGCAACCACTCGGCGGCTGGCCGCCCGTAGCCGCGCCAACAGTTCGTCCAGACCGAAGGGTTTGGTGACGTAGTCGTCGGCGCCCGCGTCAAGGGCGTCCACGACGTCGTCGGACCCGTGCCGTGCAGACAGCACGATAATGGGGGTCTGGGTCCATTCCCGCAGCGCGGCGATAACCTCCATTCCGTCCATGTCTGGCAGCCCTAGGTCGAGCACCACGATGTCGGGACGGTACTCAACTGCAGCAGCGAGCGCTGAGGCTCCATCAGCGGCGGTAATGGGGCGGTAGCCGTGTGCCCGCAGGTTGATCTGGAGCGCGCGGAGGAGCAGGGGCTCGTCGTCGACAATCAGGACCTCGGTCATTCATCGCACCGCCTTAGCTCCACTTCATGATGCCACGGTCATCGCTGCACTCCGGTGGCAAGCGGCAGCCGGATCCGCAGGGTCAGCCCACCACCGGGCGTCGCTTCGGCATGCAGCTGACCGCCCATCACTTCGGTGAAGCCTTTGGCAACAGCGAGGCCGAGGCCCACCCCCACTCCGGCAGGTGCGTCGCCGGCCCGTTGGAAGGGCTGGAAGATGGTGTCGGCGTCGTCAGCGCTTACCCCCTGCCCATGGTCAATGATGCGCAGTTCGCCGGCCGGAACTCTGTCGGTGGGGGTCCCGATGGTTCCCTCGACAGATCCGTTGATCACGATGTCCTCGCCACCGGCATACTTGTGGGCGTTTTCAACGATGTTCGCAATGACGCGTTCCAGCATGCCCGAATCAGCCTCGACAGGGGGGAGATCTCCGGCAACCTCGATCCGGACCCGCCGGACCGGCACTCCGGCCAGGGCCGTGGGGAGAACATCGGCCCAGTGCACCGCCCGGAGGTGAGGGGTCACTGCGTCGCCAGTCAGCCGGGACATATCCAGGAGGTTGTTGACCAGAGCATCCAGCCGGTCGGAGTAGTCCTCAATGGTCCCAAGCAGCTCCTTTTGCTCGTCGAGAGGAAGCTGGACGGCGTCGTGTCGGAGGCTGCTGACGGCAAGCTTGATACCGGCCAGGGGCGTTCGGAGATCGTGTGAGACAGCCCGCAGAATCGCTGTCCGCATGACATTGCCTTCGCTGAGACGGCGGTTGGCCTGGGTGCTGACGATCAGTTCCTGGCGTTGCCGCATGGCGGTGAGTTGAGATCCGAAAGCGGTGAGCAGGCGGCGCTCACGTGCGGTCAACACCCTCCCGTACAGGGCCAGCACCAGGCCGTCTGGCAGGTCCTCGATGGTGCTGGCCAAGGAAAGGGTGAGGTCAAAAACGTTAGTGCCTGCACTGTTTGCAGTGCCTGCACTTTCGTTTTTCGAAGTGCCTGCAGTGCCTGCGCTGTGTGGAACGGCATCAGGCGCGCTCTCACCTGCGAGCAATGCAGCGGCCGTCCCGCCCGGGACGTTTCGGTCGAAAAGTCCTACGAAAGTCACCTGAAAGTGGTTGCGGACATGTGCCAAAAAACCCTGCAGGGTGTCATCGGCGGCAAGGACGCCGCGGGCAAGTTCGCTCAGCGTCGCCGCTTCGGCAGTCGCTGCCGCGGCCTCCCGGGAACGGCTGGCCGCCAGGCCCACCACCAGCGACACGGCAACTGCCACCGCAACAAAGATGATCACCGTAAACAGGTTTTGCGGGTCGGTGATTTCCAGTGAGCCGACCGGATCGGTCGAGAAGTAGTTGAGGACCAAAGTACCCAGTAGCGCAGCCAGCAGCGCGGGCCACAACCCACCCACCAGCGCGACGGCGATCACTCCGGCCAGCTGCACCAGCACGTCGACTGCTAGGAAGTCGCTGCCAACTGTGAACATGACCCATTCCAGAAGCGGTGGGAGTAGCACGGCGAGCGCGAATCCGGTGACCACACGAACGCGGCCCAGCGTGCTCAGGGAAGTTGAGGACATGCCAGCATTCTCTCAGTGATTCGGGTAGACAGGGCGTTAGGCGGAGAAGCCGCCGTCGGCCTTGATCAGCTGGCCGTTGACCCACCGACCATCCTGGGACAGTAGGAAGGCAACCACCCCCGCCACATCGGCCGGGGTGCCAAGCCGTCCGGTCGGTTGACGCTGGGTGAGGGCTTGCCGTACCTCATTGGTCATCCACCCGGTGTCGACGGGTCCCGGGTTGAGTGCGTTGGAACTGATGCCACGGTCACCGAGTTCTCGGGCCGCAGCGAGCACAATCCTGTCAAGGGCGCCCTTGGAGGCACCGTAGGGCAGGTTATTGACCGTGTGGTCGCTGGTGAGGGCGACGATCGCTCCCCCGTTGTCGTTGCATTGCAGAGCGAACGCATTGATGAGTTGCCAGGAAGCGCGGACGTTGACAGCGAAATGCCTGTCGAAGCTTTTCACCGAGGTAGTTAGCAGCCCCGAGTCGACGCCCTCGGTGTGGGAGAGCACCAACCCGCTCAGAGTGCCGAGTTCCATCCGGGCTGCAGCGATGAGCTCCCCAGGCGTCTTGGAGTCTTCCAGGTCACCCGGCAGCGCGATGACCCGTGAGCCGAGAGCTTCCAGCTCGGGAATCAGCTCCTGCAATTCCGACGCCGGGTTGGTAGTGCCGTTGACCCGTTGATCGTAGGGGTGCCAGTAGCTTAGGGCCAGGTCCCAGCCGTCGACGGCGAGCCGTCGGGCGATTCCCGCACCGAGGCCTACCGTCCGTCCAACGCCAGTGACGAGTGCTGAATTTCGTGTCATTAGGTGCCGCCCTTTCCTGCCAGTCGGTTTTCAGTCTAGGTGCCGCGCTCCCGTCCACAGGTGAGCTGACCCCTTGCTGGGCGGAGACTGTAGGTTGGAGATCACAACATTCCCTGCCGAAAGGTCACCACCCATGACTGTCACAGCAATCGTCAACGCCCACGTTGTCCCCATTGAAGGCGCCCCCTTTGACGGGGCAATGGTCATTGAGGATGGCAAGATCGCAGCGCTGGGTGCTGATGTCACAGTCCCCGAGGGAGCCCAGGTGCACGACGCCGAAGGTCAGTGGCTGCTTCCCGGTCTGATCGACGCCCACGTGCACCTCGGCACTCACGAGGAGGGCGAAGGCTGGGCCGGTGACGACACCAACGAGATGACCGATCCCGTAACTGCCGGCGTTCGCGCGATCGACGCCGTCAACCCCTACGACCCGGGATTCGACGACGCCCTGGCCGGTGGCATCACCGCTGTGAACGTGAATCCCGGGTCAGGTAACCCCATCGGCGGACTCGCCGTCGCCATCCACACCCACGGCCGCTACATCGAGGAAATGGTGCTCCGCTCCCCCAGCGGCCTGAAGTCTGCCCTCGGCGAGAACCCCAAGCGGGTCTACGGCGACAAGAAGCAGACCCCCTCCACCCGGCTAGGCACAGCACTGGTGATCCGTAAGGCGTTCATGGACGCCCAGAACTACATGGGCAAGGCCGACGAGTTCGGCCGCGATCCCAAGCTGGAGGCGCTCGCCATGGTGCTGCGGCGGGAAATTCCGTGGCGCCAGCACGCACACCGGGCCGACGACATCGCTACCGCAATTCGGCTGGCCGACGAGTTTGGCTACGAGCTGGTGCTGGACCACGGCACCGAGGCCCACCTGTTGGCCGATGTCCTGGCCGAACGCGGCATCCCGGTGCTCATTGGGCCGTTGTTCACCACCAAGTCCAAGGTGGAACTCCGCGGACGATCCATTGCCAACCCGGGCAAACTTGCCGCCGCGGGAGTCGAGATCTCCATCATCACCGACCATCCGGTCATTCCCATCAACTTCCTGATTCACCAGGCGACCTTCGCCATCAAGGAGGGCCTGGACCGGGAAACTGCACTGCGCTCCATCACTATCAACCCGGCCAAGGTGCTCGGCCTGGCGGATCGGATGGGTTCACTGGAAGTAGGTAAAGACGCCGACGTAGTGCTTTGGAGCGGCGATCCGCTCGATGTTATGCAGCGCGCACTGACGGTCTGGATCGGCGGTCGGGCTGTCTACAGCTACGACGCCGACACCCGCACCGGCGTCGTCGTCCCGCGCGGCTAACATGGCCCGCACCTCGCGCGTAGCCCTGCCCCCGCCGCCCTGGACGCTGAAACTGGGCATTGCCGTGTGGCTGGTGGTGGGCACCCTGTTCCTAGTGGCGGCCGGCTCGTTCCTGGGGTCGGCCCAGCTCCAGGAACAGGACCGGGCGGGCCTGGTGGGGCTCGGCGTCGTCCTCGGCGTGCTGGCGTTGGTGCAGTTCTTCCTGGTGTTCCGGTTGTGGCGCGGAAAGCGCAGCGCTCGGGAACTGCTGACCACGATCGGCATCATTGTCGGGTTGCCGGTGCTGCTTCGCGGCACGCCAGGACTCTCGGTTGTCTCAGTGGTGATGCTGCTGGCGATCCTGCCGCTGTGGCTACCGCCCAGCCGCGCCTGGTTTCAGACGGTCGATGAAAAACCCGAAAACAAGTGGGTGCGGCTCGTCCGGAGGACCCTGAGTCCCTTCAAACGGCACTAACCCTTTAGCTACAGAAAACGCGCCCGCAGTTCTGCACTGCGGGCGCGTTTCCTTTTATGAGTCTTAGAGGGTTGAGAAGGCCTGTTCCAGGTCGCCGATCAGGTCCTCGACGTCCTCGATCCCGACGGAAAGCCGGATCAGGTTTTCAGGGACTGCCAGCTCAGTTCCTGCAACCGAAGCGTGGGTCATCGCGGACGGGTAGTTCATCAACGACTCGATGCCACCCAGAGATTCGGCAAGGGTGAACACGTGGGTGGACTCGGCAACAGCGCGTGCCGCCGCCTCGCCGCCGGTGAATGACACCGAAATCATGCCGCCGAAGTCCTTCATCTGGGACGCAGCGAGGTCATGTCCCGGGTGATCCGCCAGACCCGGGTAGAAGACCTGCTCCACTTCCGGGCGGCCTTGTAGCCACCCGGCGATGGCCCTGGCATTGGCACTGTGCCGGTCCATCCTGACGCCAAGGGTCTTGAGGCCGCGCGTGGTCAGCCACGCCTCCATCGGTGCCGAGACTGCTCCGACGGCGAACTGGACGAACCCCACCTTCTCGGCGATCTCCTCGTTGCTGGTAATCACTGCCCCGCCGCTGGCATCGGAGTGCCCGCCAATGTACTTGGTGGTGGAGTGAACGACGACGTCGGCCCCGAACGAGAGCGGCTGCTGCAGGTACGGGGTAGCGAAGGTGTTGTCAACCACGAGGATGGCACCGGCGTCGTGAGCGATCGTTGCAATGGCAGCGATGTCGGTGATCTTCATCATCGGGTTCGACGGCGTCTCCACCCACACCATGCGGGTGTTGTCGGCAGCAATGGCGGCCCGGACGGCGTCGAGGTCTGACATGTCCACTGCAGCGTTGCTAATCCCCCACTGTGAGAGGACCCGGTCGATCAGCCGGTAGGTGCCCCCATACACGTCGTTGCCCATGACAATCCGGTCGCCCGGCGCAAGCAGTGCCCGGATCAATGAATCCTCGGCGGCAAGACCCGACGAGAAACTGAATCCGTGGGTGGCCCCCTCAAGAGCGGCGAGCTGCGTCTGCAGTGAGTCGCGCGTCGGGTTGGTGCCCCGGCCGTACTCGTAGCCGTTGCGCAACTGGCCAATCCCGTCCTGTGCGAACGTGGTGGTCTGGTACAGCGGGGGGATGACAGCGCCCGTGGTCGGATCAGGTGTCTGGCCGGCGTGGATCGCCCGGGTGTTGAAGCCCTGGTTCTCAGCGTGCGTCATGGTGCTCCTTTGATGGGACGTCAGATACTCATATAGGTCAGCAAATCGTGGCGCGTCAGAATTCCCACTGGCGACCCAACGAACGTGACCATCAGCGTGTCGCTGTCCACTAACCGCTCCCGCGCTGTGGACACCGACTCCAGTGAGCCGATGAGCTGCAGCTTGTCATTCATGTGCAGGGAAATCTTGTCGGTGAGCTTGGCTTCGCCGTGGAAGAGTTTGTCGGTCAGCAGCCGCTCATCCACCGAGCCCAGCACCTCGCCCATCTTGACCGGGGGCTCCTGAGACAGGACCGGGATGTTGGAGACGCCGTACTCGTTCATGATGTGGATGACGTCGCGCACCGTTTCCGTGGGATGCGTGTGGACCAGTTCCGGCATGTTGCCGGTCTTGGCGCGCAGGATTTCGTCGACTGTCGCCTCGTCCCCGCTTTCAAGGAACCCATAGGACTTCATCCAGTCATCGCTGAAGATCTTGCCGAGGTAGCCTCGACCACCGTCGGGCAGAATGACAACGACGACGTCGTCCTTGGTCAGTTCCTTGGCCACCCGCAGGGCGGCAACCACTGCCATCCCGCAGGAACCGCCGACCAGCAGCCCCTCCTCGCGGGCGAGGCGGCGGGTCATGGCGAAGCTTTCAGCGTCTGTTACCGCCATGATCTCGTCGGCGACTGTTGGATCGTATGCCTCGGGCCATATGTCCTCGCCGACGCCCTCAACAAAGTAGGGGCGGCCCGTGCCGCCGGAGTAGATGGAGCCCTCTGGATCGGCGCCGATGACCCGCACCGGGCCGCTGGCGCGGTCAGCCGACACGTCCTTGAGGTAACGGCCGGTGCCGCTGATGGTGCCGCCCGTGCCAACACCGGTGACGAAGTGGGTTATCAATCCATCGGTGTCGTTCCAGATTTCGGGCCCGGTGGACTCGTAGTGGCTGCGCGGGCCGTTGGGGTTGGAGAACTGGTCAGGTTTGAACGCGCCGGGGATTTCACGGGTCAGCCGGTCGGAAACGCCGTAGTAGGACTGCGGGCTGTCCGGCGCGACCGCTGTAGGGGTGACCACTACCTCAGCCCCGTAGGCTGCCAGGACGTTGCGCTTGTCTTCGCCCACCTTGTCGGGGACCACAAACACGCAGCGGTAACCACGCTGTTGGGCGACCAGCGCGAGCCCGACGCCGGTGTTGCCGGAGGTCGGCTCAACGATGGTCCCGCCGGGCAGGAGTTTCCCTTCAGCTTCGGCAGCGTCGATGATCTTGACGGCGATGCGGTCCTTGATGGAGCCGCCGGGGTTCAGGTATTCCACCTTCGCCAGCACGGTTGCGGCAATTCCCTCGGTCACCCTGTTCAGTTTGACCAGCGGGGTGTTGCCGATCAGGTCCACTACTGAGTTCGCATACTTCATACCTACAAAGTTACCGTGAAGTGCAGTTGCCCCAGGACGGCACTGACCCGCTGGCCGCTTCACCAGTCACGGCCATTGGCCAGGAAGGGCTGCTGTCACGCGCAGATATGTGGTTCTCCTTGGATGACTAGCTATCCCGGTGAGGAATCTGGACATCGGTGAAGGACATTCTGCTCTCAGTTGTCCTCTTTTCTGACGGATGTCCAGGTTGCTCACCAGATCACTGTCGGTCCGGCGTGACACCATTGAGTCATGACCGTTTCCGTTGCCGAGGGCGCAGCTGCAGGGTCTCCCGCGCCCGAGGCGCTGGAGTGGGAGCCGGGCGGGCCGTACAACCTGGCGGGCACCATCAGTCCGCTGCAGTGTGGCGCGCTTGACCCGGCATTCATTCATCACCAGGGCGGCGCCTGGCTGGCGTTCCGGAACGACGACGGCGCCACCACCCTCAGGCTGGAGCAGCGAGGGGTCCTGCGCTCGACGCGTGTCCATGCATTGGCCTGGGGACCGGGCGCCCGGTCCGCTCTTGAGAGACTCCCCGCGCTGCTCGGCGGAGACGACGATTGGAGCCACTTCGACAGCCCCGGCTTCCAGACGAGGCTGCCGGAGTTGGCCCGCAAGGGCCGTTACCTCAATCCGGGGCTGCGGTTGCCTGCGACGGGGCGAATGCTCGACACAGTCGTGCGCGTGATTCTTGAGCAGAAGGTCACCGGCATCGAAGCCAAACGCGCGTGGCGCTGGCTGCTCACGCGGCACGGCGACAACGCCCCGCAGGCGCCGGGAGCTCCGCAGGGGCTGCGGTTGCCGCCCACTGCCGCCCAGTGGCGCCGGGTGCCGTCCTGGGACTGGCATCGGGCCGGCGTCGACGCGCACCGGTCGGACACCATCATGAAAGCAGTATCGATGGCCACCGGGTTGGAGCGGCTGGCCGGCCTATCGTCGTCGGGCCGGGTCACCGCTGCGCTGTGCTCGGTCCCCGGGATCGGAGCCTGGACGGCGGCCGAGGTGCTGCAGCGGACGCATGGCTGCCCGGATTCGATCTCTGTCGGGGACTACCATTTAGCTGCCTACGTGGGGGCGGCTCTCACTGGCAGCAGGATCGACGACGCCGGGATGCTGAAGCTGCTGGCTCCCTGGGCCGGTGATCGGCAGCGAGTGGTGCGGATGCTGTACGCGAGTGGATTCCGGAAGCCCGTCTACGGGCCTCGTCTCGCGCCCGAGGATCACCGCCACCGCTAAGCTGAAGGGCATGAGTGATCCCGTAGACGTGACGGCAATTTTTCTTCCCATCCCCGGCGAAGTTTTCCGAGTAAAACTGGCCCTGGATATTGCGATAGAGCAGGTGGTCACCGAGCCAGGATGCATCAGGTATGAGATCACTGATGTGGCGGAGGACCGGATTGTGCTGACTGAACGGTGGGAATCCGAGGAACTCCTGGACAACCATCTGCAGGGTCCTGCCGTACAGGATCTCGGCGAGTCCCTCAGCGCGCTGCTGGTTGAGCCGGTGAAGGTATCTAGGAGCTGAGACGCAGAAAGCCCCGGATCCTTCGAAGGGATCCGGGGCTTTCCACTGCGATCCAGCGGCTGAGTCCGAAGACTAGCCGGCCTTCTGATCGTCCTGTGCTGGCGCGTCCTGTGCTGGCGCGTCCTGTGCGGGAGCGTCCTGTGCGGGAGCGTTCTGTGCTGGCGCGTCAGCTGCCGGTGCGTTCTGCGCGGCTGCCTGCTGCTGGGCTACCTGCTCGTGGACCTCTTTCATGTCCAGGCCCTTGACGGCGTCGACCAGTTCACCGAACTGGGTGGCGTTCATGGCGCCGGGCTGGGAAAACACCAGCACCTTTTCGCGGAAGGCCATCAGGGTAGGGATCGAGGTGATCCCGGCTGCGGCAGCGAGAGACTGCTCAGCCTCGGTGTCCACCTTCGCGAAGGCGATGTCGTCGTGCTTCTGCGAAACGGCGTCGTACACGGGAGCAAACTGCTTGCACGGGCCACACCATTCAGCCCAGAAGTCGACGAACACAATATCGTTCGTTTCGATAGTCTCGGGGAAAGTTGCCTCGGTTACTTCGATAGTTGCCATGCTTTAACGCTAACGAGTTTGCTCGCGAATGTCTCCCCGTGTTCGCTCTGGATGAAGTAAGGGAGCCGGCGGGTCGGCGTCGTCGGGCGCATCCCAGCCTGGCCAGCGACAAAAAACCCCGCCCGTTCCAGCTGGTGCTGGTCGGGCGGGGTATCTCGTGTTCGGTGGCAGATACTGGATTCGAACCAGTGAAGGCGATGCCAGCTGATTTACAGTCAGCCCCCTTTGGCCACTCGGGTAATCTGCCAAACGTCCTCATAAATGAGGTTCACCCACGGTAACCGCGGGCAAGACAACTTTACAGAAAATCATCTCAAGAATCGAATCGCCCCTGGACGGGCCTCGCTGAGCCTACAGTCCGGCGTTGACGCGGCGCTCAATCTGGGCGTAGAAGGCGTCCGCCTGGTCGTTGGTGACGGAGCCGAGGGCGACGGCGTGGTCGAGTTCGGATCGCACTCCCGATAACCTTTCCGCGTCAGCTGAGACCGGGTAGGAGACCTCGACCGACGACGCGTGCGCCGCCACCGCTGGCATGGCTGACAGCCCGGTGATGGACACTGCGGACGACGCGGCGAGAAACGTACCCGCTACTGCATGCCGGACTCGAACTTGGTACCGTACACGCGGTCTGCTGCTCATCGTCTGTTCCTCCAGGTTGATCACTAGAGCCAAGACTCTCATCGGCGGTTGTGTGCCGACATTGGACTTCCTGTAGATCAGCTGGGAGTCCCTTCCAGCAGCCCTTTGGCTCGCAACCGATTAGGCTGGGACCAGATCCTTTTCACTACCCCGTAGGAGACATTGTGGCGAGCGAATCCACTTTCGATGTTGTCAGCAAAGTAGACAAGCAGGAGGTTGCCAACGCCCTGCACCAGGCGCAGAAGGAAATTGTCCAGCGCTATGACTTCAAGGGCATCGGCGCTGAGGTCGACTTCAGCGGGGAAATGATCCTGATGAAGGCCAACTCCGAGGAGCGCGTCCTGGCGGTCCTTGACGTGCTGCAGTCCAAGATGATCAAGCGGGGCATTTCGCTGAAGTCGCTGGATACGGGTGAGCCCTACGCCTCGGGTAAGGAATTCCGCCTGGAAACCACCATCAAAGAGGGCATCGCCCAGGACGTGGCGAAGAAGATCAACAAACTGATCCGCGATGAAGCGCCCAAGGGTGTCAAGTCGACCATCCAGGGTGATGAGCTGCGTGTCAGCTCCAAGTCCCGTGATGATCTACAGGCCACCATGTCGCTGCTGAAGAGCTTCGACGAAGCCGATCTGCAGTTTGTGAACATGCGCTAGAGCATCTGCGCGACTAGTCGCCGAGGTGGCGCTCCCCTGCCGGGAGCGCTACCTTTTTTGTGGTCGGTTCGCGCCTTGGTGACCCGCTACGGAAGTAATTTTGGTCAAACCTTTGACATTTGTTACCTGGGTCACTCACACTTTGAAAACAAAAGTTGCCTGGCAGGATACAAGATGGGCGCCCCGCCGTCGACGTTTCGAAGAAAGACAGCACTCCATGACTGAACATCCCGGCTTGACTCACGACGACGTCGCAGCCGCCGCCGCGCGCGTCGTCGCTGCGTTCTCGCAGACGGACACCGAGGCGTACTTTGTGTCGTTCAGCGCCGATGCCACCTTTGTCTTTCACACCGAGGATCGGCGGCTTGAGCAAAGATCCGAGTATGAGACGCTCTGGCAGTCATGGCTGGCCGACGGCTGGCGAGTGACCGAGTGCCAGAGCAGCAACCAGTCCATCCAGCTGCTGGGCGACACGGCTGTGTTCAGCCATGACGTCAAGACCACCATCAACACCGGCGAGACAACCATGGAACGGGAAACGATAGTTTTCCACCGGGACGACACCGGTTCCCTGCTTGCCGTCCACGAGCACCTTTCCCCTCTTCCCGACTCCCTCGAATCCAGGTAACACGATGACCACATCACAAGCCACAGGCCGTTCGCCCGGCTCAGCCTTCTCCCGATTGTCCGACAATCTCGAAAAGAACTCTGAAGGCTTCGGCCCCATCCGGGGAACCCTCGGCGCGGGCCGGATGGGCATGATCTGGCTGGCCGCGAACCTGGTGGTCACGACGCTGCTCACCGGAACACTGTTCGTTCCGGGTGTGAGCTGGCCCCTCGCCGTCGGGATGATCATCGTGGGCACTGTCATCGGCGGTGCCGTCCTGGTCCTGGTTGGCAACATGGGTACCCGGACCGGGCTTCCCACCATGTCGCTGACCAAGGGCTCCTTCGGGCTCCGCGGATCATTCCTTCCAGTTGCCGCCAACGTGGTGATCCTGATGGGCTGGAGCTGGGTGCAGGCGATGCTCGCCGGTGTCACAGTCAATTTCCTGGTGGAGCAGGCAACAGGCTTCTCGAATCCCATCCTGTTCTCGGTCCTCTGCCAACTGCTGGTGGTGTGCCTGGCGATCTTCGGCCACGCTGGCATCGCCCGGGTGGAGCCGTGGCTTGCCCTGGTGATCCTCGCGTTCATGGCGTACATCTTCGTCTCGGCGTTCACCACTTTTGCGCCGTCAGAGTTCATTGCTTTACCCGCCGATCCCGAGCTTGGCTGGTCCGGAGTGGCAGTGCTCGACGTCGTCATAGCCACAGCTATTTCCTGGACGGTGCTGTCCGCGGAGTTCAACCGCCTCGCTAAGTCGCAGGCCGCTGGCATGATCGGTTCGGGGATCGGCTACATGCTCTCAACTGTGCTGGCGATGGTCCTGGGCGCCACTACCGTTGCGTACCTGGTGCTCGACGGCGGCGAGGCAGTCGCGTTCGATCCCACCGCCATCGTGGCAGCCTTTGGAACGCCGCTGGCAGTAGTGATCTTCCTGTCGGTGATGGCAACGAACACCATGGTGGTGTACGGGATGGTGTCTTCAGTCGTGAACATGGTTCCGTCAAGCAAGGTGAAGTTCCTTCCCACGGCGCTGGTGCTCGGCGGGATTTCTATCGTTGGATCGACATGGCTGGCTCTGCTGGATCAGTTCACCTCTTTCCTCGTCCTGATTGGGTCGCTGTTCATCCCGGTGTTCGCCGTCATGCTCATTGACTACTACATCGTGCGCAAACGTCATTACAACAAGGACATCCTGCGTGGCTCCGGCGGTGACTACTGGTACTTCAAGGGCGTCAACATCGCTGCGGTGGCTGTCTGGGTGATTGGTGCTGCTGCGTCGCTGATTCTCACCTATTCGGTTCCAAGCCCCATCGGAGCGACGATTCCCACCTTCATCATTTCCGCTGGGCTCTACCTGATCTGGGCCCTCGCGACCAAGAGGATCATTTCGGGCACTCCCACGCATTCCCATCTCAGTGATGATGTTTCTGAAGCCGATGATTTGGACTCTGGGCGCCGTGCGGCTCGTTGATCTTTCGCATCCCATCGTCACTGGGATGCAGGTCTTTCCTGGCGACCCGGAGGTGACCATCACTGTTGCTGCGGACATTGCGACAGATGGGTTTCAGGTGGCCGAGGTTCATGCAGGCACCCACACGGGAACCCATCTGGATGCTCCCCTGCACACGGTGGAGGGTGGGGCGTCGGTGGATCGAATCGACCTTCGCCGGCTGGTCGGGCGGGCTAGGATTGTTCGGCTTCCGGTGGTTGATCCTGGGTATGCCTTTGGCTGGCACGACGTCGAATCCCAGCTCTCCGAGGTGACGTCCGTAGCGATGGTGTTGTTCCAGACCGGATGGTCGCAGCACTTCGGCACTGGCAGCCACGGGGGCAGGGGTGGTAATTGTGCCCATGTCGATCGCCCGCCTCTATACCCGCAGGGACGCCGTGTACCGGCCCGTTCATGACGTTCCAGTCACCACCATCGCCGTGGCCTGGCTGTCAGACAACACCTCCGAGGACATTGAGGAGTTCATTGGGATTGTGCGCGGACGAACTGAGCGTAGCTCGCGGCAGCCGTCCGCCAAAGAACCTGCGAAGAAGGAAAAGAAGGCGCTGAAAGCGGTTGGCAGGAAGCAGAACCCTGGACGGCCTCAGTCACCAGCGATGAAAGCGGGTGGGACCAAAAAGGCGTCAGCCGGGGGCAAGAAGCAAAACCCTCGCGGACGGAAGCCCGGTGCCGGTGGGCGTGGCCGCCGCTAACCACCGCCGGATCACCGCCGGATCACCGCGGAGCCACCGCCGAGAAGTTAGGTCTGGCGGGCTACCGGCCGGACGAGTCGCCAGATCTCACACCTCGCCGGGGGGTCAAAAATTGTTCTTTGTGGGACCTCATCGCGGGCCTTATTTTGTCAGTGCTCGATGATGGAATTGGGGTATGAAAAGCAGTAAAGCTTCTGCTATCGGGTCGGGATTCTTCCCCGATTCTGGCGCGGATTCCGCCCCTGGCCGCGGGTCCGCGGGGGCTTCTGCGGGGGCTCCCGGCGGGTATGGTGCTGGTGGTCCGTTGAGCGTCGATGCGCAGTGGGTGGCCCCCGTCGCTGACGGAGTCGCGATGCCGGCCGATCCGGGCCAGAGGGTACGCTCCAGCGATGAACCGCCGGCGTTGACGGGTCAGCTGGGATTGACTGCCCCAGCCGGCCTGGATACCAGTCAGGCGCTGGATGCGTTGAAAGACCTCGCCGAGGCGAGATCCTGGATCGATGCGCAGGAAGCTAAACTCGTCACCCGGGTCCATGACCTCACCGCCGAACGGGTGCACAAGACCGGATGTATCGGGTTGGCCCGCACCCTGACGGGGGCCGAGATCGGGGCTGCCTTACGCATCCCGGAGCGGACGGCGGGGTTTCTCCTGGATACCTGTGAACTCCTGACCCGTGACTACCCGGCCACGTTGTACGCATTGGAGGATGGCAGGCTCTCCCAACGCCACGCCACGGCGGTGGTGCAGGAGGCCATCAGCATCCCCGACACAGTCCCGGCTGTCACCGCTGCGTTCGAAGCCCACCTCATCGACCTGGCCTGTGAGACGACGGTGGCGAAGTTCACCCATCAAGCCCAACGGTTACGCGAAAAACTTCACCCTGAATCGATCACCCTCCGGCACCAGAAAACTCTCCGGGACCGGCGCGTGTACGTGGCCCCGGCCCAGGACGGGATGGCCTGGCTCCAAGCCTTCCTACCCACCGAACAGGCAGCGGGGATCTTCCACCGCGTCGACACCGCCGCCCGTAACCTGCAAGGCCCTGACGAAACCCGGACCCTCACTCAACTCCGCGCCGATGTCCTCGTGGACGTCCTCANGTCCTCACCAGCGCCGGCCCCGGCGACGGCGGTGAAACTGGTGTCTCCGGTGTCCAGGGTGTTCAGGCGAAGGTGTTCGTCACCGTCCCCGTGCTGACCCTCCTCGGCGGTGACACACCGGGTGAGCTTGAGGGGTATGGTCCGATTGATCCTGAGACGGCCCGCCAGCTCGCCGGGCACGCACCATCGTTCACCAGGATCCTCACCCACCCCTATACCGGGGCACGCCTCGGCGCCGATGCCACGACCTATCGTGTTCCTAAGGATCTCCAGGACGCGGTCCGGGTCCGGGATGGGACCTGCCGGCATCCGGGGTGTAACCGGTTGGCGGTGTTCTGCGAACTCGACCACACCACCCCCTGGTCCCAGGGCGGCAAAACGTCCTACTCGAACCTGGCATGTCTGTGTAAACGGCACCACATGTTCAAAACCGACGGCTACTGGCACTACCAGCAACCCGGACCCGGCACCATCATCGCGATCTCACCCGCCGGTGAAACCTACCTCACCACCACCGACCCAACACCACCAGACCCACCAGCACCAGATCCACCACCCTTCTAGTGATTGCGCGATGCTACCGCGCAATGCAGGACCGTGGGATGATCGGCCATGGCAATCGGTCACACCTATCTATTCGCCCTCACTGATGGCGGCGGGACTGTACCTCCCGAGCTCGGAGTTGGGCGCCGGCTCGTTACTGGCGGTCACCGGGTGACGGTGCTGGCTGATGAGTCGATGGCCGCTCAGGTACAGGCCACAGGTGCGACGCTAAGAACCTGGATGCGGCGCGCACCGGACGAACTCCGTGACTGGGAGATGAAGAATCCGCTAACCCTCGCACGCACGATGGCCGACGTCATGTTTACGGGGCCGGCGGGGAGCCAGGCGGCCGATATCGCCGCCGAGATAGACGCGACTCGCCCCGATCTTGTCCTTACCTCTTTTCCCGCCCTCGGCGCTATGATCGCGGCGGAGGCTCGGGGTGTGCCTTTCGATGTCCTTATCCCGAACGCTTATCCCCTCCCAGCGCCGGGAATGCCGCCGTTCGGCGACGGTCTGGCCCCGTACACGGGCCACTGGGTCGCCTCCGTGATCGACTTGCGAACGCAGGAAGCACAATGCTCTTCGACCGCTACGCGCTCAAGCCGATCGACTCGATCCGATCGAAGTATGGCCTTGAGCCGGTCGCGCACGTCTGGGACCAGCTGCATCACGCCCGGCGGCAACTCGTGCTCACAGCACGGGCGTTTGACTTCCCTGCCGATCTGCCAGTCAACGTGCGCTGCGTCGGACCTATTCGGGATGACCCGGTTTGGGCGATCGACGAAACCTGGACTTCCCCGGCGGGGGTAGCTCCCCTCGTACTGGTCGCCCTGTCATCAACCTTCCAGAATCAGGCCGACTGCATACAGAGAATTGTTGATGCTCTCGCCACACTCCCAGTGCGCGGATTGGTCACCACTGGGCCGACCATTCCGGCAAGTGCCCTGCGCTCTGTCGCTAACGTGAGAGTTGTTGAGTCCGCGCCACACAATGCGGTTCTGCGCAGCGCCTCACTAGTCATCACCCATGGCGGTCACGGAACCGTGATCAAGACCCTGTCCGCCGGATTGCCGATGGTTATCATGCACCACGGCCGCGATCAGGCGGATAATTCGCGCCGTGTGATCGACAGAGGTGCGGGGATCACGGTATCGCGCGGGGCGTCGGCAGATCGGATCGCGCAAGCAGTCGCCGAGATCCTCGCATCACCTGCTTTCCGCGAGTCGGCGGGACGACTCGGACAGGCTGTGGTCGCCGAGGCATCGAGCAGCAGGCTGCTCGATGAACTCGAGAAGATCTGACCCGCGTTGCGTTAGCGGGAGGAGTCGTGGGAGTGGGGTCCGAGCTCCCAGCTGTCATTCGGCGTGCACAACAGCCTCCAAGCGAGAAATGCCATCCCTAGCGCCGTGAGATTCCAGGCGACAAAATCAAGCCACCGAAGGTCGGTGATAACGGCAAAGAGGTGAAGCGGTTGGGAAATCATCAGCAGGAGAGCGACGAGTCGCGGCATCAGCCGGGCCCGGAAGCAAAGAATGCCCAGCAGGACGACTCCAACGATGTGTCCGATGATGAATACCGTCAGCAGCAAATCCTGGCTCGGAAGGCTCAACAATTGATCACTGAGCGCGGTGACCTGCTCTGGAGGCAGTCCGATTTGGGTCGCGGCCAGCAGCGCAGCGTCTATTCCCGTCAGAACACTCAACGCAAGATACCCGGGAATGAGAAAAATGCCGGCTGCAAGCGAGAGACCTGGGCGGTGCCGTCTCGTCAGTTGCAGTGCTGCCCACGCTCCCGGCAAAAGAGTGAACAACGCAACGACCCCCAACCAGAGAACAGTTTGCTGCGCATCCTGGTTCACGGCGATGGTTTCGCCCACCGGAGCTCCAGGCAGAAGGAACCGGATGAATGACACTGCGATGGGGCCGAGAGGCAGGAGAATAGCCGCAAGTATGCGGTCGAAAGTGCGATACTCGCGAACGCTTCGCTCCTTTGCCTTCCGGCTGGCCATAGAAGATGAATGTGGCAGGGCAGTCTGATGGGATTCGGCGGACACGATGGGATCCTTCCGGTGAGATGAAGCCCTCAAAGCGGGCGTGGCAACTGGTTGTTGTCTATTCCCAGCATCGTCATCATCTGTACGGGGCGAATGAGGAACTGCACCTGCCCTTCCGATTTCACCCAGGAGCTTTTGCCCGGCCGCTCTGGGGGTACGCACCTACCCTCCCCGGCTCGCGAAGCGCATAATCAAACCATGACCAGCTCCCGTCAGCATCAGGACGTCATCAGGGTGCTGCTCGCGGATGATCATCCCGTAGTGCGCCATGGTCTCACCGCCCTCCTTAGCACCCTCCACGGCATGGAGGTTGTTGGTCAGGTGGGTTCCGGACGAGAGGCCGTGCGGGAAACAGCGTTACTGGCACCCGACGTCGTCGTTATGGACCTGCGCATGCCCGACCTGGGCGGAGTGGAAGCGACGGAGCGAATCCTGCGTCACAATCCGAGCGTCGGAATTCTCATCCTTACCATGTTCGAGGAAGACGAGATGGTTGTGGATGCTATCCACGCCGGCGCTCGCGGGTACCTAGTCAAAGGCGCAGAGCAGGAGGAGATCGAGCGAGCCATCCGAGCTGTTGCCGCAGGAGAAGCAATATTCAGCAGCGCCGTAGTGGCAGGAGCGCTAGGCCGCCGTTCGTCGCCGTCGGCCCAGATCCCCTTGCGTCAGATTACGATCCGTGAGCGTGAGGTGCTGAACCTCATTGCTGCGGGCATCGGCAATGAGGACATCTCTCGCCGTCTGCATCTCGCTCCGAAGACCGTGGGGAATCACGTTTCATCGATCTTTCACAAGCTCGGAGTTGCGACTCGGAGCCAAGCGATCGTCCTAGCTCGAGACGCCGGATTGGGTCGCAGTGTCTGAGGTTTCGGTGACTCACCATGTGGTCCGCCCGATGCCTGCTGCGCCGCATGGTCGGCGAGTGGTTACCGCAATCGCCGGTACCGGTGCCGCGATGGTCGTTTTCGTCCTAATTGCCGCCATCATGTCTGAAACTGGTCCAGGCCTGCTGGTCGAGAGCTACACACTAACCAACATGACGATCGGCATAAGTCTGCTTGGATCGGGAAGCCTCATCGGCTGGTTCC
Source organism: Arthrobacter sp. H20 (assembly GCF_000520515.1). Taxonomy (GTDB): domain Bacteria; phylum Actinomycetota; class Actinomycetes; order Actinomycetales; family Micrococcaceae; genus Arthrobacter_D. The sequence goes on from NZ_KI914759.1 coordinate 92,632, forward strand.
GCCCCTCGAACGCCGTCGGCTGGCTTTTTCTCGGTTGTGGAAGCGGGCACCTGCTTAGTGCAACCGTCGCGATCTTGCTGTTGCTCGGCACAAATGCCGGGTGGCCAACACCCGTGACCCGTACGCTAACGACAATTTTCCACGTGGGCTGGATCGTCGGCATTCCCGGCCTGTTCCTTCTGGCACTGTTACTTTTTCCGACCGGGCGACTCCCCTCACACCGGTGGATGCCGGTGGCAATAGCCATCGTGACCGCCACCGGGTACAACGTCGCAGCTGCTGCGTTGTCCCCCGAATCCCTGCTGGGGAGCTCAGCAACGGTATCGGTGCTGAGCTCCGGTTATCGCGCTCCCGAGCCGGTGGAACTTGCACTAAATTTCGTGAGCGCGGCGCTACTAGCCCTGGTCACGGTGTCCCTCGTTGTGCGCTATCGGAAGGGTGGCGAAGAAACCAAGCGCCAGTTGCTCTGGCTTATCCTCGCCGTTGCCGCCGTCGGTCTGCTCAATTCCCAAAGATGGATCAGTGGCGACGGGCCGATACTGCTCCTCCTCAGCATCGGACTTGTCCCCACTGCCATTGCTATCGCCATTGTTCGCTATCGCCTGCTTGATATCCGGCTCGTGTTGTCTCGTACTTTCGTGTACGCGCTGACAGTGGCCACGACTATCGTGGCGTATGGCGCGATCATTGGCACTTTCACCATGCTGGTTCCCTCTGATAACGACCTAGGAGCCGCCACGCTGGCAGTTATCGTCGTTGCGGTCGCGTTCAATCCGGTGAGGCTGCTTCTCCATCGGCTGATCAATCGTGCCTTCTATGGATCGAGGGCTGACATCGCGGGTACTGCCCTCAAGGTTGCTGACCGCATACAAGGCTCAGATGATGACCTCGGTGCCCTCCTGGACGGTGCCCGACTCGACCTCCGGTTGCCCTACCTCGCCGTTCAGAAGGAGTCGGATGCCGCGCTGATCGCCTCATCCGGGGAGCTGGCAAAGGATGCCCAGCTCGCTGCCGTTCCGCTGAGCTATCGCGGCAAGACACGTGCGACGCTCCTTGTGGGATTGCGTCGCGGCGAGTCGACGTTGCATGACACCGATCTGCGGGTGCTGTCCCTGATCGCCGCACCGTTAGCGGTTGCCCAGCACGCGATTGAGCTGACAGAGGAGGTGCGCGCTGCCCGCGCCTCCACGGTGCAGGCAAGAGAGTGGGAGCGTAAGCGCCTCCATCGCGAGCTTCACGACGGCCTCGGGCCGGATCTAACGAGCATCGCACTGCGTGCCGATGCCGCTTACAATCTCATCCCCAACGATCCCGACCAGGCGTTGGTACACCTGACGGAACTGCGCCAGCAGGTGCGATCGTCGATCAATGACGTGCGTCGCGTCGTCTACGGACTTCGTCCGGTAGAACTCGACAGGCATGGATTCGTCGATGCCATACGTCGAAGAATTGCAAACGCAAACGGGGATCTCGACCGTGGGCTTTCAGTCAGCGCTATCCTCCCCGACTGTGTGCCTGAACTATCGCCAGCAACGGAACTGGCAACGTACCGAATTGCCAGCGAGGGACTCGAAAACGTGCTGCGGCACTCGGACGCTACCTTGTGCACGGTCACGATCTCGCTGGCCGACGACATCCGGATCTCGGTCCAGGACAACGGCAGCCCAGTGACGACGTGGATCAGCGGTGTCGGAATCGGCTCGATAGTCGATCGGGCAGAGGAACTCGGCGGCTCGGCGTCGGTCGATGCAACCCCCGCAGGATGGCGAGTCGAGGCGTGCATTCCATTTCCAAAATAGTAGGCCTGGGTCTTTAGCCCGACCGCCGAGTGGTTAGATCCGGCGACTTAGAACGCCGTCGACCCGCCAGATCTAACCACTTGGCGAAGGGTGTGGGCGAATGGCTGGCGCACGTGATGCAGATCACATTATTAGCCATTGACCTCAGTCTTTGGCATAGTCGACGGCTGCACACAGCAAACCCCAAGGAAAATGTGAGAGGACACGTCATGCCCGACCAGACATTCCAAATCATCGCAATGGTGATCTATATGAGCGCCATGCTCGGAATCGGATGGTATGCCTTCAGGAAGACCTCGGATCTCGACGACTACATGCTCGCCGGCCGTGGACTCAAGCCGGGCGTGGCCGCCCTCAGCGCCGGAGCCTCAGACATGTCAGGCTGGCTCCTCCTCGGACTCCCGGGGGCTATCTATGTTTCAGGACTGATCGAAGTCTGGATTGCCATCGGGCTGACAATTGGCGCCTGGCTGAACTGGAAGTTCGTCGCCCCGCGCTTGAGGAGCTACACCGAGGTCTCGAATAATTCGATCACGGTGCCAAGCTTCCTCGAGAACCGCCTGAAAGACAAGTCCCGCATCCTGCGGATCGTCTCCGGAATCATCATCCTCGTATTCTTCACGTTCTACGTCTCTTCCGGCATGGTGGCAGGTGGTCTCTTCTTCGAGAGTTCCTTCAACTCCAACTACACGGTCGGCATGATTGTGGTTGCCACCATCACCATCGCCTACACCCTGTTCGGCGGTTTCATGGGCGCCACCTTCACCGACGTGGCGCAGGGCCTGTTAATGCTGATTGCCCTGATTCTGGTCCCGATCATCGGCCTGGTGCAGGTGGGCGGCTTTGATGGCCTCACCACCTCCATCCGCGAAGTTGATCCGACCTTCCTGAACATCGTCGCTGGCGGCTCGGTGGTCGCAATCATTTCCGCAGCCTCCTGGGGTCTTGGTTACTTCGGCCAGCCACACATCATCGTCCGGTTCATGGCCATGCGCACCCCTCAGGACGCGGTCGCCGGACGCCGGATCGGTGTCGGCTGGATGGTCCTGACCGTAATTGGCGCGATCTCCACCGCGCTGGTCGGTATTGCCTACTTCCAGCAGAACCCGAATCTGTCGCTCACGGACCCCGAGGCAGTATTCCTCGACCTGTCGCAGGCCTTCTTCCACCCCTTCGTGGCTGGCATCATCCTCGCCGCAGTGCTTGCAGCGGTCATGAGCACCATTTCGTCACAGCTAGTGGTCTGCTCATCGGCCCTCGTTGAAGACCTCTACAACATGGTTTCCAAGCGAACCCTCACCAACAAGCAGGGTGTTGTCCTCGGCCGCCTCGGCGTCCTGGTGGTGGCGATCGTCGCCATCGTGCTGGCGTCCGGCCGCAGCGAATCAATCCTCTCCCTGGTTGCCTTCGCGTGGGCGGGCTTCGGTGCTGCATTCGGCCCAACAGTGCTGCTGGCTCTGTACTGGAAGAAGCTCACCATGCCCGGCGCTCTCGCCGGCATGGTCTCCGGTGCCGTAGTGGTCTTCACCTGGGGCAACTCAGCCCTCTCCGACACCATGTACGAGATCGTCCCAGGCTTCTTCCTCAACCTGATCGTCGCGGTGGTTGTCAGCAAGCTCACCTGGAAGGCAAACGCCGAGATCGAGGCAGAGTTCGATCTGGCGGTCAAAGGCACTCGCTCGCTCAAGCAGGCAGCTGCTGAAAAGGTCAGTGCCTCCTAAGCACCACCCAGCGCAACAATCAGCACGACGACGGCGGTGCCTCCCACCCGGGGAGGCACCGCCGTCGTCGTTGTCAAGAAAGTACAGAAGGCCTACCGAAGGGGCTGCCCGGCCATCCGCTCCAGGCGCTGGACGCGATCGTCCATGGGTGGGTGGCTCGCGAACATCTTGTGGACCCCGCCGCCCTTGAAGGGGTTGGCGATCATCAGGTGAGAAGTGTTGACGAGCTGCTGACTTTGCGGCAGGGGCGCCTGCTGTGTCCCACGCTCCAGCTTGCGCAGGGCCGAGGCAAGGGCGAGGGGATCACCGGTGAGCTTGGCGCCGTCCTCGTCCGCGTCATATTCACGGGTCCGGCCAATGGCTGAGCGCACCAGCACGGCGGCAAATGGCGCAAGGATCGCCAACAGAATAGCGGCGATCGGGTTGCCACCCGAGTTCCGGTTGCCACCCATCATCCCGGTGAACGCGAACATCTGTGCCACCGAGGTGATCACACCGGCCACAGCGGCCGCCATGGAGCTGAGCAGGATGTCGCGGTTGTAGACATGCATCAGCTCGTGGCCCAGCACGCCGCGCAACTCCCGTTCATTCAGCAGATTCAGGATTCCCTGGGTGCAGCATACGGCCGAGTTCTCCGGGTTACGGCCGGTGGCAAAGGCGTTGGGAGCCATGGTGGGCGACACATACAGTCGCGGCATCGGCTTGTTGGCCTTTGTGCTTAGCTCCCGAACAATCCGATACATGGCGGGCGCCTGCTGTTCGGTCACCGGCACCGCCTGCATGGCGCGGATGGCCAGCTTGTCGCTGTTCCAGTAGCTGTACGCCACCGACCCCACACCAATCAACGCGAAAATCCAGATGAACGACGAACTGCCGGTGGCGCCAGCAATAACCGCACCGAAAACCAGGAAGATACCCATGAGGGCGCCGAAAAGCATTACCGTCTTCGGTCCGTTGAGATGATTGTGCACTTAAACTGACAACTCCTTCAGTAACGGTCATTCACCCCGTATAACGCACCAAAATGCCGTGCCGTTCCGTTTCGTGGCTATGGCTCGGGGTTACGTGAATCGTACTGCGCAAAGCGGGGTTGACGCTTCATCAGGATGATCACCAGCAGAATGCAGAGCAGCCCGCCAAAGACCGCTGTCCAGCCTTCCCCCAGCCATTCGGCGTTTCCGCCCGCCACCATGTCACCGAGCCGTGGGCCGCCAGCGACGACGACGATGAACACACCCTGCAGGCGGCCACGCATCGCATCAGGAGTGGCCGACTGGAGGATAGTGCTGCGGAATACCCCGCTAACTGAATCGGAGATCCCAGCGAAGACCAGACAGATAGCCGCAGGGATGATCCACGGGGACAAGCTATCGGGTGGCACCGTCTGGGAGGCCCCGGCCATCACCACCACCAGCCCAAAAGCGCTTACCGAAGCGCCCCACCCGATCACAGACCACATCACCGCCAGTCCCTGCCGATGAATATGACCCAGCGGGCCGGAAAACAACCCGGCGAGAACCGCGCCGACGGCCACCGACGCCAGCAGGATCCCGACTGTCAGTTCACCGCCCCCGATCAGTACAGCCCCAATCGCTGGCAGGAGCGCCCGCGGCTGCGCCATCACCATGGCGGCGAGGTCAATCAGGAAGGTCATCCGGATGTTCGGGCGGGTGCCCAGATATTTGAACCCCTCCAACACCGTTGCAAGGCCGGCCCGCCGCACCGGCCCCTCAGGGGGCATCGGGGGTAGCCTGAACAACGCCCAGAGGGCGGCAGTGAAGGTGACGACGTCGACCGTGTAGGTCCAGCCGTAGCCCACCTGCGCCACGAGCACTCCAGCGAACAGCGGACCAACAGTCATGGCCAGCCCAAAGGTGATCATGCTGAGGGCATTGGCGGCGGGAAGGAGTTCTGGGCGCACCAGGCGTGGAATGATAGCGGTTCGAGTGGGCTGATTGATGCCAGCGGCTCCGGAGTGGACCGCGACCAACGAGTAGAGCAGCCACACGTTTTCGATCCCCGCCCAGGCCTGCGCGGCGATCGCCATGGTGCTTCCCCACAGGAAGAACCCGGAGACCAGGGCAACCTTCCGGCGGTCATGCGCATCGGCAATCGCCCCGCCGTAGAGTCCCGCCACCACCAGCGGCACCAGGGCAAACAGGCCGAGCAGACCCACGCTGAGGCTGGACTGGGTCAGGCTGTAGATCTGAAGGCTTACTGCGACCAACGTGAGTTGGGTGCCGACGGCTGAAAGAGCCATCCCGAAGAACAGTCGTCGGAACGCCGGGCTCTCCCGCAGGGGGGTGATGTCGGCTAAAAGTTTGGGCACTTACGAAGTGTAGCGGCGAAGTCGTTTCCCCCAGCAACCAAAAGCGTCACGATGAATGCCGTCGCTGTGGGCGCGGGTCAGCGGAAGGTCAACGGTCGGCAATCGCCCGGTCCAGGACGCCGAGCAGCTTTCTGTCCCCGATGATCCTGAAGTGACCCATCGTCGCCAGTTCGATATTCACCGCACCGGGCAGCACGCTTCCCTGTGGGATATGGGGGTCAAAGCTGCTGTAAACGGAAGTGATCCGCGCGTTGGACCCAATGTTGGCCAGCTCCGTGCGCAGGAACCTGTTCCGCGGCGAGAATGCCCTGATACTAGGCACCACGAAAAAGTTGGCGTAGGTCGAGCCGGAGAATGGCGTATTGACAGCGATCAGCTGCCGGACCCGTTCCCCACCCTCAGGCTGGGTCATGACATATTTGCCAATCAGCCCACCCTTGCTGTGGGCGACCAGAACGACGTCGGTGAGGTCATGTGTGCTCAGGTAGTCCGCCACATGCCTGGCCATCGACTGGACGGTTCCACGGTTGTATCCGAGCTGTTGGACCACATGGACCGGATGCCCCGACGATGCCAGATGGGCCGCTACCGGACGCATGAACTGCCAGGTCTCATAGATCCCTGGAATGAGGAGAACCGGTGGACCGGTCTGACCGGCCGGCCCGGGATCGGGCGTGAGATACCGGGTGGGGTCCTCGCGAAAGAGAAACCCGTGCACCTGCCAGAAGCCCACGTAGGCGTAATCCAGCACCCATGACCAGCCCCGCCTAGCGAGCAGCATCGAACATTTCACCAAGACAGAACCTCGCGGTGCGCTCGGGCGACCGGTACATCATCACGTGCGGCTCGCCGGGAATCTCTCCAACAGTCACATCGTGGCCTTTAGCCGCCAGGCGGTGCATCCAGTCGGCGGGCACAATCGGATCGCGGCTCCCACGAAGGAGAGCGACAGGGCAGTGGATCTGCGGCAACACGTCCTCCAACCGGTGCGACAGCATTGACTGAAGAATTTTCAGGTACCACCTCATCCCGGCCCGGAAATAGTCAGAGACCACAATGTAGTTGGCGGCAGGCGTCTCGCGGAGGGTGTCCTGGGTCAGCCGCATCAGCTGCGTCGCTACTGTCCGCTCCTGATCATTGATGGTGGGGGCGAGTAGGACCAGCCGCGCTACCAGGTCTGGAGCCGCACGCGCCGCCTCGGCCGCGACCTGGGAACCCATTGAATGTCCAACGACGATGGAGTCCCGTACCCCAACGACCCGCATGACCTCACCGGCAACTCTGCCAAACTCTTCGATCGTGAGCCGACGGCCCGGCGCCGGCATCGAGGCAAACCCGGGGAGCTCTATCGCGTGCACCCGGCACGTCCGCGAGAGGCGCGCGGCCAACGGTTCAAAGTACCGTGCGGAAACGCCGATTCCATGGATCAGAACCACCTCGCGACCGCCCGTACCCACTGACCGAACCGCACAAGCCTCCTCACCCACCACAACGGTTTGGGAGTGTTCCCAGCTGAACCGACTCACCGGCCCCCCTCTCTTTGATCCCTCAACGTTACCGAACGCCACAGCGACCCGACGCTACCGGAAAGCCGCCGGACGGCGACCCGAAAGCCTCCAGACGAACACCAGCGGGGCTATTATGAGTTTCTCAGAATAGATGATTGACTGAGGTCATGACCGAGATGGCAACACAACCAGACGCC
>NZ_KI914759.1:100285-104082 GCF_000520515.1 Arthrobacter sp. H20
CCGCCGTCGAACTCTCGCCGCATGCCACCACCGAAGACATTACAGCCAGCGTGCGCGTCGGGTTGCCGGAAATCACTGTGCAGTCGGTCTATGTGGTGCTGGCCGACCTCACAGCGCTGGGATTACTGCGCCGGATCGAGACTCCCCACTCCCCGGCCCGCTACGAGACCCGGGTTGATGACAACCACCACCACGCAGTCTGCACAGGGTGCGGCCGCATTGAGGACGTCGACTGCGCCGTCGGCCACTCCCCCTGCCTCACTCCACAGTGGCCCGCCGGCACCGCCCCGATGACCATCCAGATTGCGGACGTCGTCTATCAGGGCCTCTGCGCCGAGTGCCGCTGACGGCCCCACATTCCACTCCCACTACAATCCACCCCAAATCCCCAACCCTGCAACAGAGGAGACAGATGTCCACGAACTTCAGCACTACCCAATCCGGAGCACCAGTCGTCGACGACGCCAATTCAGCCAGCCTGGGCCGTGACGGCGCGATTCCGCTCACAGACCACTACCTGATTGAAAAGCTGGCGCAGTTCAACCGCGAGCGTGTCCCCGAGAGGGTAGTCCACGCCAAGGGTGGCGGCGCATTCGGCGTGTTCGAGACCACCTCGGATGTCAGCCAGTACACCAGGGCATCACTGTTCCAGCCGGGAGCCACCACCGAAACGCTACTGCGTTTCTCCTCGGTCGCTGGCGAGCAGGGCTCCCCCGACACCTGGCGCGACCCCCGCGGGTTCGCACTGAAGTTTTACACCGACGAGGGCAACTATGACCTGGTCGGCAACAACACCCCGGTGTTCTTCATCCGGGACGGCATCAAGTTCCCCGACTTCATCCACTCCCAGAAGCGACTCCCGGGCACGAACCTTCGCGACCCCGACATGCAGTGGGATTTCTGGACGCTCAGCCCCGAGTCAGCCCACCAGGTGACCTGGCTGATGGGCGATCGTGGCCTGCCCAACTCATGGCGCACCATGAACGGCTACGGTTCACACACCTACATGTGGATCAACGAAGGCGGCGAGAAGTTCTGGGTCAAGTACCACTTCAAGTCCAACCAGGGCCACGAAGTGCTTACCGGCGATCAGGCCGAGGCACTCGCTGGCTCGGACGCCGACCACCACCTCCGCGACCTCTCCGAGAACATCACAGCTGGCAACTTCCCCAGCTGGGATCTGAAGGTCCAGGTGATGCCGTTTGATGACGCCAAGGATTACCGTTTCAACCCGTTCGATCTCACCAAGGTCTGGCCACAGGCAGACTACCCGCTGATCCCCGTTGGTAAACTGACCCTGAACCGCAACCCGGAGAACTACTTCGCGCAGATCGAGCAGGCCACCTTCGCGCCGTCGAACTTCGTACCGGGTATCGCTGCCAGCCCTGACCGGATGCTGCAGGCCCGGATCTTCTCCTACGCCGACGCCCACCGCTACCGCGTCGGCACCAACCACGCGCAGTTGCCAGTGAATGCGCCCAAGAACGAGGTTCGTAACTACTCCAAAGACGGAGCGGCACGGTACTCCTTCAACTCCCCGTCCACCCCGGTCTACGCACCTAACTCGGTCGGCGGCCCCGTCGCTGACCCCGCCCAGTATGGCCCTCACGGCGGCTGGGAGAACGACGGCGATCTGGTGCGTGCCGCTCACAGCCTCCACGCTGAAGATGACGACTTCGGCCAGGCGGGCACTCTGTACCGTGACGTATTCGACGACGGCGAGAGGGCTCGCTTCCTCGACACCATCACCGGTGCCGTCGGAGGCGTCACGATCGACGCCATCCGGGAACGAGCTATCGCCTACTGGACCAGTGTCGACGCCGAACTCGGAGCCAAGCTCCGCGCGGCGCTGGGCACCGATGCCAACGGTGGCAACACCCAGGCAGAAGCTGCAAACAAGCTCTAACCGTGTGAGCGCCCGCTAACCGGGTAAAAGGAAAGGCGGGCACCCAAGGGCCCGCCTTTCCTTTCGTTTAACCCCGTCAGGCTGGTTGCTCCTGCTGCGGCCGAGTTGCCTGGTCAACGACGTCGAAGAAATAGTCCAGCATCAGGAGCAGGGCAGCCTCAACCGCCTCGCGGTCACGGTTGACGACAAAGTCATACTGCAGACCGTAGATCCCCGATATATGTACTCGAGCGGCCGTGTCCGCCCGGCCAGTGGACACCCCCTGTGCCACGAGCCAGTCACGAATGAACCCATGCCAGTACTCGAACTTCGCCACCGCGCTCTCCCGCGGTGTGTCGTGTACCGCATCATGGAGCGATGCCTCAAACTCCAGTCGCTGCAACTGGCGGTTGCGCTCGATCAGTCCCCAGCCCCACGAGGCAAGTGACCAATCGCGAAACGCTTCCCTACCGAGCTCACGCGGGTCCGGCAGTTTGATTGAATCCTGGCGCTTCTCGATGTGGGTGACGATCTGGTTAACCAGTTCCTCACGATTGCCGAAGTGGTAGACCAGCACATAGCTGCTGATGCCAAGACCGTCCGCCAGTGTTCGGAAGCTGAGTCCGGCGAAGGTTTTGTCCAGCAAATAGTCGAGAATCTGGTCGAGCAGTTCCCTCTTGCGTTCCGGGTTCGGTGGTCGCGCCATATCCTGAATAGTACGTTGGCTTAGCACTCACTCGAGACGGATAATGCTCGATCGAACCCTCAGCCCGTGGCCGTTACCTTATCGGAATCGTTAGGAGCTGTGGTTGGGTCGAGCGGCACCGACCGCGACAGTCGAGCTCCCTCAACGTCGACGTCGGGCAGGATGCGGTCCAGCCACTTCGGTAACCACCAGGCATGCCGGCCCAGCAGGTACATGGCGGCGGGAACCAGGGTCATCCTGACCACAAACGCGTCGACCAGAACACCGAAGGCCAGCCCAAACCCGATGGGCCGCACCATGGTCAGGTGCGAGAACACGAACCCTGCAAAGACCGCGACCATGATGATCGCCGCAGCCGTGACCACCCGTGCGCCGTGGCTGAAGCCCACCCGCACAGCGCTCTTGGCGCTGCTGCCGTGCACCCATGCCTCCCGCATGCCGGAGACCAAGAACATCTGGTAATCCATGGCGAGGCCAAACAGGACACCAATCAGGATGATCGGCAGGAAGCTCAGAATTGGTCCCGGGTTGGCCACCCCGAAGATGTCGCCGAACCAGCCCCACTGGTAGATGGCAACCGTCGCGCCGAAGCTTGCGAGCAGTGAGAGCAGGAATCCTGCTGTAGCGATCAGCGGGACAAGGATCGAGCGGAATACGAGCAACAGCAAAACCAATGACAGCCCGACGACAATCCCAAGGTAGAGGGGCATCGCTTCCATCAGCTTCTCTGACACATCGATGTTTGCTGCGGTCTGACCTGTGACCGAGATGAGCGCACCGGTATCAGCCTCGATGGCTGGAGCAGAGTCACGAAGTTCGCGGACCAGTTCCTCGGTGCTCTCGCTGGCTGGACCCTCGGTCGGGATGACCTGGAAGATCCCGGTGCGTTGGTCCTCGCTCAGGCCCGCTGGCACAGCAGTTGCAGTATTCTCTACAGCCGCGAGGCGGTCAACGATCTCCAGCTGGAGCTCACTGACCTCAGCGTCAGTCTCGGTGGCCGGAAGTTCAGCAACCACGAGCAGCGGCCCGTTGGTCCCTTCGCCGAAGTACTCTCCGGCCAAGTCATAGGCCTGGTAGGCAGTGGAGTCGACGGGTTCGGACCCGCCGTCGGGCAAGCCCACCCGAAGATCGAGCGCAGGAAGCGCGATCACCGCCAGGGCGGCGATACCCGCGATCAGGGTGAGGATCGGCTTGCGGGTGGCGAAG
>NZ_KI914759.1:104182-173473 GCF_000520515.1 Arthrobacter sp. H20
CGAAGCCACCCCAGCCACGACCCCTCGCAGCCTTCTGATCGGACTCTTCCTGCAACTGCTCATGCGAGGCATCCAGATCCGACTCTGACTCGGCCTTGGCCCACCGGCGCCTGGAGATGATCCGGCGTCCGATGAATCCGAGCAGCGCCGGGGTCAGGGTGAGCGCCACGAGCACTGCTACGGCGACTGTGCCAGCGGCGGACATGCCGAGCAGGGTAAGGAAGGGCAGCCCGGGCACGGCAAGCGCAGCCAGCGCGATGATCACTGTGATACCGGCAAAGAGGACTGCGTTGCCCGCGGTTCCGGTGGCTCGTGCGATCGATTCCTGGAGGTCCATGCCGCGGAGCAATTGGGTCCGGTGCCGGTTGACGATGAACAGTGAATAGTCGATTCCGACGGCGAGCCCCAGCATCAGGGCGAGCACAGGCGTAATGGAGCTCATCGAGATGACACCGGTCAGCGCGAAGGTCACGCCCACACCAATCCCTACGCCGACAATGGCCATCAGGAGCGGTAAACCCGCTGCGACAAGGGTTCCGAGCATGACGATCAGAACAATTACTGCCACCACCAGGCCCACGACCTCGGCGATACCGAAGATCTCGGAGATGTCCTGGACGATCTCTTTGCTGTAATACACGTCGACTCCAGCATCGGTCACCACGTCAACAGCATCCTGAACTGCCTCACGGGTTTCAGGCGTCACCGCGTCTACCGCAGTGATGAACTGAACGCTCGCTACTGCCGCGGCGCCGTCGTCGGAAACGAACTGGACTCCCGACGACGCGTCGAGGGTACGTTCCGCAAGATCAATCTCCGCGCGGCCCGCCTCGAGCTGGCTCCGCCCGTCCTCGATCTCTGCACGTGAGGCGTCGAGCTGCGCCTGGCCTTCGTCAAGCTGCGCCTCGATGGGACCCACTTGCTCGGGTGGGAGAAGGTCACGGCTCTGTTCAAACTCGGCCCGGTCCGCGTCGAGCTGGGCCTGGCCTGCGTCGGCCTGCTGTGCACCCGCCTCGAGGTCGGCGGCACCCTGCTCAAGCTCCGTCCGGCCATCGTCAATCCCTGACCGGCCTTCGTCGAGCTGGCGGGAGACATCGAAGGGATTGATGACTGACTCGACGCCATCGACCTGCTCAAGGTCGCCCAGAGCATCCTCAACCGCCGCCTGCTGCTCGGTGGTCATCGATCCGTCGGGATTCTCGAAGACAATTGTCCCCATCCCGCCGATGGCCTCGGGCATGGTCTCCCTCAGCTGGTCGAGGACCCGCTGGGACTCAGTGCCGGGGATGGTGAAGTTGTTGCTGAGCGTGCCCGAGAACGCTGCAGCTGAACCTCCGACGGCCAGCAGGATGGCTAGCCAAGCGGAAACAATCCACCAGCGCTGTCGTGATGCAAACTTGCCTAAGCGGTACAGCAGGTGTGCCATGAATTGTTCCTCGGTTCGATCAGTTGATTGATTTAGTAAGTCAGGAAAGCTGTGGCAGTCGCCGGCGGGCTAGCGGGGGTTGTTGAATCCGTCGCGCAGCATCGACAGGGCGCCAACAATCTGGTCTTCCAGTTCGGCTGCTGAACCGTCCTGCGGGTTCTCGGCGGCCGCAGCCCAGACCTGCATTGCTGCCTTGACGCAGGAGAGTACAGCCCCCACGAGGGCCAGCAGGTAAAGCGGGTTGAGGTTGCCGCCCATGCGTTCGCTGACGGCCTGGCCGATCCGGGCTTCCGCCCGCTCCCAGGCGTGCAACTGGCTGCGCATCAGTTCAGGGCTTCCCTCGGCCATCCGGAAAAGCTCGCCGCAGACGCTGAGGTTGTCAGTCTTGGCGATCGCAGCCAGCGCTGCAATCATTGCGTCCAGGAGTGGCTCGTCGGCGGGCCTGGCCATGAATTCGGCGGCCGCCAACTCAAGCAGCGCATCGGTGGTGGTGGTGAGCGCCTCTTCGGCGCTATGGAAGTAGTTGAAGAAGGTTCGGCGGGACACCCCTGCCTCCGCGGCCACCTGGTCGGCTGTAAAGTTACCCAGCCCGTGGGCGCGCGCCAGGTCCAGGGCCGACGCCGCAATGGCCCGCCGCGTGTCGAGCTTGTTCTGTTCGCGGCGACCGGGCGCTACGACGGTGTCGGTCATCTCAGACGAGGTAGCTGTGCCCGTCACCACTGCGGAATTATTCACATTCTTACACTAAGTGCAAGTTTGCATTCTGTGCAACAAGCTGGGGTGTGTATCTCATCACGTAGGCTCTCGCATGGTTGTCGTTGCTGCAGCAACCGCCTGGCACGGCAGAAACCGGCGGACGCCCCCGATAGTTCGGATGCGTCCGCCGGTTTCTGCAGCGCCCGCCCGTTTCTGCAGCGGACGGCGAGGACATGCTAGAACATCAGTCTGGACCGGATCAGGAATCTCACCCCTTCAGGAGCTTCGACAGAGAACCCGCTCCCCCGCCCGGGCACCACATCGACCGTGAGATGGGTGTGCTTCCAGTAGTCAAACTGCTCACGGGACATCCAGAACTCAATCGGCTTGGCGGGCCCATCGGTTATGCCAGCTATATCCAGCACCCCGAGCAATACGTCAGCTTCTGCGGTGATGAACTCGCCCGCCGGATAGCACATCGGTGATGACCCGTCGCAGCAGCCGCCCGATTGATGGAACATCAGTGGGCCGTGAAGATCCCATAGTTTCCTGAGCAGTTCCACCGCAGGCTCCGTCAGCGCAACCCGCGAGAAGGTTTCGCCGGGGAGCACAATGGTGGCTTCGAGTGTCACAGCATCTCCTAGAAGAAGCCCAGCTTGTTTTCGCTGTAGCTGACAAGCAGGTTCTTCGTCTGCTGGTAGTGGTCGAGCATCATCGTGTGATTCTCGCGGCCGATCCCCGACGACTTGTACCCGCCGAACGCCGCCCCTGCCGGGTAGGCGTGATAGTTGTTTACCCATACCCGGCCCGCCTGGATGTCCCGGCCAGCACGGTAGGCAACGTTGCCGTTGCGGGACCAGACCCCGGCACCCAGTCCGTAGAGGGTGTCGTTGGCGATCTGCAAGGCTTCCGCGTAGTCACTGAAGCGGGTCACCGAGACAACCGGACCAAAGATCTCCTCCTGGAAGACCCGCATGGTGTTGTTGCCCTCGAAGATCGTCGGCTTCACATAGAAGCCCTCCGAGAGGTCCCCGTCCAGGGTGATTCGCTCACCGCCGGTGAGAATCTTTGCCCCCTCCTGCTGCCCGATATCGAAATAGGAAAGGATTTTCTCCAACTGGTCATTGGATGCCTGCGCGCCAACCTGCGTGTCAGTGTCCAGGGGATTTCCCTGCACCATCTTCTCGGTGCGCGCGATGGCGTCTGCCATGAACGAGTCATACATCGACTCCTGGACCAGTGCCCGGGACGGGCAGGTGCAGACCTCGCCCTGGTTAAAAGCAAAGAGGGCAAATCCCTCGAGGGCCTTGTCATAGAAGGCGTCATTCTTGTCGGCGACGTCGCCGAAGAAGATGTTGGGGCTCTTCCCGCCGAGTTCCAGAGTGACCGGGATGAGATTCTGGCTCGCGTACTGACTGATCAACCGGCCAGTGGTTGTTTCACCGGTGAACGCGATCTTACGGATCCGCTTGGATGACGCCAGCGGCTTGCCCGCCTCGACGCCGAACCCATTCACCACGTTGAGCACTCCCGGCGGCAGGATGTCGCTGAGCAACTCCATCAGCACCAGAATCGACGTCGGCGTCTGCTCGGCTGGCTTGAGGACAACTGCGTTGCCAGCGGCGAGCGCTGGGGCTAGCTTCCAGGTGGCCATCAGAATCGGGAAGTTCCAGGGGATGATCTGACCCACCACTCCGAGTGGCTCATGGAAATGGTAGGCAGTGGTGTCATCATCCAGCTGGGATAGCGTACCTTCCTGCGCCCGAACCGCACTGGCAAAGTAGCGGAAGTGATCGGAGGCAAGCGGCAGGTCAGCGGCGAGTACCTCACGGATAGGTTTGCCGTTGTCCCAGGTTTCGGCGACCGCCAGCATCTCGAGGTTCTCATCGATCCGGTCAGCAACCCGGTTGAGGATCGCTGCACGTTCTGCCGCCGGCATTTTACCCCAGCCAGGAGCAGCCTTGTGGGCGGCGTCGAGGGCCAGCTCGATGTCTTCGGCCGTGCCCCGCGCAACCTCACAGAAGGCTTTGCCTGTGACAGGTGAGATATTTTCAAAGTACTGGCCCTTGATCGGGGCAGACCATTCGCCGCCAATCCAGTTTTCGTAGCGCGGCTTGAAGGTGATCTTGGAGCCATCCTGGCCGGGTTGGGCGTAAACAGTCATTGTCTAACTCCTTGGGTTCCGAAAGGGACGTCGTCGTCCTGATTTCGAAGTGTAGGCAGCCACCAGTTGCACGAGGGTTGCACCGCCGCCGGCGCGGATTCCGGCCGGTCAGGGCAGCTCGAGCTCGACCACCAGCCGTTCAACATGAGCGACGACGGCGGCGCGGCGCGGCGACCGTGGCGGAAGCACTCTCAGTGCGGCTGTCCAGGCCTCGGCGTCGTCGGCGGCTTCAGGTAACTGCAGATACTGCAGCACAGCCTCGGTGGCCCCGTCATTGAGCACTGCTTCGCGGAGCAGTGAGCTCACCTGTGCTCGGAGCCGAACAATCGCGGGCGCCTCGGAACGGGGCAGGACTGGGCCGTGATACATGTTCAGCGCCATCCGGTGCGCTCCACGGTCCAGGAAGTCCAGGACCTGGGAGGCATCGACTACCAACTCACGGGGTAGACGGTAGGGCCGCGAGCGTGGCACCAGCGACGGAACCTGATCGGAGAGGACGCGTCGTAGCCGCAGCATTTCGGCCCTGACCGTGATCACCGAAACGTGGTCTGGGTAGGCCATGCTCGCGAGCTGTTCAGCACTGACACCCTCGGGGTGAAGAGCGAGCAGCGTGACGAGTTCGGTGTGTCTGGCACTGAGCTCGACCGAACGGCGCCCCAGCGCGATGATCCCGTGGTCTTGTCCCAGGATCTGGAGGCCTTCCCGGTACCCCGGGGTGGTTTTAGCCGAGGCCAAGTTGCGGGCAGGTTGCTCGACCTGCAGCCGTTGAAGGCTTAGGTGTGCCTCAGCCGCAGCAACAGTTGCCTCAACGAGTGAGAGCGTATGGACAGCCACGGCGTCGTCGGTGCCGGTGATGTCCACCACTCCCAGCACAGCTCCGGAGTCGGGGTCGTGGACAGGAACGGCTGTGCAGCTCCACGGATGAACCTGACGGCTGAAATGCTCCGCACCCGCAATCTGAACGCTCCGCCCGAGGGCCAGCGCGGTGCCGGGAGCGCTGGTGCCGACGGCCCGCTCCGACCAGTCTGACCCGGCAACAAACATCATCCCTTCGGCGCGACGGCGCAACTCCCGGTCTCCGTCGACCCAGAGCAGGCGTCCATTCGCGTCTCCCACCGCCACCAGCAGTCCACTGTCGACACTCGGCTGGACCAAGAGCTTCTGGATGATGGGTAGCACAGCCGCGAGCGGGTGGTCCCGGCGGTACGCGTCAAGCTCGTCCTCCGTGCAGAACAGTGGTGCGTTGACAGCGTCGGGGTTCGGTAAATGCTGGAGGGATCGCAGCCACGATTCTTTCACCAGTGAGCGCACGCCGGATGCCGGGCCGCTGCCAAGCCGTTCGTGCGCACGATGGGCGCACTGCTGCAGGGTTCTCGATGTGAGTCCCCCCAGAATCGGCAGTTGCTGCTGCGTCATCGACACTCCGCTTCATGGTCTCCCCGCCGGTGGGGTGGGATCAGTCTAGTGCCGTGGGCAACTTTCTGTCGCGGGTGTTTGAGGATTTTCTAGCTAAAGCTGTGGCGGGGACGCCGGACAGCCTCTCGGGCCGTCTGGGTGTCGCTGGGCCCTACTCGTCGCGCGAGATGGCAATCATCTCGTCCCGGGGAACCACCTTCACTCGTTCCCTGACCAACTCGGCGTTACTGCCGCCGTCGTTCACAAAATTGGCGCCGAGCTTCAGCTCATGAGCATCAAGCTTGAGCCAACCTTCCCAGGTTGTGAAGCGGACGCCCCGCTCGGCAAGTAGGTCAATGATGGCGCTCTCTGACGGGTCCTGGGCTGGCGGGAGGTTCAGTCGGTCTTCCAAGAGGAACCCGATAGTCTCCAGAGCGTCACCCTTGGTGTGGCCGATCAGGCCCACCGGGCCCCGCTTGATCCAGCCCGTGGCGTAGATACCCGGGACGGGCGCGCCGTCTTGATCGATGACGCGGCCGCCCTCGTTGGGGATTACCCCGCGCTGGCTGTCGAAACCCACCTCGGGCAGCTCGGAGCCGAAGTATCCGATCGCGCGGTAGACCGCCTGGACTGGGTAGTCGATGAATTCACCGGTGCCACGGACGGAACCCTCCCCGGTGAGCTCGGTGCGCTCGAACCTGACGTTTGCTACCTTGCCTGGGGTCTGTGGGGAGTCGGAGATTTCGACTGGTGAATGCAGGAAATGCAGGTGGAGCCGACGGGACGCGCCGGTCGGCTCGTCGTCGACCAGCCAGTTGGTGAGGGTCTTCACCATCGTCTTGGTCTGGTTGTTGCTGGCAATCTGCTGTTCAGAGGCTTCATCGAAATCGAAGTCCTCCGGATAGAGCACAATATCCACATCGCGGGAGTGGGAGAGCTCGCGGAGTTCCAACGGGGTGAACTTCACCTGCGCGGGGCCGCGGCGTCCGAACACGTGAACGTCGGTGACGGGCGAGGCTTTCAGCCCGGCGTACACGTTGTCGGGGATCTCGGTGGAGAGCAGGTCGTCGGCGTGCTTGGAAAGTACACGGGCGACGTCGAGGGCGACATTACCGTTGCCGATCACAGCGATTTCTGTCGCGTCCAGCGGCCAGTCCCGTGGCACATCGGGGTGTCCGTCATACCAGGAGACAAACTCAGCGCCGCCAAAGGATCCGTCGAGATCGATCCCCGGAACGAGCAGGTCTGCGTCCTTGACCGCACCGGTGGAGAAGATGACTGCGTCGTAGGATTTGCGGAAGTCCGACAGGGTGAGGTCACGCCCGTAGTTGACGTTCCCCAGGAAGCGGATGTCACCGCGGTCCAGCACCTTATGCAGCGCGTTGACTATGCCTTTGATCCGCGGGTGATCAGGTGCCACCCCGTAACGGATCAGCCCATAGGGCGCCGGGTGCTGATCGAAGAGGTCGATGCTGACCGCGAAGTCGCCGCCCTGGACCTCCTGGGACTTTGTCAGGATGTCGGCGGCGTACACGCCTGCCGGGCCGGCCCCGATGATCGCGACCCGCAGCGGGCGCCCCGCAGCTGAGGTGGACACTGATTGGCCTTCTTCCCTAGTGGACAAACCGAGACGCACATTAAGCGCATAGTTTCCTATTCTAAATGCCGCGCCGGGGTGCAGTCTAAACCTGTGATGGCCGTCTCGCCGCTTCGGCAGCCGGACGCGCGGAATAAAACGCCTGATATCACTGTTGGAGCCGAGGTGACCCCTACCGAAACTGCGAGCACGCGTCAGCCCCGAAGTGAGAACTCGACGGGCATCCTTTATGGAATCGGAGCGTATGGCCTATGGGGTCTACTCCCGCTCTATTTCATCATTCTCCTGCCAGCCACGGCTATCGAGATCGTCGCGAATCGCGTCCTCTGGTCACTGGTGTTCTGCGCCCTGCTCCTGACCGTCATGAGGTCCTGGCGCACGGTTCGCGCAGCCGCAGCGAACCCACGCATTGTTGCTACGCTGGCTGTCGCCGCAATGTTGATTGCCGTGAACTGGTTTGTCTACACGTATGGCGTCACGAATGGTCACGCAATAGAGGCGGCGCTGGGTTACTTCATTAACCCGATTGTTTCGGTTCTGCTCGGGGTTGTGGTGCTCCATGAGAAGCTGCGCAGGCTTCAGTGGGCGGCCGTCGGAATGGGGGTAGTGGCGGTGGTGGTGCTTGCTATTGGCTACGGCAACGTGCCATGGATCGCTCTGACGCTGGCCTTCTCCTTCGGCTTCTACGGATTCGTCAAGAAGCGGGTCGGATCCAAGGTCGATGCTGTGTCAAGCCTGAGCATCGAAACCGCTGTGCTGACGCCGATCGCCGCAGCAGTCATGATCTGGCTGAGCGTCACTGGTGCTGCGACTGTACTCACCGAAGGCCCCGGGCACTTCTGGATCATGGCAGCAGCCGGTGTTATTACGGCAGTGCCATTGATCTTCTTCGGCGCCGCCGCGCGGCGTTTGCCGCTGACCACCATCGGCCTGCTCCAGTATCTTGCCCCAGTGCTGCAGTTCCTGCTGGCACTCTTCGTGTTCCAGGAGGAAATGCCGCTGGAGCGCTGGGTCGGGTTCGGGTTGGTCTGGGTTGCCCTGGCGATGCTCACCATCGACATGCTGCGCACCGTCCGCAAGAACTCGCGCCCGCGCCGGCCCAGTGGGGCAACACCGGTCGGGGAATCCGCGGCCGTCTAGCCGCAGCCACCTCGGACGCGTCCAGTGCTCTATCCCCGCGCCTTGGGAGTCCTTAGGCGGCCGGGAGGTTCCAGTCCCGGGGTACCACAATCATGGGGATCGGCAGGGCGCGCAGCATCTTGTTGGCGGTTGACCCTAGAAACAGTTGGCTTCGCTTCGCGAGCCGGCTGGAGCCGACGAAAACTATCTCTCCCGGATCCCACTCGATGTCATCAATAGCCTGCTCAATGGTCCGACCGTGAGCCACAGTAATCGTGGTTTCGTGGCCTTCCGGAAGCTGATCCCCTGCCCGAGCCAGCACCGAGTTGGCGTGCTGATGCGCCAGGTTGATAGCTTCACCGGTATCTGAGGTCTCATTGACGTCCAACGCCACCAGAGAGATCAGCCGCAGCGGCATCCCTCTGCGTGCTGCTGAATCGACTGCCACATCCAGGACCGCCTCGGCGCCGGCACGAGTGCCCACGGCACAGGACAACCGGGTCATCCGATCGCGGTGCCGGTACCCGCGTGGTGCCAGCCCCACCGGTACTGGAGAGGAATGCAGGACCGCGTTCGCGACACTGCCAACGGTGAACCGCCTCAGCAAGCCGTTGCTGGCTGCGCCAATGACGATCAGGCCCGCCTCGAGATCTGCTGCGACCTCCAGCAGCCCTTCAGCGAAAGAGTCGGCGAGTTTCACATGCGGCTCAACCTCGACGCCGCCAGGAATCCCCTCGATGGCTTCCTGCAGAGCAGCCATGGCACGGTTGGTGCCGGTACCAACGCTCCCATCCTGGGGCCGGTCAAGCACCGTGACCAGGTCAATGCTGGCGCCCTGGGTTCGCGCCAGCGACGTCGCCAGTGCAAGCGCGTCACGTCCGCGGTCATTGTTCGTAAAGCCAACTACATAACGCATACGGCGTGCCTTCCGGTTCGGATTCTGACCGGCGCCTCGGGATTACCGCCGCAGATCTGCTCTGGCAACCTTATCTCGGTCGGCGGGCAGTTCGGTGCTAGGACGCTGCCCGCCGGGGTACGTCACAGCTCGGTGTGAGCCGGGGCGCTGCCCTTGCGGAGAGTTTCACCGCTGAAGAACGCCGGGTTGACCCGGTACATGATCAACATCAGCACCGCGCCCAGAAGGATCACTCCGGTGCCAAGGATGAACACCAGCCCTACACCCGCTATAGAGGAGCCTGACCCGTATTCCGGGTCCATCGAATCGGTGGCTGTCTTCACAAACATGACAAGCAAGATCACTCCGCCCAGAAGCGGCGCGAGGAACTTCAGCAGAAAACTCCGGGTGCTGCTGAAGGCGACCGTCCTGAAATACCAGACGCAGGCCATGGCAGTGATCCCGTAGTAGAAGCAGATCATCATGCCAAGCGCCGTGATCGTGTCATACAGCGCGTTTTCAGACACTACCCGTGTGACCACGTAGAACCCTGACGCTGCGACGGCGGCAGCGATGGTGGCGTAGCTTGGGGATTTGTAGGTGGGGCTGATTTTGCCGTAGCTCGCTGGCAGAGCGCGGTAGTGACCCATTGACAGCAGGGTTCGGGCCGGCGACACGAAGGTCGACTGCAGGGATGCCGCTGAGCTGCTCAGCACCGTTAGGGACATCAGGATGGCAAACGGTCCCATCACCGGTCCGGCAAGCACAGCGAAGATACTTCCCTGGTTATCAACATTTCCTGCACCGAATTCCCCATCGCCGACGCCCGCGAAGGAGAGGGTGGCCAGCGCCACCGTCACGTAGATCACGACAATGACCAGGACGGTAAGCGTCGCTGCCCGGCCGGGTGTCCGCTCGGGATCCTTGGTTTCCTCGTTCATGGTCAGGGTGACATCCCAGCCCCAGTAGACAAAGATCGAGAGCGACACTCCGGCGGCGAAGGCCGAGAAGGATTCGACAGCAAACGGGTTGAACCAGTCTGGACTAATGGCAGTGGCATCGAAGGCCGTGCCGTTTGCCACGTGCACAAACGCTGCAATGGCAAACCAGCCCAGGACTATCAGCTGGAAGCCCACCAGCACGTACTGCACTGCCTTTGTCGTTTCCATCCCGCGATAGGAAACCCAACAGGCCAGGGCCACGAAGATCAGAGTGGTGACGATGTTCAGCGGCAGGTTCAGGGTCAGGTCGGCCAGTGACTCGTTCCCGGTCAGCTGGGCGAGCATCAGGTAGAAGAAGTCGACAGCAACCGCCGCCAGGTTCGAGAGAACAATGACAGTTGCGGCAATGAGCCCCCACCCGCCCATCCAGCCAACCCACGGGCCGAAAGCCCTGGTGGCCCAAGTGAAGGAGGTACCGGCGTCGGGCATTGAGTTGTTCAGTTCGCGGTAGCCGAGGGCTACCAGCAGCATCGGGATAAACCCGACCAGGAAGATGGCGGGTAGTTGCACTCCCACCTCCGCCACAGTTGGGCCGAGCGCCGCGGTCAGCGTATAGGCAGGAGCGATACAGGACACGCCGATCACCACAGCGCCCAGCAGACCGACCGATCCGGAGCTCAAACCCTTCTGGCTCAGTCCGGTGGGGGAATTCTTTGTCGGCATGGTGCTCACTACTTCACCTCAGTGGGTTGTGCGTCCGTGCCTTCTCCGGCCTCGGAGCGCGTGGCGGTAGACCGCTCCTGATGGCTCGGCTGATCCTCGAAAAATGTGTAGCTGCGCGGCACCACAACCATGGGCACTGTCAAAGCGCGCAGTATTTTGTTGGCGGTGGCTCCCAGGAACAATCGGCTGTGCTGGGCCAGACGGCTTGACCCGACCAGGAGGATCTCTCCCTCATCCCAGGCCAGGGCCCCGATCGCTTCCTCAACTGTGGCACCCTCCACCACTTCGACGCTGACCTGTCCACCCGCGGCGAGTGATGCTGCCGCTTCAGCCAACCGCGTGTTGGCGTGTTCATGGGCTGCCTCGACAGCCGCCGCGTCGGCTCCGCCATCAGTCCCGGTTGCCGGGTCAAGCGCTACCAGGGAGACCAGCCGCAGCGGGAGTCCGCGTCGGGCGGCCGAATCAACTGCTACGGCAATGACCGCGTCAGCACCGGCCCGGGTTCCCACCGCGCAGGTCAGCCGGGTGATCGGGTCAAGGCGCCTGTACCCCTGCGGTGCAAGGGCAACCGGCACGGGTGACGCATGCAGGAGCGTCCCGGCGACACTACCGACGTTGAACCGTTTGCGCAGCCCTCTGGAGCTGGCACCAATAACAATCAGTGAGGCGCCTGAATCGGCTGCTGCATCAATGAGGCCGCCGGCCTGCGAATCGGCACTGATGACGTGCGCCCTGGCCGTGACGTCGTCGGGAATCAGACCGAGTCCCTCGGCGAGCCACTCCTGGAGTTGGGCTGACAGGATGCTCTCGAACCCCCGCTCAGGAGGGTAGACGGCGTTGAAGGGCGAGTGCTCCGGCATCACCATCACCAGGTTCAGAGTGGCGCCCTGGCGGCGGGCGAGAGCAACAGCGAGGCTGACGGCGTCGCGCCCGCGATCATCAGCGGTGTACCCGACGATGTAGTCCACGCGCTTCATGCTCCCTCGGCTGCAGCGTTGCTCAGGGTATCGCTGGTCAGTGTGCTGCTGGTCAGGATGGTTGTGGCGGTGCGTTGCCCCATGCGGATAGCTCCCTCAACATGCTGATACCCCTCCGCTGCGAGATCGGAGCAGGACCAGTAAATCGGACCGACGGGGGTCAGCTGGTCGGGGCCGTAACGGTGGAGACCGCCGAGATCGTAGCTGGTGGCGTAGGCGCCCCTGGTCCATTCCTCGGAGCCCCAGTCCGACTCGTAGTAGACCTCAGGGGTGAGGGCATCAGGCCCGAGGAAGCCGGCGATGGACTCGAGGATTGCCTGCTTGCGTGCGGCCGGGTCCAACCTGAACATCGCGTCGGCCTTTTCGTCTGACACGAAGCCGACGAGGGTGCCGCGGGAGTCTGCATGGTTAGTGTTGTCGTACACCTCCTGAACGATTGAGGAGGCGCTGAATCCGGTGCCCGACAGGCCGTCGGCCCGCCAGAAAGGTGTTGGGTACACGGCATGGACCTTGATGACCAGGCCCAGGGACTGGTGCTGGTGCATTTGGTGCTGGCGACGCGGCAGCGGCGGCTCGTAGGACACCCGCGAGTACAGGTTCGGCGGAACTGCCATCACCGCGTAGCGCGCCCTGACCGTGACAGTGTCCGATACGACTGTGACGCCGTCATCGTCGGACCACCGGATGGTCCGGACCGGGCTGCCCAGGACGACGTCGTCGCCCAGACGATCCGCGAGACGTTCCGACACCAGCTGCATGCCGCCGATCACGCGCTTATCGAGGATGAAATTTTCATCGACAAGGTTCGAAAAGGATCCGGCCGAGGCTGCCATCAGCACCGCCTGCAGAGCGGAGAAGGCATGCGCTGGCTTGGTGAGCATTCCGCCCGCAATGAAGAGCCCAATGTTGTTGCAGGCTTCCTCGTCGCTGGATTGCTGCCTGAGCCAGTGGTGGAATGAGATGGTGTCGAGCGACCGAGCCTCGGGGTGTTCCCACGGCGTTTCGGGGCCAGCCTCAACCGCCAGACGGTCCAGGATTTCGATCAGACGGTTCATTTCCCCCTCGGTCGCCGCTGACACCGGGAACATGTCACCGGTGTAGCGGGTGCGGGTGCCGTCGGCGCCGATGTAGACGGAGTCGCCGGTGCGATACCTGTCGTAGGTGTCCAGCCCAAGCTCGTCAAGCATTCCCTTGAGGGCTGTCTGGTCCGGAGACACCCACTGTCCTCCGATCTCCAGCATGGCGCCGTCAATGGTGTCGGTCCAGGTGCGTCCACCGACACGATCCCGCGCCTCAAGGACTGCGACACTCAGCCCCGCCCGGCTCAACTCCCATGCAGCGGTGAGGCCCGAGGGCCCTGCTCCAACGATTACGACGTCGCGATCCAAATGCTCCACAGTTACCTCTCAGGGACGGTATGGCCCAGGCCACAAAATGAACGTTATTCATTTATTAGAGATACTGTAGCGACACCGATCAGTTTTGGAAAGGGCACAGTAGAATGGACCCGCAGCAAAGAGACGGTAAAGGGGCGGTCATGGGAACTCTGGGGGTGCCGGCGAGCCGTCGTCGGGCGGGGCGTCCGCCGCGCGGGCTCCTGTCCCGGAATCTGATCACCGACGCGGCGCTCGGGTTGATTGCCACCCACGGATACGAGGGCCTGACGATGTCTGCCCTGGCGCAGCGGCTCCGCGTCGCTCCGTCAGCACTCTACAACCATGCGGAATCCAAGCAGGAAGTGCTGCGCTGGGTCGAGGACCAGGTGATGGCGCAGGTGGATTTCAGTGCTTTCGCCTCAGCCTCCTGGGATGAGGCGGTACGCGCCTGGGCATGGTCCTACCGGGGTGTGTTCGCCACCCACGCCCCACTCATTTCCGTGATCGCAGTTCTACCCGTCACCGGGGCTCCGGAAACCCTGGCAATGTACGAGGCAGTGACAACTGGGTTCCTCAACGCCGGATGGCAGGAGGATCGCATCATCCCCGCAATTGTGGCGCTTGAGTCATTTATCTTCGGCTCGGCATTCGACACAGCCGCACCCGAGGACATTTTTGAGTCAGGCAGCCTTGGCCCCAACTACCCACTGTTCACGGCTGCCGTCCGCCGTCGGGGAGGATCGCAGGCCGATTCGGCGGACGCCGCGTTCACCATCGGCCTCGAAGCGCTCATCACCGGGCTGAAGGCGCAGTTGGTAGACTGAGCTTCCGGCTCGTCTCGCACCGCCTCCGTTCCGGGTAGGCGCCGGCGTCGTTCCCCGCCTGCCGCCGCGGTAGTTATCCGCGAAACGCACCGAAACCGACCAACGCAGCAGATATATCTGGTGCGCGTGCTGATTTCTGCTGCGCTGGCCGGGATCGAAGGCGCCTGCTTGCCATGGGCCTGCAATGTCCCCTCCATCATTCCTCGACTTGTGCAGTTGTGGCGGGTGGCAGCAGACAACTGTCCAGCAGTGGCGGGTGCGGTCGCGTCCAACCCACCATAAGTGCGCACCCATCGTCGACGGCGGTCCTCCCCGCGGTGTCAACCCGCCAGAGCTGCGCGCAACTTCCCGACGGCCGAGCGCCCGAGGCGACAACCCACCACAGCTGCGCGAGAGTTCGGTCCTGGCGCGCATGCTGATTTCTGCTGCGCTGGCCGAACCCGACGGCGTCTGGCGGCGTGGACTACCCGCAGACTACCCACGGCCTCCCAAAGCCCAATAAACCTCACCGGACCCGCCACGCAGCCCAGCAGCCCAGCAACGACAACACCCCTCCGTCGAAGCGTTAGATCCGGTGGGTTCGGCGCCAGCCGCCCCACCAGAGCTAACTATTCGGCGAAGGGGTTTGTTGGGTTTTGAAGGGAGCGTGGCGCTACTTCGCGGAGCGGATCGCCGCCTCGAGGACGTCCAGCCCATCGTTGAGGAGGTCGTCGCCAATCACCAGCGGCGGGAGCAGCCGGACCACATTGCCGTACGTGCCACAGGTCAGGATGATGACGCCCTCCTGCAGACACGCCCCAGCGATAGCCTTGGTGGCCTCCGGGTTGGGAGTCTTGGTCCCGGGCACCACGAATTCAAGAGCCAGCATCGCTCCGCGGCCGCGGATTTCGCCAATGATTGACTGCTCCCCCAGATCCTCCTGCAGGGCCCGCAGCCGCGAGGTTGCCAGCTCCTCAATCGCCAGCGCACGTGCAGCAAGGTCCTGCTCCTGCATCGTTTCGATCGCTGCGAGCGCCGCAGCACATGCCACCGGGTTGCCACCAAAGGTACCGCCCAGGCCGCCGGGATGTACGGCGTCGAGCAGGTCTGCCCGACCAGTGATTGCCGAGAGTGGCATGCCGCCAGCGATCCCCTTGGCCATGGTGATGATGTCGGGCACTACACCCTCGTGGTCGACGGCGAACCAGGCACCGGTCCGGCAGAAGCCTGACTGGACCTCGTCAGCGATGAGCACCACCCCGTTGGCTTTGGCCCACGCGGCCAACGCCGGCAGGAATCCGTCGGCGGGCACAATGAAGCCACCCTCCCCCTGGATCGGTTCAATGATGATCGCGGCCAGTGAACTAACGCCAATCTGCTTTTCCATCATGGTGATGGCGCGCTGAGCTGCCTCGGCTCCGGTGATTGAGGGGTTTTCCTCGCGGAACGGGTAGCTCATCGGCAGCCGGTAGATCTCAGAGGCGAACGGGCCGAAGTCGCCAGCCGGACCACCCTTGTAGGGCAACGACTTGGCAGTCAGTGCCATCGTGAGGTTGGTCCTGCCGTGGTAGGCGTGATCGAAGGCAGCGACAGCTGTGCGCCCGGTCGCCAGACGCGCCACCTTGATCGCGTTCTCGACAGCCTCAGCGCCCGAGTTGAACAGCACTGAGCGCTTCTCGAAGTCGCCAGGAGTCAGCTCGGCGAGCTTCTCGGCCACTGCAATATAGCCCTCGTAAGGGGTGACCATGAAGCAGGTGTGGGTGAAGTGCTCAACCTGCTCCTTGACGGCGCCGACAACGGCGGGGTCGGACGCACCCACGCTGGTCACGGCAATGCCTGAGCCGAGATCGATGAACGAGTTGCCGTCGACGTCGTGAATGATGCCGCCGTCGGCGTCGGCCACATACACCGGCACCCCGGAGGCAACCCCCTTGGCCACTACTGCCGCACGGCGGGCGGCAAGCTCGGTGGACTTCGGGCCGGGGAAGTCCGCGATGATCTTGCGCTTTTGCTCGAGCCGGAACTGCGGCTGGGTTACCTGGGTGGTCATAGTGAAACTGCCTTTCTAAACATCCAGCGCGCTCATGACGTGCTTGATCCGGGTGTAGTCCTCAACGCCGTACATCGAGAGATCCTTGCCGTAGCCGGAACTTTTGAATCCTCCATGTGGCATCTCGGCGGTGAGAAGAATGTGGGTATTGATCCAGACGGCCCCGAAGTCGAGGTCGCGGGAGACCCGCATGGCCGTGCCATGATCGGTGGTCCAGATACTTGAGGCCAGCGCGTACTCGACGTCGTTGGCCAGTTCCACCGCCTCAGCCTCGGTGGTGAACTTCTGCACAGTTATGACCGGGCCGAAGGTTTCCTTCTGGACAATGTCATCGCTCTGACGAGCGCCGGTGACAATAGTGGCTTCGTAGAAGTACCCCTTGTCGCCGGAGCGCTTGCCGCCGATCTCCACCGTGCAATGCTCCGGAAGCGCGTCCATCACCGCGTTGACTGAGTTGAAGTGGTTGATGTTGTTCAGCGGACCGAAGTAATTTTGGGAATCATCGGCGTTGCCCGTCGTCAACGTTTCGGTGTGGGCCACCATGGCGGCCACCAGATCGTCGTGGACGGAGTCCTGCACCAGCACTCGGGTGATCGCCGTGCAGTCCTGGCCCGCGTTGAAGAAGGAGAACTCGGCGATTGCTGCGGCGGTCTTCTTGATGTCCGCGTCAGCGAAAACGACAGCTGGCGCCTTACCGCCCAGTTCGAGGTGAGCGCGCTTGAGTGTCTTGGCGGCTCCGGTGGCGACGGCGATGCCGGCGCGCACCGATCCCGTGATCGAAACCAGCCCGGGGACCGGGTGGTCCACCATGGCCGCGCCAGTCTCGCCGGTCCCGAGCACCACGTTCAGCACACCGGGAGGCAGGATCCCCTGGGTGAGCTTCGCCAGCACCAGGGTGGATTCGGGGGTGGTGTCACTAGGCTTGAGGACAACGGTGTTGCCGGCTGCCAGCGCGGGACCGATCTTCCAGATGGCCATCAGCAACGGATAGTTCCACGGCGCGACCTGGGCAACCACGCCGATCGGCTCGCGGCGGATATAGGAGGTGTGCCCTTCGACGTACTCGCCAGCTGACTTGCCTTCCAGCAGTCGGGCGGCGCCGGCAAAGAAGCGAAGCTGGTCGGCACCTACTGCGACTTCCTCGGCCGCGATCAGGTCGCGTACCTGACCGGTATTTCGGTGCTGCGCTTCCACCAGCTCGTCGCTGGCCGCCTCAAGCGCGTCGGCCAGCTTCAGCAGCATGAGCTGGCGCTGACTCGGCGTGACGTGCTTGAACCTGGTGAAAGCCTCGGCGGCCGCCGTCATGGCGACGTCCACATCCGACGTCAGCGAAACGGGCGCCTTCGCCACAACCTCACCGTTGGTCGGATTGACGATGTCCAGCAGTTCGGTGCCAGCCGGCGTCACGAACTCGCCGTTGATAAAATTCTGGAGGGTGGTTACCACGGTATTCATCCCTTTTCTGGTGATGGGTCAACGGATCACTGCGGATCCGTCGCAGCGTAAATCCACTGCCGACCCTACGCCCCCTGACATTCCTCGGCCTAGGGTGATCCGCACAACGGTACGAGCCACCTGTGATGCACCCGCACAGTGTCGCCGTCATATAGTTGAGGGATGGCCATCACGCTCCCCGCTCTCCTTTCGGCCGCTGGCCTCGGCCTCCACCCCGTCGGGTCGACCCACGCCCTGGACACCCCCATCCAATGGGTAGCCGTCACCGAACTCGAGGACCCGCTGCCCTTCCTCAGCGGCGGAGAAGTGGTCCTGACAACTGGGGTGAGGCAAAAGACGACAGCTGCCCAGCGTGCCTTTGTGCGCCGTGTGCACGAATCCGGGGCGCTGGGTATCGGATTCGGCACCGGCCTCGGGCATCAACAGGTCCCGCCAGCCCTGATCGGAGAGGCTGACGCCCTGGGGCTTCCTGTGTTCCATGTCCCCTACGAAACGCCGTTCATTGCGATCGGAAAGATCGTTGCTGATTCACTTTCGGCTGACCACTATTCACGGCTCGAGAGCCTGCTGAAGGGTCACCAGATTCTTGCGTCAGCGCTCCTCGGAGAGGGCGGCCTGCCCCAGTTACTCAAGGAACTTGCAGCCATGCTGGGTACCGGCGTCGTCCTCTCGCAGTACGGGGCGGAGCTGTTCGCTACCGCAGCACGATCGGGCGGTCATTGGCACCGGCTGCCGGTGGCAACTGGTTTGAAGGACCGCTGCACACTGGCCATCGCTGAACCCTATGACCCCAACGCCATCGTGGCGTATGCGCAGAGCCTCATTAGCGTTGAGTTGAGCAACCAGGCGCGACGACGGGCGAGCGAACGCGCTGTTGCCGGGCAACTCTTCCAGGACGTGGTGCGGGGGACGCTCGCTGGTCCGGACGCCGTCGCACGCCTCGGCGGGGCAGGAATCGACACCGGGCTGAGGCAGGTGGTACTGATCGTTGAGGTGGCTTCCGGCCAGCGCCGCGCGCTCCGTACCCTGCCAACACCGGCGGGTTTCGACTCGGGAGTTGAAGCCCTCGTTGACGAGAGGCTGGTGATCGCCGTGCCCGACGGCGACGGGCCAACCCTTGGCCAGCGGATGAGCGGGTACCTGCACGGGGCCGGGTTGACCGCCAAGGTCGGTTTTGGGGGCGCCTATGCACAGGCGAGCGGCTTCCGTTGGAGCTACTTCGAGGCGCGCGAATCGCTTACGCGCGGGCTCCCCGTCAACAGCCCGGACCGGCTCAGTCTGACGTCGCTGCTGATGGCCAGCGAGGATGTGCCCCTCGCGGACCTCGCTGCCGAAGCGCTGGACCCCGTAGCCGCGTTCGACCAGCGGCACCACGCCGAATTGCTGCTCACGCTTGAGCGGTACCTGTCGCTGAACGGTTCGGTGGCTGCAGTGGCCGAGGTCCTGCAGCTCCACCGGAATACCGTCCGGTACCGGCTGCAGCAGATCCAGGACCTCAGCGGTTATGATCCCGGGGTCACAGCTGATCGAGTCCATTTGTATCTGGCCTTGAACGTAAGGGGGCTGCGGTAGCCGGCCTACGGATTCCGGCGGCGGCACCGCAATTTTAGAATAAGCTGGTATTCCATGATTCGGCGTGGTCAAATTACCTCAGCCAGACAGCAACCGCTCCCCGCGACGCGCATCCGGCGGATGCCGCTCAAGGGGGACTTGAGGGCGCTTCTCACGGAAAGACGCTCTCATGACACACCGTAATCGCCTGTTGGCTTTTGGCGCCTGCGCCGCACTCGTTGCCGGCTCCACCTTCCTCGCAGCCCCGGCAGTGGCAGCTCCCAACTCTGCAGCATGCATTTCGGCGCAGACGGCACTCGGGTTCTCGCTGGACTCCGCGTCAGTTGATATCGGCCTCGCCTACGACCTGAAGGCAGCTATTGCCGCCGTCGAAGCCGCCGGTGTTGCGCTGGAAGAGGCATACCTGAATGCCGACGTGGCAGAGACCGAGGTGTACGCCGCATACGAGTCAGCATTCGAGGCCTTCGAGGCGGCAATTGTCGCCGTTGACCTAACCCAGGCTGCCCTTGACGCGGCGCAGACCGCCAAGATTTTCGCTGATGATCGGGTGGAGGCCGCTGAGCTGGCTCTCGCCGCGGTGGGGGCTGACGACGCCGCAGGCCGTCTTGCCGCCGAAGCCGAACTGACAGCAGCCCGAGCCGTGCAGACGGAGGCGACCAGTGAGTTGGCGACGAGGCAGGTGGAGCGGGACGCCGCACCTGCCTCACTCGTGGCCGCTGAAGCTGTCCTGATGGAGGCGCAAACCGCACTGGATAACGCGCTCTATACCGACGACCTAATCGCCGCCGAAGATGCCTACTATGCCGCAGTCGATGTAATCGAGGGGATCCTGTCCGATCTGGACGGTCCGGGCACCAGTCCTGAAGAGGTACAGGCGCTGGTGAACGCGGCCCTCGCAGCCTGCGCCGCGACTGGGAATGGGACAGGCCAGGGCATCGAGGTTCCCGTCATCGCGATAACTCCCGGCCCCCCGTCCAACCCAGGCGTCGTCGCGGCCGGAACCAGTACCGGAACCGGGAGAGGGCTGAATGTGCAAACCGCTGCCAGCGATTCAGGCGAGCGCGGCAGCGTGCTTGAGCTCACCGGAGCGGCGGGAGCGGCGCTGCTCCTTCTTTCAGGTGTTGCTCTCTGGTTCCGCCGATCCACCAGGGCCTGACGATGCCGAGCCGGCGGCATCCTGCCGCCCGCTGGATGGGTCTGGCACTGTCGGCTGCCCTGATCGTTGCGGCCTCTCCGATGGCTGGGGCGGCACCGACTGCGTCTGAGCCGCCCGGACGCCAGATGCAAGCTGCCGCGTATGTGCCGGAACCTCCAACGCAGGAACCCGTAGCACCTCGCGCGGCACCCTCCGCGGTCGCTGAACCGGCAGCATCCCCGCCGGGCTGGCTGACGGTGGAGGCAGCCGGTATCGACCAGTCGATCCTGCCCCTCACCCCGTCGACCGAAGAGACCGCTACCCAGTCGATCGTGCCCCCGCTGACTCTTGAGGCCTACTGGTTGACTTCCTTCGGGACGCCTGGTCGCGCCTCGGAGGACACCACCTATATCACCGGCCACAGCTGGGAGGACCGGGACGCACCCTTTAACCGGCTCAGCACCGATGCCGAGGTTGGCGATGAAATAGTGCTGACCACCGAAACCGGTGTCCTCGACTACGTCATCGATTCGGTCACCACCCATGACAAGAACACCCTGAAAGACAGCGAAATCTGGGATATTGTGCCTAACCGCCTGGTACTGATCAGCTGCTACACCGAGGACATCTGGGGCAAGAATGTAGTGATCACTGCTACTCCCAGCAGCAGCTGATCAACTCAGTGATTGTCCAATACGTAGTGGCTTCCGCATCAGAGGTCGCCTCAGCCCTGGCACCGCTGGGAGGGCTTGACCAGTTCATACCAGAGCCGGTCCGCAGTGCTGCTGGCCGGCATCAACACGCGCAGGACAGATTATCGTACAGTGCCGCCCATGCTGTTTTCCGCTTGGCGGCGGCGCATCGCATCGGGAGTGCCCCGTCCGCGAGCGCATCACTGAACGTGACCCGCTCGTGCCGAACTTGCGGCTCCAGCCTGCATGGGAAACCAGCTGTCGCGGGAGTTGAGCTCAGCCTGTCCCGTTCTGCAGGAATGGTCATGGTTGCCTCGGCTCCGGCGGGGCAGCCCATCGGAGCCGATATCGAGCATATTCCCCCAGCCGTCTTCGATGGATTCGACAGCTACGCCCTGTCACCAGCCGAGCGGGCCACCCTGCAGGCCGACGACGCCGGTTCCCGCCTTCGGTTGTGGGTCGCCAAGGAAGCAGTCCTGAAGGCAGCCGGTCACGGGCTCAGCATCGAACCCCACACCCTGTCCATCAGTGATAGCCGCTGCGCCGGGCTGCCCGATGCAGAAGGAATGGAGCTCTTCTGGCTGGACGGAATGGCCGGGTTCGCTAGTGCATTGGCCGTACCAGCTGGTGCAGAGATAATCAGGCGTGAGCTGGCCGAGCTACTCACAAGTTAGCCACTTAGCCGCCGGTCGAGTGGCCAATGCAATACGGCGTCCACGGTCTAGCTTCCAGCCTGCCTTGGGCAATCGCCTGGCCGCACACGGCGCACACCCCGTACGTTCCGGCGTCGAGCCTCGCCAGAGCAGCATAAATCTCGTCAACTCTGGACCGCGCATCTGCGGCCAGTGCCGACATCTGCGAGAGTTCAGAGGCGATAGTGGTTCCCTCCGGGTCATGTTCGTCGTCGACGTTTGAGTTATCTCTCGCAGCACTGACCGAGCGGCCATCAGCGACCAACGCGGCAAGACTCGCCTGAGTGCGGGCGAGCTCCGAGGTCAGGAGCTGGCGATAGGTCTCGGACCCAGGATCTGCTGCCATTAAGCAATCGTACGGGCAGGTTCGACGTCCGGGAGGGGACGGCAGTCAAGGCAGTGGACTATCCTAAAAAGCAGGTGTCCCACCCACCGGGTCGCTGCTGGGCTTAGGAACCGCTTTGCCATCCGGCCGGGCGGCAAAAACGTCAGGAAATTATGGTTGAGCGGGCTCCGTCAAGCACAGATAGCAACCACTGGGACCTCTGCTACCCGTTCCTGGAGGAGCTACCTGTCACCGGCGCAGCAATCTCGATTGTTGGCGGATCAATCCAGGAAACTGTCGCCTATAGTGATGAGGTGGCCCGCACTCTTGACGAACTGCAGTTTGAGCTCGGGGAGGGCCCCCGGTGGGAAGCAATCGCTAGCCGGCTCCCGGTATTGATTCCAGATACGGGTGACGACTGGGATTCACGGTGTCCCATATTTGGCGCCGCGGTCCGTCGCACACCGGCAAAGGCTATGTTCGTCTTTCCGCTGACCCTGGGCGCCCTCGATATCGGCGTCGTCGAGCTGTACCGTACAAGTCCGGGAAAACTCAGCGGCACCGCCCAGTCCGTGGCGTCCGCCCTGACTGAGCGGACCTCCTGGACACTGCTCCGACGGATCCTGGCTCAGGACCCCGATCATGAACACTCGCTAGGGGGCGTCGAAGGCCCCTCCCTGTCAAGGCGGGAGATTCACCAGGCCACTGGCATGGTGCTGGCCCAGGCGAATGTCACTGCCACCAACGCATTGCTTCTGCTGCGGGGGCACTCCTTTTCTGAGAGCCGCTCCCTCAGGGAGGTGGCGATAGACGTAATTGAACGTCGAGTGAATTTTGCGCCACTTCCGCCACGTGCGGAGTAAACTTTCTTCATGGTGACTTCGACCCGGGCAGAGCGTGTCAGCGGCGCTTTCGTAAAGATCGCTGGAGCGTTAGTCGATGACTACGATGTCCTCGATCTTCTGCATGTCCTCGTTGAGGAGTCGATCGGGATACTCAACGCCTCGGCGGCCGGACTCCTGCTGGTGGACCACCATGGCGAATTACAGGTACTGGCGTCCAGCAGCGAGGAAAGCCAGTTGGTGGAAGTGCTGCAGCTGGAAGCTGGGGCTGGCCCATGTGTTGAGTGCTTCCGAACGGGGGCGGTTGTCACAGTTGACGATATCTCAGAGCTCGGTGACCGCTGGCCGGCGTTCAAGCAAGCTGCACTGTCTCAGGGGTTCGTCTCGGTGCACGCCATACCGCTGCGCATCAGGGGCAGGGTCATCGGCTCGCTCAATCTTTTTGGTGAAGTTGCCGGCGCACTCCCCCTGGAGGACGCGGCGATCGGCCAGGCGTTAGCCGATGTCGCCACAATCAGCATTCTCCAGGAGCGAGCTATTCGTGAGGCCGGTGTAGTTAACGATCAGCTTCAGCGCGCCCTAACCAGCCGCATTTTGATTGAGCAAGCCAAGGGTGTGGTAGCGCAATTGAGTAACGTGGATATGCAGGAGTCGTTTACCCGGATTCGAAACCATGCCCGCCGGAACCATCTCAGCCTGCGTGATACGGCTGCCAAAATCGTCGACCGGTCGCTGTCGCTCTGAGTCGACCGGTCGCTGTCGCGCTGAAAGCGTGGCCAGTCGGCCCGGTGGCTGGGGGGAATACCGGTCCGACTGGCAACGCACGTTGTCAGGTTGCGTTCAGCCAGCCGATGTACCTAATCGACTAACTGACAGCGGTTCAACTGTCATATGATTCTCCATCTAAGTGTCGTTTGACTGTCTCAGAACTCATTCCTCATATACCTCCCCGAATACCGACGAATTTCAGGATTGGCTGGTCTGCCCCAGTTTGTGAGCTGGAACCGCCCGGGTACAAAACTTTCCGAAAGGAAGGAAGTATCGATGGAGCGAGAGCTATCGCAATGATTACCCCGTCCGAGTACTACCGCGGAATGTTTTCAACTCAACACGGTGCCGGGGTCTGGGGCAGTACATCAATCGTAGCCGATGGTTCTGACACCGTCTATGGTTTGTGTGATCCATCTCACCAGGCGTTGAAACTTACGCTACCCGGCGAACATTCTTGAATACCGCGCGGGATTCGGGCAGCCACGGTAGCCCAACGAAGACGTGGAAGGCTCCCGGGTATTGGTGGAACTCGACGCCGTGTCCGACGTCGAGCAGCAACTTCTCGAACGCGATTGCATCCGCCATACAGATATCCGCGCTCCCCTGGTAGATGGAGACCGGTGGAAGCTTTGCCAAGGCTGCCGGGGTTGCAAAGACTGGGCTCAGGAGCTGGTGTTGAGGATCCTCTCGGCCGGCCCACCATTTCCCTGCCTCGACAGCACCCGGGACCGCCAGCATCGGATCGGCACGATCGTACTGTGGGATGTTGGGGTTGGTGCCGGTGATGTCCAGCCAGGGGGAGAACAGGATCAGCCGTCCTGGCCGCGGCAGGCCAAGCCCAGCGAGGTGCAGCGCCTGCCCCACCGCCAACCCGCCACCCGCCGAATCGCCGGCCAGCACGACGTCGTCGGCCCTGGTGGTGCGGAGTACCAGCTGATACACCGAAGCAAGATAGTCGTAGGCCTCCCGGAACGTGTGCTCGGGTGCCAGCCGATAGAGCGGCACGGTCACCGTGGCACCAGTTGCTTTGATGAGTGCGGCAATGATCCACCAGTGCGGTGAAACCAACTCATTGATGTAGGTGCCCCCATGGGTGTAGATGATGTGGCGGGTGGAAGCGCCTGACCGTGGACGCAAGGTCAGGGTGCGGACGCCGTCGACCTCGTAATCCTCAACAGTGCAGCGTCGCCGGAGCACACGGGTCAGAGCCGCCGGGGTGGGGTAGACGCGCTGTAGATACTGGCTCCGCATCCACTCAAGCGAGGTGTAGTGCCGTTTGGTTGGCGTCAGGCGCAGGGCGGCGCTGACGAATCGCATGGGAATACTTGCTCGGCGTTCGGCGGCGGGGCGGAGAGTCGCAGTCATGGGATTAACAGTAGGGTCTGGCGGAGGCCTACTGTGCTCCCTAGGGTGAGAGGATGGCAAACCCTCCTCACACCAGCCTCCAGCACAGCTGGCAGGGTGACGACGACCCCGATCGGCTCGACACCGCAACCATCAACCTTGAAACCGGCCGCCTCACCGCCCACGGCACCTCGAGGACCGCCGACTATGCGGTTAGTTGGGCTCTCGCGACGAAGCCGGGCTGGGTGACCCAACGGCTCACCGTAACGGTCCACGGGCAAGGGTGGAGCCGTCATCTGGAGCTGGTGAGATCGGACGACGGCACCTGGTCCAGTGCTACGCATAGCTCAGGTGACACTCGTCTTCCCGCTCCGGGAATCACCGATCCCGACGGGCTTGCGGGTGCGCTGGACTGCGACCTGGGGCTGTGCCCGGTCACCAACACCATGCCTATTCTCCGGCTGAATCTGGTCTCCGGTGCCGCGGCTCCCGTGGATGAGACGGCACTGACCATGGCCTGGGTTGAGGTACCGAGCCTCCGGGTAGTCCCCATCACGCAGGTCTATAGCCATGTGCGCGCCGCCCGCGGGGATAGTCCCGCCATGGTGCTGTACAGCTCGGGGAACGGCGGGTTCACTGCCGAACTCACAGTTGACGACGATGGAGTGGTGATTGACTATCCCGGGCTGGCGAAACGCATCCGATAGGCTCTGGCTACCTGGCCCACCCCCGGCAGGCGGTACTGGGTAAACTCGTTCTGGCCGGAAATGCATCTGGCGCAGACCACTCAGCACCCAGGACGCGAGGAGCCAATGAACAACGAGTTCGACGTTGCCCTGATGATCGATCTGCTCGGGGTCTTCTTCTTCGCAGTCTCAGGATCGTTGCTGGCTGCACGCAAGGGTTTTGACCTGGTGGGTTCGCTGCTGCTGGCATCGCTGGCTGGGCTGGGCGGGGGTGTGGCGCGGGACCTGATCATCGACACAGTTCCGGCAGCGTTCTCCAATCCTGGCTACCTGATCCCGCCGGTCCTCGCCACTGGCCTGGTCTATTTCCTGTTCTCCGGTGTGGAGCGGGTCAGTAAACTACTAGTGGTCTTCGACGCCGGAGGCCTGGGCCTGTTCTGCATCACGGGAACGGTGAAGGCGTTGGAATTCGGGCTTCACCCGGTGGCGGGCATCCTCCTGGGGGTAACCACGGCGGTAGGCGGCGGGCTCCTGCGCGATGTGGTGGCCAACGAGGTGCCCCAACTGTTCGATCCCCGGGACATCTATGCCCTTCCCGCGATGCTCGGGGCGGTGCTGACCACCCTCCTCGTCACTAACGGCTGGTTCAATGTGGTCACCGGAGCCGTCATCGCCACCCTCGTCTTTACCCTGCGTGTTCTCGCCTGGCGGTACAGCTGGCGTGCGCCCTTGGCGGTCCTGGGATGGAAGCGCTCGGGCACTGCATAGTCCACCCCACGGTGGGGGCTAGGATGGAAGTATTCCCCAACCCCACCCCTGGAGTTCCAAGTGACTGAGCTATTCCTGGACAAATTCCGTGCCCTGGTTCCGGCCTACTTCGATGACCAGTGGTCGGCGGAGGATGGCCTGTCTAAAGAAGAACTCCAGGACCTCATGGAGGGCCAGAACTTTGACCTTCCACTTGCCCTGCGCGATTTCTATCTCGCTGTCGGAGCCGTCGAAGACATCATGGAGGCCTACCATTTCTTTTGGGACCCCGACGAGCTGACCATCGAGGATGGACACCTCCTCTTCCTCGAAGACGAAGAGGAAAAGTACACCTGGGGAATCCGCATGGATCAGCTGGATGTCCCGGATCCCATCATCTGGCGTCGCAACAATGCCCGAGGCACCTGGAAAAGCGAAGAGGGCACGTTCAGCGAATACGTTCTCGACATGTTCGAGTGGGTGTTCGAGGAAGACGCGGACGAGGAGTGACCGAGTGGGTGCGGCACGCGCCTGACGATTACCGGTGCCCCTTCTGCGACCTCGCCGCCGGGGAGTTCCTGGATCCAAAAAATCTGTGCGAGCCCGGCGATTTGATTTACTCAGACGACTTGGTGTTGGCGTTTATCGCCTCTCACGGCTTCGACCCGCACCCCGGCCACGTGTTAGTGACCCCCCGGGCCCACTTCGAGTTGCTCTACGAGCTGCCCGACGACGTCGCCGCCCGGATCATGACCGTCACCCGCGATATGGCGGTCGCCATCAAGCGGGCCTGGTCTCCTGACGGCATCTCCACCCGCCAGCACAATGAGCCTGCTGGCAGCCAACATGTCTGGCACTACCACCAGCATGTCCTCCCCCGCTGGCACGACGACGGCTTCTACTTCACCCCGAAGCGGCCCGTCGTTGATCCTGCGGTGCGGGCCAGAAAGGCAGCCGAGCTGCGTGCCTACCTGTAGCGTGCACATCCTGTCCTTGCAGCGTGTAGGTTTCCCCGGGTTGTGGGGCCAGTTCAGCGCGTTTAGCCCCGACACGCCAATCAATCGCCTGTTCCGGGACCAGAATCTGGGGAAACCTGCACGCCCGCCAGCGGACTGACGTGCCGGATTGCGTCGCTCCCCGGCAGTCATCATCCAAAGACAAGGTTTTGAAAACCCATTGTGATTTGACACAATCGTGATATAGGATTTCATCAATTCCTATATTGAAGGGTATTCAACGTTGCAGACCCGTCCGACCTTCTCTGTTCCAGATCTTCGCCAGCTTGCGGCCGTAGCTCTCGAGTGCTGTAACGTCCCACGGACCGACGCCAAACTGACTGCTCGCTCGTTGGTCCAGGCGGACCAGCGCGGCATTCACTCCCACGGTTTACTCCGCCTCCCCCTTTATGTCGAGGCCCTTCGGCTCGGCGGGATCAACCCGCGGCCAAACCTGTCGTACTCATCCAAGGCGGATTCAGTGGCCATCCTCGACGCTGACGCTGCGCTCGGCCAGGTTGCTATGCAGTCGGCAGTTGACAAAGTCATCGAGATCGGTCAAATCCATGGGATCTCTGCGGTCGCCGTTCAGAACAGCAGTCATTACGGAGCTGGAGCGTTCTGGAGCGATCAGCTAGCGGCGGCCGGGTTCCTTTCCTTCATCACGTCCTCCACCGGACCGGTGGTCGCGCCTCATGGAGGAACGACGAAGGTTTTGGGAACGAATCCGCTGACGCTTGGGGCACCTGGCTCGTCGGGCTGGCCACTCACGGCTGACCTCGCTACCAGCAATGGGGCTTACGGCAAGGTGATCGCAGCGCGAAATGAAGGTCAACAACTTCCCGAAGGCTGGGCTGTCGACACCGACGGCAACCCCACCACTGATCCAGAAGCAGCCGCAGCAGGCTCCATGATCCCGTTCGGCGACCACAAAGGTTCGGCTGTCTCGGTCCTTCTGGAGGCATTCGCCTCGTCTCTGACCGATGCTACCTACGCATACGAAACCATCGATATCTGGTCCAACCCAGCATCCCTAATGAACAACGGCCACCTCGTCATCGGGATAAACACCGACGCATTCGCCGGACGTTCCCACACCGAAGCCCGGGTTGCTGATCTGCAAAAGCGGGTCCGAGACTCCGGTCCGGCCGAGCGCACAGTGCAGGCCCCCGGCGACCCCGAACATGCACTGGAAATGGGTGCCACCTCGTCCGTGCACCTGCCCAACTCCACGGCAGACCAGCTGCGTCAGCTCGCACATGAACTTTCTATCCCAACCAATTTGTGAACATTCACCCTTCGACAGCACCTATCCCTAACAACTGAAACACTCCCGGAAGGAACTCCAGCAATGAAGCTCGAAAACTCCACCACGTCCAGCCGTCGTCGTTCCACCACCGCGATCGGTCTCGCCGCCAGCGCAGCTCTCCTGTTGTCAGGCTGCAACGTCGGCACACCCGTGGACCGCGATGAGGTGGGCCAGGCCGACACCGATGCCAAAACCCTGCGTCTCGCCCATGTCTACGAGGCCGGGCATCCAGTAGAAGAGTGTGGCGTCGCAACCCTCAAGGAGGAACTCGAGGGTAGCGGACTTCAGATCGAAAGCTTCCCAGCCGCGCAGCTCGGCAACGAATCCGAGTCCCTCGAGCAGGTGGCCTCAGGCGCACTGGATATGGCAATCGCCGGCCCATCGTTCCTAGGCGTGTGGGAAGAGGACGCGGCCGTACTTGACGGGGCCTACCTGTTTGAGGACGTCGACCACTTCGAGGAAACCGTTGAGGGGGAGGCCATGGCGACCGTCTTCGACGGCCTCTACGAAAGCTCCGATATTCGTGTCCTCTCAAGCTGGTACTACGGCACACGCCACGTCACCGCCAACAAGAAGATCAGCACGTCTGCCGACTTCGATGGTCTGAAGATCCGCACTCCTAACGCGCCGCTCTACCTCGAGAACGTCGCAGCTATGGGCGGTACCGCCACGCCAATGGCCCTGGATGAGGTTTACCTTGCCCTGCAACAGGGGGTTATCGACGCCCAGGAAAACCCAATTCCCACCATCTCTACAGCCAAGTTCAACGAGGTTCAGGACTACATCAACCTCACCGGACACATGGTTCAGGGAGTCATGATTACAACCGGCCGCACCGTTTATGAGGGATTGACCGATGAGGAGCGTGAAGCGCTCGACAGCGCGATGGCTGTCGCCGCAGATGACACCCGGGTGTGCATCGAGGAGCAGGAAGAAGGCATTCTCGACGAGTG
The DNA here is from genome assembly GCF_000520515.1 of Arthrobacter sp. H20. Classification (GTDB taxonomy): domain Bacteria; phylum Actinomycetota; class Actinomycetes; order Actinomycetales; family Micrococcaceae; genus Arthrobacter_D. Next base: position 133,863 of record NZ_KI914759.1, read on the forward strand.
GCGTGCGGGCGACGGCATCCAGGTGAACGACGACGTCGACCGGCAGTCTTTTGCTGCCGCTGCCGAGGAAGCAATGCTGCAACAGCCTTGGGGTGAGCTGTACCGGGAAATCAAGGGTGCCCGGTGAGTTCAGACTCATCGAGGGCCGACGCCAGCAACGAAAACAACATTGCCACGGGCGCCCACGTTCCACACGAACCGGATCTACCGGACTTCGCTGAACAACGCAGCCGACTCTACCGGGGGCTCGTCAATGTTGAAAGGATCGCATGTTGCACGCTTCTTGTGTCATTGCTCGGGTTGATCATGCTGCAGGTGGTCAGCCGTTATGTCTTCAATACACCGTTCAGCTGGACTGAAGAACTGGCTCGGTTCATGCTGCTCTGGTTCACGTTCGTTTCCGCCGGTTTTGTCATGGCACGGCGTATTCATATCGCCGTCGACCTCCTGGCTAGCAAGCTGGGTCGGAAAGCGACCATCGTGTTGGATACGTTCGCCCTCATAGTGGTCCTTGCCACCGCGGGAGTACTGGCCGTAGCGGGAGCCGAGTTTGCTGCTGGCGCCAATCGGCTTCTCGCTCCCGCAACGGGTCTGCCGATGAGTGTGGTCTACTTTGCCGCCGTCACCGGATTTGCGCTCATCTTCATGCACGCTGCCCTGCACATCTTCCTCAACATCCGCTACCCAGAGGTTGTCCCTGATGCAATGGAAAATCTCGAACGGGAAGCGGTCTAGGACACAATATGACCCTTCTCATCATGATCATCGCGTTGCTGGCGCTACTCGCTCTCCGCGTGCCAGTCTCCTTTGCCTTGCTCATCCCCTCAGTCGCCTACGTCATCATGGACCCGACTGCGCGGATCGGCACGGCGGTCCAGCAGACCGTTTCCGGGGTCGACAGCTTTGCCATCCTCGCCGTTCCCATGTTCATCCTGCTAGGAAACCTCGCCAACGTATCCGGAGTGACTGACAAGCTCTATGACGCCGCCGTGGCCGGTATCGGTCACCTCCGCGGCAGCCTCGGCTACGTCAACGTGGCCACCAGCTTCGGCTTCTCCTGGATGAGTGGTGCCGCTATAGCCGATGCCGCTGCCATGGGGCGGGTACAAGTCCCGGCAATGGTCCAGCGAGGCTACTCCCGTGAATTTGCCTTGGGCGTGACCGGCGCCTCGAGCCTCATAGCGCCCATGATCCCGCCCAGTATCCCGGCTGTCATCTACGCAGTCACCGCCGGAGTTTCAGTAGGTGCCCTATTTATGGCTGGGATCCTGCCCGCATTGGTGCTGGTGACGGCCCTATGCCTCACGGTCTGGATTCTCATGAGGAAGCAGAACCATCTGCGGTTCCCGAAATCGACCTGGAAAGTGCGGGGCCGCACCACCCTGGCGGCGCTTCCCGCGATGGGGTCAGCGGTTGTCATCCTGGGTGGAATCCTCAGCGGTGTCTTCACGCCCACAGAGGCGAGCGGGATTGGCGTCGTCTATATCCTTATCCTTGCCATCGTGTACCGCGCACTAACCTGGCGGAAAATGTACCGCACCCTGTTGACGACTGTTGAAACCTCCGGCTCAGTGCTATTGATCGTAGCTGCCGCTGCACTGTTCGGGTGGGTTCTTGCCCGTGAACAGGCGCCGCAGGTTGCAGCAAACCTGATTCTGCAGATCACCGACCAGCCAATCGTGTTCCTGATTCTGGTCAACATCCTGCTCCTGATTGTGGGCTGCGTCCTGGAACCCACAGCGGCGATCCTGATCCTCGTGCCAGTGTTGCTGCCAGTCGCCGAGACCTTCGGTATCGACCCAGTTCATCTCGGCATCATGGTGATCTTCAACCTTCTCATCGGATTGATCACACCCCCTGTTGGGCTCGTGCTCTTCGTTCTATCGAGCGTGACCCGAACGCCCGTGCCATCGGTCATCAAAGGCATCCTCCCGTTCTTCGTCCCGATGGTCGCCACCCTGTTGGTCATCACCTTCGTACCGGCCCTCACAGTCGGCTTACCCACACTATTGGGCTTCCTCTAGCCCCCTCCCCCACCTGAATTTCTAGGAGTTCCAATGTCCCGCATCACCTCAGTGCGCACTTCCGATGTGCGTTTCCCAACTTCCTTGGATCTGTCCGGGTCCGATGCCGTCAACGTCGATCCTGATTATTCGGCCGCCTATGTAGAAATCGCCACTGATGACGGTGAGCGCGGCTACGGTCTGGTCTTCACCTGTGGGCGGGGAAACGAGATCATTACCGCCGCCATGGACAGCTATGGGGCCCTGCTCATCGGGCAGAACACCGACGACTTGGTCAATAATCTCGGCGACGCTTCAAGACGTCTAATCCATGACTCGCAGATGCGCTGGCTTGGACCCGAAAAGGGCGTATCCCATATGGCGTGCGGCGGTCTGATCAACGCACTATGGGACATCCGGGCTCGACGGGAAAATAAGCCCCTGTGGCTCCTTCTGAGCGAGATGCCGGTCGATGAACTGGTCAGCGCAGTCGATTTCACCCATATTTCCAACGCCCTCACCCCGCAGGATGCCACCGACATCCTGCGGGGTGGGCAGGCCGGCAAAAAGGACCGGATTGCTGAGTTGAAGCAGAACGGATACCCCGCTTACACGACCACTCCAGGATGGTTGGGTTACAGCGACGAGAAGCTTGTACGGTTGTCGAAGGAAGCAGTGGCCGATGGTTTCGGCATGATCAAGCTCAAGGTCGCCGGGAGTATTGCCGATGACCGGCGCCGTCTGTCGCTGGCGCGCGAGGCTGTCGGGCCCAACATTCGGATTGCCATCGATGCCAACCAGCGCTGGGAAGAGCAAGACGCCATCGACTGGGTCAACCAACTGCAGGACTTCAACCCCTACTGGATCGAAGAACCGACCAGCACCGACGACATCCTGGCTCACGCTGCGATCCGCAAAGCGGTTCATCCGGTCAAGGTTGCCACCGGTGAAGCGGTCCAGAGCCGGATCATTTTCAAGCAGCTTCTGCAGGCCGGTTCAATCGACATCATGCAGATTGACTCGACCCGTGTGGCAGGTGTCAACGAGAACATCGCCAATCTCCTCCTCGCCGCAAAATTCGATACCCCCGTGTGTCCGCACGCGGGCGGCGTCGGCCTTTGCGAACTGGTGCAGCACTTCTCCTTCTTTGACTACGCGGCGATCACCGGTTCGATGGAGGACAGGGTCATCGAATTCGTTGATCATCTCCACGAGCATTTTGCTGAGCCGGTCATTGTCACCGGTGGACGCTACCAGGCACCCAAACGCCCAGGAGTCGGAGCCGAGATGCTTGAAACCTCGACTGCACGGTGGAACTTCCCGGGGGGCGCCGGCTGGCAGGACCTTAACGCCAGCTGATCCGCCGTCCAACCAGAAAGGATTAACATGACCCCCAGTACATTTACCCTCGCCACCACAGCCGAGGAAGTAGCTGTAGCAGCGCAAACCGCACACCGTGCTTTCCTAGAGATTGCTGCCGAACCTCCTGCGGTGCGATCGAGCAGGCTGAACGTCATCGCGGCAGCCCTGCGCGCTCACGCACCCGAACTCATCGCGCTTGGGCATGCAGACACTCATCTGGCCGAGGCACGTCTGCAGGGCGAGCTCAACCGGACAGCGTTCCAGCTCGACCTTTTCGCGAACGAGGTCCTCGCAGGAATTCCTCTGGACGCCACCGTTGATCACGCCGATCCTAGCTGGGGCATGGGGCCGCGACCCGACATCAGGCGGGTCAACATTCCGCTGGGGGTCGTAGGCGTCTTCGGTGCTTCCAATTTCCCTTTCGCGTTCAGCGTGATGGGCGGGGACTCCGCCGCGGCACTCGCAGCAGGGTGCGCCGTCCTTCACAAGATTCACAGCGGTCACCGCAAGCTTGCCCTGCGTACGGCAGAGATTGTCGCTGAAGCCCTTGGCGAGGCCGGTAGCCCCGATGGCTTATTTGCAGTCGTTGACGGCCGGGCTGCTGCTGAAGCCCTGGTGGACCATCCGTTCGTGAAGGCAATTGGCTTCACCGGATCAACTGCCGGTGGACGGGCACTGTTCAACCGCGCCAGTGCCCGACCCGAACCAATACCGTTCTACGGTGAGCTCGGAAGCATCAACCCGGTCTTCGTGCTCCCCAGCGCGTGGGAAAGCCGCTCGGAATCAATTCTCTCCGGATACGCTGCATCGTTTACTGCTGGCATGGGCCAATTCTGCACCAAGCCCGGTGTCCTCTTTGTGCCGGATTCCCTTGTGGGTGATCAAATTCGCGGGGTGCTTGAACCGATTCTGGAGCAAGCTTCACTGGCTGAGCTACTGACCCCCGGTCTCCGAGAATCCTTCGGCACCGCCCGGGACGATGTAGCCGCTATGGAGGGCGTCGACGCTCTGGTCTCCGGGTCCGACGATCAGGTGCCCGCTCCAACGGTGCTGATCACCGATGCCGCAGCGGTCACACGGAATCCCGAAGTCCTCCGCCACGAAATGTTCGGACCGGCCTCGCTGGTGGTCCGATACCGCAGGGCTGAAGACCTCCCCGGCCTTGCGTCACTGATGGAAGGCCAACTGACCGCTTCTATCCACGCAGACGAGGCAGACGACGCTTCACTTCTCCTCGACACCTTGACAGGCATCGCTGGCAGGGTGCTGTGGAACGGCTGGCCGACAGGAGTTACCGTCTCCTACGCGCAGCAGCACGGTGGTCCCTACCCTGCCACAACCTCGAATACCACCTCGGTGGGGACTGCGGCGATCGGGCGCTTCACCCGCCCGGTGGCATACCAGGATGTTCCTGACCCGCAGCTTCCGGCGTCCCTTCAGGACGCGAACCCCTATCGCATCAGTCGCCGCGTCGACGGGGTCTTCGAGGCTGCGGAATTCGGTACGAGAGAGGTCATAGGATGAGCCATCTGCTCCCGGAGGACGCTGTTGGTGCGGTGTTGGTCGGACGGATCTGGGACCCCGCGACAGCGGGGCCTCGACCCGTCCTGGTCGACGGCGATACGTTGATTGACTTGTTCGACCAGTTTGCCACTATGTCGGAGCTGCTCAACACCGAAAACCACGTTGTGCTGCTCGACCAGCTCCGCGCCACAACTGCCCGCCGATGGGACCTCGATGAAATTGCCGGTGGCACCTTCAGGGTCGATGACGCTCCCGCCATCGACCGCGATGCTCCGCATCTGCTCCCGCCGGTGGACCTGCAGGCGTTGAAAGCGTGCGGTGTCACCTTCGTTGACAGCCTGATCGAGCGGGTCATTGAGGAACGCTGTGCCGGCGACTTCACCCTCGCCGAGCAGACCCGTTCCCAGGTGCTTGACGCTCTTGGCGGCAGCCTTACCGGGGTCCGTCCCGGTTCCGACGAAGCTGCCCGCGTCAAAGAGGTACTTGTGCGTGAAGGTTTCTGGTCACAATACCTTGAGGTCGGAATTGGACCGGATCCGGAGGTCTTCACCAAAGGGCCGGTCCTATCCGCAGTCGGCACAGGTTCACGCATCGGCATTCCGCCGTTCTCATCATGGAATAATCCGGAGCCGGAGCTGGTGCTGGTGGTGGACAATCGAGGCCGCATCAAGGGCTGCACGCTGGGCAACGATGTCAATCTTCGTGATGTCGAAGGCCGCAGCGCGCTGCTCCTGGGGATGGCTAAGGACAACAACGGGTCAACTGCACTTGGACCCTTCATCAGGTTATTCAACGATTCCTACACGATTGATCATGCTCGCCAGGAGACAATTCGTCTCACCGTCCGGGGGGCTGATGGGTTCGTGTTGAATGGCACTAACAGCGTCCAGCGGTTAAGCCGTTCCTTTGAAGAACTTGTTGGAGCTGCGTACGGTCGTCACCACCAATACCCGGATGGTTTCATCCTTTTCACGGGAACGCTTTTCGCCCCGAACCAGGACCGCGACGCGCCGGGCATGGGATTCACCCACAAGACCGGGGATGTAGTGGAGATCGGTAGTGCTCGGCTGGGTACACTGACCAACATGGTGGTACCTACAGAAGATCTTGAACCCTGGGAGTTCGGCATTGGCGCCCATATGCGCTACCTCCTTGACCAGCGGCAGCCTGTGCTGGACGGTCGACAATGACTGAAACGTTAGCGCGCGACTTCGAGCACCGGGGCAGGTCCGGCGCTGAGGTCTATTGGACACTGCGTGCAAAGATTCTTGATTTGCAGCTGCCCCCGGACGCGAAAGTCAATATCGATGCTTTGGTTCGTGAACTTGGCGTTTCGCAGACACCAATCCGCGAGGCGCTAAGCCAGCTCGAAGGGGACCGGCTAATTGTCAAGACTCCAGGCAAGGGGTACCGGACCACGGCGCTTCTGGGCACGACTGAACTGCGTGAGCTATTCGAATTCCGTCTTCTCATCGAACCGTGGGCAGCGCGGGCGGCAGCAGTGAACCGACTCAGTAATCCTTCCCGGTTTCTCACTGCTTCGCTTGATGACTTCGAGTCGGGCACAGCCGAGCACACTGCCGTCCGACATCAGCTAGTAGCCCACGACACTGTTTTTCATGACCGGATCCTATCGGCCAGCAGCAACGAGTTTGCTCTGCACGCGTACCGGGCAACGCACTGCCACCTTCACCTTTTCCGGCTGCATCCCGCCGATTATCAGGGGACCAGCACCGTCGAGGAGCACCGTCGGATTGTCGACGCTATCGCCGCGTGTGACCCAGATGCTGCTGAGGAAGCGATGCATCGACATCTCATTGACGCCTACCACCGCTTTGCCGAGGCATTCACCCAGGAGGAATCGGGATTGCGGCTGCCGCACCCAGCCAATCTCTGCTGAAGCTCTCCGCTAACGAACAAGGACTAAAATGACAGATTCTTTTGAGGGCATCCGCGCCCTGGTCACCGGCGGCGCTTCTGGGATTGGCGCTGCAGTGACTGCTGCGTTGACCGCGCGCGGAGCACACGTGGCGGTGCTTGATATCCGGCCCGATGGTCTACCGCCTGGTGTTGTCGGCTACACCTGTGACATCGGCAATAGTCAGTCTGTTGATGAAGCAGTCGCTGCTGCAGCGCTGGAATTGGGGGGGATCGACGTCGTTATCAACAATGCAGGAGTTGGAGCGGCCGGGAGCGTGGCAGATAACGACGACGACGAATGGCTCAGGGTGCTCAACATCAACGTGGTCGGAATTGCAAGGGTGTCGAGGGCAGCTCTGCCCCACCTGCGAGAATCCCGTTGCCCAGCGATCGTGAACACCTCGTCTGTCGCAGCCACCCATGGTCTTCCACAGCGTGCCCTGTACTCGGCAAGCAAGGGTGCTGTGTCAGCGCTGACCCGCGCCATGGCAGCCGACCATATGCGGGAGCGCATACGCGTGAACTGCGTCAATCCCGGTACGGCTGACACGCCGTGGGTCGCCAGGCTCCTCGACGCCGCAGATGATCCGTCGGCCGAGCGCCAGGCGCTGGAGGCTCGCCAACCCCACGGTCGGCTGGTATCTGCTGGCGAAGTAGCCCAATCGGTTTTGTTCCTGGCGGATCCCGCCAATGGATCGACCACTGGCACCTCTCTGGCAGTTGATGGCGGTATGCATAGCCTGCTGCTGCGGCCTGACGCTTAAAAATTCGTTGACGACTAAAACTAGAAGGAGTCCCAAGATGGAACTGATGCGACTAGGCGAGCCCGGACGGGAAATCCCGGCGGTGCGCCAGGACGGGGAAACCTATGACCTCCGCGGACTTACCGCCGACATTACCGGCGTGTTCCTCGGGAAGGAGGGCATCGGCCAGGTGCGTAGCGCATTGGCTGCCGGCACTCTTCCCACACTGGAGCGTGCCGCAACCATGCGGGTCGGAGCTCCGCTGACGGATATCGGTGCCGTCGTCTGCGTGGGCCAGAACTATGCGGCGCACGCTGCCGAGACCGGCGACCAGCCGCCCAAGGCCCCAATCATCTTCTTCAAACATCCCAATACGGTCGTCGGGCCGAACGACGACGTCGTCATCCCGCCGGGCGCGCAGAAGGTTGATTGGGAGGTGGAGCTTGCCGTGGTCATCGGCAAGCGGGCGTCCTATCTTTCGGGCGTCGACGAGGCCCTCGACTGCATCGCCGGGTTCACGATCAGCAATGATGTCTCGGAACGCGACTACCAGATCGGGCATTCGGGCGGTCAGTGGTCCAAGGGCAAGTGCGCGCCGACCTTCAACCCGATCGGACCAGCCTTGGTGCCGGCCTCTGACGTGTCAGATCCGCAGACACTCCGGCTCTATTCAACGGTCAACGGCGACTCCAGACAGGATTCCACGACAGCTGACATGGTGTTCAGCGTCGCCGAGATCATTCACAACCTCTCCCAGTACATGGCTCTCGATCCCGGAGACGTGGTGAACACCGGCACTCCCGAGGGTGTTGCCCTGTCCGGCCGTTTCCCCTATCTGGCTTCCGGAGACATCATGACGATCGGCATTGAGGGTCTGGGGGAGCAGCGCCAACGCGTCGTCGGGTCCTGACCGGAGCAGGTTTCCCCAGGTTCTGGGACTCATTTGGCGTGTTAGGGCCCAACACGCCGTTAATCTGACCGATTCTGGCTCAGTACCTGGGGAAACCTGCACGCCGTCAGCGGATCGCCCGGCCGGAGAGGACCTGACGGACCTCCCGGAGGACCTCGGCCGGGTGGAACATGATGTCCTCGTAGCTGTAGCGCAGGACCAGATATCCGCCCGCGATGGTCGAGTTGTTCCGTCGGAGGTCCCGCCGGAGTGCTCGCCGGTCTGAATGGTAGGCAGCGCCGTCCACCTCAATGACCAGGAAGCCCTCCAGGAGAAAATCCACCCTGCCGACGCCGGCCAGCTGGACCTGAGTTTCGACGTGAAATCCGGCGCCCCGGAACAAGACCCGTGCCACGACTTCGAGGGGAGACTCGGCGGAACATGTCACTAGGCCCAGCGCCGCGCGGGCCGGGGCGTTGCGGTCGCCGGGTAGTCGATCCAGGAGAAAGCTGCGGATCGTGTCGCCCCGACGAAGTGAACTTTCGACCATGACTGCTGCCTCCAGCGGCGGAAGGCAGCGCAGGGCATGAATCAGGACATCCACCACGCCCACCAGCGGCGCCCGCGGATGGACCGGGACGGTGCGCTCACGGTGATTGGTGAAACCCGTACCGTGCCCATGGTTGCAGCTCAGGTGTAGTCTGCTCGCTGGGTAGAGAGACCACAGGCCGTAGACCTTCGCGGCCGATAGGCAAGTGAGAAGTCCGTTGTTGAGGATCGCGGCAACGTAGTCCGGCGGCGCGTCAGGCAGTGCAACAACTCCCGTGCGGAGTCTGACCATCTCGCCCAGCGCTAGATGGCGGTTGAGCTGTCGTCGACTTACCCCGCACTGCAGTACCTCCCGGGTGCGCGCTACCGATCCCAGCCCCCGCAGGGTGTTGACTGCATCCATGAAGCCAGTGCAACTGATCCAGGCTGCAGGTGAGCGCCGGTACTACCGGTTTGTGGGCAACCGCAGCGGTCGATGGCCTGTGGAGGGAAGGGGGGAGGGTGCATTCACAGCCGAGGGTGTGCAGGTTTCCCCAGGTTCTAGCCGACCCGGCGCGTGTCGGTGGGCAACACGCCGTCGAACTGGGCCTTTGGGGCGGAGAACCTGGGGAGACTTGCACGCCGAACTGAACCGAACAGGGCTGAACAGGGCTGAAGCGGGGAAGGGCCTAGACGTCCCGGGTGACCACGGCCTGAGCAAAGGCCGCCAGCGCCTGCTTGACCGTGCTGTCCGGCAGCGGCTCGAGGGCGGCGACGGCGTCGTCAGCCCACTGCTGAGCCACTTCCCAGGCCGCCTGGGTCGATGAGTGAGCACTCACTGCTGCGACTGCTGTAGCCAGCGCCTCGTCAGAGGTGAGATCCCCGTCCACCAGGTCCAGGACGGCGACTGCTGAGTCATCCCCTGCTGCTGCGGCCTGCCGGACCAGGAGTATCGGCAGGGTAGGGACACCTTCACGGAGGTCGGTCCCCGGCGACTTCCCGGAGATGACCTTGACGCCTGTGACGTCGATGACGTCGTCGGCAAGCTGGAATGCCACTCCAACCCTTTCCCCATACGAGAGCATCACATCGATAACTGACTGCGGGGCCTGGCCGAACAGCGCGCCGAGCTGGCCGGAAGCCGCGACCAGCGACCCTGTCTTGTCGGCGATGACCGACAGGTAGTGCTCCACCGGATCTTCGTCCTCGCGGGGCCCGACCGTCTCATGGAGCTGTCCCAGGCAAAGCCGTTCAAAGGTCCGCGCCTGGATGCCCAGGGCCTGCCCACCGAGCTCGGACACCAGAATTGACGCCCGGGCGAAGATCAGGTCCCCGGTCAGGATGGCTACCGAGTTACCCCACACCTCGTGCGCCGTCGGGGCGCCGCGGCGGTAGGGCGCCGAGTCCATGACGTCGTCGTGATAGAGCGTGGCGAGGTGTGTCAGTTCGACGACGACGGCGGCCTGCACCACCTCGGGCCGGCTGGAATCGCCGAGGTGCGACGCAAGAATGGTCAGCAGCGGGCGGATCCTCTTCCCGCCGGCTTCAACTAGGTGACGACTGGTGGCGTCGGCAAGTGGATCGGAGCTGGCGATGGCTTCACGCAGCTGCTTCTCCACCTTCGCGAGGCAGGTTGAGACGGCCGGCCCCAGCACAGGATCGTCTGCTATCAGAGCGAACCCCGGCGGCAGCCGAAGCCCGGTGGCGATTGCACCGGTGGCAGTGTCGACATCGACGCCGTCGGAGCGCGGGTGCCCAGCGCTGGTCCAGCCGGGGGTAGCAGATTCTCTCACTGTCTAAGACTAACCAGTAGAGCGCGCGGAGCTGACATGCGTCCGCGTGCCTGGCTGGGACTGGTTGCTGACGGCTGGCACCAATTGCTCCAGCAGGTGGATGACGCGGTCCTCGAAACCTTTGCCATTCGTGTCGGTCAGGTTCGCGAGCATCCGCACCACAAAGCGCATCAGCACCGGGATGGGCATGCCGGTCCTCAGCGCCAGTCGCAGGATCGCCGGTTTACCGATGAGCTGCGCAAAAATGGTTCCGAGGGTGAAGTGACTACCCCAGAGTCCTCGGATATGGGGTGCGTACCCCGCCAGCACCTGGTCGCGGCCGAGCACTGAGCTGACCTGTTCGGCATTGATGATGAATTCGGCGGCATAGCGGGCTGACTCCATGGCATACGAGATGCCTTCCCCGTTGAACGGTGAGACCATTCCACCGGCGTCACCGAGCAGCAACACTCCCGGGCTGTAGTGGGGGGTCCTGTTAAAGCCCATGGGGAGGGCCGCACCGCGAATCTCACCCACCTGCTGCTCGGGGACAAAACCCCATTCAGCGGGCATCCCGGCCGTCCAATCCCGCAGGACCTGCTTGTAGTCAAGCTTGCCGAACTCGGCCGACGAATTCAGGATGCCCAGACCGACGTTGGAGGTGCCATCGCCTACTCCAAAGACCCAGCCGTACCCTGGCAGTGGGCGCCCTGATGCGTCGGGAAGCTCAAGCCACCCCTCCATCCACGGATCCTCATGGCGCGGGCTGGTGAAGTAGGTACGCACTGCCACACCCAGGGGGCGATCATCCCGTTTGGCTAACCCGAGGCTGACGGCGGTGCGGGTTGAGTTGCCGTCCGCCGCAAGGACCGTGTCGGCATGAAACTGCCTGGTCTCCCCCGTTTTGCGCCCCGATGGATCAAGGATATTGACGACGACGCCGGTCACGCGCCCGGCGTCGTTGCGAATGGCTGAGGTGACCGAGTGACCTTCAAGAATGACGGCACCCGCTGCACGGGCGTGCTCGGCGAGTTCCGCATCGAATCCCAGGCGGGTGCGGACCAGCCCGTAGTCGGGGAAGTCGGTCAGCTCTGGCCAAGGCACCTCGACAGTGCGTCCGCCGGCTTTCAGCCGCAGACCCACGTTGCGTCGCCAGCCGGCCGACTCTTCGTGAGGTAACCCGAGCAGCTGGATCTCGCGGACAGCGCGTGGGGTGAATCCGTCGCCGCAGACCTTTTCCCGCGGGAAGACCGACTTTTCGACGACAGTGACTTCCACGCCAGCACGAGCGAGGTAGTAGGCAGCAGTTGATCCGGCGGGGCCAGCCCCGACTATCAGCACCGACATTTAGTTTGCGGACCGCGTGCTGCGGCGGCGTAGACGCGCCTGAGCGGGCGCTGGTGCGGTTGGGCCCAGTGGTTTGGTGGCGCGGTGGACCGCGACAATTCCCCCGTTGAGATTGCGGTAGGCGACATTTTCCCAGCCAGCCTCCGTGAGCCAGCTGGCCAGTGAGTCCTGGTCCGGCCACGCCCTGATGGACTCGGCCAGGTAGACGTAGGCGGTCGGGTTGGAGCTGACCTTCGTGGCGATGGCCGGAAGCGCCCGCATCAGGTACTCCGTGTACATGGTGCGCCACAGCTGAACTGTAGGCTGCGAGAACTCGGCGATCACCAGTTTGCCGCCGGGCTTTGTCACCCGAAGCATTTCCGCGAGTGCCAGTTGCGGACGGTGGACGTTGCGCAAACCAAAGGAAATGGTCGTCGCGTCGAACGAATCGTCGGCGAACGGCAGATCGGTGGCGTCCCCGGCAATGAAATCGATGTCCGGCCGACGGCGCTTCCCAACCCGCAGCATGCCAAGGGAGAAATCGCAGGCGACTACGTACACGCCGTTGTCAGCGTAGGGCTCGCTGGACGTGCCGGTGCCAGCGGCCAGGTCGAGGACCTTCTGACCTTTCACGGCACCCACTGCATCGACCACAATGCGGCGCCAGCGGTGGGTCTGTCCGAGGGACAGGACGTCGTTGACCACGTCGTATTTGGGAGCCACGTCATCAAACATGGCTGCTACTTCTTCGGGACGCTTTTCCAGTGATGCACGGTTCACCCTTATATTGTCTCAAACAATTGCCAGGTCCCTAATCGGTGTCCGATCCGAGGACTGTTTACGCGACGCCGTCCCCTCCCGTCGGACCCGCTCCCGGGCAAGAGTAGGCTTGGAAATCATGAGCATCCCGTCCCCCACCGCGGTCGCGCCCCCGCTGACACCCGTGCGTGGCCTCCGCAGCATCACCATCCCCCGGGGACAGCTCGACGACAGCACCGGCCTGCTCGACTATGTGGCACGAAACGACATTCATACCTGGGTCCGGCGCGGGGATGGCCTAGTCGCCTTCGGCGAAAGCGCCCGCTTCACCGCTTCTGGCCCCAACCGGTTCGCCGCCGCACAGGAATGGTGGCGTACCCAGCTCAACGACGCAGACACCGTCAATCCGCTGGCAGTTCCGGGCTCCGGACCGGTGGCCTTCGGCTCGTTTGCGTTCTCCAAGACCTCCCAGCATCTCTCCCGCCTGATTGTGCCGCGCATTGTGGTCGGCTGCCGCGACGGCCATAGTTGGCTCACCTTCATTACCGCTGATGCCGACGCCGAGGTAAGCGCCGACGCCGCCGAGGCAGCGCTCGCTGAGTACCTCGACGAGACCGCCGTCGAGCGCGGACCCGACCCTGCTGATCGGCTCACTGAGGGAATCCTGTCTGAGGAGCAGTGGATGACAGCCGTGGAGCAGGGGGTTGAGCACATTCGGGCCGGAGAACTGAGCAAACTGGTTCTTGCCCGCGATGTGGTTGCCGAGCTCGGTTCCCCGGTGGCGACCGCCCAGGTGCTGCGCGAGCTGGCGGTCAGATACTCGGACTGCTGGACCTACTCGGTAGACGGGCTGATTGGTTCGACACCGGAAATGCTTATCAAGGTGGAAAACTCGACGGCTCAGGCCAGGGTTCTCGCTGGCACACTGGACCGTAACAACGCTCCAGCCGATGACCCCTCCTATGCGCAGCGGGTACTCGCCGGCTCCGTCAAACAACTGCACGAGCACCAGATCGCCATCGACTCGCTGACACAGCAATTGGAACCGTTCACCAGCACGATGACTTCCCACAGCGAACCGTTCGTCCTCGAGTTGCCCAACGTCTGGCATTTAGCCTCGGACGTCACCGCGCAGCTGGAAACCGGTGCCGACGGAAGCGTGCCGACGTCGTTGGCGCTGGTTGGCGCGCTGCATCCGACCGCGGCTGTCTGCGGCACACCTACCACAGTCGCCGGCGCCCTGATCCGGGAACTCGAGCATCTGGAGCGAGGGCCCTATGCGGGTCCGGTCGGCTGGATGGACGCCCGCGGCAACGGCGAGTGGGGCATCGCGCTGCGCGGTGCGGTGATTGAAAGCCCCACCCGGGTGCGGATGTACGCGGGGTGCGGGATCGTCGCCGCATCGAATGCTTCCGCCGAGCTGGCGGAATCGTGGAGCAAGTTCAGGCCGATGATCGAAGCCCTGGGCATCCGCCGCTAGCATCCTGTTTGTCAGTGCTGGTGATTGAAACCCGATGGTTACCAGTACGCAATGCCTGTAGCCTGTGACGCACATCTCGATGCGACTAGGATGTGAAACGAAGTTTTCCCCGTCCACAAATGAGGTATTCGTATGTTTGCCAAGCGCTCGACAGTTCCCAAGACCCTCGCCATCGCGGCCATCGGTGCACTCGCACTCAGCGCCTGCGGCGGTTCCGACGAGCCAGCCGCAGAAGAATCGGGCCTTGGCCTGATTGCCGAAGGCGCCCTGACAGTGTGCTCAGACATCCCGTTCGAACCCTTCGAATATGAAGAAGACGGCGAATACGTTGGCTTCGACATGGACCTCATGCGCGCCATCGCGACAGGCATGGACCTTGAGCTTGAGGTTGTCGACGTCGGCTTTGACGGCCTCGCCAGCGGAGCGGTCCTTGCCGCGGGCCAGTGCGATGTCGGCGCCAGCGCCATGACTATCACCGAGGAGCGCGCAGAAAACCTCGCGTTCTCCGAGCCGTATTACGACTCACTCCAGTCGCTGCTAGTCCCGGTCGACTCTGATGTTGCCTCAATTGACGATCTCGCCGGCATGTCAGTAGGTGTCCAGGCCGGAACCACCGGTGAAACGTACACCCGCGAGAACGTGCCTGCCGATACCGAAGTTGTCGCCTTCCCGAGTGACGCCGAACTGTACTCGGCGCTTCAGGCGGGCAACGTCGCGGGCATCCTGCAGGACCTGCCGGTAAACCTTAGCCACACCGAGGACGGCACGTACACGATCGCTGCAGAGTTCGAGACCGATGAGCAGTACGGCTTCGCAATGACCAAGGAAGGCAGCGAGGACCTCCTGTCCGCCGTCAACGAGCAGCTCGCCGAGCTGCGGGACAACGGCGAGTACGACGAGATCTACAACACCTACTTCTCGGAGTAGCGGCTACTGGCCCGGAACCCGCTTGGGTTCCGGGCCTTCTGTCTCCCCGGAAAAGATTGGCTCCCCCTTTGAAACGCTCAACCCGTAGGCGCCTGACCCGCGGCGCCCTGTACGTACTCTTCATCCTCGCCGTAGCCGTAGTCGTTTGGCTCGCTGACTGGGAGGCGATCCGGAGCAACTTCTTTGATCTGGACGTTGCAGTCGAGGCATTCCCCGAAATCCTGACCGTGGCGGCGAAGAACACTGTCCTGTACACAGCTATCGCGTTCGTCGGCGGGCTGCTCCTGGGCCTGATTCTTGCTCTGATGAAGCTCTCCCCGATCCTGCCATATCGCTGGGCGGCAACCGCTTACATCGAGCTGTTTCGCGGCCTCCCGGCCCTGCTGGTGATCTTCGGCTTTGCGTTCGCCGTGCCGATTGCATTTGGCTGGCGTCCACCGGGGGGAAGCGCAGGTGCGGGCCTGATCGCTCTGATCATCGTGTCCTCCGCCTATATTGCCGAAACCATCCGTGCCGGGATTGAAGCGGTTCCACCGGGCCAGGTGGAGGCCGCCAGATCTTTGGGGATGCGACCATCCTGGACCATGATCTCTGTAGTCCTTCCGCAGGCGTTCAGGATCGTCACCCCGCCGCTGACCAACGAGCTGGTCATCCTGATCAAGGACACGTCACTGCTGTTTATTGCCGGGATGGCTTTGGGAGACCGTGAATTGACCACCTTTGCCCGCGACATGGTGTCCTCATCCGCCAACGCGACTCCGTTGGTACTCGCTGCACTGTTGTATCTGATCATCACCCTGCCGCTGACCCAGCTGGTGGCCAAGCTTGAGAAACACAACAAGAGAGGACGGTGAGCGCGATGAGTGAAGCAGCGCCCCGCACTGATGTGCCGGCCATCGAGGTCCGCAACCTGCACAAGAGCTTTGGTGACAATGAAGTCCTCAAAGGCATCGATTTTCATGTGGACCAGGGTGAAGTGGTGTGCGTGATCGGTCCGTCCGGTTCCGGTAAATCCACCCTCCTGCGCTGCGTCAACCGCCTGGAGGAGCCCACCAGCGGCACCATCATGGTGGAGGGCGTCGACATTACCGATGACGAGATGGACCTCGATAAGGTGCGTACCAGGATCGGGATGGTGTTCCAACAGTTCAACCTGTTCCCGCACCTCAACGTGACCCGCAACCTCACCCTGGCCCAGATCCGGGCGAAGAAGCGCAAGAAGGCCGACGCCGAGGAGATCGCCGCCCGCAACCTCGCCAAGGTGGGTCTAGAAGACAAGGCGACGGCGTTTCCCACGCAGCTCTCCGGCGGGCAGCAGCAGCGTGTGGCGATTGCCCGCGCGCTATCGATGGACCCTGACATGATGCTGTTCGACGAGCCCACCAGCGCGCTCGACCCCGAACTGGTCGGGGATGTGCTGGATGTCATGAAACAACTGGCCAAGGACGGGATGACCATGATGGTGGTCACCCACGAGATGGGCTTCGCCCGTGAAGTCGGAGACCGGGTGGTGTTCATGGACGGCGGAGTGGTGGTCGAGCAGGGCAAACCGGAGGATGTCCTCGGCAACCCGCAGCATGAACGCACCAAAGAGTTCCTCTCCAAGGTGCTCTAGCCGCCGTCCAGACCACATGGGACGATAAGTCCACCAGAACGACCTACCCGCGGGAATCCTCATGCCAACACCCCTCCGGCCCGCACGGCTTCGCGCAAGACTGATCAGCGTCGTCGTGCTCTGCTGCGCGCTCCTGGGTGGGTTGCTGACCGCCCAGCCCGCGGCAGCGGCCATTCCGGTGGGCAACCCGGACAGCTATCACGTGCTGGTCACCAAGTCCCGGCCGCTGAATCCGCTGAACTACATAGCGCCGGATCTGGTCTACTTCCCGGGTACCAACTATGTGCTGCGTCGAGCCGTCTCAGCGAACCTGCAGAACCTCTTTGGTGGTGCCCGTAGCGCTGGTGCCCCGCTCAGTGTGGTGAGCGCCTACCGCTCCTATAGTGAGCAGGCGTCCCTCTACAACAACTACGTGGCGATGTACGGGCAGGCAACTGCTGACACCCTTTCGGCTCGGCCGGGGCACAGCGAGCATCAGACGGGGCTCGCCGTCGACGTCGGCAACGCCAACGGCTCGTGTGGTCTGGGTTCCTGCTTCGGCAACACCCCGGGAGGCAAGTGGGTGGCGGCCAACGCATGGCGGTACGGCTTCATTGTTCGTTACCCGGACGGCTATCAATCCACCACCGGGTACACCTACGAGCCGTGGCACCTGAGGTACGTAGGGAAGCCCCTTGCCACCGAAATGAAAACCCGCGGCATCCCCACCCTCGAGCACTACTTCAATGGATCCAACCCGACCATCAAAAGCGCAACAGACCTCACGGCTGTCGACTCTTCGGGCGTGCTGTGGAACTACCCTCCCACATTCTCCGGCGGCCTCCTCCAGCGCACCCGCGTGGGCGGCGGGTGGGGTGGGCTGAAGGCCGGGTTCGCCACCGACTGGAACGCCGACGGTGTGCAGGACATCCTCGCCCAGTGGCAGGACGGCAGGCTGACTCTCTACCGAGGACTCCGCGGCGGCGGCTTCCAGTCCCCTATCCGCGTGGGGGGCGGGTGGGGCGTCCACGAGATCACCGTTGGCACCTGGTGGCGCGGGAGCCGTTACCCGTCGGTGGTGGCCAGAGATGGCGCCGGGCGACTGTGGCACTACGCCAATAACACCGGAGGCGCGCTGTCCTCGCAGGCTCGGGCGCAGTTCGGATCAGGGTGGAAAACCTCGCGGATCACGCTGGCGGACTTCGACCGGGATGGTAACCAGGATGTTTTGGCAACCCGCACCACCGGTGAAATGGTGCTCTACCGATCCAATGGCAAGGCCCGTTTCGTTGACGAAGGCCGGAGGACTATCGGCTCCGGCTGGCAGTCGATTGACAGTGCCCACGCCGTCTCCGGCTTCCAGGGCCCTGCCTCCTATGGGCTGACCGTGCGGACCGGTTCAGGCGCCCTCAGGCATTACCCGATCACTAAGGGCGGTTGGGGCGGCGCCTTCACCATCGGCGACGGATGGCAGAACTCGCTGATCTTCCGGTAGGGGGCTTAGACCACGCGCCCGATACTCGCCCTGATCGATGCGTGCAGCCCGCGAAGCCCTGACCGATCAGCCTGGACTTCGATGACTGAGCGGCCCTGGATGGGCGGCGCCAGTTCTGCATCGAGGTCAGCCGCCGAGGCGACGAGTGAATGCCTGACGCCGTAGCCCAGCGCCAGCGCCCCAAGATCCGCCGTGTGCGGGGTGCCGAACAATCGTTCAACTGCTTTGCGGTGCCGCTCCAGGTTTCCGTCCTCCCCATGTTCCAGCAGGCCGAAGATACCTCCCCCTGCGTCGTTGAGCACCACCACCTGCAGATCGGCTTCGTCTTCGCCTGGCCCCAGAAGCAGTCCACCGGCGTCGTGCAGGAAGGTCAGATCGCCAACCAGCAGACGGGTGGGAATGCCGGTCGCCAGAGCCACCCCGGTGGCTGTGGAGATGGTGCCGTCGATTCCCGCCAGCCCCCGGTTGGCGTAGACCTCCAGCGGGTGCCACCCCGGAGACGCGATCAGATCGGCGTCGCGAATCGGATTGGAGGACCCCAGCATCAGGTTGCCGTCGGTGTTCTCCCAGACGGCGTCGGCTACGTGGAGTCCATTCAGTGCAGTGCTCTCGGCGAGCACTGACCGCAAGGCCGCGTCGGAGCGCGATCCGGCCTCCTGCCACCGCTCCAGCCACCCTGGCTCGCCCTGCCCCGCGAACTGCAACAGCTCATCGAGGCTGGTGATGATCAGTTCCTGCCGCCGGCCCTCCTCGAACCATGCCACCGGCCCCGGGACATAGAGGGCCCGCTGTATGTCTGAGCGGGACAACAGTGCGGCCACCGGGCGTGAGAGCGTGGGCCGCCCAAAGACGACCACCCGCTCGACGTCGGCCCCCAAATGCTCCAGCAGCAGCCGGTATTGCGCAACGGCATTCGGGCCGAAGCGGGAGTTGGACGAGGGTTCGGCGAGCAGCGGAAGCATCAGGTGCTGAGCGAAGACTGCTGCCAGCTCGCCGGCCCCGTGGCCCGCAACGACCACTGTCCGGGCGGTCGAGGCTGGCCGGGCTCCAGTGCTTCGGCGTCGGGGGGTTAGCGCCGGCACCGGGTCGCTGGGCGGAGAGGCAACCGGCTCGAACACTGTGGCGGCGTCGTCGGGAATCAGCGGGTCGCGGAACGCAAGGTTCAGCTGCACCGGGCCGCGGGCGCCTGAGGCGCCCAGCGCTTCAGCGAGCGCCTTGGCCACGAACGCTGTGGGATCGGCACCAGCTGGAACGTCGATCCCACACCTGACGTGGGAGCCGTAGAGGTCCACCTGGTCGGTGGTCTGGTTGGCGCCGCTCCCCCGCCGCTCCTCTGGCCGGTCGGCGGACAACACCACCAACGGCACCGCGGCGTGATTGGCCTCCATCACCGCGGGCATCAGTTCGCCGACGGCGGTGCCCGACGTCGTCAGGATCGCAGCGGGTCCCTGGACTCCCTGCGCCAGGCCGAGCGCGGTGAACCCGCCGACCCGCTCGTCGATGCGCACATGCAACCGAACCGCGCCAACGGCCTCAGCTTCGGCGAGGGCGTACGCCATGGGGGCGCTGCGGGACCCCGGGGCGACGACTATATGGTGCACCCCTGCTGCGGTCAGCGCGGCGACGGCCCGCCGGGCGGCGTCGATGGAGTTCAGCTGCTCGTTCACGCCTCCATCCTCACACATCCCGGCCGGGCCCCCACGCGCCCGATCCGAGCCCGGCCAGGCATCGGGTTCCGCCCTCTACGAGCGGCCCTGCGCCTTCGCGTCCTTGCCACCCCGGGTGTCGTCGTGCGGTGGCTTGCCCTTACCCGGGCCTCGGCCTCGACGTTTGTCGTTGCCCGGGAACACCTGAACTACTGACGGCCGAGGCACTGCCGCATCGCCTCGGCGTGGGTGGTCACCGTCTGCCACATAGTCCGGGAAGCGGGAGGTCTGGTTCCCCCAGACGCCGTTCTCGCCTGGGTGCTGGACCGCAACGAAGACGTGGCGGTCCTGGTCCCTGATGATCGGACCACACGTCTCGCTGTCCCGCGGGACCGCCAGGAACTGCTCCACGTTGCCGCGTTCCTCACCTTCAAGCGTGACCTGGAACAGCCCGTCGCAGTACCCGATGGTGCCGGGCTGCCCATCGGTGGAGATCCACAGGTTGCCCACCGAGTCGAACGCAAGGTTATCCGGGCAGGAGATCGGCGAAACCTTCTCGGCCGGGAAGCCGCTGAAGTACACGGTGGGGTCGTTGGCCGGGTCTCCGCAGACCATCAGGAGGTTCCAGGTAAACCGGGCTGACGTCTGGTCCCCGCCGTTCTCGGTAATCTCCACCACGTGGCCGGACCGGTTGGCGGTGCGCGGGTTCGCCTCGTCGGCGGGTGAGTTGGCGCCGACGCCGCGGTTGGTGTTGTTGGTGCAGGCCACGTAGACCTTGCCGGTGCGAGGGTTTGGTTCCACGTCCTCGCACCTGTCCATCTTGGTGGGCCCCACCCTGTCAGCTGCCAGCCGGGTGTAGACAGCCACCTCGGCAACGCTCATCCCAGATACAACCGACTCGTTGTTGACGATTAGTGGCAGCCACTCTCCGACGCCGTCAAACGACCCGTCAGCTGGCACACCTCCGGACCCATCAATCTCGGGGGCCGAGTTGCCCTGGAACCGGGCCACGTAGAGCGACCCTTCGGACAGCAGCATCATGTTCTTCCGCCGGGCCGCGGGGGTACCAGCGGTATCCATCCGGTTCTTGGAAACGAACTTGTAGAGGTAGTCGAACCGCTCATCGTCGCCGGAATAGGCCACCACCCTGCCGTCGCCGGCCACGATCACATTGGCGCCCTCATGCTTGAAGCGGCCCAGCATCGAGTGCTTCTTCGGCGTCGAGGTCCTGTCGAAGGGGTCCACCTCGACGATGTACCCGAAACGGTTCGTTTCGTTCTGGTAACCCTTGTTCCGGGTATCCAGCCGGGGTTCGTCGTTTTCCCAGCCACGGGCCGTCGGAGCCGCCGTCAGTCCGTAACGACGGTCCGAGGCACTCGTTCCCGGGCTGACGAAGTAGCCGTTGAAGTTCTCCTCCCCGGACAAGATCGTTCCCCACGGGGTGGTGCCGCCAGCGCAGTTGCCGAGGGTTCCGAGAATAGTTCGGCCACCGGGATCGTCAATGGTCTTGACCAGGTCGGATCCGGCGGCGGGACCCGTCAGCTCATAGGGGGTGTCCAGCAGGAAGCGACGGTTCAACGGGGCGCCTTGGACGTACTTCCAGGGCTTCGAAGCATTCTGACGCTCCAACTCGACTACCGTCAGGCCGTGCGCGGCGCGGCCGATGCCCCGGATCTCCGCAGCGGGCATGGCGGGTGGCACCATGATCGGCTCATTGGTGTACTCGTGGTTGACGAACATGATTGCGCGTTTGCCCTTGCTGCCGGGCAGGTCAAGGATGTCGGTGTAGTCGCAGTTGTAGCCGAACTGCAGTTCCTGCGCGGCCTCAGACTGGTTGAAGACGTCGAATACCGGTGAGTTACGGAAAAGCGGGTCACCCCAGCGGATAATCGGCTGCCAGGTGAAACCTTTGGGCACAGTGAAGTCATCGACCAGCGCGTCCACCGGACGGATCGGTGTGAACTTGAGGTTACTGCGGGGCCCACGTTTCTGGAGTGCGACGGCGGGAGCCAGCTGCGGGCCGGCGGGCTGCAGCTGGGTGCCAGCCTGCCCACCAACAATCATTGCGAGTGCACCAACAGCGCCGACGCCCAGTACGTTCCGTCGGGAAAACTCGGCTGAGACGACGTCCCGGAAATAGCCGTTATCGGTGGTGTTGCAGACTGCCGAAGCGCACGCGTTGTCGCATTTCAACGCGCAAGTTACGGCGCTGCGCTTCCCGTTGGTGTGGCCAAGCATTGGCAGGAAACGTTTCTTCGTGTCACTCATGTGGGTGCCTTCCAGCAGTGGGCAGGGTGCGCAGGCTCCACACTGGCAAGCCCGGGCTAACTCAGCGGGCTTTCAAGGTAACGAGAGGGTGAATTCGCTACGCTGCGCCGAGCCGGGTGCTTACCCGTTCCAGACGCTCCAGCCACCAGGTGGTGCGGTGGGGGTCAGCAGCGTAGGCCTTCAGGAGGTCATCGGACACCTGTACCGGCCCTGTAGTCAACCAGCCGCCGTCGGGCACCAGTGGATGCTCGGTGACGTCGCCCTGCATCAGGGATACCGTCCCCAACCCGCAGGCGTAGGGCAACTCGGGGAGAGCCGCCGCGAGCGCCACACCAGCGCTGATTCCCACTGACGTATCGAGTGCTGAACTGACGACTGCGGGGAGTCCTGCCTGCGCCACAATCTCGAGCGCCCGGCGGACGCCGCCCAGGGGCGCGGCTTTGATGACCAGGAGGTCGGCTGCGTCTTCCCTTGCGACGCGTAGCGGGTCGGTTTCCTTACGGACCGATTCATCGGCGGCGATGAGCAAGTCGATTCCCCTGCGGCGTAGTTCAAGCCGGACGGCACGCAGCCCATCAATGGCCATCACTGGCTGCTCAGCATACTCGAGGGTGTGCTCTGCGAACGCGGTGAGCGCTGTGATGGCCTCGGCGACCGTCCAACCGCCGTTTGCATCGACCCGTAGTCCGGCCGCCGGCAGGAGTCTTCGGACTTCGGCCACGCGGGCCAGGTCGTCGGCGGTGGTTTGGCCCAGCTCCGCAACCTTGACCTTGACGGCGACGACGGGCCCGAACCGGGCGAGAATTGGCTCGACCTCGGCAGCGGGAACAGCCGGGACAGTTGCGTTGACTGCGACCCGTTTCCGCACTGCGGGAGGAAAGCCCTGCCAGCCGGCTTCGATGGCGCTGCGGAGCCAGGGCTCAGCCTCGGCGTCGTCGTACTCGGGGAAGGGACAGAACTCGCCCCAACCGGCGGGGCCCTCAACCAGGAGAGCCTCGCGATGCAGAATGCCACGAAACTTGATCCGCATGGGAATCGACACCACGCGGGCAGCTGATAGGAGCTCGGCAGTTGAGGGGAGAGTGCTCACGCGTTCAGGCTACGCGACTGGCGGGCCGGAACCCCTCTGGCCTGATTGACTCACTTGTCGGGTCAGCTCACGGGCCGCAACGCCGACTGGACGGCCACCAGCGTCGGTCCGAACTCTTCGTCATAGCGTTCCTGAACGGTTCCGTCGTCGTACACAACTGTGACAAAGAGGTACCCATTGGTCACCGTGGAACTCAGCACCAGCGGATCCGGCGTCTCAAACAGCTCCAGCTGGAGCTGCTCGAGGTCAGCCTGATCGCCTGATCCGGGATTCGCCGGGTCGAGGCGGGGATCCACGTCGGCTATCGGATCGTAGAGTGAGAGTGGGATTGGCTCGCCCGTCCGCGTGAATGCGGTGCCGTCCCAGGTTCCCTGCACCGCGTAGGTGCCCCAGGTCACTCCGGAGGCGGTTTCGGACTGCTCCACCCCGTCCCAGTTCCAATTGAGCAGGTCGGGCCCTGAACACTGCGGCGGATAGGACTCGGCAACCCCGCCAAGGCACAGCTGCGGCAGCGACTCGCCCTGCTGTAGGACTGTCCCCTGGGCGATGAGTGCCCCGGGGGCGGCGGGGGCCGCTGAGGGGAGAAGGGAAGGCGATGAAACGGGTGGCGATGCAGGCGCCGATGATGACCCCACCGGCGCGTCGTCCCCTGCCGCGGAACCACCCCCCGGTGTCACGACGGCGCCGCAGCCGGCAACGGCAAGCATGGCGACCCCCAGGATCGTCGATTGGAGAACACGGTGCCGTCTCATGACCCCATTGTCCCGGGCCGTCGTCACCCTCAGACCGGTGAAAGATCACGATTGGATTACATATCTATGCCAGCGGTGTGGAAGTCTTGCAAGGTGACCTCACAGAAATCAGCGAACTCAACGGGGCGGCGACTTCCTGCAGCACGCAACCCATCCTTGTTCCTGATGGGTGCGGTGGTGTGTGCCCTGGCGCTGTGGGTCACCTACTGGGTTTTCGTGCGGACGAGCACTGGACAGTTCGCTGACGAATCGGCGTGGCGTGAAGCCGGATTCGCCGCACCCGACACCCAGCGGCCCTTCCTGCAGTTTCTGGATAACCTGCCCTATATCTCGGTTCTGATCGCGTCGGCGGTGATCCTGTTCGTGACGCTACGCAGACAACGCTGGTCAGCAGCGGTGATCGCGCTGGGAACGATCGCCGGGGCGAATCTGACTACCCAGATCCTCAAAAACCTGCTGTTTGACCGCCCCGACCGGGGCGTCCCGACGCTCGATTTCAACTCGCTCCCGTCCGGCCACACCACCCTCGCAGCGTCGGCTGCGGCGGCGATCTTCCTGGTAGTCACGCCCCGGTGGCGGCCCCTGGCGGCCGCAGCCGGTGGCGCCTATTCGGTAGCGGCAGGCGCCGCCACTTTCCTCAACCTGTGGCATCGCCCAGCCGACGTCATTGCCGCCTTCCTGGTGGTGGGTGCCTGGACCTTGCTGGGCGGATTGCTGATCATGCGTTTCGGTAGCGCCTGGAATGTGTGGAACGGGTATGGCGAGCACTGGGCCGCCTCAAGGCTGTGGCTGACCTTCTGCTGGGCGGCGGGCATCGGGGGACTCGCCTTGGGAACCATCCTTTACCTGTATGTCCAACTCATCGGGCCAGCACCGGTGCCGGGAACCGCTCAGATTCCCCTGTTCTTCTGGTCCGGACTGTCAATGATTGTCGGGGTGGGATTCACACTCAGTGCCCTCGCGGGGTGCTTGTTCGGGCACCAGGCACGACGCCGCGAGGCCTAGGTCCGAGCGATCGACGTCGCCCTGTGCGGCGGAATCCAGAACCAGAGGACCGCTGCCGCCACCAGGCCAAGCCCACCGGTGGCCCATATTCCCGCCGATAGCGTGGCGATCGCGGTGACCGCTGCGAGTAGGCCAGGACCGGTCATGGTGCCGATATCACTGAGCAGCCGCCAGATGCCCAGAAACTGGGGCCGGCCGGGTGACGGAGAGAAATCGGCGCCAAGGGTCATCACGATCCCCGACCCAATGCCGTTGCCAAAGCCGATCAGCAACGCGACTAACAACAACCCCACGGCGTCGGCGGTGAACGGCAGCACAATCAGTGCAACACCCATGATCAGCATGCAGGGCACTGCAATCCACCGCCGCCCCCAAAAGTCCATCAATCTTCCGGCAGGGTAAAAGATCAGCATGTCGATAGCACCGGACAGGCCGTAAATCAGGGCGGTGGTGGTAACATCAAGGCCAATATCCTGGGCCCAGAGCGGCAACACTGCCTGTCTGGAGGACCGGATTGCGGCAATCAGCAGCACTCCGACCCCCACTGTGGCGAAGACCCGTCGGTGGGACCGCAGGATCGACCGGACGGTGGGAGCTGGCGGTGGCGGGGCCATCGCCCCGTCGATCCCCAGGGGACCGGTCATGGCCAGTCGCCTGGAGGCGCCGAGTTCGGGAACCCTGCTGCTCAACGCAGCGGCGGCGAGGGATGCTCCAGCACCCACCCAATACGCACCCGCCAACCCGGCGACGCTCATGGCGAGGGCTGCGGCAAAGGGACCCAGGAACACCCCGATCCGGGTCACACCGCCAAGTGTAGAGAGGGCACGGGCCCGGAAGTGGACAGGAACCGCCTCGGTGAGGTAACTCTGACGGGCCAAACCGAAGACGGCACCTGCCATACCGACCATGAATATGGCAGCAGCAAAGACCGTGAGATTCGGCGCTATCAACCCCAACACCATGGCGGTTGAACACCACAGGGACGCTCCCACCAGGGCCCGGCGTTCACCGAACCTGGTGGCAATGAGCGTTGCGGGTACATTGGCGATCAACGAGCCGAACCCGGTCAGGGTAATGACGAGGGCTGCCGTCGCGAGGTCTGCTCCGAGGCTGCGGGCCGAGAGCGCTATGACCGGAAGGATTGCTCCAGTCGCAATCCCATAGAGCAGCGACGGACCATATGCGCCGACAGCGATTGACTTGAGGTTGAACGATTCGCCCGGCACGCTTCTACTGTAGTCACCGCCCGATCGCGCAGCAGGGCCAGCCATGGCGGCCGGCCCTGCTGGGGCTGTGGCTGTGGCTGTGGAAGGACCGTCAGCTTTCCCGAGTGCGGCGTCCCAGCAGGATCAGTCCAGCGATCGCGAGGACACCGGCCAGACCTTCAGCAACCGCGCTGAGCGTTTTCTCGAAGAACCAGATTGGCTCATACATGGCTGGGATCGGTCCTATCGCAGGAAGCTGGACGTACACAGACAGCACTACTGCGGCAAATGCTGAGAGCGCCACCACAGCAGCGATGAGGTAGGAGAGCCGGCTGCCACGGACCAGCACGTGCAGGGCGGCCAGGATCGCTACCACGGCCTGGATGCGGAACAGGTTACCGCCACCGATGCCGCCGGGAAAGGCCAGCTGATAGTTGGCAGCGAGCTGGAAATGTACGAACGCGTCGATGGCCAGCCCGATGGCGATGGCAACCCTGAGGCCGATCATCACCGGCCCGTTGCGGGCGCGGACGATTGCTGGGGCGGGGCTACTCATCCCTCGACGACCAGCGTGCCGACCATCGCGGGGTGGTAGGTGCAGATGAACGAATAATCGCCGGGCTCTTCAGGAGCGGTGAAGGTCACCGTCTCATTGGGTCCGAAGACCGAGTCGAACATTCCCTCTTCGTCCGAGGTCACTGTGTGAGCGGCCGAGTCGTTGTTGATGACTGTCACCTCAGCGCCGGGGGCGACTGGACCGGAAATTTCGTACTCGAAGTCAGTCACAGTGATTGTGACCTCCTCCACGGCCTCGTCGGGATCCTCGGAGGCGCTTTCCTCCTCGGTCGCTTCGGCAGGGGCCTCTGTGGTTTCCTCTGCTTCCTCTACTGGGCTGGTGGTGGTCTCAGCCTCGGCCGCCGGGGTACCGGAATCCTCCGACGCACCACATCCGGCCACGCCCACCAGTGCTCCGGCCAGAAGTATTCCTAAAATGCTCTTGCGGATTTCCATGACTACCTTTCCAACAGGATCCCGATCGGAGCGATTCTCGGAAGGCTCCGGGCACTGACAGCGCCATGGATCCTCTTTCATTTGATCTTCGTCACCGAGGGGTTCATGGATTGCCCGGAGCCGTCAGACGGCACCGGACTGATGCCACTTCCAGCGTGCCAGGGTCCGCAACCGGATCAGCAAAGCACGCGACTGTTCCGGGCCGTACGGGAGGATCGGGATGGCCTTGGTCATGTCAACCGACGCTTCGTCCATCGCCACCTTGGTGACCCGCACCGCCGTCCGCATCTTATACAGCTGGGCTGTGACAAACTCGACCCCGACGGGATTTCCGTGACCAGGGACAAACACGTCGTACAGGTCATCCAGGGCCGCAATCTTGCCCAGGGTGCGAATCCAGTCCGCCGGGTAGGAGTCCTCGAATCCGGGGTCGCCGCCCTCTTCGACCAGATCCCCAGTGAAGAGCACATTGCCAGCTCCGATCAGTAGGTCGTTGTCAGTATGACCTCGCCCCAGGTGGAACAGGGTCACCGAGATTTCCCCCAGATCCAGATCGACTGGGCTGTCTTCCACCACGCGGTTTGCTGGGTGGATGGACGTGTTGGGTCCGGCGTCGTCGGCCATGCCCGGTTCGAGTTCCGCCACGAGGGTGCGTTGCTGCTCACCGGTCTGTGCGAGGTCCTCGGCGCAGCGTGCAGTTGCCCAGATGTCATCAACGCCGTGGGCGGCGAGATAGGCGTTGCCGAACGTGTGGTCGAAGTGGGAGTGGGTGTTGACAACCGTTATCGGCAGGGCTGTCACTTCCCGGACGGCTTCGAGGATCATGGCCGCCTGCACTGGCCCGACGCCCGTATCGATCACCAGGGCACGCTCAGTTCCCACTACCAGACCGACGTTGATGCCATATCCTGCCCCACGCAGGATCCACGTCCGCGGCCCCACTTCCCGCCAACGGGCTTCGGCGTCTTTCGACTCGGAGTCTACTGCTGACGTGTCGGACATGGATTCCTCTCAATGACTGTGGATTTGTGCACCGCTCACGCGCCGGCACCCACACCCAGCGTCATAACTGCCTGCACCGGGGCGTGATCAGACGGCCACGAACCACCGTACCGGGTGACGTTGATTCCCGCCCGCAGCACACTGAAGTGCGGGCTGGTGAGGATCCAGTCGATGCGCTTGGCTCCCCACTGCGGCCTGCGGTAGTGGGGGAAGGTGCCCCACTGCTCGGTAAGCTGGCGATTAGCCGCAGTCCAGCTGTCGCGAAGCGCCCCTGACCCGGTCAGGATGTCGTACGGGCCGGAGGGTGCATCGATGTTGAAGTCGCCCATCACGACCGCGGGGAACTGCGAGTCCCGTACGCAGTTGCGCAGGAAGTCAGCCGAATAGAGGCGCGACCGGCGGGACAGATGATCGAGGTGGGTGTTAATCACCACGAACTCCTTCCCGGTGGTGAGATCGCTAAACAGGGCACGGACTGCAATCCGTGGGATCCGGTTGCCCCACGACGTCGAGCCCGGGACGGCTGGGGTGCCTGAGAGGGCCAGCTGCGCCCATTCGATCAGCACCAGCCGCCGCCGATCGTAGAACAGGGGGCACTGCTCCCCTAAACCGTCAGCGTTGCGCCCCCGGCCGATGCCAGCGTAGTCGCTGCCGAGCCCGGCTCCCACGGCGTTCAACTGACCCGGCAGCGCCTCCTGTACACCGAGCAGGGTGGGCTGCTCATCGCCGAGGAGTCGAGTCACCAAGGGGGCACGAACTGCCCAGGAATCCCGGTTGCCGGGAAGCAAATGGGGCATTGACCGTCGGATATTGAAGGTCATGATGTGCTGCTCAGGGGCTGCTACCGGGCCAATGAGCGGTGGGGACACCGCCGGACCACTTTCTTCAAAGGTCTGCAAGCACGCTGCCCGGATTCTCGATCGCGTCCGCAACATACCGCAGGAATCCGCCGGCAACGCCGCCGTCGCACACGCGATGGTCGAACGTCAGGGTGAGCTCGGTGATCTTCCGAACGGCCAGGGCACCGTCCACCACCCACGGCCGGTCGATAATCCGGCCGATGCCCAGGATTGCTGCCTCGGGGTGATTGATGATCGCAGCACTGCCATCAACGCCAAACACGCCGTAATTGTTCAGGGTAAATGTCCCTGAGGTCAGCTCCGCCGGAGTCGCCTTGCCGTCGCGGACGACGGCGGTCAGTCGCCGGATCTCTGCATCCATAGCGCGAGCGCTCAGGCTGTCCGCGCGGTGAACACAAGGGACCATCAGTCCGCGATCAGTCTGGGCGGCGATCCCCAGGTTCACCCCATCAAACCCGAGGATTTCCTGTCGGCCCTCCTCATCGGTGACGATCCGGGTGTTCAGCTCCGGATACTTTGCGAGGCCCGCGGTGACAAACCGGGCCACGAAGGCCAATAGGCCGGGCGTGCTGTCAGGGCGTGAGCGCTTGAGCGACGCCCGAAGGTCCATCAGCGCTGTGGCGTCTACATCCACCCACACGGTTGCCTCGGGGATCTCCCGGCGGCTGCGCGCCATGTTGTCGGCAACCGTCTTCCGCACGCCCTTGACCGGGGTGCGGGTGGTGATCGCCAGCCCTGACTTGCGGTCGGTTCCGGGGCTCTCCGAGGAAGAGATTCCGGTGTCGGCGCCTGCCCCGGTTAGCGATGCGGCTGGCGGGCGGCCGTCGGTGATCCGCCTGATGGCCTCCTCAACGTCACGTCGCAGCACCAGGCCGTCGGTGCCTGACCCGGTGAAGCCAGCGGAGGTAAGGCCTGCATCCCGGGCAAGTTTGCGCACCAGCGGTGAGATGAACTGCTTGGCGCCGCCGGACCAAACCGGGGCAGCGCCAGCGGCTGGCAATTCAACGACCGGGGTGGGGGCTTCGGAGCTAGCGGGTAGCTGGTGCTTTGGGCGTCGTCGCCGACCGGAGGTGAGCCCCCCGGGTGTGCCGTAGCCAATCAGGACGTTTCCGGAACCCTCATCGGGAGCAGGCGTCGCAACTGGCGCTGAAGTGTCCGGTAGGGTAATTCCTGCCCGTTCCTCCTCGCGGTAGGTTTCTTCTGCAGCGGTCGGCTGGACATCCCCTGTTAGCTCGGTTCCGCCGGCGGGCTGGCTGCGACCGGGCGACCCGGCCTTGCGGACAGAGATGAGCGGCTTGCCGACGTCGATTGTCTCCCCGGCGCGGCCGTGGAGCTTCTCGACGACGCCGGCAAACGGTGACGGCACCTCCACCACTGATTTGGCGGTCTCTACCTCAGCGATCGCCTGGTCCACCACGACGACGTCGCCCTCGGCAACCAGCCAGTTCACCAACTCCGCCTCGGTAAGACCCTCGCCAAGATCAGGGAGGTTGAACAACTGGAGCGCAGCGGTCGGCGCTGGTGCGCTGGTCGTCGTGGCACTCACGCCTGATCCTCCCACTGCAGTTCGTCAACGGTGTCCAGAATACGGTCAACACTCGGTAGGAAGAAGTGTTCCAGCTTCGGGGACGGGTACGGCACATCAAACCCTGTGACACGCCGCACCGGTGCGGCAAGAGAGTGGAAACAGCGTTCCTGGATCCGGGCGACAATTTCTGACGCCACTGAAGCGAACCCCGGCGCTTCCGCAATAACCACCGCCCGGCCGGTCTTGCGCACACTGGCGCACACGGTGTCATCGTCGAACGGAACAATGGAGCGTACATCGATGACCTCGAGTGAGCGTCCCTCCTCAGCTGCGGCAGCAGCAGCAGCCATGGCGGTTGGCACGGACGGGCCGTAGGCCACCAGAGTCGCGTCCGTGCCTGCACGGGCAACCACTGCTCGGCCGATGGAAGGCGCGGCCGTGCTGGCTTCGAATGTTTCCCGGAGTTCCGCAAGGTCCAGCACTTCCTTGGACCAGTAGAGCTTTTTCGGCTCGAGGAATACCACTGGGTCCGGGTAACGGATTGCCTCACGCAGCATGGTGTAGGCGTCCCGAACCGTCGCCGGTGCCAAGACTGTTAACCCAGGGGTATGGGCGTAGTAGGACTCGGAGGAGTCGCAGTGGTGCTCCACCCCGCCGATACCGCCGGCGTACGGGATGCGAATGACGATGGGCAGTTTGACCTTGCCCTTCGTCCGGTTGGGCATCTTGGCTACGTGGCTGACCACCTGCTCGAATGCCGGGTAGGCGAAGGCGTCGAACTGCATCTCGACCACTGGTCGCATCCCGTTCATTGCCATGCCGACGGCCATCCCCATGATTCCTGCCTCGGCCAGCGGGGTGTCGAAGCAGCGATCGGTCCCGAAGCGCGCGGTGAGCCCGTCGGTGATCCTGAAGACCCCACCCAGGGCACCGACATCCTCACCGAACATCACCACTGATGTATCAGCTTCCATGGCATCGGCGAGCGCTGCGTTGAGGGCTTTGGCGAAGGTGACGGGTTGGGCAGTAAGGGTCTGCGGCTGCGCGCTTGCCGGCGCGTTGTCAAGCACTCGTTCAGTGGTGTCGGTCATGGGGTCACGTCCTCGGAGGGCTGTTCGCGGCTGAGTTCCCCACGCAACAGGTCGGCCTGTTCGCGTAGCTGACTGGTCTTTTCGGTGAAAACGTAGTTGAACAGGTCCTCGGGATCGACCACCGGATCCGTGTTGAGTCCGTCCCTGAGGGTTGCCGCCATCTCCTCTGCCTCCGCCGCTATGCGGGTTTCGCCGTCGTCGTCGAGTAGTTTCACCTCACGCAGATAGATGCGCATGCGGCTGAGTGGGTCCTTCGGTATCCACTTCTCCACATCATCCGGGGAGCGGTAGCGGGAAGGATCGTCGGCATTGGTATGGGCCTGCATCCGGTAGGTGTGGGCTTCCACCAGGGACGGTCCACCGCCCTCGCGGGCCCGTTCGACAGCCACACCGAGCACCGAGAGGAGAGCGGCGAGGTCGTTGCCGTCCACCCGTTCGCCCGGCATTCCGTACCCGATCGCCTTGTGAGCCAGCGATGGCGCAACTGTCTGCGACGACAGGGGCACCGAGATCGCGTACTCGTTGTTCTGAATAAGGAAGACCACTGGCACATGGAACACTGCAGCAAAATTCAGCGCCTCATGGAAGTCGCCCTCACTCGTGGCACCATCACCACACAGTGCCAGCACCACCGTGTCCTCACCCTTCAGCTTGGCGGCGTGTGCCACTCCAACGGCATGAAGCAGCTGAGTTGCCAGGGGTGTGGCCTGGGTGGCGACCCTGTGTTCCAGGGGGTCGTACCCTGAATGCCAGTCACCGCGCAGCAAGGTGAGGACCTCAAGCGGGTCTACACCGCGGGTGATCACTGCGACCGTGTCACGGTACGTGGGGAACAGCCAGTCCTGGCGGTCGATGACAACTGCGGCAGCGACCTGACACGCCTCCTGACCGTGGGAGGAGGGGTAAACGGCCATCCGCCCCTGCCGCACCAGTGCATTGGCCTGGTCGTTAATCCGACGGCCAATGACCAGCTTGCGGTAGGCGTCCAAGAGACCGTCACCGGCCGGCAGCTGATAGGTGTCGTGAGGAGTGTGGGCTCCAGCCGGATCAACCAGCTGAACTGGTACAGCGGAGGGAAGCATCTCCGCTTCAATGAGATCCGGTCGGGGGGAGGTAGCTCCGTGTGCCATGGTGTTGCCGATTGAGATAATCATGTCCGCCTCCGTCATACCGCCCTGCTGGGGCGGCGATTAGCCTGATCCTCCGCACTCAAACGATCATGGGTGCTAGATGCTGTGTCATCCAATTATGGGCTGCAGCAACTTTTCGTATCTACTTACAGCCCAAGTTGTAGACTTCAGGAAAGATAGAGCAGCTTTGTGTAGACGAACTGCAAGTGTGAGCTGCGTTACGTAGGAAGGTATGGACAAATAGTGGATCAACCATTGGACGAAGTGGACCGGCGGATTCTTTCCGAACTTACCCAGGACGGCCGCCTATCGGTGACGGCCGTTGCTGAGAACGTCCACATCTCACGCGCTCATGCCTACTCACGCATCGCGCGCCTCACCGAATCGGGGGTTCTCACCAAATTCACTGCCCTGATCGATCCGATCAAAGCAGGGTTGCGATCGTCCGCTTACGTCACCCTCAAAGTGCAGCAGCACGCGTGGCGGGAACTACGGGAGCGGCTTCGGGATGTTCCCGAAATCCACCACATTGCGCTGGTGGGTGGGGACTTTGACGTCATTCTGCTGGTGCGTGCCGAGGATAACGTGGGGCTTCGCCGGGTCATTTTCGACCAACTGCAGTCGATGCCGGGTGTCATGGACACCCAGACCTTCCTGGTCTTCGAGGACATTGACACTCGCTGAGGCTGCCCGGGGGACAGTTGCCTATGGGACCTGGTGCGGCCAAGGAGCAGCCCCTGACTGGTGGTGACATCCCGTTCTGAATGTCGCCCTCCCCCATGAGACGCTGCGAGACCGCCCCCCGGCCACAACACCAGTAAAAGTCATTGCCTGGGGAAAATACTTTGAAAGTACCCTTTCACCACAAAAAGTCTCCTAAAAGTTATAAATTCCTGCATCCAACGACACCTGATGACCCCAGCAATTCGTCTGGTCAAGGCGCTGCACCACCCTATGATGTAATAGCGTCACCGGCCAGCATAAAAAAGCCCACGGGTGCCGTGATCGGCTTGGCTTTAAAGGGGAAAGCATGATTGACAACGCTGTGCCGGATACTGAACCGCGCAGGTTCGCCGTAATTCCGGATGCAAAGACTGCAGCCCTGTTCGAATCCATAGTGGTCAATGCAAACGATGTGGTGCTCGTCACGCGAGCCGAACCTGTCGACCTCCCCTCCGGCGGGCCGGAGGTTATCTACGTCAACCCGGCATTCACTCGGATGACTGGGTACGAACCTCACGAAATTGTCGGAAAAACCCCGCGGGTTCTGCAGTCCCCAAAGACGGACCGGAGGGAATTGGACCGGCTGCGTGCAGCGCTCAAAGCCTGGGAACCGGTCGAAGTTGAGCTGCTCAACGTCCACAAAAATGGGCAGGAATTCTGGGTCCAGATCAATATCACTCCCGTAGCAAATGCCAAGGGCTGGTACACCCACTGGGTAGCTGTTCAACGGGATATCACCCACCGAAAACACCGCGAAATCGCTGTGCAGACCATGCTTGCGAATACCTCGGACCTGGTCATCATCCTTGACCACCAGCGCCAGGTAGCGTCAGTGAGCCCCACGTCCGAGCAGCTGCTGGGTGCAGCCGGTGCAGCGCTTACCAGAAGAGCGTTCCTCGACCTGGTCCACCCCGATGACAGCTACCGTGCCGGTGTCCTCCTCACAGCCACCCCGGGGCTTCGCCTGGGCCGCAGCGCCATCACCGAGCTCCGGCTCCGTCACACTGACGGTGAATGGCGTTGGTTTGAGGTGAGTGTCGCCGACCTCGACACGAGCGGGGCCGATCCCCGCAGTTCCCTGGTGCTGGCCTGCAGCGACATCAGTGAGCTCAAGCTGACTGAGCTGGAGTTGGAGGAGTCGAACCATCGTTTCCGCAGTGCTTTCGACGACGCACCGATCGGGATGGCAGTCACCTCCCCTACCGGGGAGTTCATCCAGGTCAACAGGGCCCTGACAGAGTTGCTCGGCCGCGATGAGAAGACTCTTTTGACCATGTCGGTTCAGGACCTGACCCATCCCGACGATCGTGACCCAGCGGAACGCCATCGTCGGTCACTGCTGCGGGGCGTCACCGACCGACGGCGACATGAAACCCGGTTCCTCCACGCCGACGGAGCGGTGGTGGGCATTCTGCATTCCTCCTCGGTGGTTCCCGACGGCGTCGACGGCGCAGGCATGCTGATCGACCACATCGAGGACATCACTGACCGCAAAGCCTTCGAGGCCATGCTGCAGCACCAGGTGCTGCACGACACGCTCACCGGTCTGCCGAACCGCGCCCTGCTCGTTGACCGCCTGGGGCAGACGCTGAACGCAACCCGGGGCGCCACGCCGGCTGTCGCTGTGCTGTTCTGCGACCTGGACCGGTTCAAAGCCATCAACGACACCCACGGCCACCAGGCAGGCGATGGCGTGCTCACCGAGGTTGCCCGCCGCCTACGAGCCGCCGCACGGCCCTCCGATACCGTGGCACGCCTGAGCGGCGACGAGTTTGTGGTCCTGTGCCTGGATTCGACAGCTGAGCAAGCAACGGCTGCAGCAACCAGGATTCTCGCCGCGCTCAAGCCGCCCATCATGATCGGTGGTACTGAGGTTTTCGTCTCGGCGTCCATTGGCATCGCCCTCGCCGGCCCCGAGCACATCTCCACCTCCGAGCTGCTCCGTGACGCCGACGACGCAATGTACGCAGCCAAGGAACAGGGTCGAAACCGTTCATCGGTCTACGACAAGGCGCTGTGCACTCAGGTACGAACCCGTGCGCAGCTTGAGAGCGATCTCCT
The DNA here is from genome assembly GCF_000520515.1 of Arthrobacter sp. H20. Classification (GTDB taxonomy): domain Bacteria; phylum Actinomycetota; class Actinomycetes; order Actinomycetales; family Micrococcaceae; genus Arthrobacter_D. Next base: position 169,557 of record NZ_KI914759.1, read on the forward strand.
GAAGGGCATCCGGGAGGGGCAGCTTCGCCTGCACTACCAGCCCGAGATGAGCCTGGCCGACGGCGAAGTAGTTGGGCTTGAAGCTTTGGTCCGCTGGCAGCACCCGTCCCGCGGTTTGCTGATGCCCGGAGACTTCATCGATCTCGCGGAGGAGACCGGGCTGATCATTGACCTTGGGGCCTGGGTCCTCGGCGAGGCCCTACGCGAGGTCGGCAGAAGGCACGCTACGGGTGCCACTCCCCCGGTGGTCTGGGTCAATGTGTCAGCGTACGAGCTACGCAGCCCCGATTTTGCGGCGACTGTCCAACGGGCCCTCGATGAGCACCAGGTCCCGGGCAGCGCGCTCGGACTGGAGATCACCGAAAGTGTCCTGATGGTCAATCTCGACCGTGCCAGAGCAACTCTCATCAAGCTGCGGGCAACCGGGGTCAACCTGGCGATCGACGATTTCGGCACCGGTTACTCGTCCCTGTCCTATCTCGCCCAATTCCCCGTTGACACGGTAAAAATCGATGGCTCGTTTACTGCCGGTCTTGATGACAATGCCCGACGGCGAGAGAGCTTCGCCGTCGTCAACGCCGTCGTCGGACTGGCCCATGCACTGAAGCTGAGAGTGGTCGCCGAAGGTATTGAAACCGCCAGCCAGGCTCAATCGCTCCACGGGCTCGGCTGCGATTTTGGACAGGGATACCTGCTCGGTCGACCCTCCGAGCAGGGCACCCCCAACAAAATCCTGCCGCCGCTGAGCAGCCCTGACCACAGGGCAGAAGCGCGTTAGCCGTTGAATACAGGTGTGCGTTTCTCCTGGAAGGCAGTGAATCCCTCGGCATAGTCGTCGCTGCTGCACAGTTCTCCCTGCGCAGCGTTTTCTTCGCTGATCGACTCCCACAGTCCCATCCGACGGTCGCGGATCCCTGCCACCAGGTCCTTCGAGGCCCTGAAAGCTCCGGTCGCGCCCGACGCGACCCGCCGGGCAGTCTCCCGTGTTCTTGGTAGGAGCTCGTCTGCGGGCATTACCCGGCTGAACAGGCCGGCGGCGACGGCGTCCGCCCCTGTCATGAGCTCGGCCGTGTAGATCAGGTCAAGGGTGCGATGCGCACCAAGACGTTCGGTGAACAGCCAGTGTCCGCCAGAATCGAGAGTGGCCCCGAGTTTCGCGAACGGCGAGCCGAGTTTGGCATTCTCGGCCACATAGACCACATCGGTGGCGACCAGGAGCCCGAGCCCGACACCGAGGCAGGCGCCGTGCGCCGCAGCAAATGTGGGCGCCGGAAACGCAGCCATCTTCCGCAAAAGGGGAGTGACCAGGCCCTCCAGGTAAGCGACTGCATCGTCGGACTCCGGATGAACATTGGAGATGTCACGTCCCGCGCAGAACGCCCGACCCTCGCCGCGAAGAACCAGCGCCCGCACAGATCCTTTGGCTGCGGCGGCGGCGGCCTCATCATAGGCCCGGGACAACTCCCCCAGTGCCTCTCCATCAAGGGAGTTCAGTTTCGCCGGCGCATTCAACACAATTTCAGCGACGTTGTTCTCAAGAGTCAGTTCGATCATTTACGTGCCTTCCGGTCAGTGTTCCTTCAGCCTAGCGGTGACCGGCCAGTGCGGAGCTCCCTGAGGCGCTAACCGCCGGAGGCGCCGAGAGTGCCTCGTAGGACGCTGACTCCTGAGTGCAGCGGGTCACCGTCGAGCGGCTCGTCTGAGACGTCAACGATGGGGAACGCTGCCAGATCGACGCTGTCGGGGATAGCGAAAGAACTGGTCCCGCCGCCGATAACACCGAGGCTGTACATCTGCTCCAGGTCCGGCGCGATCAACCACACTTCCTGATATCCGTCCGCCTGCTCATCGGTCATAGTGATCTCCAGGGTGCGAGTACCCTCCTCGGCAGCAAACACAGTTGCACTTCCCTGGGCGGTGAAGCCATCCAGCGGATCGAGGTCGATTTTCGCGAGAACGTCTGCTGAACCTTCCACGCCAAGCTGCTGAGTTGCCCAGACGGCCGCACCGCCAGCCAATACGCCGACGGTGACGGCGGCGATCATGAACTTCGAGTCGAAGGTCCGCATCTTCGGGAGCCGATTCTTAGTGCGCGGGTTCTTCGAGCGGTGCTCTCTGGATTGCAGAGGCGCCAGCTCGGACACGGTCGCGCTGGAGTCCGCCGGCGGGGAAAGGGTCAGCGGGTCAGCACTCAGCGATGGTTGCAGACCGAGTTCCCGATGGATCGTCGCCCACACCTGAGGATCGGGTGATTCCAGCACGGCGTCGGTGGCGTCACCGCGTGCGGCGAGGACCACGCTGTTGAGCTCCCCCACCTCGGCGGCGCACCTGGGGCAGCCGTCAAGATGTTCCTGGGAGGACTCATCAAGGGATTCGTCGAGGGCAGCCATACTGATGGTCCCCGGGTCAAGGTGCTGCATTCCAGGTCTCCAATCGGCTGCGTAGTTGAGTGAGGCTTCGGCGAATATGGCTCTTGACTGTCCCGAGTGGCAGATCGAGCCGGGAAGATATTTGTTGATGTGTTAAGTCTTCGTAGAAGGCGAGGCGAAGGATTGATTGTTGGGGTTCGCCCAACAATTCAAGTTCCGAATCGAGCACTACCCGGTTGGCCACGCTTTCAATCTCGTCGGTGCCATCCTCCTGTGCCCTGAGGTCCCCGACCGTGTGGACTCGCTGCACGATCTTGTCACTTTTCTGGCGGGCCGATTGTGCATCGGACACAGCGTTCCTGCTGATACCGAGTAACCACGCGGGTAGGCTGCCCGCGTTGGGGCTGTAGCCGGATCGAAAGCGCCACGCCCTGACAAACACTTCCTGGGTCACGTCGGAAGCGGCTGAACGGTCACCAAGTGAACGAAGTGCGACAGTAAAAATCAACGGGGCGAAGCTCTTGTAGGCAAGCGCAAGTGCGTGTTCCTCACCTGCTGAGAATTCGAGGTCGCGCTGCGGAGTCCACTCGTGGCCTGGAGGTGTCAACCTACTCTCCTAACGGCGCGGACGCGTCTGTTATGCCCCCTGGTTAGGCATCCACACTGCCAACGGGTCGACTGCGTTCATGACCCTTTCAGAGCGGGGAGGCCGTCAGCACAACATTATCCTCATAATCATCCTCGTCTGCTAGCCAGCCCCCTCCGCAGGTGATAATCATCAGCTGATGTTCGCCATCACGATGGAAAATCTCCGCGGTGTCGAGTGTTGCTTTCGGCTCATGCCGGACATCAGTGACTTCGTACTGCACAGGCTCAGCATTCTCGCGGCCAACAGTAATGACAGTTCCTGGCGGAACGTCTTTCAGCTGGGTAAAGGGCATAACCTCCGTCCCGATGTCGATGTGAGCCGCGAGGACTGCATTGCCTGCTGCAGCACCCGGCGCGGGCCCGTAGCGATACCATCCTGCCTCGTAGAAGCTCTCTGGAATCTCCATTTCATTGTCGCTTTCCACCCCTACATCAATCACTTTCACGGTGATATCCGTGCCAGGGATATCGAGGGAGACTGGCCGCGGTGAGGCCTCGACCAGGGCACTGGTGGCCGGTTGAATTCTCACGCCCGGGTTGTCGGCAGCAGCGCTAGCACTCTCGGCACCGTCAGGGCTAACTGTTTCAGGGTCAACTGACTCGGTGGCAGGAGCGACGGGGGTTTCCAGCGCCGTCGTCCGCGGAGCGGACGTCTGCGGCGGGTCAGCGGCGGGCGTGGCGCATCCTGAGGCGGGAAGACCGACTGACGCTGCCAGAGCGAGGGCGACGAGGTGGGTGGGCTTACGAGGCAAGAGCTGCGACTTTCGTTGAGGGGTAGGGAGTGGACTGTTTCCGATTTTTGGGACGGGTGATTTAGCTGCCTTCTATGGAAGGACGTCTGGTTTATATGGGATCGGCTCGAGGGAAGTTCACGGCGGAGTATAAGCAGAACGCTGTAGA